>DCFU01000033.1 GCA_002319795.1 Megamonas sp. UBA1796
GGCATACATGCACCTCCTTCCTTCAAATCGAGAATTTATTATTTATTAATAATCCCTTATTCCTTTTTCAGGAACAAAAAGATTTTTAACACGAACTCATTGCAGAATTCCTACCGCTGCCGCACCTACTTCAATAGAGCAGGTGTTTCCCAGTTCAGTCATAGTCGCACTCTCTTCAATCATGATCTGCTTTTCTTCACAAAGCTGCCGGAGGGGTCCAACAACCCTTTCATCGGCATCAGCGGCCAAAAAAACACATGTAGTCAAGCCTTTATTCACAGCTTTGGTAACCTGCTTTATACCAATTACCCTCTTGGCATTTTTCAGTGTTTCAAGCGTCATCAATTTCACTCCCATATCACTAAATCATGCTCCTTCATCAGGCACTTTTATATATTATCATTCACCAAAATGTTTGTCAACACTTATTTCATCAACTTTTTCATGTCCACGCTGCCACGCGTATCATATCTAAAAAAGTTCACAGGAATAATACAATTGTTTTTCTTGTAATATTTTTAAAAAAAATAGTTACAGTAAATATATATTTTTCTCTGTATTACAATAAAAATGTACGATTCAAAAAAAGAAGGCACAAAGAACCCCGCAAGCTTCTTTGTGCCAGTACATATATATTTAATTCTTAACAATCTGCTTCATAGTTTGTGCTACATTTTCCTTTGTGAAACCAAACTTCTTAAATAGTATGTTTGCCGGGGCCGAGGCACCAAAACCTTTCATCGTAACGGTCGCGCCGTCCAGGCCAATATATTTTCCCCAGCCAAAATCAACGCCCGCTTCCACTGCAACACGTGCACGCACCTTCTTTGGCAGTATGCTTTCCTTATAGGCATTACTTTGCTGCTCAAAAATGTCCATACAAGGCATACTTACAATACGTACATCTATGCCTTCTTTGGCAAGCTCTTCTTTTGCCTCAAGGGCCAAGGATACTTCGGAACCCGTAGCAATAAAGATACCATCTGGCGTTTGCTTATTGGAATCTGCTACTACATAGGCACCTTTCAGTGCTTCCTTGCTGCTGCCTGCAAGCTGTGGCAGGTTCTGTCTTGTCAGGACCAACGCCGTCGGTGTCTCCTTGCTCGTCACTGCAAGGTACCACCCAGCAGCTGTTTCAGTCGCATCTGCTGGTCGAAAAACATTCACATTCGGCAGGGCACGCAGCATTGCCAGCTGTTCCACTGGTTCATGCGTAGGCCCATCTTCCCCAACACCGATACTATCATGTGTGAAGATATATGTAACCGGTATTTTCATAAGCGCGGCCAGACGAATCATCGGCTTTGTATAATCACTAAATACAAAGAACGTACCTACATATATGCGCAGTCCCCCATGTAATGTAATGCCGTTAGCAATGGCTGCCATCGCCAGTTCGCGTACACCAAAATGAAGGTTTCTTCCTGCATAGTCTTCCCTGCTGAAGTCTCCTGCATCTTTCATATGCGTCTTGTTGGACGGTGCCAGGTCTGCACTGCCACCAATAAGCTGCGGCATGATATTTTTGAGACGATTAATCATCGTACCGGACAGGTTGCGTGTCGCCTGTGGCTTATCTTCATAGGCCCAGAATCCATCATCTTCCAAGAGTGCTTTCGCATCCGGGGCATGATGGAATTTATCCCAAAGCTTCCTCTGCTCCGGGAATTCTGCCACGTAAGCATCAAAAAGTCTGTTCCACTCGGTCTCCGCACTTTCACCTTTTTTAGCAAGTTCGCTATAATGCGCATAAACTTCCTCTGGAATATAAAATGATTCTTCCGGCTTCGGCCAGCCAAGATTTTCCTTGAGTGCTTTGACATTCTCTTCGCCGAGTGGTTCGCCATGGGCACTGGCTTTACCCTGCTTGGCTGGGCAGCCGTAGCCAATCTGTGTCTTGACCGTAATAAAAGATGGATGCTTCGTATCCGCTTTGGCTTCCTCTATAGCGCAACCAATAGCTGCAAGATCATTGCCATCATCTACGGTGATTGTCTGGAATCCAAAGGCTTCCATTCGCTTCTGCACATTTTCTGTAAATGCTATGTCCGTACTGCCCTCAATAGATATCTTGTTGCTATCATAAAGAACGATTAGTTTTCCCAGTCCCAAACTTCCTGCCAGCGAAAACGCCTCAGATGAAATTCCTTCCATCATACAGCCATCACCGCCAAGCGCGAAAGTATAATGATCCACTATTGGATAACCCTGCTTATTGAAGATTGATGCCAGGTGCGCTTCGGCCATAGCCATACCTACCGCCATACCCATGCCAGCACCCAACGGTCCTGTGGTAGCTTCGACACCAATCGTATGACCATATTCCGGATGTCCGGGTGTCAGGGAACCATCCTGGCGAAACTGCTTCATATCATCCATGGTAAGCCCATAACCATAAAAATGTAGCAAGGAATACAATAACATCGATCCATGCCCTGCCGAAAGAATAAACCGGTCCCGGTTTGCCCATTCAGGATTTTTCGCATTATGCTTCATATGATTGCCCCAAAGCTCATAAGCCATAGCCGCACTGCCTAAGGGCAGGCCAGGATGCCCGGATTTTGCTTTCTGTATCGCATCCGCTGCAAGCACACGAATTGCATTCACACAGGTAGTATCAATCGTACTCATGAAATCAATCTCCCTTATCTCTGATTTATTAAATTACGTATATTATCATACATGATTTATAGCAAAAAGTACAGGCACCAAAACAAAAGAAACGACTGTTGCATCAGCCTTGTCCGCTGTACAAACAGTCGTAAAAATTTTCATATGTATTTATCAAATATATATCGTAAGCAATACATATTCTTATTTTTTGATATTCTGAATTTCAAGCATCTCTACCGGAATCATATCCTGTATTTCTTCCTGCTTTTCAATACACGGAAGTTCCTCCGTTTTGTCATCACCAAATAATATACAGGCAATGACCCCTACAATGCAAACTGCCGCAACCTTATCCATAAAAATATACTGCAGAAAATCCGGGAACCTGGCCTTAATCGTATCATTTAAGGTGCTGATGCCATAGCCCATACCAAACGTTATGGCAAAAATAAGATTGTTGTGTTCACTAAAACCTGCAATATGAATCATCTTGATGCCATTATGCATAATCATGGCAAATACAGTAATAACAGCACCACCCATAACACAATTTGGCATCGCATTAAATAACGCACCGATTTTAGGAATAAAAGCCGCCGCGATAAGGGCGATTGCACCAGTAGCAATACAAAAGCGGTTAACCACCTTTGTCATGGCCACAATGCCAGCATTTTGTCCGAAAGCTGTATTGGGCAGAATATTATACAGACCAGCTAAAAAAGATCCCACACCGTCAGCTAATATGGAACCTGAGCACTCATCCGCATTTGCCTCCCTGTCAAGAGCTGCAATCGTGATGCCATTCGTATTTCCCAAGGATTCAAGCGCTGATACAACATAAATAGCTAAAATTGGAAGAATAACATCCAGTCGAAATCTTGGAATAAGTTCTTCGTTAAGCGGCATAGGAACTGAAAACCATGAAGAATCCACTATACTGGCAAAACTGACCATACCCATGCATGCCGCCAAAATATATCCGGCAATAATACCAACAAGCAGTGATGTCGCTTTCCACATACCTTTGCCATATCGATTGAGCACAACCGTAATCAGAAAAACAAATCCACCCACCAGCCAGTACTTCGGTGCGCCAGCATCCGGTACATTCGCTCCGCCGACAAAATACATAGCACCCGTACCTAAAAGACTGATACCAATTGTAATGAGAACTGACCCTACAACTAACGGCGGAAAAAATCGACGCAGCGGTTTGAGGAAAATCCCGAATATAATTTCGGCAAAACTTCCGGCAACGACACTTCCCAGAATATATCCCATAGCCACCGTAGGCGGAATCTGTTCAGCAACAAGCTTCGCTCCTACAGCCTGAAATGTAGGCACAAATGCAAAGGCCGTCCCCGCTACAATCGGCAGACGGGCACCAATCTGGATAATACCAAGTTTAATTGGATAAAGCTGTACAAGCGTAACCAGCCCCGCCATAAGCATAGCACACTGTATCATAAGCACTCGCAGCTCAGGCGGAAATTGTACCCCACCTGAAGAAAGCGCTCCTGTCAGAATAAACACCGGAGCTAAATTTCCTACAAACATGGACAATACGTGCTGCAGCCCTAATGGGATAGCAACACGAAGTCTCGGTCTGCCATCAAGCTGATAAATAAGTTGATAATCATCATCCTGAGTTTTGGATTGTTTCATTATTTTCACTCATTTCATTAATTTTAATCTTATTTTATCAGTATGTGTTTTAAAAATCAATATTTTTTTGATATAAAAAATATTTTTTATCTTTAACGTGCTTATTTTACAATATATATTTTATGGCTTTATATAAAAAAATTTGCCAAACAGCACTAAAACCGCTGTTTGGCAAATTTCCTACTTTTTGTAAAAATTATAAATACTCTCTCGGCGCAAGCTTCGGATCCTGCTTCTTGGCACCATTCAAAATAACATTAAGTACAATCGCCACCACACTGCCAATTGTAATGCCACTCTTCAAAATAAGTTGCGACCAGGCCGGAAATTTAGCATAAAAGTCCGGTACACCGACTGGTATGAGCGCAATGCCTATACTTACCGCAACAATCATCATATTACAGCTTTCATCAAAGTCGATCTTAGAAAGTGTCTTGATGCCACTTGCAGCTACCATGCCAAACATAGCAATACCAGCACCGCCAAGAACAGAATTTGGCACACAAGCTACAATCGCTGCCAATTTAGGAATCAATCCCAGTACCATAAGAATCAATCCGCCTGTGGCCACTACAAAACGGCTTCTGACGCCTGTCAGGCTTACCAGACCAATGTTCTGTGCAAAAGCTGTATAAGGAAATGCATTTAAGAAACCGCCAAGCATCGTAGAAAAACCATCGGCACGAAGGGCATTGGCTAGTATCCCTTCTTTAACCGGCTTATCGACGATTTCGCTTATCGCAATAACATCACCTGTTGTCTCAGCCATGACTACAAGCATGACAACCGTCATAGCAAAAATAGACGCTGGGTCAAAGATTGGTATGCCAAAGGCAAAAGGCGTTGTAATACCGATAAAGCCAGCTGCCCCAACAGACGAAAAATCCACAAGGCCAAGAGCCAAAGCAGCAACCGTTCCTATTATAAGTCCCATAAGCACGGAAATATTACTCCAAAAACCTTTGAATGTACGATAAAAAAAGAGGATAATACACAGCACCAACAGAGAAAGAGCGATATGCGACGGATCACAAAAATCCTTGGCCGTCGGGTTTCCTCCACCAATCCACATAACAGCTACCGGCATAAGCGAAAGTCCAATGATCGTAACAACCGTTCCTGTAACAACCGGCGGGAAATAACGCAGCATCTTACTGAAATACTTGCTGACCAAAAAGCAAATCGCGCCAGCTACAATTACCGAGCCATATACAGTCTGCAGGCCAGCGAGTCCACCGCCAGCGCCACTGCCTATCATGATCATCGGGGTAACCGCAGCAAATGTACAGCCCTGCATAATCGGCAGCTTAGAGCCGATATATGGACCGCAGCTGAGTGTCTGGATCACAGTTGCCACACCGCAAGTAAACAAATCCGCATTAATGATGTAAATAAGCGTTTCCTTATCAAGGTGCAACGCACCTGCAAGGATAAGAGGTACAGCTACAGCACCAGAATACATCGCCAATACATGCTGCAGACCATAGACAAACAGCTGCCACGCGGGGAGCTTTTCGTCTACCGGGTGAATCTTTTGTTGTTCCACTACTTGTTCCATAATGATTCCCTCCACTTTTAAAATAAATACAAGTCTAGCTTATTTTATCAAATCCGGACGAAGAACTGCGGCACCGTTAAGGTATACATGATGTATCTCCTGCTGGCTCTTATCCGTATTGACAAGTAAAAGTACACGAATGCACTTTTGCAAACTATTATCCACGTCCATCTGACGTGCATCAAAAAGCGGTACCAGTTCAAATCCAAGTAATCTACGTGCCCCAGCAGCCGGAAATGCCGCTGTCAAATCCCCTGTAGCACTAAAAATTGCTGCCCCTATATTTTCCGGAGTAATATCGTTCTGAATACACATTTCCCGCACCATTTGTTGTACAGAAATGAAAATATCTTCCTCCGTATTTTTCTCCACTGTAATAGCCCCTCTGATTCCCTGCAAGATAACGCCTCCACTATTTATGTTTCATAATGCTCCAAAGCAGACGCCCACACAAAATAAGTGCTGCTAAATAACCAAAAACGCCCAATATAGGTATTTCCATTATCTGCGGGGTCATATGCGTCGTACAAATAACGCTGGACCCCAAAAGCAAAGCTGAACTGATAATTCCGATAATCAGCTTATTAATCATATGATCCATACGGTGCAAGGGTTCTTCTGAACCTGTAAGGTCCAAATTCACTTTGGTCTGACCACTCATCGTCATTTTCAAAATATCTGAAATCTGTTCTGGCAACTGAAGAGATTTACGCATAAGAATATATCCTTCACGCTTTGCTTTCTCAATCTCCTCACGCCAGTTAAAATTCTTCTGAAAATCCAGCTTCAGGCCATTGGCAAAAATCTCTACAAAACTCACTTGTGGGCAGCATATATGCATAACACCCTCTATGGTCATAACTCCACGGGCAAACATACTAATTCCCGGGGCAATCCCTATATGGTACGTACGCAGAATATTCATAATCTGCCGGGTAAGCGTCCCCATTTGCAATGTACTGAAGTCCATATCACTATATTGCCCCATAAGAACATCAATATCTTCATAAAGCCGGGTATGATCAATGCGGCCTTTCGCAATCCCAAGAGAAAGTACCGCCGCTTTCATTTCGAAAGTATCATGATTCATGAGTGCGAAGATGGCCTTACGAATAGCGGCCCTGTCCTTATTTGACAAACGCCCCATCATCCCAAGATCAAGCCAGACGATCTTGCCATTTCGTATCCATATATTCCCGGGATGCGGGTCTGCATGGAAATATCCATCCTCGACAATTTGTTTAACGTAGTTCTCGCCTAATAATTGTCCAAGTCTTACAACATCATAACCTCTTGCCTTTATGCTTTCTAGATCATCAAGACGCACACCCTCAATATATTCCATTACCAAGATACGCTGTGTTGTCAGATGCCGATTAACCTGCGGACAAGAAACATACTCCACATCCGCATTCAAATGACGGAATTCATCAATATGATCCGCCTCCATGAGAAAGTCCATCTCCTGCTTGGCAACTTCCCACATTTCATTGAGTATCATGTCAAAGTCAATAACATCGCGTGAATTACTCAAAACCCGCAGCAAAGTTGCAGCCCTCTTCAACAACACAATATCTTTGGACATAACATCATAAATTCCCGGACGCTGAACCTTAATAACTACTCTCTCACCATTTATCAATATTGCGCGATGAACCTGCGCAATCGACGCCGACCCCAGCGCCTCTTCATCAATCGAGCTGAAAACCTGTGCCCAGCGCCGCCGATACTCACTCTCGACAATTTCTTTAATCGTCTCGAATGGCAAGGGTTTTGCTTCCGATTGCAATTTCATGAGTTCGTCACAATATTCCTGCGGTAAAAAATCCGGACGCATACTCATGACCTGGCCAAGCTTCACGAAGGTTGGGCCCAAGTCTTCCAGTATCTGTCGAATTTTCACAGGAGTTATCCCTCTTACGAGCTCCCGGTTGCGAAGCACACGTATCATCTCACGAAGGCGCTTCGTCGAGCCGCTGTCATCAAGTATAGGATTCGCATTTTTGAGCAAATTTCCCAACATAAACAAATCTCCATTCTCCTCAAAACGGCTTATCTTTATAATAAAGCAAAAGCATCAAAATCGCAAGAAAAATTTTTATCATAAAAAAAATTTTTTATTACATTTTTATCATAAAAATACAATATGCAGAAATCCTATACAAAGATGCTATCCCCTTACTCGGGAATAGCATCTTTGTATTTTTCCGCCAGTAATTGACGCACGGTTGGATTTTCCAAGAATTCATCATAAGTCGTCACACGATCCACAATTCCTTGTGGAGCCAATTGAATAATCCTATTCGCAATCGTCTGGATAAATTCATGGTCATGAGAAACAAACAGCATCGTACCTTTAAAAGCAATCAGCCCATCATTTAACGCCGTGATTGTTTCCAAATCCAAATGATTTGTCGGATCGTCCAGCAACAATACATTCGCCCCGCTAAGCATCATCCGCGAGAGCATGCACCGCACTTTTTCGCCACCGGACAATACCTTTGCCTTTTTTTGACTTTCCTCTCCGGAAAAAAGCATCCGTCCCAAAAATCCACGTACAAACGATTCATCCGGATCTTTTGAATATTGCCTAAGCCAATCAACAAGATTAAACTCTACGCCATCGAAAAACGAAGAATTGTCCTTAGGTAAATACGCCTGCGTAGTTGTGACTCCCCATTTAAAAGAGCCTTCATCTGGCTCTATTGCTCCCATAAGGATCTGAAGCAGCACTGTCTTTCCTCTACTGTCCGGACCGACAAAAGCGACCTTATCACCCTTCTGCAAAGTAAAGCTCACATGATCCAATACTTTCACGCCGTCAATTGTTTTAGAGATATTCTCTACTGTAAGCAGCTGGTCACCAGCTTCACGCTCTGGCTGAAACGCTATATATGGATACCTCCGTGAAGATGGTTTAATATCATCCAAGGTAATCTTCTCTAATAGTTTCTTTCGTGAAGTGGCCTGTTTCGACTTAGACGCATTCGCACTGAATCGTTGAACGAACTCCTGCAACTCTTTAATTTTCTCTTCTTTTTTCTTATTTGCATCCTTAGCCATCTGCAAAGCCAGCTGACTGGATTGAAGCCAAAAATCATAGTTCCCCGTATAAAGCTGCATCGTACCAAAATCTAAATCTGCAATATGCGTACACACATGATTCAAAAAATGACGGTCATGTGATACTACAATAACTGTATTGTCAAACTCCGCTAAAAAATTTTCCAACCAATTGATAGATGCAATATCCAGATGATTGGTTGGTTCATCCATGAGCAGAATATCAGGATTGCCAAAAAGAGCCTGTGCTAAAAGCACGCGGACCTTTTCATTCCCTGTAAGATCCGCCATCTTCATCGAATGTTGCTCCTCTGGTATTCCTAAACCATTCAAAAGCTGCGCAGCTTCCGGTTCAGCTTCCCATCCATCCAATTCCGCGAATTCGCATTCCAGTTCGGACACGCGCATGCCATCTTCTTCTGAAAAATCAGGTTTGGCATAAAGTGCATCTTTTGCATCCATAATCTCCACAAGGCGTTTATGTCCCATAATAACAGTTCGCAGCACCTCGCACTCATCAAATTCATAATGATTCTGCTTCAATACCGCCATACGCTCCCCAGGCGTAAGATCAACCATGCCGCTTGACGGTTCGATTTCCCCCGACAGAAGACGCAGAAAAGTTGATTTACCCGCTCCATTTGCCCCAATAATACCATAGCAATTCCCCGGAGTGAATTTTATATTGACATCCTTAAACAGAATCCTTTTCCCAAACTGTAATGTCAAACCGCTTGTACTAATCATAAAATTTGATCCTCATCCTTTAATCCCGTGCCATAAGCTAATGTCAGCATTGACACGACGTAATATCTAATAATTTTTTTAGTTTCCCTATTCTTTTAAAATATTATTGAAAAGCTCCAATATGCTTTGTCCGTAGGTATACCCAGGTACAGCCCAACGCCCATTTAGTTCCTCCCACTTGCCCAATGTATTGTCACCATAAACAGAGCGCACCAAATCATAGCGTGGATCTACCACAGGTGCCTTCGGAAGACGTGTACAAGCATAGGCCAAAAGGTGCTGGATATGCGCGCGCACTCCAAGCTGAGAAGAATCAAAATATGCGCCCTTTACCACCGTGCTTGTTGTACCTAAGCCACAATAATTATTTTGGTCAGGTGTCACCGTACCGCCATAACGAAAGTACCCTGTTTCTTTCAAAGCCTGGGCAAATGCAACATCTGGCCGTACTCCTTCACGTTCCCCCTCCTCATAATAATAAGAAACCAATCGTTCCGGAGAAACAGCAATCGCCGGTTGCGGATTCACACTGAGCAAATATTTTACACACTGCTCCTGCGTAGCCAATGGACGACCCATGATAGAGTCCACATCCATTTGGATCACTGCCTTCTCCTGTTTCTCCGGTACTGGCGGATGCAGAATTCCCTGTATACGTTCAGAAAGGCTCCGTTTACCTGTATTGATTTCTATAGCTGGTCGTGCTGCAATCTGCATGGAGCCCTTTTTTCTCCTGCTTTCCTGCATTGGCGACCAGTCTGGATTAACCCTCGTATTCACCTGCTTATCATGTATTGGTTCAGCCTTAGTCAAAGACGGCATGGCAACTGAAAAAAATCCTAATAGACAAATAGAGACGAAAATTTTTCCATTAAACTTCACAATCAATCCCCCTGACAACTTATAAATTTAAAAAAACAAATTGCAGCATAAATAAACCAGCTATGACATACAACAATGGATGAACCTGGCTCCCCTGCCCACATGACAGCTTCAAAAAAGCATATAGCAAGAAGCCTGCTCCTATCCCTGTCGCAATACTGCCGGAAAGTGGTGTGAGTATCATTATAGCAACCATGGGAAACGCTTCTGTCGTATCGTGCCAATTTACAGCATCTGCCCCTTTTATCATAAAAAACCCTGCCAAAATAAAACTTGGTGCCACAATCGCTGGCATTTCAGACAAGGTTTTGACTAACGGCGCACAAAAGACCATCAATAATAGCAACAGCGCGGCAAATACCGCACAAAACCCCGTACGTCCCCCTTCAGCAGTACCCGTTCCAGATGCAGCAGAACCAGTTATCGGTCCTGTTCCCAAAATGGCACCTATACAAGTTGCTGCTGCCACAGAAAGCAGGATTTTCCTTTCCGGTATTTCCTGGTTCCTGACGCCCTGTAGTTTGGAATTAACCCCCAGAACTACCCCCATGGTATCAAGCAGCAATACCAGCAGCACAACGAAAGCGGTTAGCCCCAAAGTATCCATATGTGTCATTCTCAACTGAAAAACAGTCTTATCCAGCCCTTCCGGTAAAGCAAACAGCGGTGCCTGCAAAACAAGGAAGCCTTGCAGCAAAGCTATAAAAGCCGTTATAAGGATACTCCATAGCAGGGCTCCCCTGCTATGCCGAACCAATAATACCAACGCCACAAAGAGCCCAAGTACAGTCAAAAAAGCTGCCGGCTCAGACAAATCTCCCAACATAGTTACTGTCATCGGCGAACCTACAATCAGCTTACCACTTTCCAGGCCCTGCAAAACAAGAAAAAATCCTACACCCGCCGTAATACCAGCTCGTAAAGAAGGCGGTACTGCCTGAATAAATATCCGTTCCTTATCAATTGCAACGAGTACCATCAAAATAAACGATGCCAAAAAGACCGCTCCAAAGACATCCTGCCAGCCATATCCATGGGAAACGACCACCCCAAACACCAAATAAGCATTAAGCCCAAGCCCCGGTGCAACTATCAAGGGATAATTTCCAATAATTCCTATAAGCAGGGTTCCAACTACAGACGATAAGATTGCCGCGGTATAAGCACCATTAAAATCCACACCACCCACGCTGAGCATTATGGGAACCAAAACCACCATATATAACATGGAAACGAACATCGTAAAACCAGCCATTGTCTCTGTGCGCAAATCCGTCCCATATGCACGAAAACAAAACCATTTATAAAGCTGAGCCAATCTGCTGTCCCCCTATAATGTCCACGGCAAAAATAGCTTATAACTTTTATATTGTTATAAGCTATTCACAAATATACGCTAATATTGTACCACAGGTATAAAAAAATTTATACCTTAAGGGGAATTTTTATTTCAACGGTGCAGAAGTTCAAAGATATGCTTCACAGGAATCAATCCGTTTTCCAGCTACATAACGCTCGGAAATATCGGATGTATCTCCATGATAAATAAAATATTGCAAACGCTCTACTACAGAAAGCCTGTCTTTATAAGATGGTGTCTTTATAACGAGCATATCTGCAGCGTATCCCGGCTCAAAGCTCCCCACTTTCCCAAAGAACTGTCCGCCACCCTTGGTAGCCATATAAAATGCCTCCGGCAAAGTAAGAGCCTTATCCTTCGGATGCTGCATCGCATACATTTTTGATACCTGTATAGCCCGCACAATAACCTGAGGCATAAAAATGGCATGTCCTGCACCAACATCACTGCCAAGACCAATGCGTACACCCTGATTAAGCATCCTGCGTGCAGGCATCAGACCACTTGTGAGATTAAGGTTCGAATCAGGACAATGTACGGGCATGACATCAACCTTAGCCAAATGAGCTATTTCTTCATCCGTCAAATGTACACAATGCGCCATAAGCGTTGGTGTATCCCCGAACAAATGATAATGCTCATAAACCTTGTAATACGCATCATGTTCAGGAAAAAGCTCTGCAATCCAGGCAATCTCACCTCGATTTTCTGACAAATGTGATTGCACCGGCAAGCGATATTTAAGTGCTATATCACCTAATCCCTTAAGGAGTCTTCGGGTACTCGTTGGCGCAAATCGCGGCGTAATAATTGGTTTAACAAGTGCGCCGCCCTTCCAATGCTCTATCAGTGCTTCGGTATCTCTCAGAGACTGTTCTGTATCCTCGGTCAGAAAATCCGGGGCATTCGTATCCATATTCACCTTTCCTACATACGCGGAAAGACCTTTGTTTTTGAGCAGCTCTACAAGCAGCTCACACCCGTGCTTATGAATCGTAGCAAACAGAACAGAGCGGGTTGTCCCACATACAGCTAACGTATCGACAAAAGCCCCATAAAGCTCACGGGCATAGTCCGGGTCTTCAAACCGTCTTTCCTCTGGAAATGTATATTCTGAAAGCCATGATAAAAGTTCATCATCCATACCACAGCCAATCTGGTTAAATTGCGGTGCATGCGTATGTAAATCAACAAATCCAGGTAAAATAAGCGCATTCCCTTTATCATAAACCACAAGATCTTTATATTTTTCCGGCAGCACATCATAAATACCTGCCACAGTACCATGTTCTACTACCAGATATGCCGATGAATGTACAGAAAACTCTTCCATTGATGATGTAAAAACAATATCTCCCTTTAAAGCAAATTCTTTCATTTCTCTCATCCCTTCTTCAATTGCAGCTGCTTTCATCCTCATAAGCAAACTTTCCACAAAGCAAAAGCGTTATTAAAATATCTGTTTCTTCTAACAACTCTATTATATCCGATATTACAAAAAAAATATAGTCATACTAAATTTTTTTGTAGAACATCTTTTACTTTATATGATTCAGGCCAAAAATTTAACAAAGAAAAGATTGACAGATGCATTTTAGATATGTATAATATATTTTGTGGTTGACGGGGCATGGCTCAGTTTGGTAGAGCACCTGGCTTGGGACCAGGGGGTCGCAGGTTCGAATCCTGCTGCTCCGACCATTTTTGCGTCCGTAGCTCAGTCGGATAGAGCAACGGCCTTCTAAGCCGTGGGTCGTGCGTTCGAATCGCACCGGTCGCACCAAGTAAATAAAGGGATTGAGCGATATAGGCACAATTAAGCCGTAGCTCAATAGGCATAATATAGGCACAATAACACTTTTAAACAAGGGTTATTGTGCCTAGTTTTTTTGTTTGAAACAACACAAGCAGCTTTATCTGCTCAATAAAGCCTCCTGCTTTTGTATATGCTTATACTACTGTGCCTATGTTTTCATGTTCGTAAATACATTTAGTATCCGAGCTTCACTTAATCCCCCTCTAATCCATGAAATCTACAGGAATAACTCTATCTTCAGTTTGCATATTCATAAATAAAATTTCCGAATTGATTTTATATTACATCAACTTGGAAATTTACAAAAACTATGAAACTCTATCGTTCCAAAATAAAATAATGCATATAATATAGTAAAAAAATCTATTCAGGTAACACAATTGTATTATGTTACTTTTTTAACCAAAAAATCCCTATATTAACATCTACGACATTTATGTGGGTTTTCCTCTTTTTTTCCAAATTTTACGATAGCTTACAAATTTAAATTTATATAAATTGTATCTAATTCATCTTTAGTAATTCCTATATATGCCAGAGTAACACTTGGTGCTGAATGATTTAACAGTTTTTGAATTCTGGTTACATCGGCACCGCCCTTATAAGCCCAATAACCGAAAGTTTTTCGCAAAGTATGTGTCCCAATAGCATTTTTAATGCCAACAGCTCGCGCAGCCTGATTGATGATTCTGTAAGCCTGGACACGGGTAATCGGTTTTTCACCTTTTTTACTTTTAAAGAGCCAGCCGCTTTCCCGATGTGTAGTTAGCAAATACTCATTTATTGTTTTTTTACAGGTTTCAGATAGAGGAAAGTCCTTTGTCTTGCCTGTTTTTTTTTCTTTAAGAATGATTCTATCCGTGTTTTTAATATCGTTTATTTTTAGGGCCAGTAGATCAGAAATTCGTAAACCGCTATTAATCCCTAGGACAAAAAGAAGACAATCTCGTATATTTCTACTTTTCAAATAAACCTTCATTTCATTGATTTGTTCCTTACTGCGAATGGGTTCTACATATTTCATTTTTATCTCACCTTATCTAATGTTTCTCTTTATATTAATATAATACAATATAATACTTTAGTATACAGCCATAAGTAACATAATACAATTGTGTTACTTAGGACTTTAGATGTTAATTTAAAACTGACATTTGAGACAGGAGGTGCGTGTAGTATCCGGATGTTGTTTGTCATGATTACGTTAAATTAGTTAAAAAACGAAGTTGCTATTATGGAAATGGAGAATGTGAGAATGAATTTAAGAACAAAAACGCTGATTTATTTTTTTATGGTGGTTGTGGTTGCTGCAATAGGCTTCACGTATACGGTATGGAAAGTAAATGATGTAGCAGAACTTGTTAATACTGTAAAAACGCGTGATTTGCCGCGTACACTTACAACAAGCAAACTAAATAATAATGTTTCTGATGAAGTGGGCTACGTGAGAGGCTATTTCATTACCAAAAGTCCGCAAATGCTGGAAGATTACAAGAAAGTTGCTAAAGAGAACAGCAAGATAGAAGAAGACCTTATTAATAGTTCTGTGACAGAAGAGGGAAAACGCCTAAGTAAAGAGGTCAAAGAACTAGATGATAAATATTCTGCTACTGCAGAGAATAAGTTATTTCCCTTGCTGCAGGCAGGCAACGAAGCAGAAGCCTTGCAGATTATGGTCAAAGAAATGACACCAACGGCAAAAGCTTTAAATGATAAAGTAGATGAATATCAGGCATTGAGAAATAAAGCTGTTACAGATTCTTTAGATCGTTCGGTCGAGTTGGTCGGACATGCAAAAATGATAGCACTTGTTGCAGGTATCTTTGCTGCACTTTTAGGGATGCTTATCGGTTTCTTTTCAGCGCGGAGTATATCGCGTCCAATCGTTGAATTGGTTGGAATTGCCAAAAAAGTAGCCGGCGGAGATTTAACCCAGAAAGTCGTGATCGATCGAAAAGATGAAGTAGGTGATCTGGCAAACGCATTCAACACAATGGTCATGGAACTGAAGACTTTAATTAAGCAAGTTAATATCAATGCAGAACAGGTTGCTGCATCGAGTGAAGAACTTACGGCAAATTCTGAGCAGTCTACACAGGCTACCACACAAATTGCTACATCAATTACGGATGTAGCTGAAGGTGCTAATAAACAAATGAATGCAGCACATTCAGCATCGGCTGTGGTAGAACAAATGTCAGCAGGAATTCAACAAATAGCGGCTAATGCCAATCAGGTTGCAGAAAGTTCTGCAAAAGCTACAGAAAAAGCAAAAAATGGTGACAGGAAAGCAGAAGAAGCTGTTCAACAAATGAATCAGATTGAAAACACCGTAAACAGTTCCGCTCAGGTTGTAGTTCAGCTGGGTGAACGATCCAAAGAAATCGGGCAGATTGTGGACACGATCTCAGGAATTGCCGGGCAGACAAATTTGTTGGCACTAAATGCTGCGATTGAGGCGGCTCGTGCAGGAGAGCAAGGCAAAGGTTTTGCTGTCGTTGCAGAAGAAGTCCGTAAGTTGGCTGAGCAATCGCAACAGGCAGCACAAAGAATCGCTGAACTTATTGGTCAGATCCAGGGCGAAACAGAGCAGGCGGTTATAGCCATGGAAGCAGGAACGCAGGAAGTTAAGACAGGGACGGAAGTTATTCAGGATACAGGATTGGCTTTTAAAGATATTATGACGGTAGTCGACGAAGTTTCAGATCAGGTCAAAGAAATTTCTTCATCGATACAGCAAATGGCATCCGATAGCGAGCAGATTGTTATCTCGGTCAATAAAATTGATGATCTGAGTAAGACATCAGCAGGTGAAACGCAAAGTGTTTCAGCGGCAACAGAAGAACAATTGGCATCAATGGAAGAAATCGCAACGGCCAGTCAGTCTTTAGCAACATTGGCAGGAGATTTACAAACAGCTGTCAATAAGTTTCGTGTGTAATATATGTACTTTTACATAGGTTAATTGATTAAAAACCAATAAAATCGGACATTTATAAAAGAAAAGTGCGCTGTTCCTGCGCGATTCGCGAACGGGGATGCGGGCATAAACGGGCTCTAATGAATTTAATCCTTTCTAAATTCATTAGAGCCCAACTTTATGTCCGCCCCCTCCCCCCTCTTCGTTTTACATCTAATGCATCGTTTACTTTATTGTGCCCTCAGTTAGCGGGCTTCTTTTTTTGGAACAACTTGTTTGAAAAACTTTCCTATTATACTATACGAAAAAAATTACCATTCTACCAAAAAAGCGTAGAATGGTAATAGCAAATATAAAACTTATGAATACGCCGGTAACTACACCAGCCTAAAATGCATTCATTTTTCTCTCTCAATTCGTATCTATAAAACCACGACCCGGAAAACTTATGCTTGGGATTTGCCAATGACGCAGCGCACAAAAGCAACTATAACACAAAGATAAACAAGCAGTCCCAATCCGTCCGCTGTAGACGCAAAATCCTTACCGACCAGCGCTAATGGCATTTCACTGCCCCCGTTCGTGATTGAAAATACAATGACCCCCGCCAGAATAACTCCCATAACGCTCTCCCCGACAATGAGTCCAGACGCAAACAAGGTGCCACGACGCTTACTATTCTCAAATACATCGTGCCCGCGCGTCATAAGATGGCGATGAACCAAATACCCCATAACAGCACCGATGACAAGTGGCATCTGTAATGTCGGCGGCAAATAAATTCCCATGCCGACAGCCAGCGGCGGCAGACAGAGACTCTTCGTATTATGTCGGAGCAAAACATCCACAAGAACCAATAAAACGCCCAAACCAAGCCCCATATAAATGTATTCCCAAGCAAGTTTCGCATTAAAAATGCCCGTTGAAATTGTCGTCATAAGAACAGCCTGCGGCGCGGAAAGTGCCCTCGCCTCATCCATCCCCAGCCGAGGCATCGCTCCGGGGAAACCATATGCTTCGTACAGGAGATTCAGCACCGGCGCAATAACGATTGCGCCAACCAGGCAGCCTAGCAATAAAGCCACTTGCTGGCGCCATGGAGTTGCACCAACCAAAAAACCAGTTTTCAAATCCTGCATATTATCATTTGAGATGCAGGCAATACTTATAATGACGCTGGTAGTGAAAATAGCAAGTGCTGTTGCAAACTTTGTACCATTTGGCAGATCGAAAATTCCAAAGCTCGAACACAGCACTAAAACAACTAAGGAAGACACAATAATCCCTAAAATACCGATACCGGAAATAGGGCTAGAAGACGTCCCAATCAAACCCGCCATATAAGCACAAGCAGCAGCAACAAAAAATCCCATAAAAACAGCCACCAACGTACCCACACATACAAAAATCAAAGTCTCTTCCAAAGGAAGGTGAATAGCATCCACAAAAGAATAAAAAGTTCCTAAAAGACCGAGTAGCATAATGCCAAAGACAACGCTAATAGATTTAAAGGACATATCCATATCCGTACGATGAAATTCCCTTGCTCCCTGCGGTAAACGCATATTCTGTATAGATTCCCGGACCCCGGCAACAACCGGCTTTACCAGAGTAATAAGCGTCCATACAGCCGCGACGCCCATAGTGCCAGCACCGATAAGGCGTACCTTCTGCGACCACATCGCCTTTGCAAAAGCACCGACAGTCTGCCCATCCGCAGGCGCTCCAAGTGAAGTAAAATACGGAACAAAGCCGCCCCATGCAATTAGAACACCAACGAGCATTGCGAGTCCACTGGCTATCCCGACCAAATAGCCAGCACCAAGCAAAGCTGTTGAGAAACCCAGTGGAATCTGTGTAACGCCCCGTCCAACGGCAAACCAATAACTGAGCTCACCCGAAAGTACGGAAAAACCGTTTGTACAAAGTGCAATAAGACCGGATAAAAACGTTCCTGAAAGGATTTCCTTCAGCCCACCTGCATTTTGCTTTTTATCGACTGCCCCGCTTCCCACTTTCAGAATTTCCGCAGCTGCCAATCCTTCCGGATAAGGAAGCTCACTATGGACGACCATTGCCCGGCGCAACGGAATCGTAAAAAGGACACCGAGACAGCCACCACAAGCGGAAACTAAAAGAGTCTGCCAAAATTCAAACCCTTGCCAATAGCCAATCATTAAGAGTCCAGGAATAATAAATATAATTGCCGACAGAGTACCCGCCGCAGAAGCCTGCGTTTGCACCATGTTGTTCTCCAAAATATTTGAATTTTGGAACATCTTTAGAATCGCCATCGAGATGACTGCTGCCGGAATTGCCGACGAAAACGTCAGCCCGACTTTGAGTCCCAAATACACATTGGAGGCTGTAAAAATGACGGTAAGAACTGTACCCAGCAGTATACCTCGCACTGTGAGCTCAGGTAAATGCAGTTCGTGATTAAAAAAATCTGTTTCTTCTTTTTTCATACCAATTTCCCCTTACGTAATAGATTTTGTAATTGTAAAATTTTATTTTTCAGTTATATAAATTTATTCTCAATACATGGAATTTTCCCTTATTATAACATATAATCTCATATGAATGCTAATCTGCAAAACAATCTTGCCAAATATGTCACTATACACAGCTTATTAAGCTGTGTATAGTGATCATATAATCCGAATCTATCCTATCCGGCTATGTGTTGTTTATTATTTTAATCTGTCTCATAGTTCCATATATTACGAGGTTGGAAAACAATTTGAGGGCATCTATTCTGGATTCCTATATTTTTTAAGTACGACTTTCAATTCTTCATATCTGCTATTTTGCATAATATAACTATACACACAATTTCGCTGCAGTGTCTTCTTTATAAAAGTTTCATCTAACAAAGGCAATATTTCTAACAAAGATTTCTTCGATACCATATTTATTTTTTTTAACAATATGGTGTCACTCTTCTTCCTTTCAGCATCTTGCTGAGGGTAGCCCATACCAAATGGATCTTCGAATAACTTATCTAAAGTACTCTGCAAATTCAGTTCTGCCGCCCATCCGAAATTTAGCCCCAATGGATAAGATACAGCATTTCCATCATTTATTCTTCCAAATAAATAGGCATCCGATGGATTTTCGATATATCCGCATAGGATACCAGGCAAACTGTTGCAAGCAAGCATCATTCCTTGCCCAGAAGAACAGCCTGTTATTACAAAATCAATAAGCTTGCTTTCTAATAGCAAGCTTATGCATAATGCTGTTTGAATATACGAATACGATATGTTCTCTTCTTTAAAAATCCCAAAGTTTATCACTTCGTGTCCTTTGTCTTTGGCCGCCTTGTTGACACAATCGAATAGTAAATCATTCTTATCCTTTTGCGAGCTTGCTTGTATAACAGCTATTTTCATGGGATATCCACCTTTTTATAAATTTTAGTTGCTGTTTTTCTATTTTGATTATCACGAAATCAGTTGACCGCCACTTGCCGCATCTAAGCAAGCATCCATGTAAACTTTTTATTGGTCAGATCGATTTTTAGCAGAATTACTCTCCTCCTGCTATTTATATAAGGTGATATTCTACATAATTTAAAAATATCCTCCAAATAAAAAGCAGAGCACCCCTCGCAAAAGGACCGCTCTGCTTTATCTTGAATCGATGGATTCTATACGTCATTATTTAAAAAAATTTTTGTATTGATAACATACGGCTTTTTCGATACTTCATAACTCAGCTTTACAGTTACATATTACACTGATTTATAGATTTTATTCTCTCTAATTTAAAATTTGCTTCAGCAAGAGATACCGGCCAAAGATTAATCATTTGCCAAACCTGCTTCTCCATACTCTTAACGGGGAGTATATGCGCCTTTCCTAAGTTATCTTGTATCCTATCGCAGTCTCTACGGCGCTTATACTCAAATTGAACAATTTCTTTGAGTTCATCCTCCAAGAATTCGACATTATTTGCTTTATTATCAACATATAAAACATCATATTGTACCAGCAGCAATGCCTCAGGAATAATCTTAACATGATTCCTGTAAAAGTTTTTTTGGGCTTCACTCAATTCTTCCCAATCCAAAGAAATATCATCACCAATAACTGCAATATAATTTTCTAAAACATTAAATTTATCCCTTAAGATTTTAGCTATGACCTCAATTTTTTCACTAAAAATAGCATCATGCATCATATACCTTAAAAATAATTTTTCATCAAGGTGAAGTTTAAGCTGTTCCTTCGGCGGCAAAAATGACTGCTCCCACTTTTTTGCCTGTGCCAATATGCTCATGTCCATAATAGCTTCTAATGATCTGGATTCATGTTTATATCTTGGTATTTTAAGCATGGCTCTAAGGACACCATCATCAATTTGTGCTTCTCCGTTTTCATTGATTAAATGCGGCAATTTCTGTTCAATGAGTGAACGCATCAGCATCGCCCTGCGAATCATAAACAGCCGATCACTATCATCGCTCTGATTTGGTCCAAGTATATTAATATAACCTCTCAGACGGCTCATAAAATCAGGTCCCTTATGTACTTTAAACGCATTTAAAAATATTTGCATCTCATCCTCATTTTTAATTAATTCACCACAAAATTCGGAAAGAGAGCTACTGGTTCCACCAACAAAAACAAAAATTGCCTTACCTATTGGATGAAATGTCCCTTCACCTTTGTATATACCGTCCTGCATCGGCGACAGAAAATATTTTAGCCATCCTAGATTTTCTTGAAAATAAGAATCAAATTCATCAAATACAACAAAGGGAATTTTCCCCATAAGGTTAAAATCACTTATTTTATGAAATGCGATTTGCAATTCAAGTGGTGAGGAAAATTGTGAGAGATTATAATTCACCTTTTGAATATTTTCAGAAAATGTACTCGTTGCCATCTCCGTAAGGCCATAGGATTTGCCAGAACCTGGTGTGCCAAATATCGCAATGGATAAGGGCCGGGTAGCATTCTTTGATGAGATATATTCCGAAATCAACTTATGTATCGTTCGATAACTTTCGATCTCAGTTCTATTTACAGTTTTCAACTTACCAAATCTCGCAGTAGGTATACGCATAAGTACATTTTCCTCACCATTTTTAACCAAATCAAATGCCATTTGCGCAATGCTTGCAGAACTCTTTCCTTCTAAGATGCACCAACTATCCTGGTGTTCTTTGTTTAAAATATTCGGAATTTTTACATTCTGTATATGACCTGCAACACTACTATGTATCATTTTTTGTTCAAACGCTAAAGGATTTGGGAAAACAGCGTTCTCTGGGTCTGCTCCAAAACCATAGTAAAAATATTTTCTCAAAACATTCATCCCTTCACGAATACCTTGAGAGATCAGCGTTGAAAACTCGTCTACGTCTTCTTCTGAAAAAACAACGGATAGTCCAGCTACAAAAGCCGAAGTAAGCCCATACATTTTCCCTGAATTCTTATGTTCAAAATCTCCCTCAATCTCATATGGGAAAAAATATAAACTGGATTGAGGAATACCATCATTCTTGTAATAAATAGCGCCTTCCGTTCCGAACAAAACAATAAGGTGTTTACATTGTGATAAAAAAGATAAATTAGGATTATTGTTGAGTTGCCAAACAAAATCAAGGGCTGTTTTTTCCCAAGATATACTTTTACTGATATTTACGCCTTTTGAACGAAGATTATCTGCATTGATAATGACAATAGTATTATCATTATGATAACGAGCTAAGTATTGCCAAAGGATATTTCCCCCTACTGGATTGTCCATTTTATAAAGAATAATTGGCTTTTGCTCCATATTTTTAATTGCCAATGGCCAATAACGGTCATCATTATTAAAGCCATTATTCTCATCATCTATAATAACCAGCTGGGCATCAGAAATATCATTTTTTATGGATAATAACCTGGGATTTCCACTTGCTGTGCTAGAAAATCCCATAAATTTACTCACTCTATAAGCTTGAAGATCTGCTTGATCATTAGAAATAGCGAATGGCTCAATTTCAATAAAGGAACGTAAAAACCGATTGGAATAAAGATTAGCATCTGCCGGAACCGAAGGAAAAATAATCTGTTTCCCCGTTGCCAAGGAAGCCATCTTTGCTAAAAGCAGTGCCTCTCCCCAACTCGATATGCTATGCAAATTAATGCTATTTTGCCAATTCAATTCTTTATGTTGCTTTGGGGATAACTTCCACATCAACGTATTAATACATATATCACCTGTAACAACAATTTTACCCTCTAGATTTTTTATATTAAAACCTCCTCATTTGTACAGATCGTTTTTTACCACAGAACAAACTTATACGAAAATGTATTGAGTTACTCCTATTTTCCATTGCATCCTAATAAAAAAAGCCCCTTTAGAAAAGGTGGCCTTCTATAAATATATTTATCATTATTTTTTAACAGTATATACTTGTATCTGCTACTTAGTATACTATTAAATGGATACAATGTCAATTTTGTTGTTTCTTGAAAAACAATTGTATATTTTCAATAGACATAACAGTAAATTATATACAAAATTTATTTACTTTTATGTTATGATTCATTTTCTGCAAAACATCTGCTTAAAAGAAAGTTTAACCACGAAAAAATTACATGCAGTCAAACTATTTATTATTATGCCTATTTCAAGAAAAAACAGTGCTCAACATGGATGTCAGCACTGTTTTTTCTTTCATTTTATCTCTGGGCTTCGGGCAATTCAACCTGTGGCTCCGAATGTTTCGAAGCGGTAACAACTTTCTTAGTCTTTTTGCGCTTCTTTTCTTTATTCTTTGGGCTCTTATCTCCCATACCAAACATCTCCTTTGAATACGGTTATATTATACCACTGTCCTCACAACAAAATAAAGTCGCACGATTTCGCCTTTCAAAGAACGATATCCCACTATTTGTCTCTGTGCCCATGTAACACTACAAAATCATGGATATGCCTATTATCTCTCCCATTACAACGTTTATTTGAATAATACAAATATGACTGCCAAGCAAATTTTAACTGTTTACACTAACCTCCTGTTTTTATTTACAGCCATATTTTTCATACTTTATTATATAATGTTACGTTTTTATTAAAGATGTACTGCGAAAATCATTTTATGATCCTATTTTCATTTTCCTAAGCATATGCCCCTGCCTACATTATCTGAATGCATCCATTAAAATCCTGTCCACCACCGCATGGTATTCAATGCCTGCAAGCTTTGCCGCCATTGGAAAAAGACTGCCCTTTTTTAAGCCAGGTACCGCATTAATTTCCAAAACATAGGGGAGGTCTGTCCCATCCTCCACAATAAAGTCTACTCTTGCGTAGCCTCTGGCTTCGCAGGTTTCAAAAACTTGCATAGCTATATCCTGCAAGTTTTGCAATTGCATCGCAGTTAAATCTGCTTCTTTGTAGGAATATTCCGAATTCATCGAGATGAATCCATCCTTTTTATCACCGATTCCTTCAATCACTGGAAAAGTAACAGGTCCTGTATCCTGCTCCAAGATTCCTACAGTAAAAAATCGTCCAAAAACAAATTGCTCAACCAAGACAACATCATCATACGCAAATGGGATGCTTACTTTTTTATAATCCGCTTCGCTTTCCACTACAGCCAAACCAAAGCTGCCCCCTTGCCCCGGCGCTTTCACGATACAGGGAAGCTTTATACCGCATTTTTCCACCTTATTAAAAAACTCAGCTGGCGCATTTTCTTTCTTCGCATCCGAGACTTTCCAGTAAAAGCTCTTGGGCGTAGGAATAGATGCCTCCCTAAATAATTTTTTACATACGATCTTGTCATTGATGATTGCTGCCGCTTTTGTCCGGCTCCCTGTATACGGAATTTCCAATAAATCCAGAATGGCTTGCAGCGTACCATCTCCATGATATTTTCCCTGCACACACACAAAGGCAACATCCGGTTTTGCTTCATTGATTTTGCTTACAATCTCCTTATCGTAAAAAATGCTATTTACCTGATGACCTAATGCCGTTAAGGCCTGAGAAATATGTGTCGCATTTAAGGTAGATACCGCCTGCTCTGTCGATGTCCCGCCATGAATCATTGCAACCTTCATTTCATTTCCCTCCAATTCTCAGTATAAATCAAGTACGTATTTCATACCTTGTCTAACTTCTATACTGCCCTTAAAATTTTACTCTATATAAAGTATATCAAACCTACTCGCCCAAAAAACATTGCAGGAACGAAACGCCCTTTTAAGGGAACGAACGGTTATCTGTTAAAAAGTCTCACTCTTCAAGACTTATACTTTACTACCATAGATACTCTATAGATTGATTCATGAAATAACATCGGACATACCTTTTCTTTATAAAAATAGAAAGAATTTAAACGTATATGTTATAATGAAAGTAATCGTTAGAAGTTATATATCAGCAAAACATTTCACATAAGAGAAAAGAGTGGATTTCATGCTGCATATTGCTATTTGTGAAGAGAATCTCCATGATCAGGAGCATCTTATCTGCCTATTGGAAGAATATCTGCAACACCACTCTACCACTATATCCTATGATATCTTTCCTACTGCAGCAGCACTGAAAACCACGCTCAAAGCAAGCAACAGCCATTATGATATTTTTTTGCTGGATATCTCCCTCCCCCCCTCAAATTGGGTCATCCTAGCCAATGAACTCCGTCAGAAAAATCCTGCAACAAAAATGATTTTCCTCACCTCTTCTACAGACTTCGTTGAAGAAAGCTATGCTTTAGGTGCTTATTACTATATGTTAAAGCCTCTGCAATCTATTAAATTTTTTCAGTTACTCGACCGCCTGTTAGCAGAACCCATCAAAGCAGTAACTTTGCCATTTCTGCTTCGCAGTATAGACGGGTTCCATAGGTTGCAACCCGCTGATATTATTTATATAGAAGCCATGCGAAAAAAATACCAATGCTACCTTTCCAATGATACTATGCTGGAAGGATTGGACGGATTTGCGGCAGCTACGGCGCAGCTACGGCATTCTCATAATTTTATCAAACCACATCGCTCTTATGTTGTGAATATGAACTATATCATCGATTGCTTCGATATTGAGCTTCGTTTGACAACAAAAACACGGATTCCTGTAGCTCGAGGTGTCTCCAAACAAGTGATGATGGCCTTCCTGAATTATTGGAAACACCTATGAATATCATACCCCCAGGAGGATGTGCATACCCTGCACATCCTCCTCATCATTTCAACTTTCTATGATTTATGAGACTATCTTAGTACCATTTACACAGATATTGTATACAAGTATCCCATTTTTATTGACGGAATGTATGCACCTATAGTTCTCATCTAACTTCTACAGAATGAGATGACATAAAAATTGCTAACCACCGAAATAGATGGTTAGCAATAAATTATTTTTATTGGGGTATCCACCCCTCATTTTTAAATTGCATATTGATCTTTATTTTCTTGCCTCTAAATTTTCTAATTTTTTATCAATTTCATCAAAATAGCTGCCCTCAAACAATTCTATCTCACCGTGATCACATAATGCAGCAAGTTTCGGATCCATAGGCAGGCGTTCCAGCACCTCCAGACCATATTCCTGCGCAATCTCCATAATATGGCTCTTACCAAAGATCTCATGCTTCATATTGCAGTTTGGACATTCAAAGTACGCCATATTTTCTACCAACCCTAAAATAGGCACATTCATCATCTGTGCCATCTCCACAGCCTTAGAAACAATCATGGAAACCAGTTCCTGGGGAGAGGTCACAATAATAATCCCGTCAACCTTAATGGATTGAAATACTGTAAGGGGTACATCTCCGGTTCCCGGCGGCATATCAATAAATAAATAATCCTCATTCGTCCAGATAAAATCATGCCAAAACTGCTTGACCACATTGGAAATTATCGGTCCGCGCCATACAACTGGCTCCGTTTCCTTCTCCAATAGTAAATTGATTGACACCAAGTCAATTCCACTGTCACTTTTGGCAGGATACGCCGCTTGACCATTACCTGTTAACCGTTTCTTCATACCAAAGGCCTTGGGAATAGATGGTCCTGTTATGTCTGCATCTAAAATTCCCGTATGATATCCTTTGCGATTCATTACCACTGCGAGAAGGGAGGTCACCAGGGATTTTCCTACGCCCCCCTTACCACTTACCACTCCAATTACTTTCCGGATATTGCTAAGCGCATTGGGTGCTTCAAAATAATTGGCTTTACGGCTGTCACATGTTTCAGCACATGTATTGCAATCCTGACTACAATTTTCGCTCACGGAAAACTCTCCTTTATATATTTATACTTTGTATAGCGGTTATTCCATATTACGAGATCCCATATCCCGCTCCGGCCTGCCTTTTGTCCCGCCCACCTCTTTTTTTGCCTGTGAGACAAGTTGTCTGTGCTGCCGATGCTTATAGCAACCACCACATTCACAAAAATCTTCGTTGCCTTCACAAAGCTGATAATTGCCGCCGATGATATAAAGTCTCTTTCCTTCAACCAATACTCTCGCCAGCTTTTTCCGGGCCTCGCTGTAAATTGCCTGCACCGTAGTTCTGGCAACCTTCATCTGCATGGCACAGCGTTCCTGTGTAAATCCTTCATAATCTATGAGACGAATCGTTTCATATTCTTCCAGCGTCATGGAAACAAAACAGCTCTCATCACTGTCATCCAGCGGGCCAAAGCGGTTCTTTCCCGGCATGCAGCAAACCTTACGCCATTTTCTTGGCCTCACCATTTTTCCTCCTCTGTGTAATAGTCTTTGACCTATATCCTAGATTATTATAATTACATTTATGACATATGTCAATAATAAAAACTGCACTTCTTACCAAAACAAGAGATATCTCCCTCATCTCCTGCCAGGGCCTTTTACTTTCTTTGTCTGTAAAATACTCAAAAACTGGAAAAGCAACGTGAATACACTCCAGACAAATAGTCTATAATCCCTTATACCAATTTTGCAGAAGCTTTTTCTTATATTTTAGTTGCAATGACAAATAAAATTTTCTTTATTATTTTTCAATTACAACTATTTTGAGGGGATATATTTGCAGGCACTAAAAAAAAAGAGCACAAAAGCCAAATCCATCTGGATATTGCATTTTGTCCCCTCGTAAAACAAAATTATAGTTGCTGGAGCTTCGCAGGTTGTAAGCATAGGTTTTCTCATAGATCTTATATATAGTGAACGCGTGATGTATCATAACGATCCTGTTGTGCTTTCTTGCCAACTGGATAGCCAAACGGTATGATGGCAAACGCTGCAAGATTCTCAGGCAAACAGATTGCCACAGCCACTTTATCCATACGTTCCCGGATTGGCGCAATCCCAAGCCATACTGCACCAAGCCCTTGCTGTTCAGCCTCAAGCAGAATATTCTCACAGGCTGCACTCATATCAATATCCGCATACTCCACCGCCGCCAGACGTTTTTTGTCATAACAAGGAACAATAGCTGCCGGTGCCTTTAATACCGGCCCTGCATACGGACTTGCTGCTGCAATTTCCTGCAGTTTGACCGGATTCTGCACCACATAGAATTCCCACGGCTGCTGGTTCACAGCCGATGGTGCAGCCATAGCAGCACGAAGAAGCTTTTCAATTTTATGGGGCTCAACCACCCGGTCTTCGAAATCCCGTACACTTGTCCTTATGAAAATACTATCCATACATAGCACCCACTTTCCAACAATTATATTTTTTCAGCGGCAAAACTCTTAAACTCCGCATAGGATGCATAAGAATCCTGCGTTCCCTTCTTGGTCACACTCAAAGCAGCATATAGGGACGCTTCCTGCAACGATTGCCTGATATCTCCTGTACTCGTATAACACGCAGCAAAGCAACCAATGAAGGCATCCCCCGCCCCTGTGGTATCTACAGCGGTGACATGCTTAGCAGGCACCAGCTCTTGCTGATTGCCGTTAAGCCAAAGCACCCCCTTGTCGCCCATTGTTACAATCACATTTTTCATTCCCTGGCTGACCAGCTGAGCCGCTGCTTTACGGATTTCATCCAGAGAGTTGGTCGGCATTCTCGTCAAAGCAGCAAGTTCTGTTTCATTCGGCACAAAAAAATCACACTGGCAGACCATCTCTATAGAAAGTTCCTTAACCGCCGGCGCTGGGTTCAACAATACCGGTATATGGTTTTCTCTTGCAAAGATTATCGCCGCATAAACCGTTTCCAACGGCACTTCAAGCTGCAGTACAAAAAGGCCGCATTGCTTCAGGTCATTGCCTGCTGCGGCAATCATAGCAGGAGTAAGTCTATCATTTGCACCTTTATGGATAAGTATACGATTCTGTGATGACGCATCCACAAGAATTGTCGCAACTCCGTTCATCGTATCTTTTGCCGTGCGCACATACTTCGTATCAACATGATGCTCCGCAAAATTTTTTCTGGCCTGTTCACCAAACAAGTCATCTCCAACCGAAGTCAGCATAAGTACGTCTGCTCCGAGCTTACCAGCAGCAATGGCCTGATTTGCACCCTTGCCGCCGCAAGCAATATGAAACTCCTCCGATTCGCAGGTTTCACCAGCTGCCGGAATTTTATCCGTATAAGACACAAGATCCATCATAGTTGAACCGATAACTGCTATCTTCACGTTATATCTCCTCCATTATCCCTGACGTGGCCCGGCGACGCTTCCCCGCAGGATAAGTTCATTGCAAAGCTGAGTACGTACCTTCACCCTGCTGGGATTTTTTATAAGCTCAATGAGCTTACGCACCGCAAGCTGACCCAATTCTTTTTTATAAACCTTTATGGTCGTAAGTCCTGGCGCAAATACCTCGCAAAAAGTAATGTCATCAAATCCAATGATAGAAATGTCTTCCGGGATGTGATAATCATTCTTTTGTAGTGCCTGCATCACACCAAGAGCAATCATATCATTATCAGCAAAGAAGGCGGTTGGCATCTCTGATTTGTTTTGCAAGATACGGTTAAACGTCTCATAAGCTCCGGCAATCGAAGGCGGTACATCAAATATGAATCTGGACTCAATCGGCAAATGCCTGGCTTCCATGGCCCGCCGATAGCCACGGGCGCGGCACTCGAAATTGCGTATGCGCACGCCTCCTCGCAGGTAGCCTATCCGGGTATGGCCCTGTGCAATCAAATAGTCCACAGCCTGATAGACCGAATCTTCATTGTTCATAAGCACCGCATTAAAGGACAAATCATCAAACCAGCAATCCAAAAGGACCAAAGGCACAGCCGCCTTTTGAAACAACTCTGCATCCTGCTTATTAAGCTCAGTGCCTACGAGCAGTATGGCAGCGGAAGTATCGCTAAGCAGCTCCTTTACGCGTTCCTCATAATCCGGCTTGGAGCGATAAAGATTGAAAATCGTCGTCTCGTAGCCACTCTTGCGGCTCTCATTTTCTACACTTTCCATAAGCACGGAAAAAAATGGTGACTCGGAAAAAACTTCTCCGCTATCACGATAGGTCACCAACTTGATGCGCTTTATACGTTCTTCCGTAATATATCCGTATTGACGGGCAATTTCTATAATTTTCCCAGCCGTCTCACGGTTCACACCGCGTTTATTATTAAGTGCATTTGAAACAGTTGCCGGCGAAAAGCCCGACATTTCACTTATTTTCTTGATGTTTACTTTCACGCCATGATCCTCCCTCATTCCTTAATTGTAAACGAAATGTCATGAACTCGCAAACCTAATATGCAACTGCCCAAATCTCGTACCATTCCCTAAAAAACGACTCCAGCCCGCAGAATTATATTTGGATAGGGCGTAAACTCACCTGTACGAATTGCAAATTTTATATTTGTCGACATTTTTTTCAACATATCATGCGCAATGAAATCATGATTTACATCTGGAAGTGTGCTTTCTATATAATGTAACAGTTCCGGATTCTTATCCTCAATTTCCTTCGCCAATGTATAAAATTCGACCTCCGTCTCCGTCAGCACAGCATCCATAACCTGCCGAAAGGTTGGAATCCCTGCCGTCAGAATCAGATCAACCAGAGGTACACCCCTCGGAACCGGCATCCCCGCATCCCCAATCATAAAAGTATCTTTATGTCCCAAAGCAGCAATATAGCCTGCCAGCTGGGCATTCAAAATCCCCTGCTTCTTCAAACTTCTCACCCTTCCGCTTTTTTCTGTCCATCGTCCTTTTTAGCTTCATTCCTAGCCTGCAGCGCTATCTTTGCCTCCATATTGCGTTGGAACTGATCCACAATAACCGCCAGAATAATAACTAATCCTTTGATAATCATCTGCCAGAATTCTGATACACCACACATAACCATACCATCCGAAATTACCCCAATAACAAAAGCACCTACAATCGTCCCGCCGATTGTACCGATGCCGCCCATCATAGATGTACCGCCAAGAACTGCTGCCGCAATAGCGTTCATTTCCCAGGTTTCACCCGAAGCTGGATGCGCGGCTTCCAGTTGCGATGCAGTAATAATACCGACAATAGCCGCACATACGCCAGAGAAAATATATACCAGGATTTTCACTTTATCGACTTTTACGCCTGACAATCTGGCCGCACGCTCATTGCCGCCAATAGCAAAGATATGCCAGCCGAACGTAGTCCGTTTGAGCAAAATTCCCGCTAATACCGCAATAATTACCAAAATAATCGCACCGACTGGAATGCCGATAATACGACTGCCAAAAAAAGAAAATCCCGTATTCCCCAATGCTTCATTGCCAATGATATTTGAATATGTTGCACCATTAGAATGCAGCATAGCAAAGCCACGTGCAATATACATTGTACCCAGTGTGGCAATAAATGGTGCTACGCCAAATTTTGTAATGATGATTCCGTTAAGCCAGCCGACAAAGGCGCCAAACAAAATCGTAAAAAACACGACCAGCGGTACATCAAAATAAAGCGTGACACCCAAGCTCTGTATGGTAACTCCATTTTGTATCATGCCGCCCGCAATCATACCACCGAGACCGACAATCGCACCAACCGAAAGATCAATACCGCCAGTGATAATGACATATGTCATGCCAATTGCCAGAATACCGTAAAGCGCCACATGCTTGGCCAACAGCAACATCGTATTCGCCGAAAGAAAATTTGGTGTCGCAAAGCTGAAAAAAACCAATAGCACCACAAGTACGATGAAGGTCCTACCTTTGAGAAGTGTCATCGCTAAAGAATTGTTCTTTTGTTTTTTATTTAGCTGTAAGTCCATAGCTAATCACCCCATTTTTCATTTTCACACGCAGAAACCATTCGCATCAAACCGAACCCCATCATGAAGCCTTTTTTGACATATTATGCCCCTTATAGGATGCCATTACCAGCTTATCCTCTGTAATCTCACTCTTTTCCAGCTCAGCTGTCTTGAGCCCATTGGAGAGAACAATAATCCGGTCCGCAATGGACTCAATTTCCTCGAGCTCCGAGGAAATGACGATAATCGAAAGACCTTCGTCTGCATAGCGGTTGATGATTTCGAAAACCTCGGTCTTCGCACCAATATCAATGCCGCGGCTTGGCTCATCCAGCAAAAGGATCTTCGGTTTTGTCAAAAGACCTTTGCCAATGACTACCTTTTGCTGATTGCCTCCAGAGAGTGAAAGAATGGGCAGCCGCTTGTCAGCAACCTTGATATGGATATCCCTGATATTCGCATCTACAGCTGCTTCCTCTTCCTTATCTCTGATAAAGATTCCCTTCGCATAATTTTTGAGGCTTGAAAGGGAAATATTCCTGCCTATGTCCATAGTCTGTATCAGTCCTTCACGCTGCCTATCCTCCGGCACCATTGCAAAGCCGCGTTGTATCTGCTCAGATACTGTATGGATAAGAAGTTTTTTCCCATGCAGCAATATATCTCCCGTATGCTCTGGCCTAAGCCCCATAATACATTCAAAAAGCTCTGTGCGCCCAGCTCCCATAAGTCCATATATCCCGAGTATCTCTCCTTTTTTAAGCTCAAAGCTCACATGATTCAGCAGATAACCGCCGCCCTTTTTCGGCAGGCAAAGATCCTTGACTACAAGGACCTTCTCACGTTCTGTCCAGTTGATTTTTTGCGTACGTGCCGGATAAGCCTTCCCTTTACCAACCATTTTCTTGACAATCCAGGAAAGATCGATATCCTGTACCGCAGAGGCTGCCACCAGCTTTCCATCACGCAGAATCGTCACATAATCGCCAATTTGCAAGATTTCTTCCAGCCGATGCGAGATATAGATGATAGAAATCCCCTCAGCCTTAAGCTCACGCATAATCTTGAACAATACCTGCACCTCTTGTTCGCTCAACGAGGATGTCGGCTCATCCATAATCAGGATTTTCAAATCATCCTGAATCAGATTACGTGCAATTTCAATCATCTGCTGCTGCCCTACACGCAAATCTCCGACAATCGTACACGGATCGATTGGATGCTCAAGCTTATCCAGTATGCGTTTTGTCAGACGAATATGTTCTTCATTATCCAATCCGACTTTATGCTTTGTTCTTTCCTTCGCCATAAATATATTTTGATATACATTGAGATTGGGAAACAGGCTGAGCTCCTGATGGATAATGCCAATACCATGCTGCCGCGCTTCGGTTACATTCTTAAATGTTACCTGTTTATCGCCCATATACATCTGCCCGGACGATTCCTGTTCTATACCCGCAATAACTTTCATAAGCGTAGATTTTCCTGCTCCATTTTCACCTATGAGTACATTTACCTTACCTTTATAGACATCAAACGAAACCTCATCCAAGGCCTTGGTCCCCGGATATATCTTCGTTATTTTTTCCGCATGAAAACAAATCTCACTATCTGATTTTCGCTTTTCTACGACTTCTGCCATTCCCGTTACCTCCTATTTCACTGTAAGCTCAACCGGAGTAATAAGCAGTTCATCTGCCTTATCCACATTGAAGCAGCCGACAAAAGAGATTGTTTTGCCTTGAACTGTCCCCAAATCCTGCACACCTATGACATTTTTATTGATGATATCATGGATGCTCTGCGAAATTTTTGCCCAGTCCACCTGATTCTTATAATCCTCATATTTAATGAAACTAAGACTGTCACGAACTGCTGAACCTTTATATACGCTGCCGATTTGCAGCTGGATGGACTGTGGCCCTTCATATCCGTCAAGTTTGACAGTCATATAACTGGCTTTCTTTTCCCGGTTGACCTCCACGACTCTGCCTTGTCCCTTGACGACATAACATAATTCGCCTTTATCTCCCATAGAATATCGTCCATATTGTTTCGCCAAAGATTTAAGATCTCCCTTGGATTCCGTCAAAAATTTCGGCAAATCGACGGCCTTTTTTTCCAACTCAGGGATTGCCTGTGAAGCCCAAATACTCTCGACATTCTCTGCCGCGCTGAATTTTACATTACCGGTAATTTCATCTTCATGTCCGATCTGCACGACTTTCACACAACCGCTCAATGAAAAAACCAGGATCAGACAAACCAATGTTATGATACCTATCTGCTTTCTCATGCCGCACACCCCTATTCTCGTTTTCCAAAATCAAAAAAAGGGCAAATCGCTCTCACAGCCATATGAACCAGTGAAAACAATCCACCCTTTTCCCTCTGCAGGTTACTCTTTATAAACAAAAGCCTTGAGCTTATCTACATTTTTATTTGTAATTGCAATGCAGTCTACAAGCTGTTTCTCCTCAAGACCAGTCGTGCCATCCTTGAGATATTTATCAGCCTGCTCTACAGCCATTTCAGCAATAAGGGCCGCCTGTTGAAGTGCTGTGCCCGTCATAGAGCCATCCTTGATAGCTGCCGCAGCCTCATCTGAACCGTCAACGCCTATAACAGCAATCTTTCCCTGAAGCCCTGCATTCTTGATAGCAGCAATAGCTCCCATCGCCATCGTATCATTACCACAAACTATGCCCTGGATATCCGGGTTCGACTGAAGAATTGTTTCTGCCTTCTGGTAAGCTTCTGTCTGTTCCCAGTTAGCTGTCTGCTGGGCGACCATCTTGAGGTCCGAATACTGGTCAATGACTTCATGAAAAGCACTGGAACGCACACCTGCGTTCGTATCGGATTCTTTACCGAGAAGTTCGGCATAATTTCCTTTTTCACCCATTTTTTCCACGAAAACCTCTGCAATAGCCTTTGCTCCCTGATAATTATTGGCTACAATCTGGGAAATAGCAATGCCGCTGCCATTGATTTCACGGTCAATAAGAAATGTCGGAATATTTGCGTCGCGTGCCTTTTTTACCGCTGCCACGGTTGCATCAGCACCGGCATTATCACAGATAATAGCGGCAGCTTTATCTGAAATCGCGTTATCGAAAAGTTCCGATTGTTTTGTTGCATCATCATCATGTGACACAACTTTGACCTCATACCCCATCGTCTTTGCTTTGGCAGCCGCAGCATCTGCTTCTGTTTTAAAGAACGGATTGGAATGGGATGGCGTAATGATATAAACGATCTTCGAGCCACCCCCAGTCAGCGCCTTTTGCACCGGTGCAGAAGATGATGACCCTGAAGAACCTGACTGAGCTGTCTTATTGTCCCCACCGCATCCAGCGAAAGCCAGTCCCATAAGACATAATGACATTACCAGGACGAATACCTTTTTAAATTTTTCCATAACTGTTTGTTCCTCCCTTAAATTTTCATTTGAAAAACGATATGATTCATCAGGACATGCCTGTTAAATCCGGCAATTCGGTCTTCAGCAGCGTGCGCTTCACGGCAGTCTTCCATCCATCCCTAAGCTGCTGTCTTCGCTCCTTGGCCATACGGTTGATATAACGCTCCCGCTGTACCTGCGCGAATATCTTCTGCCGATCATAAAATCCAATCGCGATTCCCGCACTATAAGCAGCCCCCATCGCGGAAAGTTCTTCAGATTCCGGTACTTCGACCGGAATCGCAAGTATATCGGTCTGAAACTGCATAAGGTATCGATTCTTCGTTGCTCCCCCATCCACACACAAAACCTGGATGCTTTTACCAGACTCTTGTTGCATGAGCTCAGCGATATCAGCAATCTGATAAGCAATCGAATCCAATACAGCGCGCACAATTTCATTTTTTCCTGTCATGCGCGTAATTCCCGTAAATAATCCAGTTGCCTCGCTGTCCCAGTAAGGAGCACCCAGCCCGGTAAATGCCGGAACGAAATACGATTTATCTGCCGGATTTGAATTTTCTGCCATTTCAGCTGTTTCGCTGGCACTCCGAATAAGCTTCAGCTCATTTTGCAGCCAGGTGACAGAAGCTCCCGTATAATTAATATTCCCTTCCAAAGCATAGCTGGTCCTGCCACTCAGACTCCAGGCCAGAGATGTTGCCAATCCGTTACAGCTCTCGATTGGTTTCTTACCAATATTCATCATAACCGAGGAGCCTGTACCATATGTTGCCTTAACCATTCCCGATTCATGACAGCCCTGCCCAAACAAGGCAGCATGCGAATCACCGAATACTGCGTGGATTGGCACAACATTTTTCAATAAACCATCAAAATCGGTCATGCCATACAACGCATTGGAATCGCAAACCGCAGGCAAAGCACGGCAGTCAATGCCAAAAAATCCGCAAAGCTCTTCATCCCATAGGAGATTCCTGATATTGAACAACTGTGTACGGGATGCGTTCGAAGCATCTGTCCTGAATTCCCGTCCATGTGTCAGCTTATATACGAGCCAGCTGTCTATCGTCCCCATACATAGGTTTCCTGTCTGCATGAGCTTTTGAGCTTCAGGTACATTTTGTAAAATCCAGGCAAGCTTGGCAGCCGAAAAATACGGCGACAAAGGAAGACCTGTATGTTCCTTGACCATTTTTGCCTTTCCTTGGTTTTGTAATTCTTCACATATTGCGCTACCACGCGCACACTGCCAGACAATTGCATTATAGACCGGCTTTCCTGTAGCACGGTTCCAAGCCAGAGCCGTTTCACGCTGATTGCTTATGCCAATGGCAGCAATTTCCTGCCCTGTAATACCGGTTTTTCCTAAAATTTCTTGCATAATCTCCTGTAAGTTCCGCCAAATTTCCTGTGGATCATGTTCTACCCAGCCCTTTGCGTCGACAATCTGTCGATGCAGCCGATCCACACGAAAAACAACCCTACCGTCTCTGTCAAACAGCAATCCCTTGGTTCCCTGCGTACTTTGATCAATGCCAAGAATATAGTGCTCCATTCAAACCAACTCCATGACCTTTCTTACAATCCCCTGTGCATCAAGTCCATAATGTGCAAATACTTCTTTCGAGCCTCCTGTGATTACCGGTTCATCCGGCAATGTCATGTTAACAACGCGTACTGGCACATTCGCTGCGACAATCTGGCTCACCTGTGCACCAAGTCCGCCATACTTCGTATGTTCTTCAATCGTAACAATTGTTTTTGTTTCCCTGGCAGCCCGAAGAACAGCCGCCTCATCCATCGGCTTTACACAATACATGTCAAGCACTCGTACAGAAATCCCCTTTCCTTTTAGGAGTTCGGCCGCCTCCTGTGCCGCCTTAACCATTTCACCACAGGCAATAATCGTCACATCGCTGCCTTCATGAACAACGGTCGCTTTATCCATTACAAATGGCACATTTTCTTCTGTGTAAACATCTTCTACCGCACTGCGCCCAATGCGGATATAAGCGGGTTCATGGTCCTGTAGCAGAGCTCGCATAAGCTTTTCTGTCTGGAATCGGTCACTCGGCAGATATACACGCATATTCGGTATAGATGCCATCGTCGCGATATCATTCGCCGAATGATGTGTCATGCCAAGTGCCCCATAGCTCACACCACCGCTGATGCCTATAAGCTTGACATTCATATGTGAATAAGCAACATCCACTTTTGCCTGTTCCATGCTGCGTGTACTCAAAAAACTCGCAGGTGATACGGCAAATGGCTTTTTACCACAGGAAGCAAGACCCGCACTCATAGATACAAGATTCTGTTCAGCGATACCAACCTCTATAAACTGCTCCGGCCGCTCCTCAGCAAACGAAGTCATTGAACCCGAGCCACGTGAATCACTGCAAAGCACCACAATATCCTTGTCTTTGGCTGACGCTTCTAAAAGAACATTATTTATCACCTGCTTATTCGCTATCCTGCGCATACTGCATCCTCCTTTGGGCAAGCTCCTGTATGGCCTGTTCGTACTCTTGATCTGTTGGTACACGATGATGCCATCCCACCTGGTTCTCCATGAACGAGACGCCACAGCCTTTGGTTGTATTCGCAATAATAACCGTAGGCTTATTTTTTATATGCTTCGCCAACTCCACCGCATCATCGACAGCTTCTATATCATTCCCTGGTATGGACAAAACATTCCAGCCAAAAGCTGCCCAGCGGTCTTCCTGTTTATCCTGTGTCATGATCTCTTCTGTCGGGCCCGAAATCTGCAGACGGTTACGATCCACAAATGCAGTAAGATTATCCAACTTATAATGTCCGCCTGCAGTTACGGCCTCCCAAACAGAACCTTCCTCCATCTCTCCATCGCCAAGTACTACATAAACCCGGTATTTCTTCTTATCCATACGCCCCGCAAGTGCCATGCCGACTCCTACCGAGAGTCCATGACCCAACGAGCCAGTGTTCATCTCGATGCCATTGACTTTGTTATTCGGATGCCCGATATATTTCGAGCCTGGCTGCGCATAAGTCAGCAAATCTTCTTTAGGAAAAAATCCCCTGTCTGCCAAAACCGCATAAAGAGCCTCCACCGAATGCCCTTTACTCAGTACAAAGCGATCTCTTTCCCGGTCAGCTGCCTTATCCGGGGCAACGTTCATCTGCTTATAATACAAGTCTACCAGGATATCCGTCACGCTGAGATCGCCTCCGATATGTCCTGTCCCGGCCCGATGGATGATTTCTACGATATCCGTACGGATATCACAGGCCTTCATTCTTAAATCCATGCTCATTCCCCCCTTAAATAGGCTTTTACCTCTTCCTCGACAGGATCATAAAGATCCGGCAGGATTCCTATATATTTGCAAGCTTCATAAAGAATCGGCACAACATTCTTATGGATGCCGACGCAATGATGGATATACGGCCCTTCTACCAGCTTCGCTTCAAGGCGTTTTATATTGTCTACCTCTACCCAGAGATACGTTCCCATGCACTTTGGCCCATCAACACCTTTGGCATTGCCGAGCAGCAGCGAATACTCACCATTATCACCGTCAAAACGGCAGAGCGTTACTTCTCCATGTTTCGCCTCTGCTGTGAGACTTCCCGGATATTCAAATGCTAAAGGATAGGTTAACTGTACCTTCTCTTTGGCTATAGATATCGGCCATGGTCCACAATGCTGCAAAAGCTCACCATTCGCAATATCCGGATGCCGTATGGTCCAGTCCGCAAAGAAGGAACGCGTAGTTCCCATGCCAGCAGCCTCTACTAAAAGCGCCGTAATGGCTCCATGGATATCCGTCTCGCAAACTACCGGAATCCCCTTATCGTTCAGCAGTGCATTCGCTGCACATGGCATGACGCCTAACTCCGTCTGAAGTGCATTCCAGCATTGGATTGCCGCAGCTTTGCAATCGTATTTTTCTATTAAGGCTGCCATAGCAACCTTCAATGCCGCTACATTTTCAACCTCATTATCCTTTATTTTAACTTCCATATTTTCACGAATATACTCCATAGTCCTAGCAACTTCGGTCTTTGCAGCCTTAGCGGCCTTCACTGCCTCTGTAAGTTCAGTCATCGGAATCGGTGCTAATTGAATATTAAACCGTTCCAGCAGTTCGCCTTCATTGCACATAGTCGACCAGAAATCAAACGGGCGCGGTGCAATCTGCAAAATACGAATATTTTTAAAGGTCTTCACAACATTACAAACCGCCAGGAAATCCTTCAGTCCGCGTTCGAACACCGGATCTTCCAAACGACAATTTGTTAAATACGTAAAGGGAACACGGAAGCGGCGCAGCACCTTCCCTGTAGCGAACAGGCCACACTGCGTATCACGCAGACGTACACCATTGTCATCCGGACGCTCATCCAAAGGTCCCCATAAAAGAACTGGCACGCCTATGTCCTTAGCCAGTCTTGCACACGCATACTCCGTACCAAAATTGCAATGTGGCAGGAATAAACCATCTATTTTTTCTTTTTTGAATTTATCGACTATTTTTAAACGATCTTTTTCATCATAAAGAAGTCCTTCTTCATTAATATCATCAATGTCCACAAACGAAATGCCCAAGGCTTCAAGACGTTTCCTTGTGAGTCTCCGATACTTTACTGCGTCCGGCGCACTGAATATGCTGCGGCGGGTTGGCGCAAACCCCAATTTCAGTTCCTGCATTTTTGTTCCTCCGTTCTAAAAATTTATTCATACTTTTACAAGTATTTTTTGTTTTCTAATTTTAACAACTTTATTATAACTCTCATGTATAAAATAATCAATAAATATTTTATACATTTTTTCTTTCTTTATTTAAAGTATTTTATAAACAGCAGCGAACAAAAGCTTTATTATCCGCATTCAAACAGAAACAGTCTTATTTTTGTTTGTTATATAATACAAGAGGTTTATTTTATATAAATCTTTCTGTAAATTTTTATATAATTTTTTATATAAAATATGTTTGTTTATACTTAGTAATCTATCGTCATTCCGGCCTGAATATCCACAAGTAGTCCTTCATTCCTATCGCTATAAAAAATGAGTGCAGATCGTCACGCATCTATCATACGCGCAACGTCCACACCCATAGAATCTTGTCCGACAAGCAACCTCAAGGCTTAATGTATGCATATCCCTGCTCTTGCAAATCGACTATTTTTGTAATACCAGCAGAAACCGTATGTACATAATCCGGCAAATCCTCTTCTGCTATATTGTTGCCCTTCAAAGCATTGCGGCAAAAATAGAAAACAACACCCTTTTGTACAGCATCCCGGATGCTCTGCTGCATTTTCTCCTGTCCGTCCTGCCAAACCATTACCGCACCGGCGTTGGAAACTACAGCAATATCATGAGCATCCGCACGGATATCAGCAAGGAAGTTCCGAATATTCCCCAAGACCAATGCCCACTTATCCATCTGATCAATATGGAAGACCACATGCCATTTTCTCATTATCGATCCCTCTTCCGGTAAAATACTTTATAACACATTCTTCGCAGACTATAAACATAATTTTTAAAGTGCATTCACTTCACAGCAGACAAAAACGCCCGTATATGCGAACTAAACGAGCGTCTGCCTTTATTCATTAGTGATATTTACTATCAAATTGTCAAAGTGGGTGCCACATAGGTTCTGGTTGACAGCTCGGCATCAAACAGGTAGAGGCTTTTAGAATCATCACCAAATAAATCATATCTCTTTAAAACATCTTCTGTATTCTTTTCTTCCTCTCCCTGCTCCTTGATGAACCAATCCAAGAACTGCATCGTACGAAAATCCTTCAGTTCATATGCTTTTGCGTAAATTTCATTGATTGAAGCAGTCACTACTTTTTCATGTTCAAAAGCCGCTTCTACAGGCGTTCTGAAATCCTTGAATTCGACTTGCGGCGCTTTTATATCCTGCAGGGCAACTCTTTCTCCATTATTCAGCAAATACTGCATGAAGAGCATGGCATGATCACGTTCCTCCTGTGTCTGCACCTGAAACCAGTTAGAAAATCCATTGAGATTCGCATCGGCATAGTAACCATAAATATCCAGATAAAAATATGCGGAAAACCATTCGAGGTTCACCTGCTTATTCAACAACGACACAATTTCTTTATTTAACATGATATCTCAGCCTCCTTAATAAATACTATAAAAGCCAGACCCCGTCTACAAGTTATTTTTTATATAAGCTTGTCAATATCTCCGGTCATATCCGTTGGCACCGTAGTTGGCTCATAACGCTCAACTACATTGCCCTCGCGGTCAATCAAGAACTTTGTAAAATTCCACTTGATAGAGTCACCGACAAGATATTCAGGAAACTTCTCATGAAGCGCTTTCAGCAGTCCCTTGGCAACCGGATGCGATTCATCAAACCCTTTGAACCCTTTCTGCTCTACCAGATATTGGAACAGTGGCTGCGCATGTTCACCGCGAACATCGCCTTTTTCAAACAATTGAAAGGTAACTCCATAGTTAAACTGGCAAAATTGTTGGATTTCCTCACTGCTTCCAGGCTCTTGTGCTGCGAACTGGTTGCTGGGGAACCCTAAGATTTCAAGACCACGATCCTTATATTTCATATAGATTTCCTGCAAGTCCTTATATTGCGGTGTAAAGCCACATTTGCTGGCCGTATTCACAAGCAAGAGAACTTTCCCCTTATAATCCGCCAATGATATTTCCTTACCCCGAATTGTTTTTACCTTAAAATC
>DCFU01000045.1 GCA_002319795.1 Megamonas sp. UBA1796
TCAAGTCCCATCAACCGCACCATTTATACTTTACTCAGGCTTTTGGTCTGAGTTTTTTTGTGCTTATTTTACATATTGTTAATTGAATATTAGGATAATTTTGTGGAAAAATTTGCATTTTATACTATAAATGATTATAATCAAAATTATGTGGTGTAATAAAATTCATTGATTAATGGGGGGAGAAAAAGTGATCGGGCCAAAAGAATATAAAGATATTGAGCTAAAGAGCCTGCGCGGTGAGCGCCTGTCGCGTGAGGATGGTATACGTCTTTTTCATTGCAAGGATATTGCCTGGCTGGGAGCATTGGCGAACTTTATTCGCCAAAAAAAATGCGGAGATATTGTTTATTATAATGTAAATTGTCATGTCAATCTTACGAATATATGTTTGTCGCGCTGTAAGTTCTGTGCATTTGGGCGCGAGGCAGATAGTGATGGTGCCTATGCTATGACGAAAACACAGGCGATTGCTTTGGTCAAAGAGGCAGCACATGACCCGCATTTGGCCGGACTCCATGTGGTTAGTGGTCTGCATCCGGATTGGTCATTTGAGGACTATCTGGATATTCTGCGTGGTCTGCATGAGGCCTTTCCAAAGCTCTATATTAAAGGATTTACTGGTGTTGAGATTACTCATTTTAGTAAGATATCCGGGCTTTCTGTACGTGAGGTACTTTTGAAGCTTCAAGCTGCTGGTTTGCAGGCCATAGCAGGCGGTGGTGCGGAAATACTTTCGGATCGCGTGCGCAGAGAGCTGTGTCCGAAAAAGGCGACTGCTGCTGAGTGGCTTGATGTTGCGCGTACGGCGCATAAACTTGGAATTATGACGAATGCAAGTATGCTCTATGGGCATATTGAGACGCTTGAGGAGCGGGTGGATCATCTTCTGCAGCTTCGTGGATTGCAGGATGAAACCGGGGGATTTCAGACGTTTATTTGCTTTCCCTTTTTGCCTAAAAATACTGCGTTGGAAAATGAGATTGTACAGACGTCTATGTGGGATGACTTACGTACGATAGCCATATCCCGGCTCATGCTGGATAATTTCAAAAATATTAAGGCATACTGGGTTATGCTTACCTTGCCAGTAGCACAGATGGCTTTGGGTTTTGGTGCAAATGATATGGATGGTACGGTGCACAAAGAGAATATTATTCATTCGGCAGGAGCTACAAGTCCGCAGGCACTTACTGAGAGCCGGATCATTCATACGATTCGCGCGGCAGGGCGAGTACCGGCAGCCTGTGATTGCAATTTCAATATTTTACATATTTTTAATTGAGGGGATAAGGGAATGACAAAATTGACGATTGCGAGGGAAAAAGCGGAACAGGGTGAAAGATTGTCTTTGGAAGATGCTCTTTGCCTTTACGAAGAAAATGATATTCTGTCTTTGGCTGCATGGGCTCGCGCAGCTAAGGAACGAAAAAGTGGCCGCAAGGTTTTTTATAATGTGAACCGTCATATCAATTTGACAAATATCTGTGTATCGGACTGTCCATTATGTGCTTTTCAGTGCCATGATGGCGATTCGCGTGGGTACCTGCTTACACATGAAAAAATTGCCGTCATTTTGAGCGAAGCTGCTAAAGCAGAGGGGCTTAATGAAATCCATATTGTCAGTGCGCTTCACCCAACGGCAGATTTTTCCTATTATCTTGCAGTGATCAGGCAGGTAAGGGCTGCTTTGCCGCAGGTTGCTATCCAGGCTTTTACACCGGTCGAAATTGTTCATTTTTCTAAGATTACTGGCAAGTCGGTAGAAGATATATTGCACATATTAAAAAAAGCCGGACTCACTTCATTGCCGGGTGGTGGTGCTGAAATTCTATCGGATCGCGTCAGGAACATAATTTGTCCTAACAAAGCTACACGTATGGAATGGATGGATACGGTTAAAACAGCGCATAGATTAGGGATACATACCAATGCAACGATGCTTTATGGACATGTGGAAACTGTCAGGGAACGTATGGAACATCTGCTTACCCTGCGGGACATTCAGGATGAGACGGGAGGATTTCAGGCATTTGTATCATTTCCGTTCCATCCTGAAAATACAAGGTTTTCTTATCTAAAGAGGGTTGGTGCATGGGAGGATATGAAAATGATGGCGATCTCCCGTCTCATGCTGGATAATATAGAACATATCAAGGCGTTCTGGGTTATGCTTACTATGCCGGTAGCTCAGTTGGCGTTGGGATTTGGAGCCGATGATCTTGATGGTACGATTGGAGAAGAAAAAATTATTCATGCGGCAGGTGCTAAAACGAATACCGGCATTACGAGAACAAAGCTCAGACAGGTAATACGGGAGACTGGTTATGAGCCGATAGAGCGTGATAGTTTTTACCGACCAGGAGGGAAGATACAAAATGAGAATGGAATTTCGTGAAGCCGTTGCGCTTTTGACAGAGAGTGATCCTGTAACATTGGGAAAAGCGGCAGATGAAAAACGCCGCCAACGCTATGATGACACGGTTACTTTTGTTATTGACCGCAATATAAATTATACAAATGTCTGTATAAATGCATGTCGTTTTTGTGCATTTTTTCGCAGCGAGGGTGCGCCGGACGCCTATGTGCTTACTGAAGAGGAAATACTCGATAAGGTCGGGGAAGCGGTAGCAGCCGGAGGTACACAAATTATGCTGCAGGGAGGTCTGCATCCAGGACTTGAGTTTTCTTTTTATTTACAATTACTGCGGCATATCAAAGAAAAATATGATATTACGATACATTCTTTTTCACCGGCTGAAATTGTCCACTTTGCGTGTTTGGCGAATCTTACGATTAGTGAGACATTAAAGCGGCTGCAGGACGCCGGATTGGATTCGCTCCCGGGGGGTGGAGCAGAAATCCTGGCCGATGAGGTGAGACAAAGAGTAAGTGAAAGGAAAATCTGTTCGGCTGACTGGCTTGAGGTAATGCGGTGTGCACATAGCATCGGTATGAAAAGCACGGCTACGATGGTGATAGGCTTAGGTGAGACAATGGCGCAGAGAGTAGAGCATATGGAAAAAATCCGTGCTCTTCAGGATGAAACTGGTGGGTTTCGCGCTTTTATCACCTGGACATTTCAACCAGGCAACACTGTTTTAGGGGGGGATAAGACTTCTTCATGGGATTATCTCAAGACTTTGGCTATGACGCGTTTGTATCTTGATAATATCCCACATATTCAGGGATCGTGGGTTACGCAGGGAGAACGTATCGGTCAGCTTACACTAGCGTTTGGCGCAGATGATCTTGGCAGCATCATGTTAGAAGAGAATGTTGTACGGGCGGCGGGAACTTCGTACGAGATGTCAGTTCAAAAGATGACGGATTTGATCCGGGGGGCTGGCCGCAAACCGGCACAGCGTGATACAGAATATCATATTTGCAAAAAATTTGAATGAGGTGAAGATAGAGAATGGAACAAGAAATACCACAGGCTGACTTTGCCCTGGTGGGAGGATCGGGGACACTTTCCAGTAATTTCCCGGTAAACTCTGTCAGCAGGGACGTAAAAATATTGTCGGATAATCTTTATTTTACAACACCTTACGGCAGAAGTCCGGCATTTCGCTTGTTTTCTGTGGGGGAAAAGCGCGTCCTGACCTGCCGTATGCATGGCTGGCGCAGTGGTGTTACGCGTGCAGATGCATCCAGACAGGTGTTTTGGACCTTTCGGGAAGCTGGAGTCAAGCGTATCCTTTCGGAAGGCGGCGTCGGGACAGTAAATCCGCTTCTGGATCCGCGGGATTTCCTAATTCCGGATGATTATCTGGATTTTTCGGTGCGCAAGGATGTAATGCTGGATGGCAGATACCTTCTCATTATGCGGGATGCGTTGTGTCCGGAACTCCGAGAGACACTCATTGCTGCGACGAAGCGCCGGTTTACCGGGCGCGTATTCACGCGGGGAATCTATGCGGTTACGGATGGACGCCATTTTGAGAGTCCGGCAGAGATTGCGATGATGAGGGGACAGGCGGACATTGTCGGACAGAGTATTGTGCCCGAGGTTTATCTGGCCAGAGAGATTGGCGCCTGTTATGCGGGACTATATTTTGTCGTCAACTACGGAGAGGGACTTCGCAGAGAGTGGTCACATGAAACTATGAAGGATATTTTTTATCAGGATGCGCCGATGATCGGAGAAATCATTCTCGATGCCATACGAAGCATTGATGCACGTGGAACCCACTGCGCATGTCGTGAGCTTCGTAAGGAAACGCTTCTGAAGGATGTTTATGATAGCATTTCTGCCAAGGGCTAGTGTACATTACGCCCGGTTTATAGCGACTGACGATAAATAGATAAGCCTCTTGTGCAGAGTGCCGGATTCATGGTGGCGAGCTCTGAAGAGGCTTATTTTTATATATTGCTGTGGTGCGTGTAAAAAATGCAGGCAGTTCCTATTGTTTATAGGTCATATTTTTGTGAACAAATACTATAGCAGAGTATTTGTTTAATTCTATATTATGTAAACAATTAAAAAACACTAGACAAACTGGAGAAAATAAATTAAAATGAGATATGTAAAACGATTTCGTTAAAAGTTTACTATACCGTTGCTTGGAGTGGAGATTTATGGATAAGGCCAGAGCCAAAAGAGTTACGATTGTTGACGTTGCAGCCAAGGCTGGTGTTTCCAAGACGACGATTTCCCGGTATCTGAATGGCAAGTTCGAGTATATGTCGGAAAAGTCCCGGGAACGTATCACTGGGGTCATCAAGGAGATGGGATATCGGCCCAACAACCTTGCACGCAGCTTGAAGTCACAGCATAGCCGTATGCTCGGTGTTATCGTATCGGACATTACGAGTCCTTTTTCGCCCATTCTGCTTAAGGGAATCAGCGATTGCTGTGAAAGATACGGGTATCGTATTCTTATAGCCAATTCAGATGATGACCCCGCCAAGGAAAGAGAATATATTCTTTCCATGCTGGATCAGCAGGTGGATGGTATTATTTTAAATACGGCTGGTAAGAATACGGATTTTCTCATGGAAGTCGCTAAGAATGGTGTTCCGTTTGTTTTGGCAGACCGTCCGTTGGAAGTCAAGCTTTTTGATACGGTCCGTACAGCAGATCAGGAGATTATGGTCGAGCTTCTTCGTTATCTGAAAGGAGAAGGCTATGAGCGCGTAGGTTTTTTCCTGGAATCTCTTACGAATACTACGCGTATTCGTCGCTGCAATGCCTTTCGTGATACTTATCCGGAGATTTTTCATGAGGCTGCGCCAATCTATTTATTGGACAGTCAGGCAGACCATGAGACGGTTTTGCGGCGATTTATGCTGGAAAACGAGGGCAAGCGCAAGGCTGTTTATGCAGCCAATGGTGTGGTTACGATGCATGTGGTTAAGGCTATGCAGAATCTGGGACTTCAGTTTCCTGCGGATATTGGGGTCTGTGGTTTTGATGACTGGGATTGGATGAGCCTTGTGAGTGGAGGACTGACAGCGGTGAAACAGCCAACCTATCGAGTTGGCCGTGAATGTGTGAAGCGCATGATGCACCGCCTGCATCGTAATAAGAGTGCTATGCCGAAGAATATCGAACTGCCATGTACCATCATAGTGCGTGGTTCTACCTGAAGGAGGCTGTTTTTTGTAACGCAGCCCGATAAAGGTTTTTTTTCGGTTTCTATGTAAACCGGTAAACATTATAAATTATTTTAGGAGGTATCTCTATGATTGAAGTACTTACCATAGGTGAGCCCATGGGGCTTATGGTAGCGGATGAGGTAAAGCCGCTTAAGGATGTAGAGCATTATACACGATTTCTTTGCGGTGCGGAACTTAATTTTGCGGTAGGCATTGCCCGGTTAAAGCATGGCGTAGCCTATATCAGCCGCGTGGGTAAGGATCCGTTTGGCGCACATATCAAGGATTTTTTGCAGGAAAATCAGATCGATAACCGTTACGTAAATTACGATGATGAATTCATGACGGGAATGCAGCTGAAAGCAAAAGTTGAATCCGGTGATCCGGAGGTAGTAAATTTCCGTAAAAATACAGCATTTTCCCATATGACACCTGAAGATATCGGAAATATTGATTGGTCAACAATCAAGCATCTGCATTCTACAGGCATTCCTCCAGCGTTGTCACTTTCCTGCCGTGAGACAGCTGGAAAGCTTATGGATACTGCACGTGAGAAGGGGGTACGCATTTCTTTTGATCCGAATCTTCGTCCGGCTCTTTGGAAAAGTAAGGAGGAGATGATTCGTGCCATCAATCATCTTGCAACCAAGGCAGATATAGTGCTGCCAGGCGTGAGCGAGGGAGAGATACTTATGGGCTCGCGTGAACCGGAACAGATTGCTGATTTTTATTTGCAGCAGCCAGGCACACATACCAAGACCGTTATAGTCAAGGTAGGCGCTGAAGGTTCTTTTGTAAAAACGGCGGATGGTAAGAGCTTCAAGTCACCGGCGTTTAAAGTCGAGCACGTTGTCGATACCGTAGGTGCTGGTGATGGGTTTGCCGTGGGTACTATCAGTGCGCTTTTGGAAGGTATGACGATGGAAGAGGCTGTGCATCGGGGTGCGGCTATCGGAGCTTTGGCGGTAATGGTACGCGGTGACAATGAGGGGCTTCCAACGCGAGAACAACTCCAGGCATTCATGCATCCATAATTAACCATGTTATGTTTAAGTAGTTATAATGAGGAGGTATTTGTGGTATGGATATTCGTTATTCAGCAAATCAGCGCGATTTTAAACGTTACACGACGGAGGAAATTCGCCGGGAATTTCTTATCGAAAATCTTTTTAAGCCGAATGAGGTGACGGCAACTTATTCACATGTTGACCGCATGGTAGCTTTTGGCTGTATGCCGACGACTGAGACTGTTTCGCTTGATAAGGGAATTGATGTGTGGCATAATTTTGGGACGAATTTCATTCTGGAACGCCGCGAAATCGGTATTTTCAATGTTGGCGGAGCGGGAACCATTACAGCGGATGGTACGGAGTATAAGCTTGCTTATAAGGATTGCCTTTATGTGACTATGGGGACAAAGGAAGTTCTTTTTAAGAGTGACTATGCGGCAAAACCTGCAAAATTCTATATGGTTTCAGCCCCGGCACATAAGCCTTGCCAGACGAAGTTTCTCTCGATACAGGATGCCAAGAAGGTTCCCTGCGGTGCAATGGAAACAGCCAATGATCGCGTGATAAATCAGTTCATCCATCCGGATGTATTGGAAACCTGTCAGCTTTCGATGGGCATGACGGCTTTAAAGCCGGGCAGTGTCTGGAATACGATGCCGGCGCATACGCATGAGCGCCGTATGGAACTTTATTTCTATTTTGAGATTCCGGAAGAGAATGTTGTATTTCATATGATGGGTGAAGGGCAGCAAACACGCCATATCGTTATGCAGAGTGAGCAGGCAGTCATAAGTCCGTCATGGAGCATTCATGCTGGATGCGGTACATCGAATTATACCTTTATCTGGGCTATGGGCGGTGAGAATAAGGCATTTACAGATATGGACGATATTAAAAAAACTGATTTACGTTGAGAGGTGTATGTAAAAATGGATTGTTTAAAACAATTTTCTTTGGAAGGTAAGGTTGCTTTGGTGACAGGTGCTGCGTATGGTATTGGTTTTGCCATTGCCAAGGCATATGCCCAGGCCGGAGCGAAGATTGCTTTCAATTGCCGCAGTCAGGAACATATGGATAAGGCACTTGCCGCTTATAAGGCAGAAGGTATCGAAGCGTATGGCTGTATCAGCGATGTCACGGATGAAGTACAAGTAAAAAAACTTGTTGCGGATGTTGAGGCGAAGCTGGGCACGATTGATATTTTGGTGAACAATGCTGGTATTATCAAGCGTATTCCTATGTGTGATATGAGCGTGGCGGAATTCCGCCAGGTTGTTGATATCGATCTCAATGCGCCGTTTATTGTGTCGAAGGCAGTTATTCCGGGCATGATCAAAAAAGGTCATGGGAAGATCATCAATATCTGTTCCATGATGAGTGAACTTGGCCGTGAGACGGTATCTGCCTATGCGGCTGCCAAGGGCGGGCTTAAGATGCTTACGAGAAATATCGCTTCTGAATTCGGTGCGGCGAATATACAATGCAACGGCATAGGACCAGGCTATATTGCGACGCCGCAAACGGCACCGCTTCGTACGCCGGGACACCCGTTCAATGCCTTTATCCTGTCGAAGACTCCGGCCAATCGTTGGGGGACACCAGAAGATCTTGAGGGGCCGGCAGTATTTTTGGCTTCCGATGCATCCAACTTTGTCAATGGACATATTCTTTATGTTGATGGTGGTATTCTTGCTTATATCGGCAAGCAGCCATGATCGATTGATATTTAAAAATTATATTTTGCGTTGGGTTTAGGCAGCGAGGCCTGTTCTTGCGTGAAATGCGGCTGGGAGCAGGACTCCATTCCTTTTAATTAAATATACAAGGTTTTCATGGATTATATTTATAAAAATCGTTATATGTTTTAATTTTAGGAGGGGTTTTATATGCAAATCAAACGGACGCTTGATCGGATACCTGGTGGACTTATGTTGGTTCCATTATTTTTGGGAGCACTTTGCCATACTTTTGCTCCATGGGCCGGGCAATATTTCGGTTCCTTTACAAATGGTATAATTACAGGTACGGTTCCGATTCTTTCGGTGTGGTTCTTTTGCATGGGGGCCGGAATCGATCTGAAATCTACGGGTATTGTTTTGAGAAAGTCTGGTACGATTGTAATTACTAAAATCATTATTGCCTGGTGTGTTGGCTTTATCTGTGTGCAAATCATGCCTCCGGGGATGATAGAGACCGGATTCTTTGCAGGCCTTTCCACTTTGGCAATAGTTACCTCTATGGATATGACGAATGGCGGTTTATATGCCGCGATGATGCAGCAATATGGTACCAAGGAAGAGGCTGGCGCTTTTGTGCTTACCTCGATTGAGTCGGGGCCGTTGGTTACGATGATGATTCTGGGATCTACAGGTGCTGCATACTTTGAACCACGGCTGTTTATTGGCGCGGTTTTGCCCTTTATCATCGGGTTTATTCTTGGGAATCTCGACCATGAAATGCGTACATTCCTGAGTCCGGCATCTATGATTATGATTCCTTTCTTTGGTTTTGCGCTTGGCAATACGATTAATCTGTGGGTGGTTGTGCAGACAGGCTTCTTAGGTATTTTGCTTGGATTGGGCGTTATTGTCGTAACGGGCATTCCGCTGATTCTTGCGGATAAGGTCATTGGCGGCGGCCATGGCGGTGCGGGTCTTGCGGCTTCGAGCACAGCCGGTGCGGCCGTTACGAATCCCATCATTATCGCGCAGATGGTTCCGGCTTTTGAGCCTATTGCAGCTGCAGCTACGGCGCTGGTAGCAACTTCGGTTATCGTGACTTCTATTGTGGTACCAATCATCACAGCTGCCTGGTGCAATCGCTTCAATCCAAAACGCAGTAGTGATATTAAAGCTGGTTAAGTGGTTTATTTGGAAGGTTGCTGTACCGCCCTTTTACATGGGGATATGCAGCAGCCGTTTGGTTTAAGAAAAGGAGACTTTTATATGGAAAAAGAACAGATACTTGCAAAAATAAAAGAACAGGGTGTTGTATCCGTTGTACGCGGCAAGGACGCAGAGGATGGCATCAAGATAGCGGATGCCTGCATCGCGGGAGGCGTGAAGGCAATTGAGGTTGCTTTTACGACGCCGCGGGCGCATGAAACAATACGTGCGCTTGTCGATAAGTACAAGAACGATCCGGATGTCATCATTGGTGCTGGTACGGTACTTGATCCCATTACAGCCCGCATTGCCATCCTCGAGGGGGCACAATTTATCGTATCTCCGGCTTTCGATGCAGAAACTGTACGTTTATGTAATCGTTATCGTGTAGTGGTCATGCCGGGGACGACTACGCTCAACGGGGTTATTTCCGCATTGGAATCCGGAGCGGATGTTGTGAAAATCTTCCCGGGTGAGATCGTTGGTATAGGTATGATCAAGGCTATCAAGGGACCGTTGCCGCAGGCACAGGTTATGCCAACAGGCGGTGTGAACGTTGATAATGTCGGTGAGTGGCTTAAGGCTGGCTGCATTGCCGTTGGTGCTGGCGGAAGTCTCACGGGGGCTGCGAAAAAGGGCGATTTTGCTACGGTTATGGAGCAGGCAAAGAAATTTGTGAAGGCTGTGGCAGCTGCCAGAGCTTAAGTTTTTAAAATTGAAGGGATGCTGCAGGTGCAGCATCCCTTTTTGGCATTGAGGCAGGAATATGGAAATATATGTGGAAGTCCTATATAATGTTTATTATGCATACTTTTGTCTTAATAACCATGAATTGGAGGGAGTTTTGTGGAGAATTTTGGTGTCAAACAGAAAATCATTGTGCTGGTTTCAGCTGTATTTGTTATAGCTATGCTGGCCACGGGGCTGGTTTTGAATCGGGTAATCACCAAGACTGAGATGGAGGGGTTTGAGGAAGAAACAACCCTGCAGGCTGTCCAGGTCGATAATGCCATGGATATTTTCTTGAGCGGACTGCGGAACAATCTTGTGATGCTTGCTGAAAATCCTGTTCTCAAACAGGGTGGAGAAATAACGACGTATTTCAATTCGACGATTGCACCAGATGCCAAAGGCATGATTCCTATGGACCCGGCAGGCAGAGGCGGGTTTGAGGCCGCTGCTTACGAAACCTTTCGGCAGGTTGGTGATACGCATAAAGATACAGTATCTGTTATCAGTTATGGGACAACTGATGGCGGTTATCTGCAGTGGCCCGCTATCAGTCGTGCCAAGGACTATGATTCACGCAAACGCGACTGGTTCACGGACAGTATGAAGGATACGGGCAAGGTTCGTATTACCAAGCCTTTTATGACGAGCAAGGGCACTCCGACACTGGGAATCTTTGCGGTGGTCAAGGGGAATAATGGCACGCCGCTCGGTGTACTGGGCTTCAATATCGATTTGCCGGTGGTTACGAATATGATCGGAGGCATCCATTTGGGTGAAACCGGCTATATGATGCTGGTAGACGCTGAGGGGACGATTGTTGCCGATCCAAAGCATAAAGAAGCGGATTTTAAGAAGCTGTCCGAGGCAGGCATTGGCGAAATGGCTAAGCTGGCGGATGTTTCTACGGGTATGATAAAGCTTCGTCTGGATGACACAGATAAGGTTGCCAGTGTTTATACTTCCGATAAGACGGGATACCGTTATATAACGGTTGTTGACGAGGCACAGCTTGGTGCCAGTATTAACAGTATGCGCAAGGTGATTGGCACAGTTCTGCTGGTGGCCCTTCTGATTATTATATTTGCTATGAACTGGGTGTCTAATAAGGTGCTGGCACCGTTGAAGGATCTTGGAAAGGCAGCGGATTCTATTGCGGATGGAGATCTTCGCAATACAGGAATACAGGTGAAGACGCAGGATGAGATTGGCAGGTTGTCACAGTCTTTTCAGACTATGGGGAAAAATCTGCAGGAGCTGTTGGTGCAGATTCAGTCGAGCGTCAAGGAGGTCTCTATGTTTTCCAGCCAGCTTTCAGACAGCTCAGGCCAGTGTTCGGATACAATCACCCATGTGGCAGAAACAGTAGGTGGAATTGCGGAAACTGCACAGAGCCAGAAGAGTACGATGGAAGATATGGTGGTGAGCATCCGTAAAATGACGGAAAAAATCGCCGCAGTGGCAAAAAACATGGAAAACGTGCGCAGTTCCTCGGCAAATGCGGGTTCTGCAGCTGCGGATGGTGAAAAATCCATATCGCAGGCTGTGACACAGATGGAGAAAATCAGTGATACGGTTGGAAAATCATCGGAAGCCGTGGCGGTCTTGGGGCAGCGTTCACAGCAGATCGGAGAGATTATCAATACGATTTCCTCTATTGCGGATCAGACAAACCTGCTGGCGCTCAATGCGGCGATAGAGGCGGCGCGCGCTGGTGAGCATGGGCGGGGCTTTGCGGTTGTAGCGGATGAAGTACGCAAGCTTGCTGAGCAGTCGGGGAGTGCAACGGAGGAAATCGCACAGATTATTAAAGATATCCAGTTGGACACGGAAAAAGCGGTTGGTGTCATGCAGTCTGGTACGGAAGAGGTCAGGGCCGGCAGTGAAGTCGTGGGTATGGCAGGCAAAAAATTCACACAGATTCTGACGAACATCACAGAGGTTGAGCAGCTCATCAAGGAATCTGCTGTACAGACGAATGATACTGTGTCGGAAAGCAGTAAGGTACTGGAAGCAGCAGAAGGCGTCGAGGCTACGACGAAAAAAGTGGCAGACAGTATTGAAACTATTTCTGCGGCAACAGAAGAACAATCAGCTTCCATGGAAGAGATTGCAGCATCCAGCCATAATCTGGCAGGTATGTCGGAGAAGCTGCAGCAGGCTTCCAGCAAGTTTAAATTTTAAGGAGGCATAACAGATGCTGCAAAAGGAAAATGTGCAGCGGGCACTGGAGGCTGTCGAAGTCCTTTGCGGCAGATGCCCGGTATGCTCGCCGGATTGCCCTGTGGCGATTGCCAGACGTGCCCTGGCAGGGCTGAAATATGATTTGGAGGCGGCAGAACATAACGACAATGGCAATGCCTGAAGGCAGCTATATGAATATAAAACAAGCGGGGACATTGCTTTTGCAATGTCCCCGTTTGTTTATATGATGGTACTTATTCGAATTCATATTCTTTCTTGATTTTATGATAATGTGTGTGCAGGAGCTCATGCGCTTTCTGGCTTGCCGGTTTACCGAAAAATTCATCATAGAGAGCGATGATTTCCGGATTTTCATGGGACTTGCGGTAAGGCAGCTTGCGGTCAAGTTCATAGAGCGCCGCCATGCGTTCCCTGCGGATGGCATTTGTCGTGCCGATTGGTTGTCCGCCGCCGCCGATGCAGCCACCAGGACAGGCCATGATTTCGATGAAATGATAGTTGCAGGTGCCGGCTTTAATCTGTTCCATAATCGTACGGGCATTTTTCAATGTATGGGCTACAGCTACCCGGACTTCGGTTCCTTCGAGGTTAAGAGTAGCTTCTTTTATGCCATCCAAGCCACGGACACTTTCAAATTCCAGCTTTTCCAACGTTTTGCCGGTAAACTTCTCATAAACCGTACGCAGAGCCGCTTCCATAACGCCTCCGGTATTGCCAAAAATAGCGCCGGCTCCTGAACCAATCGAATGTGGACTGTCAAATTCACTTTCAGTGAGGTTCTCAAAGTTCAGGCCGACATATTTGATGAGCTTTGTAAGTTCACGTGTTGTGAGTACGATATCGACATACGGTGTACCGTCTTTTTTCATTTCAGGGCGTGCTGCCTCGAATTTTTTAGCAGTACATGGCATGATGGAAACTGTGACCATATCCTTGGGGTCAATTCCGGCCTTTTGTGCGTAGTAGATCTTCATGACGGGACCGAATATGCTCATAGGGGATTTGGTCGAGGACAGGTGGTCAATGTAATTGCCGTAGTGTTTTTCTATGAAATTAACCCAGCCGGGACTGCAGGAAGTGATCATGGGAAGCTTGCCGCCATGCTGCAAACGGTCAATGAATTCAGCTCCCTCTTCCATAATGGTGAGGTCGGCAGCAAAATTCGTATCAAATACGCGATCAAAGCCCAGCATTTTGAGAGCAGTAACCATCTGTCCCGTGACTAGAGCTCCCTTTGGCAGATTAAAGGCATCTCCGAGTGAAACCCGGATGGATGGGGCTACCTGGACGACGACATGCTTTGTTGGATCGAGCAAAACATCGAGCACCTTTTGTGTATCGTCCTTTTCGACAATGGCGCCGGTCGGGCAGACGAGGCTGCACTGTCCGCAAAGTATGCAGTCGGTATCTTCCATAGGCTTGTTATAAGCTGTGGTGACAACGATTTTGTCGCTGCGGTTCGCATAGGTTAGCGCGGCAATTCCCTGCACGTCCTTACAGGCCCGTATACAGCGGCCGCATTTGATGCATTTTGCAGGGTCACGTACAATGCTGGGATTTGTATCGATGATAGGCTGGGGTTTGTTTATATTGGGAAGCGGTGGGTTCTGTATATTGAAACGGCTGCAAAGCTTCTGCAAATCGCAATTCTGGTTGCGCGGACAGGAAAGACAGTTCTGATCATGGTCCGCGAGAATGAGCTGCAGAATGCCAACCTGCGTATCCTTTACAATCGGCGTATCCGTATGTACTTCCATGCCTTCCCATACATCGGTCGAGCAGGCGGCAAGCAACCTGCGCTTACCCACGACTTCAACCGAGCAGATACGGCAGTGTGCCTTTACACGTTGATCTGGGTGATAGCAGAGATGTGGGATATCAATATTGATTTTTTTGGCAGCCTCGATGATTTTTGTTCCTTTTTCGACCTGCAGCGGTATGTTATTGATTGTTATATTAACCATTTCCATATTTATTCAGCACCTCCGACATCAAATGTTTCCGGGAATACGCGCATGGCAGAAAGCAACGCATTTTGGGCACTTTCGCCCAGACCGCAGAGAGAGGACATCGTCATGATCTTGGCAATTTTTGTAAGTGTATCGATATCACGATGTTTAGCTTCACCTTTTGCAAGCTTATTGAGAAGAAGCTTGATATGAAGATTCCCCTCACGGCATGGTGTACATTGACCGCAGCTCTCATGTGAGAAGAACTCCTGGGTTATGCGCAGGAAATCAAGCACACTTGTACGATCATCAATGACTAGGATAGCGCCGGAGCCAACAGTGACACCGGATTTTTTTAAATCCTCATAGGTGTAAGGCGTATCCAGGATATCGGAATTGGCAATTTTTCCCGAAGCACCACCGAACTGAATGAGACGCAGCTTGCGGTCATCCTGTAAGCCGCCGGCAAGATTGTAGATGATTTCGCGTACGGTTGTGCCAAATGGGATCTCAAAGACACCTGGATGCCGGACATTACCGCCTACACTGACAAGTTTTGTGCCAATGGATTCGCCGCTACCCTGGCTTATGTAGAAGTTTTTCTCATCCAGCAGGAGATGCGGGACGATAGAGAGACTTTCAACATTGTTAACACAGGTAGGAAGAGCGAAAAGGCCGCTTTGCTTAATGAATGGTGGTTTCATGCGTGGACGTCCGGCCTTGCCCTCAATCGAACGTATCAGGGCAGTGCCTTCGCCGCAGACGTAGGCACCTGCGCCGGAGTAGAGATGGATATTGAATTCGAATCCCCGGCCAAGTATATTTTTTCCCAGAAAGCCTTTTGCCTCAGTCTGGTGAATGGCTTTCTGGAGCAGAGGACGAAGATGAGAGTATTCCTCACGCATGTAGATATAACCATCCTGTGCACGGACCGTATAGCCAGCGATGATCATGCTTTCGATAAGATTGAAAGGGTCGTTGGAGATGAGCTCCCGGTCCTTAAAGGTACAGGGTTCGCCTTCGTCGGCGTTGCAGATGATGACTTTTCTTTCACCGGGGACTGCCCTGGCCTGTGACCATTTGCGGCCCATATCATAGGCGGCACCACCGCGTCCTTTGACTCCGGCCTTCGCGATAAGGGATGCGATGTCCTCGCCATCCATTGAGACCGCCTTTTGGAGGGCTTTGAACCCACCAATGCCTATATAGGAATCAATAGAGGAGGTATCATATTCATGGAAATTTTTCGTAATAAAACGGATTTCATTGCTCATATTTATGCGCACTCCTTCATTAAATAAACGTATCCAGCAGCTGCAGGACCTTTTGATGGCTGTCGAGATGACCGTATACCTTGCCGTTGATACGGATTGCCGGGGCCTGGTCACAGGCACCAAAGCAGGGGACGCTTTCGAGAGTGAAGCGTCCGTCGTAGGTAACTTCGCCGATGTCAATGCCTAAAAGCTCTTTGAGATGGCTGAATACCGAATCGCTGTCATTGACACGGCAGACAATGGAATTACAGATCTGGATTGGGTACTTTGCCCTCGGATGTTCCGAGAGACTGGAGTAAAACGTAAGACAGTCATAGATCGTAGTGATTTTCACGCCGATCTTCTGTGCAATGTAATAGGCGGCCGGCTCCGGGACATAGTGCAGTTCCGTGAGGTCCTGCACATCGAGTAAGATATTGACAATCTGCGTGGGATCGTTATCGTGCGCGGTTAGTATTCCATCGATTTTGTCAGTGAAATCCTTAGCCAGTGGATGATCCTGCTTGTGCGCGGTTAACATAAAAAAACCTCCTCTATTGTTCATACTATAAAATAATAATATATATATCATACAGCCTTTTTCATTTTCTGAAAAGATGAATTTATCATTTTACCAATAAAATTATTATGTGACCAAAAAAATATTTTGATATAATATTTTATTATTATGTTAAATTTATGTTAATATTCATAGTAAACACTCAAAAACATGCAATTTGTAATAATGATATACAAGGTTACAGTTTTGTGCTATAATGTAGGTGTCATAGCATATGGGCTGTAAATATGACTCATGCACTGGTGATGGGGGGATACTTATGGCAATTAAGAATGTTGTAATGGACCGGCGTGATAGTGCGGATTATCGCAACCTTTTAAAACGAGGAGGTTTCATTTCGGCCAGTTATCTATCAATCAGCGGGTTTGATGCCAGTCGGCTTAAGAAGCTTGCGCAGCAGGGAAGACTTGATGCGATTCGATGCGCTATTGGTAAATCCATTCGGTGGTACTATTGTGAGAAGCAGGCAGAGCTTGCCCATCTGCGTGGCGAGGTTTAAAAACCGGAAAAAGGTGTATTTTTGTAATGTATCTGTAAATTATTCGCAAGAATGTAAAGAATCGGCGGCGCCGATTCTATTTTTTTGGGTTTTTTCAGGAAACTGTGTTAGAATAAAAGAAATCTATAAGGAAATGAGGCTGCAAAGGTGCTGGTTTTTTTTGTTATTCTGGCTGGTGTTTTGACAGGCGTTATGGTTTTGTCGGTTATGCTGTTTCGATATGTTTTTGCGGAGAAGATTTGCCGCTTTATGTGTTGCGCGGCTTTGTTATTTGATATCACTGCGGTATTCGGTCTTTTGATTGGCCGCAGGCTCTTTGCGGGAAGTCTCTGGGCTGGGTCGGTATTGCAGTGTATTTCTATGGTATTTATGGCGCAGCTTATTTTGTCTGTGCTTATATTACTGGCGTTGGGAATTCGCAAGGGATACCGTGTGATGACGGCAGAGCCCTTCGATGGCAGCCGCAGGCGGCTGCTGGCCCATTCCATGCTTTATCCGGCCGCTGCAGCGGCACTGGCTGGCTACGGAGGCCTTTATGAACGTACGGCATTGGTGGAACGGCATTACCGGATTCCAGTACGTGATCTTGCATCTCCATGGGCAGGTTTTCGTGTAGCCCAGCTCAGCGATGCGCATCTGGGACTTTTTTTTTCGTTGCAGCAACTGCAGCAGCTTTTGGAACGGACGGTTGCCACCAAACCAGATATGCTGGTGCTTACAGGGGATATTTTTGATGATGACACGCAAAATGCCGCTGCAGCCCGTATCATAGATGGCTTTACGGACAGCTTTCCTTACGGAATCTTTTTTTGCTATGGAAACCATGAGCATATGCGTGATATGGCAGCTATACAGCAGGCACTGAGCCGGACGAATATTCATGTGCTGGTGAATGAGCATGTGCAGCTTATGCGGGGGGGAGTGCCGCTTTATGTGGCGGGAGTGGATTATCCGGTTCCCCGGGAGAGCTTTGATGCGTTGCAGGATAAGTATGTGTCTGAGGCACTGGCCGGGATACCAGAGGCAGCCGTGACACTGCTGCTGGCGCATCATCCGGATTTCATAGATAATGGCAGGGCACATGGGATATGCCTTACCTTGAGCGGGCATACGCATGGCGGACAACTGGGACTTTTTGGCGTACCGCTGGTGCCGCCGCTCTTCAAGTATATGCGGGGTATGTATACGGCAGGGAACAGCTATGGTTATGTACACAGCGGTAATGGGAGCTGGTTTCCTTACAGGCTGGGATGTCCGCCGGAGATTGCCTGTTTTGATTTGGAAAAAGCATAGGAGGCCTAAAATATGGATATGGCCCTAAGACAGGAGCTTAGGCGGATTCGACAGCTTACCGGAACAGGGAATACAGGTGAGGCTCTGCTGTGGTTGGAAAAATTACAAAAAAGCCCGGAATTCCCGCTGGAAGATTTGTGGCAGCTTGATGAGCTTTTTGGTGCCTGCTATAGCGAGCTTTGCGATATGAAACGGGCAGCAGGTGCATATTGGACGGCTTTTACGCATGACCGCTATCTGCGCAGTCAGCTCGAGCATTATAGCAGCTATCTTTTTTGCCTGCATTATCTACCGGATATTGATGATGCAGAAATGAGGAAGGCACATCTTTTGTATAATCGCTTTTTTGCAGATGTAGAGGAGTATACACATACAAAGGTGAAGAAGGCACGGCTGCGCATTGGATACCTTTCGACGGATTTCCATGACCATACGGCAGCACGCTTCGTGAAGCCGTTGCTCATGTATCGTGATACGGTGCGCTATGAGGCAATCTGCTATGCGATGGATGCGCAGGAAGACCAGGTTACGTGCGGACTCCGCAGACTGGCGGATGGCTGGCGTGACTTGTCCGGGTTGTCATTTGCAGAGGCGGCGCAACGTATTTATGAGGATGAGGTCGATATCCTTTTTGACCTGTCCGGTCATAGCAATGGGGGCTGTACGCTGATTGTGGCAGGTTATAAGCCGGCGCCTGTACAGTTGTCAGGGATTGGCTGGTTCGATACAACAGGGCTTGCAGCTATTGATTATTTTTTGACAGACAGGCATTGCAATATTCATGTGGCGGAATTTTCGGAACAACCTTTGCGGCTGCCGCATTCGCATCTTTGCTACATGCCGCTGCAGGATGTTCCGGCATGCGGATATTATGAGCCGCATGCACCATTTGTGTTCGGCAGTTTCAATAATTTTGCCAAAATCACGGACGAGATGCTGACACTCTGGTTATCCATCGTGCACAGTGTTCCCGGCGCGCATTTGCTTTTAAAGGACACGGGAGCTTTTCCGGCGAGACAGCAGGCAATCCATGAACGGGCAATGCAACTTGGTTATGCGGAGAACGAGCTGGAGCTGCGCTCTGGTTCCCCAGAATACCTTAAGGAGTTTGACGAACTTGACATTATGCTTGATCCATATCCTTATCCGGGGGGTGGCATGACCTGTGAAGCACTGCTTATGGGAGTGCCGGTTGTCAGCCTTGCGGGGACGAGGCATGGCACGAGGTTTGGCTGCAGTCTGCTTAAAAATGCCGGGCTGGATGAGCTGGTGGCGGAGGACTGTGCAGGGTATAAAGCTATTGCGGTCACGCTTGCCCATGATAAAGACCGATTGTGTACGCTTCACAGGACGCTGCGCTCAAAGCTGCAAGCATCGCCTGTTATGGATGGCGTGGGCTATATGCGTGAGATGGAGCAGCTCTATGAAGAAATATGGACGCAGTGGCTGCGTACAAAAAAAGTATAGTTTCTTTTGCTGGCAGCACTTTTATGCAGAATGTGCAGAAGCGGGTCTGACACAATCCGGCGGATATCTGACTGACTATTGAAAACTATATAAAATATATGATAATATAGATATGTGTTATGAATATTTTTGCCATAGTCTAAGGGAGGAAAAGTTATGTCAAAGCATTTCGTTTTTCATAAGGATGCGGTGGTACAGCATCCGGGAGAGGGAACGGTTCGCCGGATCATGGCGTACTCGGATCAGCTTATGGTATGTGAGCTGGAGGTTGCCAAGGGCACACCGGCCGGGCTGCATTCGCATCCGCATGATCAGATAACCTATGTGGTCAAGGGCGCCTTGGAGTTTTCGGTAGATGGGGAAAAAGCAGTGGTACATGCCGGAGATACGATTTATATGCCCGGTGATGTAGAACATGGGCTCCTTCGTGTACTGGAAGATTCTGTTATCATTGATACGTTTTCTCCTAAACGGGAAGATTTTCTTGGATAAAAAATTGAGTTAAAAGGAGTTGTGTAGGTTTTGCTATACAATTCCTTTTTTTACTGTGTTAGAATAAAAGAGATATGAAGGAAACCGCACTTCTTTCAGATAATCGATGCAGCCGGGATTTTCATCGGATGGGACAGCAACTTTTGGGCGGACAGGAGATGAGAATATGTCGGGAGTTCTTCTTTTTGAGATGCTGAGCCGGATCAGCATGGCTATCGTGGCAACACAGGCAGCTTTGCAGGCTGCTCCGGTCCGCAGATTCCTGCTTTACGGTGTGCGGCGCTGGCAGGATCGTGCGTTGACGATACTTATCCTCAGTGCATTGGCGATATTCAGCCGCTATACGGGCCTGGTCATGTATGGAGGGCAAGTGAATTCCAGCCTTGTTTTCGTTATGCTGGCGGGTATACTGGGCGGCGTATGGGCGGGTTCTCTCACAGGAGCACTCTCTGGTTTTCAGCATTACTGGTATGGCGGTTTTACAGACAGCAGCTGTATGTTTTCTGCAATCCTGGCCGGTATAGTTGCCGGAGGACTCAAAAAAGGGTATGGCAGGAAAATGCCTCTGGATTTGGTATTGGCGGCCGGTTTAGGCGGCGAAGGCGTACAGATTTTGGTGGTAATGTTCTTTCATCCGTACGGACAGGTGGAGGATTATATTTGGAATGCAGGCCCGCCTATGGCGTTGGTTAATGCCGCTGCTTTGGTGTTTTTTGTATTGTTGTTCAGGCTCTCCTATGAACGGGAGGAAAGCGTGGCGGCAAAGCAGTCACGCAAAGCACTGCTTATTGCGCACCAGACATTGCCTTATCTGCGTGGGGGCCTCCGGGAGCAAAATGCGGCGGCTGCCGCAGAGATAATTTTTAAGGCAGGAGAATACAGCGGGGTAGTATTTACGAATCGCACGGAAGTCCTTGTCTGCAAGGGACTTGAGCGCTGTTACCCCATGCAGGCAGGAGAAAGCATGAGTGGGATTACCTGGCAGGCCTTGCAACAGAAAAAGGTATTAGTTGCACAGCATTGGGAAACTATAGGGTGCCGGGTAAAAAAGTGCAGGCTGGGAAAATGCTGCTTGTCGTCTGTTATTGTTGTACCCTTGCTTATGTTTGGACGGATTGCCGGGACGTTCCAGCTTTATCATGCGGATGGGCAAAAGATTACTTCTTCGGATCGTGTATTTGCGGGAGGGCTGGGACAGCTTTTCACTACGCAGCTGGAACTTGCTGAAACGGATCAGCAGCGCAAGCTGGCAGAGCTTATGGCACTTCATTTGCAGATTCAGCCGCATTTCTTATTTAATACACTCAATACCGTGGCATCATTTATTCGTACGGATCCTGAGCTGGCCCGTAAACTTTTGCTGCACTTGAGCGAATTGTTCCGTTTTTCTTTGCAGAAGGCAGGCCGTATGGTCTTAGTACAGGACATGGTGAAGCAGGCCAGACACTATTTGGCGATTGCTGAGGCGCGCAATGGGAAAAACTTGCGTACGGAGATCGAGATCGCTCCGGAGATTATGCAATGCGCACTCCCTTCCTTGTGTATTCAGCCGCTTTTGGAAAACTCCCTGAAGCATGGTTTGCATCCGCGAACGGAGGATGGCTGGCTGCATCTCAGCGGCAGCCGCGAGGGAAAAATTGTACATTTTATTATTGAGGACAACGGCGTAGGCATGGAAAAGCTGCCTTTACTCACCAACACGAACAACGTTAAGCACATAGGCTTGTGTAATGTGCAGGCCCGTCTTACGGGTCTCTACGGGGAGGATTATGGGCTGCAGCTTGAGAGTACGCCGGGGAAAGGAACCCGTGTCCATATGCGGATTCCTTATGAAGATTTTCAGGAGGCGAAACAACGTGAAGGTAATCTTGGTTGATGATGAAGAACCCGCAAGGGACGAATTGCGGTACTTACTGTCACAGGTAGGCGGCATGGAAATTGTTGCCGAATTTGGCAGCGCGGAAACATTCCTGCCTGCTTGCCGGAAATTTGCACCCGAAGTCATTTTTCTTGATATACAAATGCGCGGCATCAATGGCATAGAGACCGCCCGAATGGTACGGAAAATCCTGCCAGAAGCGCTTATCGTGTTTGCAACGGCCTATGATGAGTATGCGCTGGAGGCCTTTGAAATCCATGCAGTTGGCTATATATTAAAACCGTTTGATGAGGAAAAACTTCGTGAAACCATTGACTTCATTAAAGGACTCAGGCATGAGGAATGGCAGGAACAGCTCTCCCATGTCGACGCGGCGCTGCAGGGACTTCCTGTCCAGCCGCTTAAGAAACTGGCCCTGGAGGGGAAGGGAAGCCTGCATCTCGTTGATTATGGGCAGATATCTTATATTCATATTGATAACGGACAGGTGCGCGTATTCCTGCAGGATGCCATATATAATTATCATGGGAGCCTGACAGACCTGGAGGAACGCCTGCATGGTTCCAAGCTCTATCGCGTACATCGGAGCTTCATTGTAAATCTTGAGTATGTGAAGGAGGTTCTTCCCTGGTTCAAGGGAACTTACTGGCTGAAGCTGCCCAAGCCGGGCGGCGGGATGCAGGAGATACCGGTGAGCAAGGCCAAGGTGAAGAATGTAAAGATCATACTGGGATTGGATTGATGTTTCTGTTCAGTGCAGTATACTTCCATTTAACTGTGGATTTTTTCCATTAACCATGAATTCCTTACATTTTCAGAAAGTTACTGCTATACTAAAAATATAAAATATAAGGAGGGAAAATTGTATGAATGGTGTATATCTGGTTATTATTTCCGCGTGTGTTCTTATTCTGGCCTACCGTTTCTACGGTGCATTCATCGCGGCTAAGGTACTGACCCTCAATGAGTTCAGAACCGTGCCGTCCATCCGTTTGAATGATGGACATGACTATGTGCCGACAAACAAATGGGTGGTATTTGGCCATCATTTTGCGGCAATCGCAGGAGCCGGGCCGTTGGTAGGGCCGGTTATTGCTGCACAGTTCGGCTATTTGCCGGGTACGCTGTGGATTTTGTTCGGGTCCGTGCTGGCTGGTGCAGTGCATGATATGGTCATCCTGCTGGCATCCGTGCGGCACAATGGTAAATCCATTGCAGAGATTGCCAAGGATGAGATAAGCAAGCTGGCTGGTACGAGTGCGCTCTGGGCTACGTTGTTTCTGCTCATTATCACAGAAGCCGGCATGGCCGTGGTTGTAGCCAACTCGCTTTCCAACAGCCCCTGGGGTACTTTTACAGTAGGGATGACAATCCCAATTGCTATTTTTATTGGTTTATATTTAAGATACCTGCGCCCGGGTAAAATCCGCGAGGGTACGATTATTGGTGTCACGCTTATTCTGCTTGCGGTCGGATTTGGGCCGTGGGTTCGCGATTCAGCGACGTTGGCGCCGTTCTTTACTTTTAATATTACGCAGATTGAAATTGGCATTGCAGTTTATGGCTTTTTGGCATCTGTACTTCCGGTATGGCTGCTGCTGGCTCCGCGTGATTATCTGAGTACGTATATGAAGATTGGTACGATTGCAGCTTTGGCAATTGGCATTATCATTGTTGCTCCGGCTATCAAGATGCCGGCAACCTCTCAGTTCCTGTGGGGCGGGGGTCCGGTCATCAAAGGCTCTGTAATTCCGTTCGTGTTCATTACGATTGCCTGCGGTGCGCTTTCAGGCTTCCATAGTCTGATTGCCTGTGGCACGACGCCTAAGATGATCATGAATGAGCGTCAGATCCTGCCAATCGGTTATGGTGCGATGCTCACGGAGTCTTTTATTTCCATGATGGCTCTTATTGCTGCCACAAGCCTGGATCCGGCAGATTATTTCGCTATCAATTCCACTCAGCAGGCTTTTGCGTCCTTGGGGATACAGGTACAGGATTTGCCGATGCTGCAGGATATGGTTGGCGAGAATCTTATGCATAGGCCGGGCGGCGCTGTTTCACTGGCTGTCGGGATGGCAGATGTATTTTCCCAGATTCCATATATGGATCAGTTTATGGGATTCTGGTATCATTTCTGTATCATGTTTGAAGCCCTGTTTATTCTTACACTTATCGATGCAGGCTCTCGTGTTGGTCGTTATCTGTTACAGGAGCTTCTGGGCAAGGTATATAAACCGTTCAGCGATACGGAGTGGTGGCCGGGAATTATTTCCTGCAGTGCGCTCATAAGCATTTGCTGGGGTTATCTTGTACTGCAGGGTAATATCAGTGAGATTTGGCCGTTATTTGGTGTATCGAATCAGTTGCTTGGTACAACGGTTCTGGCGATTGGCACTTCCTATATCTATCGTACAGGGCGCGGGCGTTATGCCTGGGTTACGATGCTGCCATGCATTTTTATGGCGTTCATTACCTGCTATGCAGATTACCTGAATATTTTTGACAGCTATATTCCGGCAGGCCAATGGCTTCTCGTAGCCATCAGTGCGATTATGTTTGTACTGATTGCTATCGTCATGGTAGAGGCGGTTCGCAGCTGGGTACGTTATTCGGCAACGGTGAAGCAGGATTACCGTACGCGTGAAGACATTGAAGAGGAATCGAAGAAAGAACTTGAAAAGAATGGTGAACCTATGCCTACGGAATAAGTTCTTCACCTGGTTTTCTGACGCTATATGTTGAGTATTACATGAGGGCTATCGCTTTTTGAGTGATAGTCCTTTCTTTTTTCGGCAAAAAGGAAAAGGACCTCCACTGGCAGATATGCCGTGAAAGCCCTTTAAGGGGGTCGAAAATGGGACAATTATTTATCCACTGTGTTTTTCACGGTAAAGCTGTCGCGAAAAACAAGAAGCGGCGGAAAAATCGTTTGAGACGGTGCAGATTCTTTTTCACCATTCAGAATTTTGGTAAGCAGTTTGACTGCAGTTGGACAAAGTATATCCAACCGGTTATCTATGCTCGTGAGCGAAGGTGTGGAACATTCTGCCAGGATAGAGTTATTGCAGCCAATGACGGGCATGCGTATGCCTCTGGCCACCAAAGCCTTTTGTGCGCCAATAGCTATGAGGTCCTCTGAAGTGACAATGGCTGAAAAAGGAACCTTGTCATCCAGCAGTTTTTCGACAAGTCCTTGCGGCTCGCCCAAAGTGCGTTCCACACGGCGGATAAGCTCTGGCTGTTCCGGCAGTCCACATTCTGCTAAACCTTCCCGATGCCCTTGGAGCTTCTGCTGCCCACTGTAGGTCAATTGATCATACAGGTATAAAATCGAAGTATACCCATCGGCAGCTAAAAGCTCAACCACCTGTTTCATGCCGGAGCTTACGTCACAATCGACAGAGTATACATTTGGCAAATCTATGAGGCTGTTGATGGTAACAATCGGCACTTGCCTGGCAGCAGCTTCCAGATGTGAGTTGTCATTGGTTTCACGAAATGGCGATCCGATGAGAATGATGGCATCCACATGCTTATTTAAGAGAAGTTGTAAATATTTTTTTTTCTCGGATAATTCTGTACCAGAACAACCCAAAATTACGTCAAGTCCGCGTTTGCGCAAGCCATGTTCAACCAAAGAGACTGCTTTGGCAAAGAATGCATCTGATACGTCTGTACAAAGAATGCCAATCATTTTCATGGAATCCAGCCCCAGCCCTCTGGCAAACGGGTTAGGCGAGTAGTTCTGCTCCCGCATGGCGGCTAATACCTTTTCACGCGTTTTCGGACTAACTTTGCTGCTGCCATTCAATACGCGCGAAACTGTTGCAATGGATACGCCGCAGGCGTTAGCAATATCATAAATGGTTGACATAATACACCTCACTCAGCGCATGTAAACGCTTTGATAAAATCTCTATTATTAAGTATAGCGAATATTTTTAGAAGTGCAAGAGAGGAATTTAAAAAATGTTAACGGTTACAAAAAAATAAAATAGGAAAATTCATATTCTTGTAAAAAATAATTTATCAAGACAAACAATAGATAAATTCATTTATTATTATGGTAATGTATGATAAATAATACGTAACAATAAGAATATGCTTAGAAATTTTGTGCAACCTATATGAATTTTTTGAAAAAAAACAAATTTTCATATTGACACACAGGATATGAGTGATTAAAATTAAAACTGTAAGGGATTACAAAATGATTTGTAAAAGCTTACAGTACGAAACCGTTTTACAAAATAGGTTATTTGTTGCAAAGGTAATAGAAGGTAATAATAGTCCAAAAATTTCAAATTCATCAGCAAGATAACCTATAGTGATAATTCTGAGAGGTGGTAGGGGAATTAAATCTTGGGAAAAGTAAAAGGGAAATACAATGTGGGAAAAAGGAGAAGAGTATTTTGAAAATCTTGCGTACAGTTGCATTGGCAGTTGATTCCTGGCTGGAGAGATTTGCACTTACGGCATTGCTGACGATGATCCTCATCATGGTAATGCAGGTATTTACTCGGAAGCTGTTCAGCTTTGTGTTCTTTTGGTCAGAAGAGACCATACTGCTCTTATTGGTCTGGTTCTCCTTCATTGGCATGGCCATCGGTTTTCGTGAATACATCCATTTGGGAATCGATTCTTTCACAAATCTTTTGCCGGATAAGGTCAATAAGGTTTTAGACAAGATCATTGATTTGGTGAATTTTGGTTGTGGACTTTATTTTGTTGTTTATGGTTGGCAGTTTACTGTACTTATGTCCGGTTCCACGCTGGCTGCTACGAAGTGGCCGAACAGCCTGCTCTACGCGGTTATGCCGGTTTGTGGTCTCATGATATGTGTTTATACAGGACTTCATTTCGTTGGTATCAATACCAAGCGGCATCACGGTACAGAGGTTGAAGTCGATATGGGACTTGATATGAGCATTGGTGAAAAGCTGGAAGAAGCAGAGAAGGCGGAGGAGGAAAAGCCGGATGGAAGATGAAGCTATAATTGTTCTTGCGGTCAGTTTTTTTGGATTAGTTATTTTTAGGTTTCCGGTTGCTGTCTCTCTGATGGTATCCTCTATTCTGACCTTCATGTATATGGAAGCTCCTTTGGCTGTTATCGGACAGCAGATGATTCAGGGCATCAGCTCATTTTCCCTGCTTGCGATTCCGTTCTTCATCCTGACAGGACAGATTATGGGCGAGGGCGGACTGGCCCTCAGACTCGTAAATCTGGCCACGCTGCTGGTTGGACGTATCCGCGGCGGGCTTGCCCTGGTCAATTGTGTTGCCTGTATGTTTTTCGGCAATATTTCCGGTTCGGCAGCGGCGGATGCTTCTTCGGTTGGTTCCATCATGATACCAATGATGAAGCAGAAGGGCTATGACACGGACTACGCCGTAGGTTTGACAATCTCGTCCGCTATTCAGGGCGTTATCGTACCGCCAAGCTTTAATCTGGTGCTTTACTCGGTAGTTGCGGGTGGCGTATCAATCAAAAGCCTGTTTTTGGGCGGCATTGTGCCAGGCTTTTTATTGCTCATTACCTTGATGTCACTGGCGTATTATTACGCCTGTAAAAGAGGCTATGGCAAGGCAGACCCGATTCCACGTGAAAAATGGGCAAGTACTATTTTCAATGGTTTGCTGTCCTTTTCACCAGCATTGGTTATTTTAGGCGGTATCGTCAGCGGTCTCTTTACAGCTGGTGAAGCCGGCGCTATGGCAGCGTTTTATTCCTTCATCCTGGCCTTTGGTGTTTACCGTGAGGTTCCTTTGAAGAATATGGTACCGGTATTAAAAAGAACTTTCCGTACCGTGCTCATGGTGTACTTCCTGATTTCCACATCAGCAGCTTTTGGCTATGTCATGGCTTATCTGGATATCCCGACGATGATCACCGAATGGTTTATGAACATTTCGGATAATCCATATGTCATTCTGTTTCTTATCAATATCCTGTTGATTGTTCTTGGCGGTCCGATGGATATGGCACCAATGATTCTGATCCTGACTCCGGTATTGCTGCCGGTTGCGAAATCGATTGGTATGGATCCGGTACATTTTGGTCTCGTACTCATCTTTAACGCTGGTATCGGGTTATTGACACCGCCAGTCGGGACAGTCCTATTTATAGGATGCGCCATAGGAGGTATAAGTATATCGCAAGGGACCAAAGCAATGCTGCCGTTTTTCTATGCAGAGCTTGTAGCATTGATGGTCATTACGTACATTCCTCAAACGGTCATGTTCCTGCCGAATCTGTTCAAGTAGCTGCATAGTAAGCAGAACATTCGGCATGCGGAATATAAAATAGGGGCAGGACCCCTAAAAAAACAGGAGGGTAAAAATATGGTAGGTAAGAAAGTATTAACATTGGGTCTGTGTCTGGCAATGGCAGCCAGCATACTTGGAGGCTGTGGCAGCAGTAGCAGCAGTAATTCAGGCAGTGCGGCTGCAGAGAATTCAGGCAAAAAAATCAATCTCCGTTTAGCAGAATCTCAGCCGAGTGACTATCCTACGACACTTGGGGATAAGAAATTCGCGGAATTAGTCAAACAAAAGAGTAATGGCAGGATTAATATCAAGGTCTATGATTCCTCACAGCTCGGCGAGGAAAAAGCTGTTATCGAACAGGTTCAGCTGGGATCTATCGATTTTTGCCGTGTGAGTTCTTCGCCGTTGGCGGAGTTCAATAAGGCGTTTGGCGTGTTCTCGTTGCCGTATATCTTTGACAGCAATGAGCATATGTGGAAATTCCTCAAAGGGGATGCAGCGAAAAAGATGCTGACGGATCTCCAGAGCTCCAAGCTTATGGGACTTTGCTATTATGATTCAGGTGCACGCAGCTTCTATACGAAGAATCCGGTCAAGGTCCCGGCCGATCTCCAGGGAATGAAAATCCGCGTACAGGAAAATAAAATTAACATGGATTTGATTGCAGCTCTTGGAGCTAGTGCTACACCAATGCCGTATGGCGAGGTATTCAGTTCCTTGCAGACAGGCGTTATTGATGGTGCAGAAAACAATGCGCCAAGCTATTTGACGGCAAATCACTATCAGGCTGTAAAGAACTATATCCTTGATGCACATCAGAGAGTACCAGAGGTTGTTATGGCCAGCAAGGCCAGCTGGGATAAGCTTTCGCCTGAGGATCAGAAACTTCTGCAGGAATGTGCGCAGGAATCCGTCCAGTATCAGGTTGACCAGTGGGCTGCTTATGATAAGCAGGCTATGGATAAGCTCAAGGAGAGCGGTGTCAGCATTACCGAGGTATCTGATGTAAAGGCTTGGCAGGAAGCTGTAAAGCCGGTAATTGAAAAGTATCGTGCAGATTATCAGGAAGTACTTGATGCCATTGCCGCGGCGCGGTGATTTGGTTTGGCATAGGTTTATGACGGCTGCTCTTTCGTCTTGAGCCGATGCCATGAAAACAGATATGGAAGGGTGTTGCGCGCGCGCGTAGCGCCCTTTTATATCGTTTTCTGGTTATATACCTGGTGCCTTATTTGTAATAGGTTTATTTTTTAGAATATTATTTTTAGAATGGAATATTTTGATTGACATGAGAAAATAGTTGGATTACAATAATGAATGTAAGGGCTTACAAAAAATAAATATGAAGATATTGTCAGCCTTAATATAGCAAAAATTTATGAATGGAAAGGTGAGAAATAATGAAACAGTTTATGGATGCGGATTTTCTACTGGAAACAGAGACGGCGAAGAGGCTCTATCATGAGCATGCGGCAAAGATGCCCATCATTGACTATCATTGCCACATTAATCCGCAGGAGATAGCCGAGAACAGGAAATTCAATAATATAGCAGAGGCATGGCTTGGCGGCGATCATTATAAATGGCGCCTGATTCGTTCAAACGGAGTTGAGGAAAAATATATTACGGGCAAAGAGTCCGGTGCCCGTGAAAAGTTCCAGAAATTTGCCGAGGCATTACAGAGTTCTATAGGAAATCCGCTTTACCATTGGACACATCTTGAATTGCAACGTTACTTTAATTGTAAGACACCGCTCTCTGGTGATACGGCAGAGGAAATCTGGCAGCTTTGCAACGAAAGGCTCCAGCAGCCGGAAATGTCGGTACAGGGCATTATCAAACAGTCGAATGTTAAGGTGATTTGCACGACGGACGATCCGGCGGACAATCTTAAATGGCATAAAAAAATCAAGGAAGACGGGCTTTGTGCGGCAAAGGTACTTCCGGCTATGCGTCCGGATGCGGCTATGCGTATCGAAAAGAGTGACTGGCCTGCTTATATGAAACGTCTCGGTGAGACAGCTGGTGTGAAGATTGCCGGAATGCAGGATATTCGTGAGGCACTCACGAAGCGTATGGATTTCTTTGCTTCCATGGGCTGCAAAGCTTCAGACCATGCGTTGGAATATGTATTTTGCCGTGAAGCTCAGGAGAATGAGATTGAAGCGGTGATTCAAAAGGCTTTTGCTGGCAAAGCTCTTACCACAGAAGACGTTGAAGTTTATAAAACGGCCTTGCTGCTGTTCCTTGGCGAGCAGTATGCAAAACGCGGCTGGGCTATGCAAATTCATTATTCGGCGCTGCGCAACAATAATTCGAAGGAATATGCGGCACAGGGAGCGGATACCGGGTTTGACTGCATTGCCTCTTATAACTGCGGTGAGGGAATCGTGGCTCTTTTTGATGCACTGAATAAAAAGGGTAACCTGCCGAAAATCATCATGTATTCGCTGAATCCTGTCGATAATGCTATGATAGGTTCCATCATAGGTTCTTTCCAGGGACCGGAAATTCCTGGAAAGATACAGCAGGGTGCTGCATGGTGGTTCAATGATACGAAACGCGGTATGCTTGCGCAGCTTTCCAATATCTCGGAACTCTCCGTGTTCGGAAATATTCTGGGCATGCTTACAGATTCACGTTCGTTCCTTTCGTACCCGCGCCATGAATATTATCGTCGTATTCTTTGCAACTGGATTGGTAATTTGGTAGAAAATGGCGAGTATCCGGCAGATATGGAATATCTTGGCAAGCTTGTAGAGGATATTTCTTATAATAATGCGGCCCGTTATTTTGGCTTTGATGCATAAATAATACGAAAACTATTAATTGATGAAAAGGAGTAATCTATCCGATGAAAAATGTAAGCGAATTAAACAAGAGACAATCACGTCCAATCAAGGTCATGCAGTTTGGCGAAGGCAACTTCCTGCGGGCGTTTGTTGACTACGGAATTGACGTAGCCAACGAAGAACTGGGATTCAACAGCAATGTAGCTATCATTGTGCCAATCAAGGGAAAGCCGGAGCGCTTTGCCAAGCAGAACAACATCTACACGGTGTGCCTGCGCGGACAGAAGGAAGGCAAGGCCTACAAAGAGAACCGCGTCGTGACCTGCGTGGAAAAGGTGCTGGGCGCCTATGAGGACTATGACGAATTTATGGCACTGG
>DCFU01000051.1 GCA_002319795.1 Megamonas sp. UBA1796
GGCGCCGATCTCGGCGCCGAGAAATTCCTCGATATCAAATGCCGTTTTGCCGGGATTCATCCGGATGCTGTGGTGATCGTCGCTACGGTACGTGCACTTAAGATGCATGGGGGCATGCCGAAGAAAGAACTTACAAGGGTAGATATGAAGGCTCTGGAGGCAGGTCTTTCAAATCTTACGAAACATATCGAGAATATTCATAAATATGGACTGCCGACAGTGGTTGCTGTCAATGCGTTTCCTACCGACACAAAAGAAGAACTCGATTTTGTCGAGGCAAAATGCAGTGAGCTGGGTGCGGAGGTAGCGCTCTCTGAGGTCTGGGCCAAGGGCGGTGCGGGCGGTCTTGTACTTGCTGGCAAAGTTGAAGAAGCGATGAAGAAGCCGACGAATTTCCGTTTTATTTATGATATCAATGCCAGTGTGCCGGATAAGATTGCGGCGATTGCCAGGGAAATCTATGGAGCGGATGGTGTGGAATTTACCGCACAGGCAAAGAAGGCACTGGAAGAAATCGAGGTGCTGGGCTTTGACAAGATGCCAGTCTGTATGGCAAAGACGCAGTATTCCTTGAGCGATGACCCGGCAAGGCTTGGACGCCCGGAGGGTTTTGTGATCACGGTGCGTGAGCTGCGTATCTCGGCTGGGGCAGGCTTTATTGTTGCCCTTACCGGCAATATTCTTACGATGCCTGGTTTGCCCAAGCATCCTGCGGCAGAAAATATGGATATCGATGTAAATGGCAAAATTACAGGCTTATTTTAAAGAAGGTTGATAAGAATGGAAACTGGGCAGTCAATAGGTGTTTTTGATTCCGGTTTGGGCGGAATAAGTGTCCTGCGGGAGATCGTTGCCCTGCTCCCCCAGGAGGATTATATTTATTATGGAGATTCGGGAAACGCACCTTATGGTGTACGTCCTGCAGCTGAAATCCATGCACTCACGATGAAGGGGCTGGAAATCCTTATATCCCAGGGTATAAAGGCGCTTGTAATTGCCTGCAATACGGCTACGAGCATTGCGGGCGAGGATATCCGCAGAAGATATCCCCGACTTCCTGTTATTGCCATAGAGCCGGCGCTTAAGCCTGCAGTCCTGAGCTGTAAAAATGGTACGATACTTGTCATGGCGACGAATGCTACGCTCAAGGAGGATAAGTTCCGCTGCCTCATGGAATCCTATGCGGGGCAGGCGGAAATTATCAAGTGCCCGTGTCCAGGACTGGTGGAGTTTATCGAACGCGGCGAACTCGATTCTCCAGCGGTGGAAGAATTTCTGAGGAACCGGTTCGCTGAATTCAGCGGGAAGAACATTACCGGTATTGTGCTTGGCTGTACGCATTATCCTTTTGTACGGAGCATGATTCAAAAAGTAACAGGGTCAAAGGTAAGGATATTTGATGGCGGAGCAGGGACGGCACGCCAGCTTGCACGACGTCTTAAGACAGCATCCCTGTTGAAATCGTCGGAAGAAAGCGGCAGCATCAAATGGTTGAACAGCTCACCAAATCCGGAAATTATAAATATGTCCAGGCACCTGTTCCGGGCCTGAAGAAAACATCCCCTTGGGATCTATGCGAATCCGGCAGCATAGATTTCAGGGGATGTTTTCTTTAAGAAATTTACAGCTGTACGGTCAATTTTTCAGTGAGTTTTTGCAGCGGAGCAGTAGAGTTCCGGGGAAAACGTGCTTAGGAATACAGGTTGCTGCATTTAAAATGTTCTAAGGACAGGACCGTCCAGGAGAAAAATGATTCCATATTATGCTATAAATCAGAAAAAAATATTTCTTGGATTACTTTTTTTAATTTATAAGAATAAATACGACAAAATACTTGAAAAATCGACACAGAACATATAAAATAATAAAAGAATGCGTTTATTATTTTATATGTTTTACTTATGATATGAGCAGGAACGGAGGGCTTGCCAAACGCAGCAAAACCGAATAAAATAGGAAATGGACGCATGCAGGCAAAAAGCAAAGAGGCGTTATTAAGGAAAATAGATTAGGGTGAATACTATGAAAAAAGTATTTGTGGAGCTTGTTCCGCGCACTGAAGAAGCACTGCGGGAAGAGTTGCAGCTTTTGCAGGAAAACATACAGGGAATTGATGTCATCAATGTACCGGATCTTTTGCGTTATGAGGTACGGAGCTGGCAGGGAGCCCAAATAGCCCGGGAATTTTTTCCGGCCTCTATGCCACATATCCGTGCTATGGATATCAATCTGGATGTACCTCTGCCAATGGCAGATTATCTTTTGGAGCATGATATCTGCGAGGTGCTTGTTATTGAAGGGGATCCGCCACAGGATATGATGCATACGGTATATCCAACCGTGAGTACGGATGTCATCCGCAAATTCCGGGTAGAAATGCCCGGTGTACGTGTCTATGCGGGAATTGACCAGTATCGCGGCAGTATGCGCGAGGAGCTTTACCGCATCCGGCGCAAGCTGCAGGCCGGTGCGGCAGGCTTTTTTACACAGCCATTTTTTGATATACGTTATATGGAGATTTATGCAGATATGCTTGAGGATATGAAGCTTGACATCTGCTGGGGAGTTTCACCCGTGATGTCCAAACGCTCTCAAAGCTATTGGGAGCTCAAGAATAATGTAGTGTTTCCGAAGAACTTTGCGCCTACACTTGAATGGAGCATAGATTTTGCCAGACATGTATGGGAATTTGCTGAAAAAAAGGAAAACAGCGTCTATATGATGCCGATAAAAACGAATCTCCTCGCATATCTCAGCGGAGTTTTCGCCAAGTAAGCCAATTCCTTCCATACATTTATATTATGATCTAAGGGGAGAGTGACCTATGTTTAAGATTTTGGATAAAAAGGTGCTTTCGCCGGGTGTATATCAGTTTGATATCGAAGCACCCCGCGTTGCCAAAAAGGCCGAACCAGGACAATTTATCGTTCTGCGCGTCAATGAGGAAGGAGAGCGTATTCCTCTGACCATTGCGGATTTTGACCGTGCCAAAGGAACGATTACAATCATTTTCCAGGCAGTTGGAGCATCAACAGAACTTTTGGGCTCTATGAATGCAGGTGAGTCACTTCTTGATTTCGTTGGTCCGCTTGGCCAGCCGTCTCATATTCAGGGGGGCATGGGCACGATTGTCTGCATCGGTGGCGGCATCGGCGTGGCACCGGTTTATCCGATAGCCAGAGGGATGAAAGATGCCGGCAATAAGGTCATTTCTATTATGGGTGCGAAGACGAAGGATATACTTATCCTTGAGGATGCAATGAAGGCTGCGAGCAATGAAGTGCTTGTAACGACGGATGATGGTTCTTATGGCATCAAGGGTTTTGTAACGACGGCTTTGCAGCAGCTTGTGGATCGCGGCGAGAAGATAGACCAGGTTACGGCTATCGGACCTGTCGTTATGATGCGCAGTGTTGTTGAAGCTACACGCCCGCTCGGAATCAAGACTATCGTGAGCCTGAACCCTATCATGGTGGATGGCACGGGTATGTGCGGCGGCTGCCGTGTACAGGTTGGTGACGAGACGAAGTTTGCCTGTGTGGATGGACCGGAATTTGACGGACATATCGTGGACTTTAAGGGACTTATGTCGCGTCAGCGCATGTACCGGGAGCAGGAAACCGTGGAAAAGGATCATGCTTGTCATATCGGACTTGGAGGGAAAAAATAATGGCGCTTTCTTTAAAGAAGCATAAAATGCCGGAGCAGGACCCGAAGGTCCGTGCACATAATTTTGACGAGGTATCCTTGGGTTACGATGAGGAAACGGCTGTGTCCGAAGCGGAACGCTGCCTGAATTGCAAAGTGCCGCAGTGCCGCAAGGGATGCCCTGTACAGGTTGATATCCCAGCTTTCATTGCTAAAATCAAGGAGCGCGACTTTGACGGCGCTATTGATAAAATCAAGGAAACCAATTCTCTGCCGGCTGTCTGCGGACGTGTCTGCCCGCAGGAGAACCAGTGCGAAAAGTACTGTGTACTTGGCAATAAGGGTGAATCGGTTGCGATTGGCCGCCTTGAGCGCTTTGCGGCAGACAATGATATGGCAAAAAATAAAGAAGTAAAGTCTGTCAGTTTTGCAGCGGCTGCACAAAAGGTTGCGGTTATCGGTGCAGGTCCGGCAGGGCTTTCAGCGGCTGGAGACCTTGCAAAGAAGGGCTACCGTGTAACAATTTTTGAGGCATTGCATACGGCTGGCGGGGTGCTGTCGTATGGCATTCCGGAATTTCGTTTGCCGAAAGATAACATAGTCAAGAAGGAAATAGCCAATCTTGAGAAGCTCGGCGTAAAAATAGAGGTCGACTCTGTGGTGGGCAGATTGTTCACGATAGACGAGCTTATGCAGGAAGAAGGCTTTGATGCTGTGTTTGTGGGGACTGGTGCAGGGCTTCCTCATTTTATGCATATTCCGGGTGAAAATCTCAATGGTGTTTATTCCGCGAATGAATTCCTTACGCGCTGCAACCTCATGAAGGCATATAAGTTCCCTGAATATGCGACACCAATCCACGTGGGCAAAAACGTCGCTGTCGTTGGCGGTGGCAATGTGGCTATGGATGCGGCACGTACTTCACTGCGCCTTGGTGCGGAACATGTTTATATCGTCTATCGCCGCGGCGAGGATGAGCTTCCGGCGCGACGCGAAGAAGTGCATCATGCTAAAGAAGAGGGCATTGATTTCCGTCTCCTCAACAATCCGGTCGAGGTACTTGGTGATGAAAACGGCTGGGTCAGCGAGCTGCGCTGCATAAAAATGGAGCTGGGCGAGCCGGATGCATCTGGACGGCGGCGTCCGGTAGCTGTACCGGGTTCGGAGTTCAATCTGGCGGTTGATACGGTTGTCATCGCTATTGGGCAGGGACCAAATCCAATCGTTGCCTCTACAACGCCTGGTATGGACACCACGAAGCGCGGCAATATTATTGCTGATGAAGAAAGCGGCGCGACGACCAAGGAAGGCGTTTTCGCCGGCGGTGATATCGTTACGGGTGCTGCTACCGTTATCCTCGCTATGGGAGCGGGTAAAAAGGCTGCAGCGGCTATGGATGCATATCTTCAGAAAAAACGCGCATGATTTTTGCGTAGGAGATTATAAACTTTTGTTTTGCAGCCCGCATGCTATTTATGCGGGCTGTGATATTTCGTGCTGGGTATCAAGTGACGAAAGGAAGGTGGGCTTGTGGGCCAGAGTTTGCTTGTAAAAGATATCGAGACGCTTGTGAGCTGTGATGAAGAAGACAGGGTGCTTTCTGGGGTAAATATGCTTGTCGAGAATGGTGTCATTACCTATATTGGCAGGGATATGCGACAGGCTGATAAGGTATTGGATGCCTCACATATGGTGGTTTATCCGGGACTGATTAATACGCATCATCATCTTTACCAGATTTTTAGCCGGAATCTGCCTGAGGTACAGAAAATGGAACTTTTTCCCTGGCTCAGATATCTTTATGGAATATGGAAGAATCTGAACGAGGAGATTGTATATAACGCATCCTTGGTCGGTATGGGCGAGCTGTTGAAGTATGGCTGTACGACCTGCTTTGACCATCATTATGTTTTTCCGGCCGATGGCGGCGATCTGCTTGCCGGCCAGTTTGCTGCAGCGGATCTACTGGGTATGCGTTTTCATGCCTCGCGCGGCAGTATGTCGCTGAGTGAAAAGGATGGCGGACTGCCACCGGATTCTGTAGTGCAGACAACCACAGAGATATTGCGCGATTCACAGCGTGCTATTGAAAAATATCATGATGCTTCGCGTTATGCTATGCATCGTGTCGCACTTGCCCCCTGCTCGCCGTTCAGCGTAACGCAGGAACTCATGTGTGAGTCTGCTGTACTGGCGCGCAGTTTTGGCGTACGTTTGCATACGCATCTGGCGGAGACTATCGCCGAAGAACGCTATACACTTGATCATTATGGGCTGCGTCCGCTGGCTTACATGGAAAAGCTGGGCTGGCTGGGCGGTGATGTATGGTTTGCCCATGGGATACATTTCAATGATGATGAGCTTCGACTTTTGCAGCAGACGGGCACAGGAATTGCGCATTGCCCTATCTCCAACATGAAACTGGCTTCCGGTATCGCACGTGTGCCGGACATGCTGCGTATGGGAATTCATGTAGGACTGGCTGTGGATGGCAGCGCCAGCAATGATGGCTCTAATCTTTTGGAAGAGATGCGTGTGGCATATCTCCTGCATCGGCTTAAATCCAGCGCGCAGGCACCAGATGGCTATGCTATATTGAAAATGGCCACCACGGGCAGTGCACAGTTACTGGGACGTGATGATATCGGCAGTTTGCAAACCGGCATGGCTGGTGATTTTTTCCTTATCGATAAGCGCAGACTGGAGCTGGTGGCTGCTATGCAGGATCCAGGTGCTGTATTGGCAACTGTAGGGTATAAGCAGCCCGTTGACTATACCGTGGTGAATGGATGCGTGGTTGTAGAGCAAGGCCGCCTTACGGGAGTAGATGAAGAGAGACTGTGCCTCCATGCCAATCACATAGCAACAGGGTATTTACAAAGAAAAAATGAAAAAGAGGATTCTTTCCAATGATGAATTTTATGGCAATTGATTTTGAGACGGCTTCCAGCCGTCCGGATTCTGCCTGTAGCGTTGCAGTTGTAGAGGTGAAGGACGGAAAAATCATGGACTCTTATTATACGCTGATACGGCCGCCGCAAATGTATTTCCATCCTATTAATATTCAAATCCATGGCATCCGGCCGGGCGATGTCCGGGACAAGCCGTCGTTCGCCGGCATATGGCCGGAGCTTAAAAAGCGTTTAGAGGGGCGTATCGTAGTAGCACATAATGCGCAGTTTGATATGCGCGTTTTGCGCGCTTCGCTTGACACAGCCGGACTCACAGCACCGCGTTTTTTGCATTGCTGTACGGTGAGCCTGTCGCGGCGTGCATGGCCGGAGCTCAAGAATCATAAGCTTGATACAGTGGGGGATTATCTGCATATTGAATTTCAGCACCATAACGCACTTGCTGATGCGCGTACTTGTGCAGAAATTCCGCTGTATGCAGGTCGGAAATTCGATATAGAGGACTTGCCTGCGCTTGCCGCTGCTATGCATGTAGCGGTAAAGCCATTTAAATGAGGAAGCGAGAGGATGATTGTAGTAAGTGCCTGTCTTCTGGGGCATAAGACCAAATATGACGGCGGTTCGAATCCAAATGCGTTGTTGATCAAATACAACGAACGCGGAAGGTTCATCACGGTGTGCCCGGAATGCCTCGGGCAGCTGCCAGTACCACGTTTGCCCGCAGAAATACAGGAGGGAACTGGTAAAAAAGTATGGAGTGGCAAGGCCTGCGTTAAGAATATGCAGGGTGATGATTTTACAAATAACTTTATTCGTGGTGCGAATAAGGCTTTGCAGACTGTGCAAGCTTATAAAATCAGAGTAGCAATTTTGAAGGAAAACAGTCCGTCCTGCGGAGTTTGTACAATTTACGATGGCAGCTTTGCTGGCAGGAAAATCAAGGGAAGTGGTGTATGTGCGGCGCTTTTGGAAGCCAATGGCATACGCCTCTATACAGAGAAAAATATCAGTGAGGCTCTGCTGGAGAAACTTTTAGTCGAAGATGAAATGGAAGATTGACAGCCTTTTCATCCTTGTGCTAAAATAGAAAAGTTGATGTAATCAGCTTGCGGGCGTGGCGGAACTGGCAGACGCGCTGGATTTAGGATCCAGTGCCGCAAGGCATGGAGGTTCGATTCCTCTCGTCCGCACCATTATATTCGAATTTAAGCGTATCCTTGATACGAAGAAAAGAAAAAGCTTAGATACCTTTATTTTATAAGGGTTCTAAGCTTTTTTTATATAGTGCAACGGAGAGGTTTTTTAACTTTTTGTATCTTTAAAAATTTTTTTCATTTGTCGGAGGCTGATAATCTGATAATCCGTCTGAAATTGGAAGGCTTCATGCAATGCATCGGTGAAATCATTGCGGGTGTAGGTGGGGATATAACCTTCCCCAATAACCTTGTAAAAATTCATATTTCGCAAGCCATGAATTATTTCATTGCGGGTAAAATTCCCGTCAAATTTCTTTTCCAAAAATCGGTAAAGCGTGAGCGTTAAAAAGCATGTCGTGAAATGGGCCAAAATCCGATCCTCGCGGCTCAAAGAGGCAGGCCGTGCTTTAAATTCGGTTTCCATAAGGCGGAAGCTTTCTTCAAGCTCCCAACGCTGGTGGTTGATTTTGATTATGCTGGCAGCATCATCTTCGAGATTTGTGCATATGGCATAAAACCCATCAAATATTTCATCGAGGGCAATTTGCTCCTTGTCAATCTCATACAGATACTTATGGGAAAATTCGCCATCTGTGAGGATGCTCTTTTTTGTGCTGAAGCGTTTATAATCGTTCTGATTATGCTGGTTTATTTTTTGGGGATTCTTATCGGCCATTTTTATGGCATGTTCAATCTGTGTTTTTCGTATTTGTCTTTGGTAATCCCTGTATTTTAAGGAATAGGTGACCACGAGCCTTTGGGCAATTCCGTCCGCGTGGATCCAGCATTCTTTATAGAAGGTTCTATTTTTTAAGGCTGCAGCTATGGATGGGGCCGCCTCCAAACTGCTGATATCATAACGATAACTATCGCCTGGGATACGCCAGCCATTCTTAGACAATGCCCATTCCTGTAAATTTTTCTTCAGCTTCTTGATGGATTGTGCCATGATGAAAGAACCCCGCTTTTTATCATTGAATTTCCAATTCGTACTGGAGGGCAAACTGGCATCTGTATAAACAACGAACTTCGAGAATTTGAAATCTTCCAATAGTTGTTTCTCCAAGGACGTCAGGGGAATCTGTTTATTTGTGTTTCCTTTTGAGACGTTGAAGGCCAGAGGAATACCATTCCCGTCCATAAAAATTCCCATTTGCACGATTGGATTTGGCCGGTGCTCTTTGGAAGGGCCGTATTGGCGCAGCCCGAATTCCTGCTCAGTTTCAAAGAAATAATTGGGACAATCATAATAGAGGATCTTGGTATTTCTTTTAGAAATATGGAGACTGTTCTTGTAAAGTTCGGACTGGATGTAGGTGCTTTCTTTGGCAAGTGTATTGAGTGCAGTGTAGACATGCTGGAGTTCGAAGCTGGAGGATTCCAGGAAGCTGTTGGCACAATCCATGGTGACGGATTTTGATGCAGGAAAAAGGATCCTGGCATAGAGCAGACGCGAAAGAATAAAATCGAAGTCAAAGGTAAGCTTATGCTTTTGGGCAATCCGCTGACAGATGGTGTGGAGGCCGAGAGCAAAGTATATTTTTTGGAGGAAGAGATAGCCGCCATTGAAGGTGCGAGGTTCATCTTTCTTGATTCGTTTCGCCGGGAAATATTTTATCAGAAACTCGTGGTTCTCTTCCTTTTCTTTTTGGTTGAGTTCCATAATATATTTTTCAGCCCATACAATTGGATCTGTGCCAGCCAGCTTTTTCGCTAAGTCACTATAGGTGCCGAGTTTTTCTACGATTTTGGATGAATGTTTCCCGTTTTCATAAGTTGAACGGATAATATACAGTGATCTGGCATTTTTAGATTCTGTAATTTTTAATCGCATGTCTGCTCCCTCACAATCGCCTGTTTTTATTTTCGTTCTTATATTATAATAAATCACTCAAAAGTACTTAATATATAAAGAGGAAATTTGACAAAACATTAGCCTGCAGTAAGGCGCCATGGGCATTCTTAACTTATGAAAGTGTTAAATTCCCGAGCTAGATAGCAAAAAATAGAGCTTATAAAGGTTTTATACCAATATTAGAGGGCTGCACAGGTACGTTCTTCAATATTCAAGTGTTTGTGCTTTCTGGACTCTATGGTATAGTTAGGTTAATTCATATCGAATGTATGTTCTGTGCTGAGCGGATTTTTGACGAATTAAGCTTGCCATAGAAGGCAATTCGTTATGGATTTTATTTAGCTTAACTTCATTATACAACGAACCATGCTGAAACAAAGCAGAAATTATATTGCTGAATCAAGTGATTGGCGAACATAATAGTTCCGTTGAATTGTTAGCAGATTATCTGCATAAAGATGTTCTTATAAGAGGTGCTGCCATAATCGAAAATGAGAAGGCGGCGCTGGTGCTATAAGTATGTTGGAATTCATTCAGGCAGTTGGCCGGCACAAGAATTGTTCATATCGTAAGTGATTAGGGGGGGTATTTATGGAAAAAAAATTAGCAAAACCAAACGGAACTCTAGGGAAATCAATGGCGGGTAAACCCAGTGTGAGTCTCGATTCTGCAGAGCAAATGAGTTTGAAACGGGATTTGGCGAAACGCAGGGCCTTGGATAAGGTGCGGTCAAGGACCGTGGCCAAGCAACAACAGCTGGCGGAACGTGTAGCGACGGCCACAGAGCAGATGGCAGCGGCTATTGAGCAAGCGGGGAATGCTTCAACCGAACTAGCCGGTACGATGGAACAGGTTGCAGCTGGTGCTGAAGAAGCAGCATCGGCGGCCGAAGAATGCCGGACAGCAGTCAATCAGATTGAAAAGGCGGGGATTTTGGCAAATGACCTGGCCAAAGAATCATTAGATAAGGTGAACCTTGCCCAGACACTAGTGAAAACAACAAGTGCTGATGTAGAGCAGCTGATTCATGGTGTTAAAAGTGCTGCGGACATTAATCTCCAGTCGGGTAAACTGGTTGGCGAACTGGAAAACCAAGCAGTAGAAATTGGCAACATTGTGGAAGCTGTGGTGCGTATTGCCGATCAAACCAATCTGCTGGCCCTGAATGCTGCCATTGAGGCCGCAAGAGCGGGTGAGCATGGCCGTGGCTTTGCCGTTGTTGCTGATGAAGTACGAAATCTGGCGGAAATTTCCGAAAGATCGGCGCGTGATATTCGTGCGTTGGTCGGAGAAATTCAGGATAATGTCAAGGTGGTTGTGCAAGATGTAGAAAATGCGGGTAATGCGGCAAATGAGGAAGGCGAAAAAGCCAAAAAAGTTACCTCCGACCTTATAAAAAACGAAAATGATATAGGGATCGTACAACAGGGGGTTGCAGAAGTAGCACAGAATGCTGAAAAAGCGGCGAATGGGAGTCGGAAGTTTTTAGATATTACCCAACAAGTAGCGGCTGCCAGTCAACAACAGGGGGCGGCCACTGAAGAAATCTCATCCACGATTGAAGAACAGAATAAAGCATTTAATGAAATGAGTACAGCCGCTAATGAGCTTTCGGAGCTGGCCGAACAACTCAAGGTATCCACCGATGCGCAGAAATCGTCAGAAGAACTTTCTGCTGCGGCTGAAGAACTTTCCGCCAATGTGGAAGAAGCCAGTACAGCTGCTGAACAAATCATGTCGACTATGGAACAATTAGGCGAAGGAGCCAGAATGCAGGCTGAATTGACGACGCAAGGGGCACATTTATCTGAGGATTTGGCATCATCAGCCCTCCAGATGAAAACCCGTGCTGAGGAATCAAGAGGCGTTGTCAATGGTGTTCAGTCCGTACTGGTCACGAATAAGCAGGAAGTAGACAGCATTATTCGTGGCGTTTCCAGCGCGGCTGAGGCTGGTTTCAAATCCGTACAGAATATTAAGAGCCTGGAAGATACGACAAGACGTATTGATAAAATTGTAGATGCGATTGTCAACGTGACCATTCAAACGAATATGCTGGCTGTTAATGGTTCTATAGAAGCAGCACGGGCTGGTGAGTTTGGCCGCGGATTTTCCGTAGTGGCTGGGGATATTCGTACGCTGGCGAATGAGTCAGCTGATAATGCGGATAAGATTAAAGATTTGGTGCGGAACATCCAAAACCAAATTCAACAAGTGACCAGCGATATTGAGCTATCCGCGAAAACGTCTGCGCAAGAAGTGGAAAATGCAAAAAAATCGACACATAATCTTAATGTAATTGAAGAGGCTATGGGACCTATTTTGCATACGGTTACACAAGTTTTTCAGGGGGCCGAAGAATCATTGCTGGCCATTGAACAGGCGAAACGCGGGATTGAACAGATTTCAGCTGCTGCCCAGGAAGCAGATAAAGCCAATACGGAATCTACTCTCGCAGCGCAGGAACAGGCGAAGGGTATGCATGAACTGGCAGAAGCCATTGAAGAAATCTCCGGCTTGGCTGATGAACTGCAAAATATGTAAGTGGACTGGGAAAAGAAAGGGGGGTACAGCATGCCTGAAACCATCGAAATGAGACAGGAAGATTTATCAGAACGGCAGTTGGTCACTTTTAATTTGGGCAGTGATGAATTTGGCGTAGATATTATAAATGTGCGGGAAATTATTCGCCTGACAGAAGTGACCCATATACCCCAGGCTCCTAGTTACGTAGAGGGTGTATGCAACTTGCGAGGCAGCATTTTGCCTGTTATTGACGGGCGGGATCGTCTGGGGATGCCACGTCGTCCGAGTGATAGCAGCACCCGCGTACTTGTACTTGACGTAGGCGGCACACTAACCGGCATGGTAGTTGACCGGGTATCGGAAGTACTGCGGGTCAGTTCAACGGCGATTGAAGCTCCGCCAGCAGTGATTCAGGATATGGATATGGATTTTCTCAATGGGATGGTCAAGCTCGATGACGGCAAACGGATTATTATGGCCTTAAATATCAGTAGCATTGTCACCGCTAGTCAAATAGAGGACATCAAACAAGAGGCGTTATCCATGGCGGCGACAAGGGCGGATAGTGCTCTTAAAACAGAAATTGAGGAAGATCAACTGGTTACCTTTTTCCTGGATGAGGAAGAATACGCCTTTGACATTATGAATGTCAAAGAAATTATCAGAGTGCAGCAAATTACGGCGGTGCCGAATATAGCGGAATATATTGAAGGAGTTGTAACGATCAGAAAGTTGCTGCTGCCAATTATCAATATGCGGCTGTTTTTCGGTCTTGATAATATCGCCATCAATGATAAGTCACGTATTATTATTGTGGATCTGGGACAGATGTCGGTTGGTTTCCGGGTGGATAAAGTTTCCGAGGTCATATCCATAGACCGTAGTGTAATTGAGCCGCCACCACGCATCTTTAGCGATGAGGAAGCCGGTCAGATTCGGGGTGTAGCGAAACTGAATGATGGAAAACGCCTGCTTATGTGTCTTGATGCGTCTAAAATGCTGCCAGCGGAAGTCATACAAAAACTGGCAGGAGAAGTTATAGATGAAGTAGGTGTGGCTGTAAAGCAAACGAATACGATTGTTGAAAAAGAACAATTAGTAACCTTTAAACTCGGAAATGAAGAATTTGGTATCAAAATTACGGATGTACAGGAAATAAACCGCATAACGGATATTACACATATGCTGAATGCACCTGTCTATATTGACGGTTTGGTGAATCTTAGAGGCAATATCATTCCAGTACTGAACCTTAGACGTCGCTTTGGCTTAGCCGAAAAACAGCGGGATGATGCCACACGCATTATTATAGTGGATGTAGGCAGCCGCAAGACAGGTGTGGTGGTTGATGCGGTTTCTGAGGTGTTGCGTTTTGAAAGCAGTTTGGTTGAGGAGCCTCCGCAGGTTGTATCAGAGACCCTGGATACTAAATATATAAGCGGAGTTGGTAAATTGAATGATGGGAAGCGGATGGTCATGATTATTGACCTTGCTCAAGTCTTGCGGATTGGGGCTTAGGTGAATTATGAGTACAATCAAAGTATTGATCGTAGATGATTCCGCTATGATGCGTAAGGCCATCCGGCAGATTTTAAAAACCGATGCTGCTATTCAAGTTGTTGGTATAGCGAGAGATGGCGAGGATGCACTGCGAAAAGACGTTGAATCATGTCCGGATGTTGTGACTATGGACATCAATATGCCGGTTATGGATGGTATTACCTGCATGCTCTATCTCTTTGAACAGCATCCTGAGGTCAGAGTTATTATGGTAAGTTCATTAACCCAGGAGGATGCAATGACAACTTTTGAAGCCCTGGAACTGGGGGCTTTTGATTATGTTGCCAAACCATCCGGTACGGTATCTGCTAATTTGCATATCGTTGGCAAAGAATTAATCGCTAAGATTAAAGCGTCCGTTGCGCAGACAAAGCGCCGACCTTCGGTATTCAGTAAAGCTAAGAGCAGGCAGGGTGCTCAGAAAGAAACTGAACATCCGCTGGCTGCCATAAATACACAAGAAACCCAGAAAGTGGTTGTTATCGGTGTATCCACAGGAGGGCCAGGCACATTGCTGGATATTTTACCCGACATTCCGCCGGATTTAGATGCGGCTATCGTGGTGGTTCAGCACATGCCGCCTATGTTTACGGCTTCTTTTGCCAAGAGACTGGATCAAAATTGCCAAATCCCTTTTAAGGAAGCTGCGCAGGGAGATATACTCCGCAAAGGGCAGGGGATGGTAGCACCTGGTGGGATACATCTCAATGTACGAAAAAATATCAACCATGGTGAATATGTGGTCAGGCTAACAACCTTGCCGGCAAATACACTGTTTACGCCCTCCGTCAACGTAACGATGTATTCAGCCTTAGAAATTTTTGGCAGGTGTATGGTTGGTGTATTGCTGACGGGTATGGGTTCTGATGGTGCAGACGCCATGGTGGCCATTCGCCAAGCGGGTGGCATCACGATAGCCGAAGCGGAATCTACGGCTATCGTTTTCGGTATGCCGCGCGAAGCTATTGAACGCGGTGGTGCTGAGATTGTGGCACCAGCCTATAACATCGCAAAAGAGATCATCAAAGCGGTTAATCGGATATGAGGAGGTGACAACTGGATGGAAAACAGTCCGTTAAATCAATTGTGGGAGCCAAAGGGGACACTTTCGGAGACTGAGCGACTCGCTGTGACTGATCGTCTGGTCGCTGGTGTTGCACATGAAATTAATACGCCGCTGGCATATATCAAAATGAACACCGAATTATTATCGCGGATGCTGCATTGTTATTTTACGCCGAATACCTTGGCAGGCACTACGGATATTCCCTGTAAGCGTCCCATTGAAGCAATTCAGCATGGTGTAGAGTGTATGGAAAATATAGTCCGTGATCTAAAAATCTTCTCTCGTCAGGAACAAAAGGAAAAAACAGGTGTCAGGTTAGCGCAATGTTTGGCAGAAGCGTGGACATTGGTCAGCAGTGATAAAGAACTAGCGAGTACAGCGGAAATAAAGGCCATGATAGAACCGGGCCTGACAATCTATGGCAATGCCCAGCAACTGGGACAAGTATGGATCAATCTTCTCCATAATGGAATTAAAGCGATAAATATAGGGAAGCCTCTGCAAGGCAGTATCAGCGTCAGGGCCTGGCAGGAAATCTCTGACATAAAGTGGGTAGTAATTACGTTGGCTGATAATGGCTGTGGTATAGCCCAGAGTGCAATGCCCAGGATATTTGAGCCTTTTTATACCAGTAATGCTGTAAATGGCACGGGACTGGGACTGTCAATTGTGCAAGGCATTGTAAACGAACATGGCGGCAAAATAACAGTGATGAGCGTAGTTGGACAAGGTACGACCTTTACTATAAGGTTGCCGGCATGGCGACTGGAAGAGGGTGATAAATAGTGGATGAAGTACAATTCGAGCGTCAGCTGGCAGACGTTTTTTTTGTTGAGTCAGCAGAGATGTTAAGTGAAGCGTCCTTGGTTCTGCTCAGAGAAGAAAAGGCAGGAACTCCCCAAGAGTCTATTAATCAGGTTTTTAGAGCCATTCATAGTATCAAGGGTGGAGCGCAGTCTTTAGGATTTGAGCAGTTGTCTGAAGTAGCTCATCGTATGGAGAATTTTTTGGTACCCTTGCGGCAGGAAAATTGTACGATAGACGGTCAGGAAGTCAGTCTGCTTCTTGAAGCTATGGATGTAATTGAAATGCAATTGCGTGCGTACAAGGCGGGTGAAGAACCTGCTGATTGCAGTCAATTGCTGGCGAAACTGGACGAAGTTACCGTGTCAGCTAAAAGTACGGATACTATTCCTGTGAAAAATGCGGCAAGTTGTCAGGAAATAGCCTCGAATGATCAGGGCTCCCGGTTATTCTATTTATCTTTTACGGTTGATGTCAGTGCACCCATGCCAGGTGTTACAGCAGTTATATTGTTAGAGCAGCTGCGGCACTTTGGACGATTGCTGTATTGCCATCCCAATATTGCTGATTTAGGTACGGCAGTAGCAGGAGAATATTTCAACCAGACCACTATTTTTCAGACCGATATGTGCAATGCCGACATCAAGCAAGAGGCCGATAACGTGATGGATATACAAAATATTAAAGTAGCGGAAATTGACAAAGATATTTTTTCCAGTGCAGATATGCCTGCTAAAGGTGAAATTGATTGGTTTGACACTTTGGTAAGCAAAATGCAGGAAGCGCTTTGCTCTAAACCTAGAGATAAGGCTTGCTTAAATAAGCTGGCGAAACAAATTGCTGACTGGGGCGGGGATAGCCGCGGTGCAGCAGCCTGGTACCCAGGTGGTTTTTCAGCATGGCAGCGCATTGCCATCTTACTGTCTGATACGGTAGCACGCAACAAGAATACTGCGTCCGGCTGCAAAACTACATCCGTTGCGGCCAGAACATTGCAGATACTATGGGAAAGTGTATATAACGCTTTATGTAACCACACTTATTTTTACAGCCGGCCTATTGGTGATATTTTAGAGGGGAATGGACTGCGTGCTATTGAAGAATTTGCAGACAGTGGAGTTGATATTCAAGTCGTGCATATTGATTTGAGTCAGTTAAGGACGCTTGAAGAATCACATCTTCGAATTCTGGCTGCTTTTCGAGATGAGCTGGTTAAAAAAGGCTGGGTATTTGGAATTATTTCAGAGGGAAATTATACGCGGCGTCACCTTAACGTGCTGGAAGCTTCAGAGGACCTTGTGGGTGCGTTGGAGTTGTATTCGAGCAGCTATAATGCAGTCTTAGCTTCCATAAAAATTGGGTTAGCAGGAGCTGATGAGCATGTATCCAAAAATTAAAATATTAATTGTTGATGATGAGCAGGAAATAGTAGTTGCTTTAGAAGAGTTTCTACGGCTGGAAGGGTATGAGGTGTATTCGACTACATCGTCGCTTGAGGCGCTGGAAATGATAAAAAAACAAAAATATCATATTGTGTTAGCGGATATTAAAATGCCGAAAATGGATGGAATTGAATTTTTGATCCAGGTGAAACAGTATGATGCCTTGACACAAGTGATCATGATGACCGGCTATTCTACGATGGATAAAACAATGCGATGCCTGGAAGCCGGGGCTAATGATTATATTTTGAAACCTTTTAAGGATTTATCACAAGTGGCTGATATGATAAAACTATCTGAAGATAAACTCAAGCGCTGGTGGGATACTATGCGTAAAAATTTTGCCTGAATGGTCTGGGAGTGCTTTGGATAAAATATAAGATGTGCCACTTGCTCTGTTTTGCTATATGAATATTGTTAAAAATGCATAGGGGACTGATACATGACACTTACACCGGAACTATATCAACGATTTGTTGATTTGATTTATAAAAAAACAGGTATTTGGTTTGAAACCACGAAACGTTATTTTGTTGATAAGCGGCTGGATGAACGCATTGCAGCACTCGGGCTGGCAGACTATCGCCAATATTATCAGCTGTTAAAGTTCTCTGGTGAGCAGACCGAAATGCAACAACTCATTAACCGGTTAACAACGAATGAGACTTATTTTTTTCGTGATTTTTCTCAATTACAGGGTTTTGCTGAGGACGTACTACGACAGCTGGTTAAAGAGAAGATCAAAGCAGGGGATAAAAGGATAAGGCTGTGGAGTGCTGGATGCTCAACTGGGGAAGAACCCTATACACTTGCCATTATTTTATTGGAAATGCTGCCGGAGCCTGCGCAATGGACAATTGAGATAATGGCCAGTGATATTAATACCAGAGTGCTGGATGTTGCCCGTAAGGGTTTTTACAATAACCGTTCGGTTAAAGATGTACCAATGGAGTATTTGGAACGATATTTTACCCAACGATTTGAGACACATATTTTAAATACGAAGATACGGGACATGGTCACGTTTAAAATTATTAATTTAATGGAAGAACAGGAAATGAAGGCACAGGCGAATTATGATTTGATTTTCTGCCGTAATGTACTTATTTATTTTGATACAGAATCAAGACTTAGCGTACTTAATCATTTTTACCAATCCTTGCGAAGTGATGGGTATATTTATTTGGGACATGCAGAGTCTGTCATTCGGATTACGGATTCTTTTAAGATGAAACGTATTGGCAGTACGATTGCCTATTATAAACCGTAAGCGGGGAAGCTGCGAAACAGGATTTGCGTTTCCAGTCTGGCCTATATATTGGCAGGCCCGCTGCTCCGGAAATCTGGGTGTACTTTGTAAGAGAATTGCCGGAGTGAACTGGTGAGAAGGAGGAACGAAGCCGTGAGATACCAATTTACAGCAGATGATATAAAAATGCTTCGGATATTTGTCGATGAAAGTGTCAAAAGCTTGCAGAAAGCGGAAGATGAAATACTGCATCTGGAGACGGCTTCCAATCCGAGTACAGTTCTGAACAATCTTTTTAGCCAAGCACATACGCTCAAAGGTCTCGCATCGTTTTTGGGTTTGAATGAGATCACGAGATTAAGCCAGCAGGCAGAATCTGTATTGGCTGCTATCGTGAAAGGCAACATGCAGCCTGGAGGAGAAGAAACCGGGCTGCTGATGAAGGCCAGAGATGCTTTGGCCGAGATGATTACACAATTGAATGAGACGTGCGGTGCTGCTGCACAAGGGGAAGGGCTGGAAGTGGAACTATGCTGCACGCATGATGTGGATGCGCTTATACATGCTATGCAGCTGTTATTGCAGGAGTCTGTGGAAGGGCCGGTTATCGTGTCATCTAACCAGCAGGACCCTTCAGCATCGGGACAACAAGAGCTGCCACAAACAAAGGCACAGCTCATTCCGGATACGGATGGCGGAGGGCAGTCAGAGAATCCATCTGTCACCTTTTTGCTGACGGGTGTTGCGGCTGGTTTAATGGAAGATTTCTTGTTGGAAGCGGAAGAAAATAGTGATATTATTACCGACCAGTTGCTTATAAAGCTGGATAGTAATCCAGAGGATGCGGAGTCGCTGCGTGATTTATTCCGCAGGGTGCACACACTCAAAGGCAATACCGGGCTGATCATGAGTGTGCCTATAGATGAAGCTTTGCACAGCTTTTTAAATGATGTACTACAAATTTTTCAAGACTTGGAAAGCGTACTGGCGCAGGTGCGGGATGCTAAAATGCCTATTTCTGGTGCAATCATTAATTTGTGCTTTGAGGTAATGGATGCACTCATGAGGATTACTGGCATGTTACATAAGGGGGCCATCGTGGATGATGGTACGTTGGAAAATTTACGAACTGCTATGGCGGGTATTCATGCCTGCGGATTAGAAGATTTCCAATGCCAAACTGCAGCGGTGGCGTCAATTCCCAAGCCAACTGCCCAAAAGGTAAGCAAGGATACAGAAACTGCATCCAGTGGACATTCTATCCGGGTGAGTGGCGATAAGCTTGACAGGCTGATGAACGTAATCGGTGAACTCTCTATCACGAAAAATGTGTTTAGCCAGATTGCCCGCAAATTAACCATGGAGCATAATTTGCCGCAGCTATCGCGAGAAATTAAGGATGCAGGGCAGTTTGTCAATCGCATTTCGGCGGAACTGGAAAATGCTATCATGGCCATGCGTATGACGGAGGTACGAATTGCTTTTCAGAAATACCCGCGAATTCTTCGGGACATTGCCTTGCAGACAGGAAAAAAAATCTCTTTGCTTATGGAAGGGGAAGATACGGAACTTGATAAAAACATTATTGAGCAAATTGGTGATCCCCTATTACATCTGGTACGTAATTCCGGTGATCATGGTATTGAAACAGAGGAAGAACGGCGAGCCGCAGGCAAGAACCCACAAGGCAATGTCTGGCTGCGGGCTTATAACCGGGGCAATTCTGTTATTATTGAGGTCGAAGATGATGGGCGTGGGATGAATCCTGAAAAGTTAAAGCAAAAAGCGGTGGAGAAGGGCTTTATTGCGCAGCAGGAAGCATTGCAGATGTCTGATGAGCAGGCTTTGCAATTAATATTTTTGCCTGGCTTTAGTATGGCGAAAAGTGTTACTGAAATTTCCGGACGTGGTGTAGGAATGGACGTGGTACGCAGTAATATCAAAGCATTGCAGGGTTCAATAAAGATTGATAGCCAGCTGGGGAAGGGCAGTAAAATCACGATGCAGTTACCTCTGACGCTGTTAGTTTCGCGCGGCTTGGTCGTTGAGGTACAGCAGCAATCCTTGGTTATACCACTTGATAATGTAGTCGAGACCGCTAAAGTATCTGCAGATAAGCTGGTGAAAAGGCGTGGGCGGCGTATGTTATATCATCGGGGCGAGGTGTTGGGGGTTGTGTCATTGGCAGAGCTATTAAAAATGCCTATGGGGGCATTACCCGATTATACGCCAGTCGTCATAATTACGGATGGACAGACCAAAGCAGCGATGATTGTGGATCGGCTGCTTACGGAACAAGATGTTTTGGTCAAACCGCTGCCAGCGTATTTGTCAGGAATCAGCGGGATGGGTGGAGCGACGATTATGGGCGATGGCAAGGTGGCCCTGGTACTTAATGCTGTAGAATTGATGCATTTAGCAGCCAGACCCTGAGAGATTGCCACGTGGCTTGTGGATAAGTTCGGAGGCTTATGTCCACGGTCTGCGCCATTCTATAGCATGGCACTGAATATGTTAAAAAATTTCTATAATATAATAAAAATTAAGCAGGATTTATTATTACATTATAGAAATAATAAAATATAGCAAAGCGGAGTGTTGTCAGAGGACGTAATTAGGAGAAGTTTTTATCTGTTCACTTTGCAATGCATTTGTTAATACATTGTAAATACAAAAGGGGAGGCATAGTTATGAATATTTTCGATTTTGCATTAAAAATGGAAGCAGATGGTGAAAAATATTATCGGGATCTTGCGGGAAAAGCCAAATATGAGGATCTAAAAAAAGTTTTAACCGGTTTGGCGGAAGATGAGAAACGCCACTATGAAATCATTCAATTGGCCCAAAATCAAACGTTTCATTTTATCCAAGCCGATCCTGCTTTAGCTGAAATCAAAAATGTGTTTGCTGATAATACACAGTTTGCTGGGGAGAAGAAAGAGTTTATTATCAAGCTAAAGGACGAACAACTGGATTATTATCAGGCGGCACTGGCAACGGAAAATCAAAGCGTGGAGCTTTATAAAAAACTCACCGGGACGGTGGAGAATCCAGAGGGAAAAGCAATATGTGAACGGCTTATGCATGAAGAAGAAAAGCATGTGGAAGTGCTGGATGATATTATTGAAATGTTAAACCATGTTAATGACTGGGTGGAATCTGCAGAGTTCAATCATCAGGATACCTATTAAAATCTAATTCTGTTATGGTTATGAATTAATTTAATTTAAAAGGTGTGATGATATGTATAATATTTTGATCGGCGGGGCAGCAGGGCAGGGAGTGGATACAACATGTTCGATTTTGGAAAAATTGTTGAAACAATCCGGGTACCATGTTTTTTCGGTAAAAGATTTAATGTCCCGCGTGCGTGGCGGACATAATTTTACCTTGATTCGTTTTGGATCTGAAGCGATGGCTTCACATAGTTATATATTGGATGGAATTGTGGCTTTTAATCAAGAAACGGTTGAGTTGCACAGGCACGAGCTGAAACCCGATGGATTTATTCTTTGTGACAGTCAGTTGTCGGTAGAAGGCAAGGACGTTATTAAGATTGACATGAATGCTATAGCAAAAAAACTCGGTAATCCCAAAGTGGCCGGCAGCATTTTGATTGGCGCAATTCTGAAAATTTTTGGAGAAACACTGGATCACAGTAGAACTGTATTTGCCGGCGCGGTGAAACCAGAATATCTTGCTATAAACTTGCAGGCGGTTGAAATTGGTTATGATAGTACGGCAAAGCAACATGCCCATAATGGGGGAGCCTATGGCGCTTGGATGCTTTTGACAGGTAACCAGGCACTGGCATTAGGGGCTATGGCGGCTGGATTAAAGTTTTATTCAGCGTATCCTATGTCGCCTTCAACTTCTATTATGGAATACTTAGCGGGCAAAATGACGGAAGCTGGAATTGTTGTTGAACAGGCCGAAGATGAGATTGCCGCCATCAATATGGCAATTGGTGCTTCTTTTGCGGGTGCCCGAGCTATGACCGGTACATCAGGCGGTGGGTTTTGCCTGATGGTCGAAGCCCTGGGATTGTCCGGAATGGCTGAAATACCAATGGTTGTTGCCGACATTCAACGCCCTGGCCCAGTAACTGGCTTGCCTACCAGGACGGAACAAAGTGATTTGAATTTTGCTATATCGGCTGCACATGGGGAATTTCCCAGAATGGTGATTGCCCTTAAAAACCATGCGGACGCTTTTTATCAGACAATACGTGCCTTTCATATGGCGGAAAAATATCAGATTCCGGTTATTATTCTCAGTGACCAGTATCTGGCGGATTCTTCTGCGACGGTAGAACCCTTTGACGTCCGAAACAGTCAGGTATATCGTGCCAATGACGTTCTAACGGATGGCGAATACTTAAGATATCGGCTTAATGGCGAGGCTGTTTCTCCGCGTCTTCTTCCGGGTACGTCCAAGGGATTTGTCTCTGCTGACAGTGATGAACACGATGAACGAGGGCGAATCATCGAATCTGCTGAAATGCGTGTTCAAATGATGGACAAGCGACTCTCAAAATTAAAAAAATTAGAAGCAGAATTGAAGGAACCTGAATTTATTGGTGATGATTCGTATGATACGTTACTTATTGGCTGGGGCTCGACCTATGGTCCAATTAAGGAGGCCATTACAATATTGAATCATCAAACAATCCATCATTTTAGTGCATTAGTTTTTGGTGATGTATATCCATTGCCGGTAAAGCGTCTGAACGAAAAAGTGGTACAGGCTAAACAGATTATTAATGTAGAGCAGAATGCAACCGGGCAAATTGCCAAATTGATTAGGGAACAGACGGGTATCATGTGTACATCCAGTATATTGAAATATGATGGACGCCAGATATCAGGCGAACAAATCGCTGCACAGGTCTTGAAGGGAGGGGAATGACTATGAGCTCTGAAGAATTTTGCACATATGAAACGGCTTGGTGTCCGGGCTGCGGTAACTTTAATATTTTGAAATGCTTAAAACAATCGCTGGAAGAACTCGGGAAAGATCCGCATGAAGTTCTACTGGTCGCAGGTATTGGACAAGCGGCTAAGACGCCTCAATATCTTAGTGCTAACAGCTTTTGTGGACTCCATGGCCGCGCCTTGCCTGCTGCGATAGCGGCAAAAATTGCCAATCAAAAACTGACTGTAGTTGTTAATAGCGGTGAAGGTGATTCATATGGTGAAGGCGGCAATCATTTTATCCACAATATCAGAAGGAATGTCGATATCACTCATTTTGTGCATGATAATCAAATTTATGGATTGACTAAAGGGCAGGCATCCCCGACTTCGAATGAAGGCACTGTCACCGATGTACAGACGGAAGGCAGTATCAATACGCCTTTTAATCCCCTGTTGATAGCAATCGCAGCAGGCGCTGGTTTTGTGGCGAGAGCATTCAGCGGCAATCCGGAACATCTTGTTTCCATTATGAAACAGGCGATTCTCTATAAGGGATATTCGCTTGTTGATATTTTGCAGCCCTGTATCAGTTTTAATAAGGTCAATACGTTTTCCTATTATAAAAACAGGGTATACAAATTAGATGATGCGTATAATTCCTATGATAAAATAACAGCCATGGAAAAAGCAATGGAATTTGGCGATCATATTCCGCTGGGCGTGATTTACCAGGAAGAAAAACGCTCATTTCATGAAAAGAATAAGGTTCTGGCATCCGGGGTTCCTCTGGTTGATCAGCAGCAAGAGGGCTCTTTAATCGAAAAATATATGCAGGAATTTATATAATGTGGTTTTCAATATAATCGTTGGGGAAAAGTACAAAAACAAGCAGAGAAAAATTATTTAAAATTAGCTTAAAAAATGTTTTACAAATAGAAAAGGAGCTTGTGAAAAATCACAGGCTCTTTTTTTATAACCGTATTAGTTTTTATCTAAGTGTTCGGTTGTCTCTGTATTTTCGGCTGGTATGGATCTCTTGTTAATGCCAAAGAGATAATATGCAGCCATTACGATAGCACAGAAGCCAACTCCGGCGATGAGCGATAAACGTGTATTGTCATTGAAGCACATGCCGATGAGCACGAGCAGCAGGAATATAATCACGCCGTAGTTGCTGTACGGGAACAGGAATGATTTGAAAGGATGTGCAGCCATCTCGTCCTTGTGACTCTTACGGAATCTGGACTGGCTCAGGCAGAGCACAAACCAGGGAAACATGCCCGGCAGTACGCTGGCACTGTAGATGTAGACAAAAAGCTGGGAATCCGGAAAAAGATAATTGAGAAAGACTCCGAGCAATAGGCAAAGAAGTGTAAGCTTCAGTGCATTCGACGGAACGCCGCTCTTTGATAGGTGAGACAAAAATTTTGGCGCTTGTCCGTTCGCAGAAAGGGTATACAGCATGCGGCTGCAGCTGTAGATACCGCTGTTACAGCCGGAAATCGCAGCTGTAAGTACAACAAAGTTGATGATGCCTGCTGCTGAAGCAATGCCGATTTTGGCAAAGGTCAGTACAAATGGGCTGCCAAGGTTTGAAATCTGATCCCATGGATACAGCGTAGTGATGACAAAGATTGCACCAATGTAAAAAATGAGGATACGCCAGATAATATTTTTAGTGGCCTTGCGTAAGGTGTTCTTTGGATCCTGTGCTTCACCGGCCGTGATGCCGATAAGCTCAACTCCCTGATAAGAAGCTGTAACTAAGCAAAGTGCGAACAGAAATCCCTGCCAGCCGCCGGCAAAGAAACCACCGTGGCTCGTAAGATTTCCGAGGCCTATGGGGATACCATTGTTACCAACGCCAAAAAAGATAAGACCGAAACCAATAATAAGCATTACGACAATGGTAAGGACCTTGATAAGAGCAAACCAAAACTCGAATTCACCATAATATTTTACAGATGCCAGATTAGCGCCTGCAATGATGGCAACCCCGATTAAAGCAGGAATCCAGGTTGGAATCCCGGGCAGCCAGTAGTTTACATAGATGCCGATGGCAGTAACTTCCGACATGCCGACGGTAATCCACATAAACCAGTAAGCCCAGGCAGTAAGGTAACCGGCCCAGGGACCAAGGTATTTTTGTGCATAATTTGCAAATGAACCAGAAACCGGTTCTACATAAAGCATCTCGCCCATGATGCGCATGACAAAGAACATTACAAGTCCTGCGAGCGCATATGCCAGGAGAACGGATGGACCGGCCCATTTGATTGTACTGGCGGATCCCATAAAAAGCCCTACGCCAATTGTTCCACCGAGAGCGATGAGCTCTATATGGCGAGCCTTGAGTCCGCGTTGTAACTTGTTTTCTTCCATAATAATAGAAAACCCCTTTCATGAATTCACTAGATAAGTTTAAATGATATACTGGTAAAATACAATAGTGTATAATATCTCCTGGTAATGGGCAAAGAAATTGAAAAAGTACGTACTGCGGAGACAAAAAGGTAATAAATATTTATGGCGTTTTTATCATATAGGGGAATAAGTCAATAAATACAATGGCGGCAAGGATTATATGCTTTGATATAATAAAAAACATATGTATTTTTATACTGCATGTTAAGATGCAAAACAGAGAATAATCATTAAAAAAAAATTGAAATGTTTCAAAAATTTATTTGAAAAATATGTATTTTTTCAAATAGTTTTCAGTTTCATACAATATAATACACACGTCCCAATGATAGATATATTCATTTTCAGCTTTTCGTATGCCGTTGTGGCAGCTATAAAAAATTTAAGGAGTAGAGGCTGTGCATATTCTTATTGAAAAATACGAGCCCGGAAATATGCGGATGCTGGCAGCATCTGTAGTACTTGTTCTTTGCATGATTATATTCTACATAAATATTGGGCAGACGATAGAGCCTGAAAGCTATGTGGGGCATATTTGCCTTATCGTGGTGGCGCTTTGCCTCGTGCAATATGCGACGGGGCAAAATTTGTTTTCTTTGTCCTGTCTGCCGCATGTCCTTGTGGGGATTTCCTGGTGTATAACGTTTCCTTTACTATATTTTTGGTCCTATCATACGACATGGTTTGTTGCCGAGACCCGTATGGACTTTCTTTTTGGGCTGGGAATGTTTGTTTTACTTATTGCATCAGAAGCTCTGTGTTTTTTGCATAAGGGACAGGCAAAATGGATAGCCTGGCTTTTTTCCTGTCTGGATATTTTATGCTTAGGGATTCCTTTTGCGGAGAGTACTTATTATTTGCTCTTTCAGCATTGTCTTACACCTTCAACGCTTATGGCGCTTTACCTGACGAGTCCAAGGGAGAGTATAGATTTCCTTCAGTCGAATTTTACTGGTCTGTGTCTGTTTGCCATAGCAGTGGGTGCGGCACTTCTTCTCACGGCAGCTTATGTATGTAACCGACGGGTCGGTCGCCAAATCATTGCCAACCATTCGAATAGAAGAAAAAAATGGATTTTGCTGGTTTTGTCCGTAGCGATGCTGGTATATGTACCGTTTTTTTTGTTTCCGGAAACTTCTATTATTATGAATTGGAAGGATGTATCTGCGCATGTCCATGAGACACAAAAATACAGTACGCATTATATGGAACGCTTACAGGATTTGCGCTTGACGACAGATACGACCCTGGCACAAAAGGCTCCAGGGACAGTCATTATGGTTATTGGGGAATCCGCTTCACGTAATTATATGAAGGCTTATACGCCTTCGGTTCCTTACGATAATACCCCATGGCTTGAAAAATGCATGCAGAATCCTTATTTTACAGTATTTCATAATGTGTACTCTTCATGGGTACAGACGGTTCCAGTACTGGAACGTGCCCTGACAGAAGAAAGCCAGTATAACGATAAGGAATTCATTGAATCGACTTCTCTGATTGATGTAGCGAAGAAAGCCGGCTATGAAACCTACTGGTTCAGCAATCAGGGACGTTATGGACAATATGACAGTGCGATTACGCTGGTAGCAAAGACCGCTGATCATGCGGAATGGACGGATGATGCTTATGAGCTCAGCAATCAGTTTGATGAGACTTTGCTGCAGTTTTTGCCATTCGTAGATGCAACGAAAAATAACTTCATTGTGCTGCATCTTATGGGAAGTCATATTTATTATCATAATCGTTATCCGGAAAACTTTGAAAAATGGAAGAGCGGCGATAACGCCTCAACCGAGGAGGCTTACGCGAACAGCACATTATATACGGACTATATATTGTCTCAAATCTACCAGTATGCCAGGGACAATATGAATTTGCAGGCGATGGTATATTATTCGGATCATGGAGAGGACCTGCACATTTCGCATAATCCGGATGCATTTCGTTTTGACATGGTGCGAATTCCCATGTTTGTTTATTTGTCGGAGAATTATCGGCAGGCCTATCCGCTACAGGCAGCTACTTTAGAGCACAATGAAAACCAATTTTTCACAAATGATATGATCTATGATACCGTGTGTGGTATTTTAAATGCCCCATCCAATCATTACGATGCTGGACAGGATTTTTCCTCACAGGAATACCGGTTTGAAAAGCAGGATCTTACTACGATGCTGGGACAGAAGAAACTAACTGAAGATCCCTATCTTACGGGTACCAAAGATTGATGTTATGGGAATCGCTGATTCGATGAACCTGCTGGGTGGGCGAGAGGATTGCCCGACGCAGGCAGGTGAAAAAATTGTCAGGAAAGCAGAGCGAATAAAGCCGTGGTTTCTATATATTGCAACAGGAAAACTCGATTTATATGTTTTATAATGGTTACTTTGTCAGGGGAGTGGTTGGTTTGTCGTATAAAAAGTATCTTATGTTGCTTGCTCTTATTGTTTTGCTGGGGATATCCCTGAGCTGGTATTTTCTGAACAAGCGAGAGATACCTGTGCTGGGATACCATGAGATAAACAATAAGGAACATTCTCCGCTGGCACTGAGTACGACGGAGTTTGATGCGCAAATGCAGTACTTGCATGCAGCTGGGTATACACCCATTACCCCGGATGATTTACTGCAGTTTTTAAGAGATGGGAAGGAGCTTCCTTATAAGTCGGTGCTCATTACGTTTGATGATGGTTATGAGGATAACTATATAGATGCATATCCGATTCTGAAGAAATATGGTATTAAAGCAACGATTTTTCTGATTTCACATGATATTGGCTTGCCCGGTTATCTTAATTGGCAGGAGATCCATGAAATGAGTCAAAATCATATTTTGTTTGAGGGACATACATTCAATCATCCACATTTAGATAAAATCCAGGATGACGACGAATTAAAAAAGCAGCTGGCTGATTCCAAGGTTGATTTGGAAAATCATCTGGGGTATAAGGTGGATTATTTGGCTTATCCATATGGAGATTACAATGCGCATGTAATTGAAAAAGTTAAAGAATATGGGTATCTGGCTGCATTCACGGTTCATTTGGGTGATGATACTGTACAGGATGATTTGTTTACCCTGCATCGTGTGCCTGTTTTTCAGGCATATACGCATACCTTCATCCGTTTTTGGCTGAGTCTGCATTGTCCATATTTCATGAAGGAACTGCAGTATGCATCCGCTAAATGGAATAAGATGAAACAAAGCTATTTCTGAGATGATTTGCACTTGCCGGGAAGTCGGTGAAAAAATAGCAATAAATAGTAAAGCTATATAACGGCAGGGCTGCTTTTTTCGTATGGGAAAGCAGCTTTTTGCTAATTCTCATCAAGCATATGGGGAATGTACTTCCCGGTTTTTGCAGATAGGATGTATAAAGCGCTTTTGTGCTGGAAAGAGTTTTATGTTATACTTTCGATATAGTTTTTCGTCATAGATGCCAGCAGATTTTTGACCAATAGATGTCAGGCTGTGTGGAAAGGAATGAATGGAAATCAACAAGGCAGAGCGGGGAACCTATCGGATTGTCTTCATTTTTTTATTGGCTGTTGCGGCAGCTGCCGCGTTTTATATCCAAGGAAGGTATATGGGAGCAGATACTGCAGGCGTGCAGCCGCAGGCGCCCTCTTTGACAGTGGATGAACAGGCGGCTGAAATTGTTGCAGGTATGACGCCGGAAGAGAAAATCGGGCAGATGGTAATGATGGGTGTCCAGGGCACGGCTATCGATGCAGATACTCTGAAGATGCTGCAGGAATATAGCATAGGGGGCATTATCCTTTTTGATCGCAACATGGAATCTAAAGCACAGGTGCAGGGTTTTACGCATGCGTTGCAGGAAAAAAGAGCTGGGAGGCTCCCTTTGTTCGTTGCCGTAGATGAAGAAGGCGGTGAAGTTGCACGTATGAAGCAGGAATGGCCACCGCCGCCTTCGGCTCGGGAGCTTGGCACGCAGGGGAATCCTGCGCTCGCAGAGCAATGGGCTGAACGTACGGGAGCGGAGCTTAAGGAAATGGGCTTCAATATGAATTTTGCTCCGGTCGCAGATTTGGGGCTGGCTCCGCAGCGTTCGTACAGCCAGATTCCGGCGATTGTGTCTGCCTTTGTGCAAAGTGTGGGCAAGGGCTACGAACGGGAGAACATAGTCTATACCCTGAAGCATTTTCCGGGCATTGGCAAGGGGCAGATGGATTCTCATGTGGATGCTTCTCGTATCAATGCTGAATATAGTCAGCTTGCAGCCGAGGATTTACAGCCTTTTCATACGATGATTTCAGATATGGACGCAGATAATTATCTTATTATGGTATCACATCTTACTTATACCGCCCTGGATGCGGATAATCCCGCCAGTCTTTCCTACCAAGTGATTACGGGATTATTGCGGCAAAAAATGGGTTATCAGGGATTGGTCATTACCGATGACATGGAAATGGGGGCGGTATCGAGGCATTATGCTTTTCGTGAGTTAGGCGTAAAAGCTGTGCAGGCCGGAGCAGATATGGTTCTGGTATGCCATGCTTATGAACATGAAGCCGCAGTTTACAAGGGGCTTTTGGAAGCGTTGCGAAATGGCGGCATAAAACAGGAGCGTATAGATGAATCTGTACGCAGAATAGTGAAAATGAAGCTGCTGCATCTTATATAATACAGGATGCAGCAGTTATTTATGTTGTGTAACAGCCGTGTGCGTGTTGGTTACGTTTTCTTTTTTATGAATTTATGTGAAAAGCAATAAGAAAAAGATTAATTTTTCCTACCTTTTATTAGAAATTTCTAAGTTTTTTAATTTGTGTTACTATAATATAATAAATTTGTCAGACAGGACAGGTTATTCTATATAAAAGGAGATGTGCAAAATAATGAGAAAAAAGGTTCTTCTATTGATGGCAATGGTTTTTGCGTTTAGTGCCATATTGACCGGCTGCGGTGGAAATTCATCGGACGCCGGCAGTACTTCCGCATCGGGCGGGGGGGCAAAAGACAAAGGACAGATCAAACTCGGCTTTGTATGCATGAATCTTGGAAATCCATGGTTTGTATCGGTAAAAAAAGGCTTTGAAGATGCTTGTAAGGAAGAAGGCGTAGAAGTTCTGACCATTGATTCGCAATACAAGGTAGATAAACAGGTCAGTGATATGGAGAGTCTGGTAAGTGCGGGCTATAGCGGTATTATGCTGGCCCCAATCGATCAGAATGCGACCAAGAGTATTGTGGAGAAGGCAAAGGCCGCGGGAATTGCTACAAGCTGTGTTGCTCAGAGCCAGGACAATGTCAATATGCGCTATATCGTTGATGAACATACTTATGGCGAGGCTATTGGGAAACAGGCGGCTGAGTGGATCAATAAAAACCTTGCTTCGAAGGATAAGGTCAAGGTGGCAATCATTTCTCAGGATAATGTGGATTCTGTTATTCCCCGTGGTGATGGCGTTGAGGAAATCATTAAGAAAATGTGCCCGAATGTGGAGATCGTTGCGCGTCAGGCCGGCGATACTCCGGAACTTGGCATGAAGATTATCGAAAGCGTTTTACAGCAGCATCCGGATTTAAGTGTTGTAGTAGCTACGAATGATTCGGGCGGACTTGGTGGCTATCAGGCTATGGTATCGGCACATATCTCCGGTGAGGATAAGGCTGTTTTTTCCGGCGATGCTACGGCTGAATGCCTTGCAGATATGAAGAAACCAAATTCAATTTACCGCGGGACCGTGGACTTGTTCCCATATAAGGCAGGCTATGAAAGCGCTAAAACTTTGATTAAATATATTCGTGAGGGGATTCCGGCACAACAGGAAACTACGATTTTTGCACCGGTTCCGGTTCCGGTTGAGGATTTGCTCAGCGGCAAATATGTACCGAAAGGCTGAGTTTTGTATTGGATGAGTGCGTGCTGCTTGCGGGTGGCACGCATGATTTCTTTAGGGGGAGAATAGGCATGGAGAAAAATACTATATTGAAGATTAAGCACTTGTCGCAGTATTATCCAGGAGTCAAAGCACTGGATGATATTAATTTTGAAATTTATGAAGGCGAGACGCATGCGGTTTGCGGGGAAAACGGGGCAGGAAAATCTACCTTTATTAAAATACTTACAGGGGCTAATACACCAACCAAGGGAAGTATTGAGTTTGCGGGTCACGAATATAGTTGTTTGACGCCAAAGGAATCCATGGAGCTCGGGATTAGTGTCATATACCAGGAGTTCAGTCTTATTCCGTATTTGTCCGTTTCGGAAAATATTTTTTATGGACGGGAAATTAAAAAAGGCGTTTTCCGCGATCTGACGGCAATGAATGAAAAAGCACAGCAGCTATGCAAGGAAATGGGCGTAGAGCTCGACATTGAAGCACGTGTATGCGATTTGGGTGTAGCGTATCAACAGATTGTGGAAATCATGAAGGCGGTATCGAGAAAGGCAAGACTGCTGATTATGGATGAACCAACCGCACCGCTGACATTGAATGAAACGGAGATTTTCTTCAATATCGTCCGTAAACTGCAACAGGATGGCGTTACCATAATTTTCATTTCACATCGCTTGGAGGAGGTCTTTGAGTTATGCAATCGTGTTACCGTATTTTGCGATGGACGCTATATCACAACAAAAAATGTGGATGAAATCAATAAGAAACAGCTCATTTCCTATATGGTAGGCCGCGAATTGGCGGATGATTTTCCCAGTCCTAAAAACGGAATTGGCGAGGTAGTATTAAAAGTGGATGGATTGACAAACCACGTGGTCAGAAATCTTTCCTTTGAACTGCACAAGGGTGAGATATTGGGATTCGGTGGTTTAGTAGGTGCAGGCCGGACAGAAGCTGCGCAAGCAATTTTTGGTGCGGACACATACCAAACAGGCAGTATGCTGCTGAATGGCAAACCCTATATGCCGAGGCTGCCAAAGGATGCGCTGCAGGCCGGTATAGGGCTTATTCCAGAGGATCGCAAGCACCAAGGCGTCATTATGGGGCTTAATATTCGGGAAAATATCATTTACAGTGTTTTGGAGCGTTGTTCGGCCAAGCTGTTTCCCTATATCGATTCGCAACGGGAAAAAAGTTGTGTGGAAAAATATATTAAGGAACTTAATATCAAAGCACCAAACATGGAAGAGCTCGTAGGCAATTTATCCGGAGGCAATCAGCAAAAAGTTGTTTTGGGGAAAATGCTGGCAACAGAGTGTGATATCCTGATTTTTGACGAGCCGACGCGCGGGATTGATGTCGGGGCAAAATATGAGATATATCAGTTGATGTGCCAATTTGTGGAACAGGGAAAAAGTATTATTATGATCAGTTCGGAAATGCCGGAGCTTATAGGTATGTCAAATCGTATTATTGTCATGTGTGAAGGGCGGATATCCGGCGAGTTGGCAAAAAATGAGTTTTCGCAGGAACGTATTCTGGAATTAGCTTCGAAACACTGTATTATGGAGGGATTACAATGAAAAAAAATAACGCCGTCAGCTGGCTGATGAACTATGGCATTATTCTGATTTTGGTTATGCTGGTGATTGGCTTCTCATTCGCAACCGCGAATTTTATGAAGTTTTCTACGATTTTTACAATTTTAAAACAGGTTTCTATTATCGGCATAATTTCTGTCGGCATGACCTATGTTATGCTGACCAGCGGCATTGATTTGTCGGTTGGTTCTATAGCAGGGGTATCGGCAGTCACGGCGGCAATCTTGATGCTGCATGGCGTGCCTATTTTGCCAACCTGTATTATTGTGCTGCTGATTGCCTCGATTTATGGCATGATCAGCGGTTTCTTTATTACGTATTTCAACATTCCGGCCCTTATTGTCACTTTGGGGGTTATGACTTCCTTACGGGGTCTGGCGTTCATTGTAACGAATGGAATGCCTGTCTTTGGGTTTAATGACAGCTTTGGCAATTTTGCTAATAGCACGCTGGGCCTAATTCCATATCCGGTACTGTTGGCAGCTATTGTTTTTATTGCAGCTTATGTCAGCTTGGAAAAAACGGCATTGGGACGCTATTTCTATGGTGTTGGCGGCAATGAAGAAGCATCGCGTCTTTCTGGTGTAAATGTTGTGCGTATCAAATATTTTGCGTATGCAATCAGTGGTTTCCTCTCTGGTTTGGCAGGGCTGGTATTGCTTTCCCGTACAAACAGTGGACAGCCGGCGGCAGGCATGGGTTATGAGATGGATGCCATAACGGCTGTCGTGCTGGCAGGTGTAAATATTATGGGCGGAGAAGGCCGCGTTGGTATGGTTGTTATAGGCGTACTCATTATGGGCGTACTTGGCACAGGCATGATCATGTGTAATATTAACGATTATGTACAACAGTTTGTCAAAGGGCTGGTACTTATCAGCGCCGTAGCCTTCTCGGCGTATTCAAAAAGGGTTCGTGCACGCATGATCAATAAATAATATGGTATACAAAGCCGCTGGAATCTCATGGTGGAGTTAGAAAAAATAGTCTTTAGGATAAAGGGCAAAAGTTATATTTTAGGAGGGGATTTTTTTGAAAAGGTCAGAACTAAACAGGGTGATAGATTATACGGTGTCTGCCGCCAGAAAGTATCAGTTCCCGCTGCCGCCATTTGCTTATTATACATTGGAGGATTGGAAAAATTTACAGGAAGACCAGCGCGAAATTGTGGACAATATGCTGGGCTGGGATGTTACAGACTTTGGTATGAATGATTTTATGCATATCGGTTTGACGATTTTTACCTTCCGCAACGGGAATTTTGAACAAAAAGAAAAATATCCGAAACCTTATTGTGAAAAACTGCTTTTTGTCAATGATGGACAGGTACTGCCGTTCCATTTCCATTGGTACAAAATGGAAGACATTATTAATCGGGGCGGCGGTACATTAAAGGTTACATTATACAATTCGGATGATGCAGAGGAATTTGCTGCGAGTGATGTTGTGGTCCGTATGGATGGACGGCAGGTAACGGTAAAAGCAGGTGGCTCCGTGCTGCTGGAACCGGGCCAAAGCATTACCCTTAGGCAAGGACAGTATCATAAATGGCAGGGTATACCGGGTACGGGTGATATTATGCTTTTTGAGGTGTCGACGACAAATGATGACCGTGTTGATAATCGGTTTTATGATGCAAAATCACGTCTACCGGAAATTGAAGAAGATGCGCTGCCTAAATATTTGCTTTTCAAGGATTATGAAAAATATTTAAAGTGCTGACCGAGTTTCTTATGATTTATAGCCAAAACTTGTTTGTGTAAGGTGCAATACAGAAAGGGGCGGAGCTATGTTTTTGGCAGGCCTTGATATCGGGACATCAAGATGTAAGCTCACTGTTTACGAAGACACAGGGGCATATTTAGGATATGTACATCGCAGTTATCCTGCAGCAAGCACACAATCGGAGCAAAAAATTGATGCTATAGTAATTTGGCAGGCAGTCTATGCGGTATTAAGCGAGGCTGCAGAAAAATTTCCGGGGATTGGCAGTATTGGGGTCACAAGTTTTGGTGAGACTTTTGTGCTGCTCGGCAAAGAGAACGAACCCTTGTGTCTGGCGATGCTTTATACGAATCCACGTGGTGAAGAGGAATGCTGTGAGCTTATCAGGACTTTGGGGGCACAGCGAATCAATGAGATCACGGGAGTGAAGCCGCATCACATGTATAGTCTGCCTAAGCTTATGTGGGTTAAACGTCATTGTCCTGAAATTTATGCACGCATATGCCATGTATGCCTTATTGAGGATTATATCGTATATTTGCTGACGGGCAGGAGGCAGATTGATTATTCCCTGGCAACCCGGACCATGGGGTTTGATATCCACAACCTTGCATGGAGCAGTGAAATCTTTGCAGCGGCAGGGATTTCTCCAGAGTTTTTTTCCATACCGGTGCCGACCGGTACAGATGCTGGTGCTTTATTGCCGGAACTTGCGAGGAAGACAGGTCTGTCAGAAGAAACGCATATTGTTTCTGTTAGCCATGATCAGGTTGCGGCGGCTATTGGCAGCGGTGTGTTTGACGAGAAGTGCGCGGTTGATGGCGCGGGAACCGTAGAGTGCATCACCCCGGTGTTCTCACAGGCTGATACAGCGGTAATGGCACAGGGAAATTATAATGTAGTGCCTTATGTTATGCCGGGAACTTATGTATGCTATGCTTTTTCTTATACGGGCGGGGCGCTTATAAAATGGTTTGTAGAGAATCTGGCAGGTTATGCAGCACAACAGGCTGCACAGTCAGGTACAAGCATTTATCAGATACTTGAATCTGGTTTTCGGGATCGGCCCACCGGCCTTCTGGTGCTGCCGCATTTTGCCGGAGCGGCGACGCCGTATATGGATGCGGGATCTAAGGGCGCGATTATCGGTTTGACAATTGCAAATACGCAGCAGGATATTTATCTCGCGCTTATGGAAGGTGTATGCTATGAGATGCGTCTGAATATGGAATTTCTCCGAAAGGCCGGCATTGCTATTTGTGCTTTGCGTGCGACCGGAGGCGGAGCAAACAGCCGCGTCTGGCTTCAGATGAAAGCGGATATCCTCAATGTGCCGGTGACGGCGCTGCGATGTGGTGAAGCTGGGGCTGCAGGCAGCGCTATGCTCGCGGGCATAGCAGCAGGGGTTTTTAAAGATATCAGGGAAGCTGCCTCGGTGATGGTCACATTACAGGAGACCTATGAACCGCGCGCTGTGGTTCATGAACGTTATGAAGAATGCTACAGACAATATCAAAAGCTCTATGGAGCGGTTCGCCCGCTTGTTGGCTGATGATAGAAAGCCGGAGGAATAGAGAGGAGCAAGTACTATGTTGATTGGATTAAATGAAGCTATGGAGTATGCTGAGAAGCATGACTGTGCCATTGGAGCCTTTAATACCCCAAATCTTGAATGTATTATGGCGGTGGTTGGTACTGCGGAAAAATTGGGAGTACCGGTTATTATAAGCCATGCGGAGCTGCATGAGAGTGTAAGCCCGTTGGCGGTTATTGGCCCAGTGATGCTGCTCATGGCAGAACGGGCCAAGGTGCCCGTTTGTGTCCATCTGGATCATTGCGAACATCTTCCTTATTTACAGAGCGCATTGGATCTGGGATTTACAGGCGTTATGTATGACGGAAGCATGCTGCCTTATGAAGAAAATACCGCCAATACGAAAGAAGCAGTAGCGATGGCTGGAAAAGCCCATGCAGATATCGAAGCGGAGATCGGAACTCTGGCGGTCCGTGAGGATGGAGAGATCACAGGACAGGGCCCGGTATATACAGAGCCATTGCTGGCGCGGCAGTTCGTTGGTGATACGGGTATTGACCTTTTGGCCCCCAGCTTTGGTACGGCACATGGCATTTATAAAGCGCAACCGCAGCTTGATTTTGAGCGCCTTTCACAAATTCGGGACCTTGTCGATGTTCCACTAGTCATGCATGGCGGCAGCGGCTGCAGTGAGGAAGACTATCATAGAGCGATTCGAAGCGGTGTGAGGAAAATAAACTACTACAGCTATATGTCACGGGAAGGAGTATATGGGGTGAAGCAGCTGCTCAACCGTCAGGAGGTTACATTTTTCCATGATCTGGCAGCAGCAGCGGTTAGATCTATGGCGGCAGATGCCGAACATGCGATGCGGATTTTTTCTGTTCACTGATTGCTTAAGACTGCCGCATATACAACCGTTTTATAAAAGTGTTGTATATGACAGAAAGTCACCCTGACTCTTTCGTGTGTTTGCTATATAAATATGATAAAATAGAGATACGTTTCTGAATATAATCGAATTTGGGTGTGGTAGGCTTGTATCGTTGGAAATACCTGCGGCAAAAACCGTCAATTTCATTAAAATATATTTTGCTTTATGCGTTTTTGCTGCTCTTTATTTTGCCGGTTATTTTTATTAATGTTGTATCCTACTATAACAATATACACATGGTAAAAAATACGATGCAGAAGACCGTGAACCAGAATCTTATGCAGACACAGAAAAATCTGCATGTGATCTTGTCGTCCTATGAATACATGCTGTACCAGATTTATACGGACCCTAAAATGATAGATCTTGTTGGCCGCATCAATGAGAATGAGGATGCAGGGCAGAACAGCCTTGTGCTGACACAGATGTTGGGAAACGCCATTTATGGACAATCCTATGTGCGTGCTATATCGGTTATTACGGATAGCGGGCGGTTCCTGTACTATGACCGGCTTAAGGGTTCCCGTCTGCAGGACAGTTGGATACAAGATTCTACGATTGCCATGTCGAACATTTACAAGCAGACGATGCAAAGCAAACAATCCTATATTTTTTCTACACAGTCGGGCAAGGATTTTTCCGGGCAGATATATTACTACTGCCATATTGCACACCCATTTGTTGATTATAAGGATTACAGGCATCCTAAGGGCATTGTTATTTTGAGTATTGATGTCGATGTTTTGAATAAAAACAGCAATGCGAATATTACCCTCGAGCCAGGAAGCGACAACCAGAGCTTTTGTTTTTTGCTTGATCAAAACAACAATATTATTTCCTTCCCCAGAAGTGAGTTCATTGGTAAGAATATTTTGAGTACGAATAACGAAGACATCCGTGATGCCTGCCGCGATTTTATTTTGCGCAATGGTATTATGCGTGACGGAGACATTGATATCCAGACATTGAACGATGGTGCCAGTGGCTGGAAAGTTGTGCAGGTATCTGATAATGCACCGGTTATGCGCTATATTCACGAACAATATCAAATTACAGCGATTACGATTATATGTGTCACAATTTTATTGGGGTTGCTTATTTTTTTCTTAAATAAAAAAATATTCAATTCTCTGAATGATCTCATCTGTAATATGAAGCTTTCAAAAAATGATAAATTTGTTTTAAACGATCATCGGACTTTTATTAAAGAAATTGATATGATTTATCAAAATTTTGCACAAATGCTGCGGTATATCAATATGTTGATTGTGCGTATTAAACACATTATGCAGCAGCAAAGGAATTCGGAAATCAAATCGCTCGAAGCGCAAATCAATCCGCACTTTTTATACAATAGTCTGGATATGATCAACTGGATGGCGATTGATGCGGGGGAATATCAGATTAGCGATGCGGTCCATTCCTTAGCGCAGATTTTACGTTATTCTATTACAACTATCAACATACCTGTGACAATTGGGGAGGAAACGGCTTGGGTAGAACGCTACTTGCATTTACAGCAAATGCGTCTAAAAGGGGATTTTTGCTATGAGGTGAAGGTTGCTTCTGCAGTTAGGGAATGCATGATTTATAAGATGATTATGCAGCCATTTATTGAAAATGCGATTCTTCATGGTTTCCGGGATACAACAGAGGGGCATATGATCTGGATTGGAATCTTCCGTATGGATGAAGGTGTTGGGATATCTATTCGTGATAATGGCCGCGGAATTTCCCCCGGACCTCTGCAGAAAATCCGGAATATGCTGTCAGGGGGTCAGGGACAGGAAAATGTTGACCGCCATATCGGCTTATATAATGTTTGCACCCGTTTGCAGCTTTATTACGGCAGTACCGCCCATATTACTGTGCAGAGCAAAACAGGTCAGGGAACTGAATTTTTGCTGCAAATACCGTTCGTGGGGAGAGAGCAGATTGAAAATTGTGGTGGTTGAGGATGAAATCCGCAGTCGTGAAGGTATTGTCCATTTGTTGAAACGGCTTAATCCGTCCTACTATGTCGTCGGAGAAGCCGGGAATGGCCGCAGTGGATTAGAGCTTATCAAGAAACAGCAGCCGGATTTGGTTATTACAGATATTAAAATGCCATTGATGGATGGGCTGTCCATGCTGCGAGCGGTGAGAGAATGTGGTATGTGTACGAAAGCAATTATTTTGAGTGCTTTCGCCGATTTTGCTTATGCGAAGCAAGCTATTTCCTTTGGTGTTTTTGAATATTTGTTGAAGCCTGTTTCCGTGGGTGAGCTGATTGAATCCTTGCAAAAAATTGAAGCCATAACCGGCAACACCAAAACAGCAGCAAGGGATTCGTCTATAAGTCCGCTTATTCGGCGTGTCTGTGATTTTTTGGAGGCTCCGGGTGGGATATTGTTTTCCCTGGCCGAAATATCACAACGGCTTAAAGTAACGCCGGAGTACCTGGGCGCTCAATTTTATCGGGAAATGGGCTGCCACTTCAATCTGTATAGTAAAAATAAGCGTATAGCCTATGCCAAGCTGCTATTAAAGAATACCGATGAAAAAGTGAATGGGATTTCCGTTTTGTGCGGCTATCAGGATGCAAAATATTTCAGCCAGCTTTTTAAGAAGGAGGTTGGGGTTTTGCCTGTTGAATATCGCCGCCGGGACGATCCATGAGCGATTTTGTTTGCATTTCCGTACAGGATATGCTAATATATTGCACATATAGCTACATTGATAAAGGCGATGAGGAAGAAGAGTACGCGAATGGCGGCTGGATCAGAGAGGGAGCTTGCAGGCTGAGAGGTTTCCACTGTGCGCAGGGCGGAAGGTAGCTTCGGAGCTTCCAGATTGAAATAAGTAGGTTTGGGCGCAGCGGCAGCGTTAAGCTTTAAGTCGTGCCTTGGCACGAAAATTTAGGTGGTACCACGGAAGAGAACTCTTTCGTCCTTTTGGGGATGGAGGAGTTTTTATATTTTAGGAGGAATTTTGATGGAAGAAAATAATATCCCTAAGGTTTATGACCCAAAATCTTTTGAGAAAAAATGGTATGAATATTGGGAAGAAAATCAGTTGTTTCATGCAGAAGCCGATAAGAGCAAGAAACCCTACAGCATTGTAATCCCACCGCCGAATGTGACGGGACAGCTCCATATGGGGCATGCACTTGATAATACGCTGCAGGATATACTCATCCGCTGGCGTCGTATGCAGGGATATAATACGCTTTGGATGCCAGGGTGTGATCATGCCGGCATTGCCACGCAGGCCAAGGTTGAAGCTGCGCTGCGGGAGGAAGGAACCACGCGCTATGAGCTTGGACGGGAGAAATTCCTTGAGCGTGTCTGGGCATGGAAAGAAAAATTCGGCAGCCGTATCATGTACCAACTGCGTACGCTGGGGTCATCCTGTGATTGGGAACGTGAGCGCTTCACAATGGATGAAGGCTGTTCCAACGCTGTGCGTGAGGTTTTTGTAAGCCTGTATGAGAAGGGACTCATCTATCAGGGAACGCGTATCACGAATTGGTGTCCATCCTGTAATACGGCGCTCAGCGATATCGAGGTAGAGCATGAAACAGAGCAGGGGCATCTTTGGCATCTGCGTTATCAGGTTGAGGGAACGGAACAATATGTAGAAATTGCTACCACACGACCTGAAACGATGTTCGGGGATACCGGCGTTGCGGTACATCCGGAAGATGCACGCTATAAGGCACTTGTGGGCAAGACGCTCATTTTACCGGTAGTGAACCGTCGTATTCCGCTGTTTGCGGATGAATATGTAGATCCGCAGTTTGGTACGGGGGCGGTCAAAGTTACACCGGCACATGATCCAAATGATTTTGAAATGGGACAACGTCATAAGCTTGAACAGATTGTAGTCATTGAAAATAACGGTACGATGGCAGAGAATACTGGGAAATATGCCGGCATGGATCGTTATGACTGTCGCAAACAGCTCGTAAAGGAACTTGCAGAAACGGGTGTGCTTGTTTCGGTTGAGGAGCATGAGCATGCGGTAGGACATTGCTCGCGCTGCCATACGACGGTGGAACCGCTCGTTTCCAAACAGTGGTTTGTGAAGATGGAGTCTTTGGCAAAACCAGCGATCGAGGCTGTAAAGGATGGCAGGATACAGTTCGTACCGGAACGATTTACGAAAATTTACTGCAATTGGCTGGAAAATATTCGCGACTGGTGCATTTCACGGCAACTTTGGTGGGGACACCGTATACCTGCATGGTACTGCGAGGATTGTGGTGAAACCATCGTTTCACGCACGGATGTCACGACATGTCCCAAATGCGGCAGCAAACATCTGCACCATGACGAAGACGTTCTCGATACATGGTTCAGTTCGGGGCTTTGGCCGTTTGAGACTATGGGGTGGCCGGAGCAGACAGAGGAGCTTAAGCAATTTTATCCTACGAGTGTCCTGGTAACAGGGTATGATATCATTTTCTTCTGGGTAGCCCGCATGGTCATGATGGGACTGGAATTTGGTAAGGATATACCGTTCCATCATGTGTTTATCCATGGACTTGTGCGTGACAGCCAGGGCCGCAAGATGAGCAAGTCGCTCGGCAACGGCATTGATCCGGTTGAGGTCGTGGATAAATACGGAGCAGATACCCTGCGTTTTATGCTTATTACGGGCAATACGCCGGGGAATGATATGCGCTTTTATTGGGAACGTGTTGAGTCGGCGCGCAATTTCGCTAACAAGCTTTGGAATGCGTCACGCTTCATGCTTATGAACCTCGAGGGATTCGATAAGGGCTTTGTGCCGCAGGCTGGAGACTTTACTCTTGCGGACCGCTGGATACTCAGCCGTTATGCAAAAACAGCAGCAGCCGTCACGGACAATCTTGAAAAATTCGAGCTTGGCGAAGCTGGCCGCATGCTGTATGAATTCATTTGGAATGAACTTTGTGATTGGTATATCGAGTTGGCCAAATCGCGTCTTTATGATATGGAGACGGAGCGCCCGCGCAAGACCGCACAATATGTGCTCGGGTATGTACTTGAACATACCCTGCGTCTGCTGCATCCGTTTATGCCCTTCATCACGGAGGAAATATGGCAGCATATCCCACATGAAGGCAAGAGCGTAATGATAGCCGCGTGGCCGCAGAATGAGGCAAAATGGTTCGATGATGCAAGCGAGGCCCATATGACGGCTATTATGGAAACAATCAAGAATGTCCGCAACATGCGTGCTGAGGTGAATGCAGCTCCAGGGAAAAAGAGCGAGGTCATTCTCCATTTTGCCGATGAGGACCTGCGCGGTGTATTCGCTGTTAATGAGGGATATCTTACCGTATTGGCAGCAGCTCAGCCGGTTACCTTGCTTGCGGCGGATGATGCCAAGCCGGAGAATGCCATGGCTTCTGTCGTGAAGGGAGTGGAAATCTATCTGCCGTTCAAGGGTCTGATCGATGTAGAAAAGGAAACGGCACGGCTCAACAAGGAATTAGATAATCTCGAAAAAGAAATCAAACGTGTAACGGGTAAACTTTCGAATCAAGGATTCCTTGCCAAGGCTCCGGCCGAGGTCGTGGAAAAAGAACGAGAGAAGCAAAAGGGATTTGAAGAAAAGAAGGCCGCAGTGGAGGAACGTATCCAATATCTTGCTGCGCTATGATGGAGATTATTAGCCATGAATTATAAAGAGTCATTGAACTATCTTGAGGAGCTTAAAGTATTTGGCAGCCAACTGGGACTTTCACGCATCCAGCGGCTGCTGGAACTTATGGATATGCCGCAGAAGCATTACCGTACAGTTCATGTTACGGGAACAAACGGTAAAGGTTCAACCTCAGTGATGCTGGCAGGCATTCTGTGTGCATCCGGAATCCATACGGGGCTTTATGTATCACCGCATCTTGTTTCATATACGGAACGTATCCAGATCGATGGACAGGAAATCAGCCAGCAGGATTTTGCCGACTGCATCGGTGCGGTGCGTATCTATGCCGAGCAAATGCGCAGTGCAGGCGGTGAATCACCAACACAATTTGAGATCCTTACGGCTGCGGCATTTTATTGCTTTGCGCAAAAGCAGGTGGAGTATGCGGTTATAGAGGTAGGATTGGGCGGATTGCTGGATTCTACGAATGTCATTACGCCGGAAGTATCTGTTATTACGAATGTGACGATGGAACATGCGGACCGCTGCGGCGGGACACTTGAAGGAATTGCACGCCATAAGGCGGGCATCATCAAGGATGGCATACCAGTTGTTACCGCTGCTAAAGGAGTGCCGCTCTCTATTTTGCAGGAAACTGCGCATGAGAAGAATGCCGATATCTTTATTGCCGGAACGGATTTTAACTCGGCCTTTGTGAACTTTGATGGGACAAAGCAACTTTTGGAATTCCACTCAGCACTTATTGGAGTGAATGGAGAAAGGTATACGCTGCATATGCTGGGAGAACATCAGGTGGAGAACAGCTCTCTGGCAGTTATGGCCGCGCAGCTTCTGCATAATAACGACGCGCGTATCACACAGGAAAACATAGCTGTAGCACTGGAAAGGGCTTTCTGGCCTGGCCGCTTTGAATACATGGAACTTGGTGGACAGAAAATTATCGTGGATGGTGCGCATAATCCGGCGGGAACCGAAGCGCTGCGGCGGAGTCTGGATCTTTATTTTCCGGCGGCGGAACGCGTTTTCATGCTGGGAATATTAAAGGATAAGGACATTGACAGTATGCTTGGTAAATTACTGCGACCAAATGATACGGTGCTGCTGACTGCGCCGCGGTCCGAACGTGCTTCAGATCCGGATGTTGTGGCTCGCAGGGTGCATACGCAGCATGTTGAAGTACAGGCAGATAATGCCGAGGCTCTTGCGCGGTCACTGGAACTTGCGGATGGAAAACGGCTGCTGGTGATTGCCGGCTCGCTTTATCTTATTGGCGGTGTGCGGCAAATGCTTTTACAGAAGAAAGAGAAGCTGCTATGATGAAAATAATAGATCGGCCGGATAGGAAAGGTGAGTATGAGTGAATATCCTTCGCCCAAACCTAAAGGGATCTTCTTTGGAAATGTGGATTTTTTATGCAATCCTGGCAGAAGCATTCTTTATTGCACTTTCGCCCGGACTGGCGAAAGTGGCTCTCCTGTGTGGCGTCATACTTTGGTTTGTACGCCTCAAGACCTCTACGGGCATGCGTTTTCGCCATATGCCGTTTGATATACCCATTGCTGTTTTCGTACTATGCGGGGCAGCCTCTATTGCGGTATCACCGGATCCTGCATTCAGCTTTTATAATTACTATAATCTGGTCGGCGTTTATGTACTTACATACCTGCTTGTTACGCAGAATGTGACAAGATCGGAGCAGGTGCGGCTCATTGCCGGCGCACTCGGGCTGGCAGCACTTTTGGCTGCCTTGTATGGCTGCTTCCAATATGTTTTTGGCATTGATACGAGCGCAATGAAGTGGGTCGATGGGGATGCGTTTCCTGAGCTCAGGAAGCGTGTGTTTTCCACCTGGGAGAATCCAAATATCTTTGCAGGGTATCTTGATATAGTAATCTGTATGCTTTTTGGTTTGTTTGTAAAGAGCAGGAACAGGAAAGTACGTGCCGGACTTTTGGCAGGCATGGTGCTGCTGGCTCTTTGCCTTGCAATGACCTATGCAAGGGGGGCCTGTTTTTCTATAATGGCCGTACTTGCGGGCTATGGGATATTTAAGGATCGGCGTGTGCTCATTGCCTGTATAGCTATTGGTGGCGCTATTCTGGTTTTGGATCCTGCACTTGCCAATCGCCTGGGTTCTGCGTTTACGAAGATAGACACTTCCTCGGAGATGCGTCTGGCGCTGTGGGAGAGTACGATAGCGATGATTCAGGACCATCCTTTATTGGGCATTGGCTGGGGCGCTTACTGGATGGTTTATCCGGAATATGATTTTTACATCAACAATGCGTCGGTGATCATTGTACATGCGCATAATCTTTATTTGAATTATGCGGCGGAAATCGGTATTATAGGTGCAGCAGCTTATTTTTATTACTTTTTTGGCACGATGCGTCTGGCGCTGGCTTCTGGAAAACCACATACGGAGTTTTCCCGGGGCCTTTCCCTGGGAATTGGTCTCGCGATTCTGTCGATAGCGCTGAACGGAATTACCGACGATGTATTGTTTAACATCCCGTCCTCTATGCTGCTTTGGCTGCTTTGCGCACTTGCGGCATGTATTGATAAAAATATATAAAAAAACAGGAGGCTTTAATTTGAAAGCTCAAATAGCAATCTCCAAGGCGACGATTGATCGTTTGCCGCTTTATTTCCGCACGCTGCGTCTGGCACAGGATGAAGGAATCGATATTATTTCATCAGATGAGCTTGGACGTCGTCTGAGTATTACACCTGAACAGATTCGCAAAGATCTTGCGTCCTTTGGCCAGTTTGGCAAAAAGGGAGTGGGATATTACGTCAATGAACTCAAACGCAATGTAGGTGAGATTCTTGGCCTTGATAATCACTGGAATATTGCTGTCATAGGCATTGGACATCTGGGCGTAGCACTTGCCAATTACCAAAACTTCATAACGCTCGGTTTCAGCCTGGTGGCGCTCTTCGATCAGGATCCGAAAATCATCGGTACTACAGTGAATCATGTCAAAGTCGATGATATTGCCTGCATGGAAGAGATTGTCAAGGAGCGCCGGATACAGATCGGTATCATAGCGGTTCCTGCTGCATTTGCCCAAGGTGTGGCAAATAAGCTCGTAAATGCAGGCGTGCGTGGTATATGGAATTTCGCGCCTATCAAGATGAAAGTGCCCGATAGTATGCATATTGTCAACGAAGATTTGTCGGTAGGTCTCAGCAGTCTTTCTTATCATATTACGCGCAAATAATTCCATGCGCAGACAACCGAACGCATACGCATCGTGTGTGTACCTTCGACGATGGTGCAGCTTCTTTCAAAAGAGCATGGAACTCGGGGCGGTACTATATGAGTGGAGTCAAAATATGAATGAATTATCTGACAAAAATAGCGAAAAAGTGCACAAGACGCTGAATCTATGATATAATAAAGAAAAAGAGATTTAGAGAAGAGGGCGTTGGTTATGTCTACGATTTCGTTGGTTAATTCTTCATCTGCGATAACATCGTCGGTTCCAGCTTCTTCTGCTAAAAACACGGCAAGTACGCTGGGTTCATCTAGTACGACAACACCTTCCCTGGAGACATCATCTGCGTATGAGCAGTCTCAGGGGATTATTAATCTTATACATGCATCATCTTCGAAAAAGACGACGTCCTCTATGTTGAGCAGCCTGTATTCTTCGAGCGCAACTTTGAAGGCAGCAACACAGCTTTCGGGTTCGGAGTTTAAAAAACTGCAGGAGCTCAATGCGTCTTCATCCGTAACAGGGTATACCTCACAGATGAATACGCTGCTGTCTTCACTGGATACATCTTCGTCGATGAATGATGCTGCGGTTACGCAGAATCTTTTACAGGTTGCCTCATCGGCAAATGAGTTGACATTGAAGCTTCGTTATAATCCGACGGGGACGCTGAAGGATCTTAAATCAGATTCCACCAGTGGTGCATCGGTAAATTTACTTGCCTGATTTGCAGAATACCAAAAGCTTGAGCCTGTAAAGGCTCTTTCCATGCGATGTAATATAGTAAGAACCAAGAAGCTGCAGGGGTGATGCCTGTGGCTTTTTTTTATGTAAGACAACCGATGTGTAGTATTGCAATGTAGCATTTTTTGCAATAAATATCACAATTTTTACGAAGTAATAAACGGGATTTTAATCTATAATAGGCCTTACCCGTAAATAATTCAATAGAAGAGGTAAGGAAAATGAAGTTTTCGAAAATGCATGGCCTTGGGAATGATTTTATTATTTTAACCGAAGAAGCTCTGCAGGAAGAAAAAAATTATGCTGTTTTGGCGAAAAAATTATGTAATAGGCATACAGGTATTGGAGCCGATGGCATTTTGTTCGTATTACCGTCTGTATGTGCTGACATTCGAATGCGTATTATAAATTGCGATGGCAGTGAAGCTGAAATGTGCGGAAATGGTGTACGCTGTTTTGCACGATATGTCTTTGAAAATAATTTAATCAGTAAAAAAGAATTTTCCATAGAAACGCTGGCGGGAATCATATATCCCAAACTGACTGTGAAAGATCACACAGTGACTGCCATTACTATTAATATGGGCAAACCCTTGTGGAATCGCAGCGATATTCCTATGAAGGGAAAATCAGGAGAAGCAATCGCTGCCCGGTTATGCACTGCAAAGAGTGAATACAAAATCACCAGCCTTTTTATGGGGGTACCACATACGATTCTTTTTGTTGAACATGTAGCAGATGTACCAATTCGTAGTATAGGCCCCGCTATTGAAAAACATCCGGATTTTCTTCATGGGACAAATGTGAATTTTGTTGAAGTAAAAAATCGACATGAAATTTATGTACGTACATGGGAGCGTGGTGCGGGTCCTACACTGGCTTGTGGTACGGGTTGCTGTGCCAGTGTTGCTGCTGCATGGAAAAATGGCTTAACCGAGAGATGTGTGACTGTGCATTTACCATTAGGGAGTTTGGAAATTGAGTATAAAGCAGATGATGATATTTATATGACAGGCCCTGGGGAATACGCATTCGAGGGAACACTAAGATAGGTTCCCTGTATGCATGGATTTCCATATCATTTTTCAGACAAAGATGTTCACTGCGGGGTTTTCACTATTTCATCAAAACAATGCATCCTGCCAAGATTTTATTGAATAAAGGTATTTGTTCTTTTTTGACGAAATAAACAGCGAAGAGCAGTAGGATATTTTGCCGTGGGAGTAAAATGAATGGAGGTATAAGAAAATGAAAAAGATTGTATTAGTATTTTTCGTGCTTATGTCTGTTTTGTCCACAACGGTTTTTGCGGCGGTTAAGGAAGTAGAATGGCATGATGATTTGACGGAATACACAGATGCTGTCAGTTGTGCAAAAATTCTTAGTGATGGTGACCTGTTGTTTGGGGTAAAAGCTATTTCTACGCGTGAATCATGGAAAACATCAATTTCGGGCCGTTGGCTTCTCTTATCTGCGAAGTCAGAAGGTATTAGTTTTTTGAAACATGCGACACCCAAACTTAATATTGTTAAAGATGGCGCTGTTGCAGAGGTGCCGCTGCGGCTTGAGTCCGGACGGGATAAGCTCCTCACGGCATCTGTTGATGAAAAATTATTAAAACTTTTAGAAGGAGCAGATAAAGTGGAACTTGTCATTTCGACCAAGGCACAGGACGGCAATGAAGTTGTATCAACCATAGTACTTTCAAAGGAAATAATTGCTGATTGGCTTCATGTATTTTCAAATAAGTGAATAAAATGGATTCCAGCAGTATCAACCATTTTGTCGTGTTTGGCAAAGCATGGTAATCTTTTCTTAGCCGGAAGTAATTGTTTGAGGACTATGCATAAAGAGCAAAAGTGCTGCTCTGCAGGATGAGGTATTTCTTCCCCTTAGGACAGGCAGTTTCCATGGAAAAGGGCTGCTTACCCTAAGGGGATATTTTTATGCGTTGCCAGGGTTGTTGCCGGCGGCAACAGTTTTTACGGCACATTGGAGTTCAAAACTTTGGTTGCAGTTCTTTTGGAAAATAATTTGCTTCGAAAAGTCGTTTGTGCTATAATATAAACATTGACTTAAGGATTCGGGGTATTAGCTCAGTGGGAGAGCGCTTGATTCACATTCAAGAGGTCACTGGTTCGAAACCAGTATGCCCCACCAGTAATTACAAGGGTTTGCAGAGATGCAGGCCCTTTTATTTTGTCTTTGCATCACCATTTGTACCAATGACTATTTTGTACAAATTATCGAGCCCAAAAAAGGCCGCCTCCCATATGTGAGAGACGGTCCCTTTGGTTATGCGTAATACATGCTGGCGTTGATGGAGGCAGCAAGATCCATTTTGTTTTTCAGTCTCATTTTAGGCGGTGTTTTTTCGTATTCAGAAAGACGTTTTTTGACGAATTGCGTATCGATATTCCCCGTACGGAAATAGTCATCCTCAAGGATACGCTGGTGTAGCGGGACCGTCGTCTTGATGCCTTCGATTTTGAACTCGTTGAGGGCTCGCTGCATGATTTTGATCGCATCGCCGCGTGAACGTCCCCGGACGATGACCTTGGCGATGAGGGAGTCGTAATAGGGCTCGATGGCGAGGCCGGCGTTTACTCCGCTATCAAAACGAACGCGCGGGCCGCTGGGTTCATGCATAAAAGTAATGAGCCCCGGAGAAGGCAGAAAGTTATTATCCGGATCCTCTGCGTTGATGCGGCATTCGATAGAATGCCCGGTGAACTGTACATCCTTTTGCGAGATCTCCAACGGATCGCCCGCAGCAATGCGTATCTGCATGCGGACGAGATCAAAACCGGTGACCGCTTCTGTGATTCCGTGCTCAACCTGGATACGCGGATTGATTTCCATGAAATAAAATTCGTTGTTTGAAAGATCCAGCAAGAATTCAACTGTGCCGATATTCGTATAATGTACGCTCTTGGCAGCTTTTATGGCTAAAGCACCTACGTGCTCACGCATATCCGGCGTAAGCGCTACCGAAGGAGATTCCTCCAGAAGTTTCTGGTTGCGGCGCTGAAGGGAACATTCACGTTCGCCAAGATGGAGGATTGCACCGTAGTTATCAGCGACAACCTGTACTTCGATATGACGCGAGCGCTCGATGTAGTGCTCAAAATAAAATTTTTGCTTTTTCAGGTCGGCAAGCTGCAGGATATTACGCAGGTCGTCCTCACTGTGGGCGACAAACATGCCTTTACCGCCACCTCCGGCTACGGGTTTCAGGATAACGGGATAGCCAACTTCCTTCGCAGCACAGATGGCCATTTCATCATCTTTGAGCGGACCGCTGCCCTTGGCCATAGGAATGCCGACCGGTACCATGGCGGCACGTGCAATATCTTTGTCACCAACCTGGCGGATAGTTTCAGCAAAAGGTCCAATCCACGTCAGTCCGGCTTTTGCTACCATAGCGGCAAAGTCAGCGTTTTCCGAAAGAAATCCGTACCCCGGATGGATTGCATCCGCACCTGTAGCACGGGCTGCTTCGAGAATGGCATTCATATTGAGGTAACTTTCCGCTGCATCAGCCGGACCAACATTGTAGCTGAGATCTGCAAGCTGTACATGCAATGCGTTTTTATCTGCGTCAGAATAGATGGCCACAGTTTCAATGTTAAGCTCCTGGCAGGCACGGATGACACGAACAGCAATCTCGCCACGGTTGGCAATAAGGATTCTCTTGAACATGATAGGACCTCCTGTTTTATGAAATATAAATTTTCCCTAATGATGGACAACTCTAAATAAGATGATTGTATCACGCTTTTTTTTTAAAAGCAATAATATATTCAGGTTATCGTATCAATTACTTAAAAGAATTAATAATAATGTATACAGGTTGCGAAAATTGTCGCCGAGCCGCTATAATAAAGACAGGAAGCAGGTGTTTTATGACAGAACTTGTAGAAGAAAAATTGAAGCTTTTGCCGGATTCGCCGGGTGTTTATATCATGAAGGATGCACATGGCAAAATCATTTATGTTGGCAAGGCTGTTATATTAAAGAACCGCGTACGCCAGTATTTTCAAAGTGGCAAGAATCATTCGCCCAAGGTCCGGGCGATGGTGTCCAAGATTGAGGATTTTGAGACGATACTTACTGGTTCGGAGGTAGAGGCACTCATACTGGAATGTAATCTTATCAAAAAACACCGACCTCGTTATAATATCAGTCTGAAGGACGATAAAACCTATCCCTATGTGAAGGTTACACTGCAGGAAGATTATCCCCGCGCACTTATTACAAGACGCATATTGAAGGATGGCGCGCGCTATTTTGGTCCCTATACAAATGTAGGGGCTGTGCATGAAAGTCTGCGGCTTCTTCGGCGTCTTTTTCCACTTCGTTCCTGTAAACGCATGGATGCGGAACGGCCCTGCCTCGAATATCACATCAAACGCTGTCTGGCTCCGTGTACTGGCTTGGTCGATAAGGCTGAATATGCATTGATGATTCATGAGGTATGTCTTTTCCTTGAGGGACGTACGGATGTTGTTGAAGAAAATCTTGAAGGACAGATGCTGGCTGCAGCGGAAAATCTCAATTTCGAGCTGGCGGCACGTCTGCGGGATCAGCTCAGAGCGGTACGCAAGATTTCTGAGAAACAGAATATCGTTACCGGTTCGGGCGATCAGGATGTGATTGGTATGGCACGCTCAGAGTTTGGGGTATGCGTGCAGGTGTTCTTCGTTCGTGCAGGCAAGATGGTAGGGCGGGAACATTTTCTGCTGTCTGGCGGTGAAGAGGAAGATGACGCGGCTGTTCTTACAGCTTTTATTAAGCAGTATTATAATCAGGCGGTTTTTGTGCCGCGTGAGATACTCCTGCCGTTTTCACTGCCGGAGCAGAAACTGCTGGTCTCCTGGCTCACGCAGCGTAAGGACGCCAAAGTGAGTCTTGAATGTCCGCAGCGTGGTACGAAAAGGGATATCGTGAAAATGGCAGAGGGAAATGCCGCCAAATATCTGGACGATGAGGCTGCAAGACTCCGCGAAGCGAATGCCAGGACGCTGGGGGCTGTTGAAGAACTCGGAAGATATTTGCAGCTATCGAAGTCGCCTATGCGTATGGAGTGTTTTGATATCTCTCATATTCAGGGCTCGGAGACTGTGGCATCGATGGTTGTCTTTGAGGGCGGCATACCAAAAAAATCTGATTATCGCCGTTTTAAAATTCAAAGTACCGAGGGAAAGCCGGATGATTTTCTCTCTATGAGAGAAGTTACTTCGCGGCGATATGGCAAGGCGGAGCCTGCAGAGATGCCGGATCTTATTATCATCGACGGCGGCAAGGGACAGCTCAGCTCAGCGCTGGAAATTATCCGCGGGGCCGGGCATCTTATGGTACCGGTCGTGGGGCTCGCAAAGCAGTTTGAGTATATTTTTACAGAAGGGGCGTCGGAACCCGTTATACTGCCGCGTCATAGTCAGGCGCTTTATCTTGTGCAGCGCATCCGTGATGAAGCACATCGTTTTGCTATAACCTATCATCGCAAGCTGCGCCGTAAGCGCAATATGGTCTCGATACTCGACCATGTGAATGGTATTGGGCCCAAGCGTCGGCAACTTCTTTGGAATCATTTCGGGACCATTACCCGGATTAAGGCTGCCAGTGTAGAGGAGATGGCTTCTATTGCTGGCATGACGCTGCCATCCGCACAGGCAGTATACAATTTTTTTGCTGCGCAGCAAAACTTGTTGCAGAAATAAGTGACAGAGATAGATTTTTAACAAAAGGGGATTTCTAATGAAAAAAGTAGATTTGCATGTACATTCGTATATTACAGATGGCAGTTATACACCGGCAGGATTGGCGAAACTAGCGAAGGAACGGGGAATTGCAGCTTTTGCCCTTACAGATCATGATTCGATAGAAGGGATGGATGAGGCGGCAGCAGCGGCGGAACGCCTCGGAGTGGGTTTTATGACTGGCATGGAAATGTCTGTGGATTACAAGGAAGCCAGGCTGCATGTTCTCGCTCTGGATTTCGATGCGCAGCATCCGGCGTTTCAGTCTCTTTACAAGAGAATACGTGCGATGAAGGAGGCCAAGATGGCAGAGCTTATCCGGGGCATTGCCCGCAGGGGCGTGCCGATTTCCGAGGAACTCGTGGCTCCATATGCGCTTACGGCCATAGACCGCTATGCAATTATGCGTTATCTGGTTTCTCTTAAGCTGTATGATCATGTGCAGCTTTTGTGGGACAATGTCATAACCCCGGTGACGACTGCTTTAGGCATCAATTATAATGTTACGGCAGAGGAAGCACTGCCGGCTGTTCATAAGGCCGGGGGCGTGACTTCATTGGCACATTACCACAAAAAGATAGGGCTGGGTGCGCTCTCGCGCAGTGCGCAGGAAAAAACGATTGTACATCTGCTTCATCTTGGTCTTGATGGTATGGAGCGCTGGTACCCGAATTATACATCGGAGGATGCGGATTTTGCCGGACAGATGATACTGAAATACAAAATGCTGCCTACAGGCGGTACCGATTTCCATGGCGCAAACCGCCCTGGCATTGAAATGGGAACCGGCTGGAAACACAATATGAATGTACCATATGTTTTTTACGAGAATATTTTACAGCGCAAGTCTGCAAAAATTTGCTGAATGCTGTTGTAAACACAGGAAATTATGGTAAAATATAGATAAGAATGACAGCTGGACTGTCTGCTGATTATCTGAGGAGGTAGTATCATGAAAACATGGGTTTGTTCAGTATGTGGTTGGATTTATGACCCTGAAAAGGGTGATCAGGATTACAATCTTGCACCGGGGGTAGCCTTTGAAGATCTGCCGGAGGATTTTGTATGCCCGGTTTGTGGCGTAGGCAAGGATCAATTTGAAGAGCAATAAGGAACCTGAGGGTACTGGGAAAAAACAGTACCCTTATTTTATCGTTTTCATCGTGAAATAAGGCACAATCGCTATAAGCAATAATAAACAATATTAATGTTAAGATAAAAATGTATAAAGAATACATTGATTTTTTATGACTGCTTTGTTATAATTTACACGTGAAGAAGTAAGCGGTATACCTTATATGAGGCACTAAGACGATATGTCCCTGATGGGATTGGGATATGTCATCTACTATAAAAGGAGGCTATTTTATTATGAAAGTAACAGTTGTTGGAGCAGGCAACGTAGGAGCGACAGTAGCTAACGTCCTTGCACTCAAAAAATTTGCCAGTGAGGTTGTTCTTCTTGATATCAAGGAAGGCGTTTCCGAAGGAAAAGCTATGGATATGATGCAGACCGCTCATATGCTGAATTTTGATACGAAGATTACGGGTGTTACGAATGACTATGCCGCTACGGCTGGTTCGAAGGTTATTGTTGTTACCTCTGGTATTCCCCGTAAGCCGGGAATGTCCCGTGAAGACCTGATTGGCACAAATGCCAAAATTGTCAAGAGCGTTGTTGACCAGGCCCTCAAGTATTCTCCAGAGGCTATTTTTGTTATTATCTCTAACCCGATGGATGCCATGACTTATCTGACCATCAAGGATACGAAGCTTCCGCGTGAGCGTATTATCGGTCAGGGCGGCATGCTTGACAGCAGCCGTTTCCGTTATTATCTGGCCGAAGCTCTTAAAGCGGCCGGCATCCCGGCTACTCCGACGGATGTTGACGGTATGGTCATCGGCGGCCATAGCGATAAGACCATGGTTCCGCTTGCGAGCATTGCTACCTATAAAGGTATTCCTGTAAAGCAGCTGCTTTCACAGGAAGCGTTGGATGATGCGATTGCCAAGACGAAGGTGGGCGGCGCTACGCTTACGAAGCTTCTCGGTACTTCGGCATGGTATGCTCCGGGTGCTGCGGCTGCTGCGCTTGTTGAGGCTATAGCTGTAGATGCGAAAAAACTTATTCCTTGTTGTGTTTATCTTGATGGTGAATACGGTGAAAAAGATCTCTGCATTGGCGTACCGGTTGTTTTGGGGGCCAAGGGGATTGAGAAGATTGTTGATCTCAAGCTTGAAGGCGCAGAGAAAGATAATTTTGCGGAAAGTGTTACTGCGGCCCGCCATACGAATTCCCTGCTCGCAGATGCTCTCAAATAAGATAAGTTTGCTTTTTTTAAGCCCCTGCCATATATATGGCAGGGGCTTAAGTTTTTTTCTTTATTTGACGATATTATAGGTATAAGGACATATAAAATTTCAAAGGAGGGGTTGATATGGGAGTGGGACGCATTGAAAAAATTAGCAGGGTCAAGGGCGTTGATAACGATGTCAGCCGTCCGTTTGACCACAAGGAAGACTATAAGGAGGAGAAAGGCAGGCAAAAGGCTTTTAAAAGTGTATTGCAAAAGGCTATAAGGAAGGAAGAAAGCTCTGCGGAGGGAGTTTCTGTGCCAGTTCCTTATATGGTGGATTTGAGCAGAGCTACACAGTCCTTGTTCTATAAGGACGGCAGTGCGCTTCGTGCTTTGAGGAATTTTAATGGAAAAGGATGACAAATTCTACATGAGGATTGCGTTGCAGGAGGCAGAGCAGGCGTTGGGCCTGGGGGAAGTACCCATTGGTGCTATTGTTGTAGATGCGGCGGGCAGAATTGTATCTCATGGGCATAATATGCGTGAGCTGTGGCAGGATGCTACGGCTCATGCGGAGGTCGTTGCTGTACGCGAGGCCTGTAAGTACCTGCGGCGTTGGCGGCTTTCGGATTGTACACTCTACGTAACGGTTGAGCCCTGTCCTATGTGCGCTGGGGCGCTTGTCATGAGCCGCATGAAACGTGTGGTTTATGGCTGCCCGGATGCAAAGGCTGGCGCGGTGGAATCACTTTTCAATATCGTCAATTATCCGGCACTTAATCACAGGATGGCTGTCACTGCGGGGGTTCTTGAAGATGACTGTGCAGCTGTTATGAAACGTTTTTTTACAGCGCAACGCAAATAAAAAAGACTGTTGCCTTGTGGAATTTTTCCACAGGCAACAGTTTTTTTTCATATGTCCCAATGAATCCGGTCCGGATTCGGTGTCGCGTGATCGATACGGTTCAAAATCCATGAGGCGTTGTCGTGCTTGGCAGCAAAGGCTTCGTTCAGTGCGGGACGATATTCGTCGGGCACCTCCATGAATTTCAGTGCCATATGCATGTAATCTTTGGCAACCAATGTTACGCCGCGTTCGGCGGCCAGCTGTGCCTTGAAGCGGTAGCCATAATAGAGATAGCTGTTGTGCTGGATAGGGAGGTCCTCATAGGCGGCAATGCGTTCGTCGGTTTCAGCCTCAGCTTCGTTGGTCTGCCCAAGCAAATGCATCGTGTTCCAACGGTCGGCCCAGAGCTCACCGCGTAATATATATTTATAAAGAAAATCCGTGGATTCTGCGAGCTCGACGGCAAGGTCAATATGGCGCAGTGCATCTTCATACTGTTTTTGGCTGCGTTCCGTGGAACTGAGCTTTTGCAGAGCAAAGGCCCTTTCTTCGACATCTTCCGGATTTTCTTCATCAAAATCGGTTTCTATAATGGAACGAAAAAGTTCGATAGCCGTATCGTTTTGATCCAATTGCGGCATAGCGAGGAAATGTGCGAGACGTGCACGGGCATGCCAGTCATCGAAACCCTTGATAAAAAGATTCGCTGGCGGCTTTAACGGACTGTCCAGTACCAGATGGACAAGCTTATGGAAATCACTTTGTTTCATGTTAATATCCTCCTAAACAATGATTCGTTTTTATTATAGCATATCTGGTAAAGTATTCCGGATTGAAGTGCCAGGCTCATATTGGGTGAGCGTTGCTTTGCATGTTGGTGCTGCGGCAGGCAGAAATCCTTTTTTATCGCTGACAGACAAAGGGAAATCTGTTAGGATAAGGAGAGTAAATCAAATATGTTGCCATAGGGAGGAAATCATCATGTTAAAAAAATTATGTGTATTTTGCGGCTCTAATTATGGAGATAAGCCTATCTATAAAGAAAGTGCCGTACAGCTGGCAGCTTGCCTGGCAAACGAAAATATAGAACTTGTTTATGGTGGATCGAATATTGGTTTGATGGGAACGGTCGCCCAGGCACTTTTGAAGTGCGGCGGTCATGTTACCGGGGTGGTGCCGAAGGGACTGTTCCCCCGGGAATTCGCTTTACAGGGAAATACTAACTATACTTTTGTCGAAGCTCCGGACATTCATGAACGCAAAAAAATTATGGAGCAGCTTTCGGATGGTTTCCTCGCGCTGCCTGGTGGTGTGGGAACCTTTGAAGAACTCTTTGAGATTTTGAGCCTGGCGCAGCTTGGCTTGCAAAAAAAGCCGATTGCTATCCTTAATATCAACCATTTTTATGATCCGGCAATTGCCTTGCTACAGGCAGCGGTTCGTGAAGGATTTATGCCAGAAAGCAATTGTAAGCTTTTTTGTGCAGGGGAAGATGTGCGGGAGCTTATAGCATGGTGCAAGGCCTATAAATTCCCTGTTCTTGGGAGAAAATGGAAAAATTAAGGGGAAGAGAAGAGGAGGCAGGGTGTGATGTTTGGTTTTACTTCACGGAAGCCGGTATGCAGCAGGGCACCACATACGGACGAGGAGCTATGGAGCGCGTTTCGGCATCTGCTGGAAAAAAAATTGGCAAGGACAAGCTATGAGTTTATATCTCTTCGGGCCATGCTCGCTTCCTTGGAGCAAGCAAGCCAGGGAATGCAGCCGGAATTAAGTTTCGCTTCTGTTTGCAGAACATTTACAGAGCTGTACTGGGCAGCAGTGCTGCGTTATCCGGAGTATTATATTGATGCTCCGGAAGCTGCAGCCAGATGCGTGCGAAGCTATATGACCTCTTATGAAATGGATATAGCCAAGCTTTCTTTGGCTGTCAGGACAAAGCTGGATAGCGAGATTGGCAGGGAGTGGCAAAAGAATGCTGTTGGTGTGATTTGTGAGGGCTTACTTTATATGGTTTACGGCTTTTCCTGCCAGGAGCAGGTGCTCCGGTTCAATACTTCGGCGCTTGCTTTTATGACAAGGAACCGTATGCAATTGGAAGAACTGGCGGAGCGTGCTTTAGCAGATTTTGTACATGACCGGAAGCATATCCAGCTATAAAAAGCCGACAGGCGGTAACCTGCTTGCTGCTGAGATATCTAAACTTCAGTCGGGCAAAATAGAGGGACTGTCCGTAATCGTTGAGAGGACTACGATTGTCTGTGTTTTTACAATGCCGGGCTGGTTTTTGATGCGCGTGAGGAGCTTTTCCAGTGTTCGTGTATTTTCCGTGATGATTTTGAGGGAATAGTCGAAATCACCAGTAATATAAAAGCACTCCTTTATTTCTGCTTCATTTTTTACAAAATCTGAAAAAGCGTCACCATGCCCCGGATTATCAAAGCGGATGAACATGAGAGACATCAAATGTTTGTTGAGCTTCAGTGGATCGAGTATAACTGTATATTGCTGGATGACGCCCGAAGCCTCCAGCTTTTTGAGCCGTTCGCTTATGGCAGGCATAGAAAGTGCAATTTCCGAGCTGAGATCGGAAATTGTGATGCGGGCATTTTCCTGCAGTCTGCGTAATATTTTTTTGTCAATATCGTCCATAATGTGTACCGCCATCCTTTATAATTCTGAAAGATAATTTTATTATAGCAATTTATTACTGTCCTGTGTAATACTTTTTGGCTGGGCACTTAATATTTGCACAGAAGTTCGGTAGCATGTACAATAGATGGAGAAGAAATCCGGGATTTTGGGGTGATTAGCGGGAATGTACAGAAAGTATAAGAAAATACAAGAAAATATAGGCTGGGTAGTCATTTTTGTATGGATGCTTATGTTGGTGCTGGTAATACGTTATGGCTGGGTTCAGCTCATAGAGGGGAAAAGCATGGCGGAACGGCTGCTGAACCAGACGGGTGAAGAAAAAGTCATGCAGTCACCGCGTGGGGCAATTGTTGATAGGAATGGCCGGGAGCTGGCTGTGAGTATGATGACGAAGTCACTTTATATAGATCCAAACCATGTGAAGGATGTTGATGCGATGGCTGCGGATCTTGCATCATTGCTTGACCTTCCAGAACAAAAAATAAAAGATGATATTGCGCAGGGAGGCGGTTTTATATGGGTCAAGCGGCGTCTTGAACCGGAAGAAGCGGATGCGGTAAAGAAGCTGATGAAAGAGCAGAATTACGGGGATTGTCTGGGTTTTGTCGATGAGGCGAAGCGCTATTATCCAAATGATATGCTTGCGGCTAATGTGCTGGGGTTTGTAGGTACCGATGATACGGGACTTGATGGGATAGAACAGGCTTGTGACGGGCTCATCAAGGGAGCGGAGACATCGTCCTTTGTACTTACGGATACGAAAAACCGCCCGATTTTCGATTCGATTTTTTCGCGTAAACGTTATCAGGGAGATCGCTGCAAAACGATAGAGCTTACTTTGGATAGTACGGTACAGTTCATTGTCGAACAGGCTTTGGACAAAGCTATGGCAACGACATCTCCGCACGCAATCACGGCCGTTGTGATGGATCCACGTACAGGAGATGTCCTCGCTATGGCGTCACGTCCTTCTTATAACCCCAATAAATTTGCTGATTATAATCCGGAACTTTGGAAAAACAAGACGGTTTCTTTTATTTATGAACCAGGCTCGACTTTTAAGGCGGTGGTGGCAGCCGGAGCCCTGCAGGAAAAAGTTGTTACGCCCAATCAGGTTTTCGTGGATCCGGGCTATATTATGGTCTCAGGGCGACGTATCCAGAATTGGAGTGGTGAAAGTTTTGGTACCGTAACCTTTGCGGATGTTGTAAAGCAATCAATTAATACAGGTTTTGCGCAGGTTGGCCTGCATTTGGGAGCAGAAAAGATGACAAAGTACGCAGAGCTTTTTGGTTTTGGCCAATATACCGGCATAGAGCTGCCGGGAGAGGAGAAGGGAATTCTCTTTGATCCGCAGGATATGCGTGATTCAGATATAGCGACTATGGCTATCGGGCAGAGTATTGCGGTAACGCCGCTGCAGCTTGTAACGGCAATGTCGGCTATCGCCAATGATGGAGTTCTTTTGAAGCCGCATATCATAAAAGATATAAAGAATGCGGATGGCACTGTTTATCAGGAGACAAAGCGGGAAGAAGTGCGTCGTACCATTGAGTCGGCTACGGATAAAACACTGATGGGTCTCCTTGAACAGGTTGTTGCCGGAGGCGGTGGCACAAAGGCAGCGGTCAAGGGGTACCGGATAGCTGGTAAAACGGGAACGGCGCAGAAAATCCGCACGGATGGTGCAGGTTATATGGACGGAAGATATATCGCGTCCTTTTGCGGATTTGCGCCTGTAGAGGATCCGCAGATTACGGTGCTGGTGATGATAGATGATCCATCCGGCGGCAATTTTTATGGTGGTCAGATTGCTGCACCGGTAGCCGGTGAGATTTTTGCACAGCTTTTCCGCTATTTGCATATTGAGCCTTCCAGTGATCCGTTTGCTGATATGAACAAAAATCAAAATGCTTCGATAGGAACGGCGATGCTGAAGCCAACCTGGAATGGAGATACAAACAGCAAGGTCGTGGTTCCGGATGTAAAGGGAAAAGATACAGAACAGGCGGAAGAGGCTTTGGCCGATGCAGGGCTGGTACTGGAGCAAAACGGTTCGGGCCGGGCGGAGCAACAAAGTTTACCGCCGAATACACTTGCTGATAGCGGCACAAAAGTTGCAGTGTATTTCAAGCCGGAATAATTAATGTGTACTGCACAAATCCCAA
>DCFU01000027.1 GCA_002319795.1 Megamonas sp. UBA1796
GGGGAGTTATTTCACAGCCCCTTTTACTTTTAGCCAATCATTTACGCCTTACTGATTTCATCAAGCCGCAAGCCCTGGGTCTCGGGCCCAAATACAGCAACGACAAGTGCCACACCTACCATGACCCCTGTAAACATGAGAAAAATATCTCCAAACCCGCTTTGCTTGGCGAGCATAATACCAACAAGCGTCGGAGCAAGGATGCCTCCAGTCCTGCCAACAGCTGCCGCCCAACCGGAACCTATCGCGCGAATGCGGGTAGGATAAAGTTCTGGCGTATAGCTGTAGACAACACCCCAGGCCCCCAGATTGAAAAAGGACATGCCGCAGCCCCAGGCAAGCACTGTAGCCACACTGCCGCCCTGCCCGAAGAAATATGCGCAGACCGCACAGCTCACTAGGAATCCCACGAGCGTAGGCTTACGGCCAAACCGCTCCACACAGTAGGCGGCCGCAATATAACCAGGGAGCTGTGCGAGTGTCATAAGCATGACATATTCAAAACTCTTAATCTGCGTAAAACCATGCGTGACCATCAGCGACGGCAGCCAGGTAAATATGCCGTAATAAGAGTACACAATGCCGAACCAAAGACACCAAAGCATCAGCGTACGCTTTATAAATTCCGGCTGTAAAAGCTCACGAAAGGATACTCTGCCGCAAGAAGCTTCCGTCACAAAATCCGAAGTTTGAGGCTCCGCGGCAACAGCTGCTGCCGGGACAACGCCACAGTCTTTTTCGATACGGCATACAATGTCTTCTGCCTCCCGCAGCTTTCCTTTATTCAATAAATAACGTACAGATTCCGGTATCCAATGAAAAATATAAAATACATAAAGTGCCGGAAGTGCCCCCAGTATAAACGCCGCATGCCAGCCGAAACGCGGGATGACCATATAAGCAATAAGCGCTGCCAACAGCCAGCCTACCCCCCAAAAACTTTCCAAAAGCACAATGAATCGACCGCGCACTGCAGGCGGGGCATATTCGGTGACAAGAGTCACCGCAACGGGCAGCTGCCCTCCAAGACCAAAGCCCACGAGAAACCGGAAAAACAGCAGCGAACTAAAACTCCAGGCAATGCTGCAAAGCCCCGTAGCGACAGAATATAATACTAACGTTGCCATGAACATGCGCTTTCTGCCAAAACGATCTGCCAGCTCGCCCGCCAGCACAGCTCCCACAGCCATGCCAACAAGTCCTATGCTGCCTATAAATCCCATCTCTTGTGTAGTAAGATCCCATGCCTTGGCAAGCGTCGGCAGCACAAAGGCAATAATGCCGGTATCCATGGCATCAAACATCCAGCCCATTCCCGTAATGATGAGCAACTTATAATGAAAGCTGCCCACCGGTATTTTTTCCAAACGTCGAATCAGTTCCATTGCATCTACACCTGTCTTTACAGTAAATTTTGTTCTTTTTTATTATATACATCTGTCAAGACAATTGCAATGTTTTTATGTAAATGCTTTGAATAGAAATACGATCAGTGCAAATGAAATGGAACCGTAGCAACAATGATATGTTTCTTGGACAAAATAAGATTGGTCCGCAACAGCCAACCAGACTGGTTGTGCAGGAAACGCTGCCACCACTTTTTCGGTTCAAATTCCGGGATCAGCACCGTAACATAGTCTTCCGGATGCACGCTATGGACACGCTGGTTAATAAATTCCATAAGTGGATGACGGAGCAGCCTGTAAGGGGAATAAATCGTAACCAGCTCTACGTCAGGATTCCATTCCTCCCATTTTTGACGTACCTTGCGTCCGGTTTCCTCATCCGGACATATATTGACCGCCACAACATTATCGCTGATGCTTTTAGCATACCGGATGGTTTCATACACAACCCGCGTAGGCGAAGATACCGGCACAATGACCTGGTGCCGGGCCCGTACCGACAAAATAACATCGCGTGGGCGACAAGGGCCCAGAGGCATCTGCAGCTGCTTCGCCACATCATCATAATGGCTGCGGATAGCCTTGAAAACAAAAATCATCGCCGGAATGAAAATGATAATGGCCCAGGCTCCATAAATAAATTTTGTTATAGTAATAATGGTTACTACAACGCCTGTAGTCAACGCACCAAGCCCATTCAAAAGAGCCCTGATGTGCCAGCTGCGCCCACGTTCCCTGTACCAATGCACCACCATACTTGCCTGCGCAATCGTAAAGGAAATGAAAACACCAATCGCATACAATGAAATAAGGTGCTCGATATTACCGTCAAAAATAATCAGCAGCACGGCCGCCGCAAGCGTAAGCAGAATTATTCCATTAGAATAGGTAAGCCGCTCGCCTCGTGTTGCCAGGTAACGCGGCATATAACCATCCTGCGCGATAATCGACATAAGCACCGGCAGTCCGTTGTAAGCAGTATTTGCCGCAAGATACAACACCAGCATAGTCGTAATTTGTATATAATAGAACACAGCACCCCGGCCAAATACATTTTCCACAAGCTGTGCCAATGCAGTATTACCTGACGCCGGCATGATATGATAGTGGATAATCAAAAACGATATGCCCAGGAACATGAATCCCAAAAGCCCTGCCATCCAATAGGTCGTGGCTACTGCATTGCGTGCTGAGGGAGCCTTGAACATCGGGACACTGCCCGCGATGGCTTCCACACCTGTCATGGAACTGCAGCCATTGGCAAAAGCGCGCAAAACGAGGAAAAGCACCGCCCAGTCCAAGGGCTGCTTCTGCGCAGAAACGGTTGGTATCATTTCCTGCGTGAAAAAAAACGCATCATATACACCCACAATAACAAGACATATGATGCCGAACAAAAACGCATAGGTTGGCAATACGAAAAAATCCGCAGATTCACTCACGCCACGCATATTGATAAGCATAAGTACCACAAGCAGTACAAATATATCAATAGAAACCTCATGCCCGTATAAAACCGGAAATGCGGAAACAATCGCGTCCGTGCCCGCTGATACACTTACCGCAGCCGTCAGCACATAATCTGCAAATATTGCACCTGCCACCACCAGCGAAGGCATTACGCCGAGGTTCTTCTTGGCTACTGCATAGGCACCTCCACCTTCCGGATTCGCCCGGGCTACCTGCACATAAGACAATGTAACCATGCCAAGCAAGATAAAGATTGCCAGTGCGACCGGCACCATATAGCCGTAAAGGAGCATGCCGGAAGCGCCCACAAGAGTCAGCATTATCTGCTCCGGCCCATAAGCCACAGAAGACAACGCGTCGGATGAAAATATTGACAAAGCCTTCCACTTGGGTAATTGTTCGCGCTCCAGCTCATCATTATGCAAAGGCTTGCCGATAAGAAGACGCCGTATATGAAACTGCATATTTAAAACCACCTTTTAAAATACAATAGACAAAACCTATTTTCAGGCACAAAAAAAGACCGTGAGGTGATCTGCTCCCCCTTATTTTAGCCGACGAAGTTAGCTGACGGGTAGAATGTCAAGAGTAAACATTCCTTTTGACGAATCAAAATTAACCCCATGAAATTGGTTCCTCCGCTTCATACGAATTAAGCCTATGTATTTTATAAAATTTTTATCTGGACAATCTTAAATTATATACTTTTCCAGTAATAAATAAACTGCTGTTTTCCTTCATTTTTGTACTATATTAGTATGAATTCCCGTCTTTATAATAATTTTATATATACACACATAAATTTTCATCCATTTTCCCGCGCATACCATCTTTTTCGACTTTTAAAACCAAATTCATATCAATAGCAACCTGCAATCCGGAAAAAATCGCTGCCGGCCAACAACCAGCAGCGATTTCTCAACGCACACAATAAGATTTTACCAATAAAGTCATAAAGAAAATAACTGCCGATAGTACCACAATCGTCGCACCCGCCGCCATATTGAAATAATAGGACAATATGAGTCCGATAAAACCGGAAAACATCGCTGTACACACAGATGCCAGATGATAGTGCTTGACATCATTGGTGATATTGCGCGCAGCCGCAGCCGGCAGGACGAGCAATGAATTGATAATAAGCAGGCCCACCCACTGGATACTCACAGCTACGATTACCGCCAGGGCCGCCGCGAAACAGCTCTCAATCCATAACACAGGTATCCCTCGGCTGCGTGCAAACGAGGCGTTGATGGACAATACCAGCAGCCGATTAAAAATAACCGCCCAAAGCACAAGCACACCTATAAAGACGCCGCAAAGGGCAATGATATCCTCCGGCGTAATACTCAGCAGATCACCAATCATATACGCTGCAAATTTATTGAAGCCGCCCCCATAGGACATGATCATAAGGCCAACCGCTATAGCTGTCGACGAGAACACGCCGATAATCGTATCCGTAGAAGCACTGCTCTTGCTTTTGATATACGTAATCACCAGGGAAAACAGCACGGAAAAAATCACCAGCGACAAAAGCGGTGATACAGAACCTAAAAGAACGCCGATGGCAATTCCCGTAAAAGCTCCATGTCCCAGGGAATCGGAAAAAAACGCCATGCGATTCGAAACGACCATCGTGCTTAAAAGGCCAAAAAGCGGTGTCACCAGCAGTACAGCCAAAAAAGCATTTTTCATGAAAACATGGTCCATCCACTCAAACGGCAACAGTATGCTCAAAACAGTATAAACGGATTCCATCATGCCTTCACCCCGCTTTCTGTTGAAACGCCCGCCAGCATGCCAAAAATTTCTCTGGTGCGTTCATCCGAGAAAACCTCCTGTGGTGTACCGCTCACTATTACTTTTTTATTTAATAATACAACCTTGTCTGCATGCCTGGCGACAAGATTCAGATCGTGCGAAATCAGTATGATTGCCATATCTTCCTTTGCTCGCAAATCCGCAACGATTTCATAAAAAAGTTCTAATCCATTTTGATCCACACCGGATACCGGTTCATCAAGCAGCAGTAAATCCGGGATTGGATCCAAAGCCAGCGCCAATAGCACACGTTGCAGCTCACCGCCGGACAAAGCTCCCAGGCGGCGGTCAATAAGATGTTCAGACTTTACGCGCGTCAGATTTTTCAACACGCGCGAACGCATATTTTTCGAGGAGCAGAGCCATACCGGTCTGGTGGACAGACACGCCATAAAGATATCCATAACGCTCGTGGGTGAGCTCACATCAAATCGCAAATACTGCGGCACGTATCCCAAAATAGGATGGCCTGTATGCTTTCCCTTCGCATCAACATAGTGCAGGGTGCCCGTATGGCTTACTTCACCAAGAATGGCACGTAGCAGCGTACTCTTTCCGGCACCATTCGGACCTATAATTGCTGTGAGCTGTCCGCAGTGGATATGCAGGTTCACATGAGAAAAGATATCCGTCCGTCCGATCTTCACGGAAAAATCCTCGATTTTCGTACAGCAGAGACCGGCACAGTCCTCAGCAGAGGCTGCACGATGATGCAATATTTTCTTAAACAAGAAGAACCAACCTTTCTATTTCTTCAATAACCGGGAGCGGCAGGAGGCACAAAGTCCGTAAACCTCAAACACATGTCCCGTTACAAAGAAACCACGCTTATCCGCTTCCTTCTCATATAGCTTGTTCATAGGACAAATATTAATACATTCTGTTTTGCCACATTCTGTACATACAAGATGATGGTGATGATGGCCTGGCGCAACGACTTCAAAGGCATTGCCCGACGGACGATGCACCTCATGCACGATTCCCAACTCTGCAAGCAGCGTGAGATTGCGATAAATCGTATCAAGCGAGACGTCTGGCTGTGTCCTGCGTACAACCTCCAAAAGCTGCTGTACCGTGGCAAACCGTCCGCAGCTTCCAAAAGCCGCCAACACCGCCCGGCGCTGCGGCGTAATCTTATATCCCTGTTTACGGAGTATCGCCAGACACTTGTCCAGCGTGTCATTTTCCTGCTCCGTACTTTTCTCCATGACCGCACCTTCCTAAATAGTAATTTTCTTAATTAATATCATATTACCATATTTGCGGCTAAAATACCAGTTTCTGCTACAGCGAAATAGGTCTTATTTACTCAGCCGCAAAAACACCCGACTGCTAAAGAAAAAGCAAAGCAGGCTATAAAATACCAGCACCAAAACCGAACTCAGCGCAATATCTGCACCGCTGCTGATGCCGCGCAGCAGATAACTGGTATGTGTTAACGGCAAAAGCTCGATAAACCAGCGTACGGCATCCGGCAAGGTGCCCGTAGAAAAAAACGTGCCGCACAAAAAGGACATAGGCAGCAAAATATAGGTATTGACCTGCCCCATTTCTTCAAATGACGCGATGGTCATGGCAGCAAAAAAACCAATTTCAGCAAAAATAACACAGTTCAGTATCAGCACCAGTAAAAAAAGCGGTGTTATGATAAAATGCGCCCCAAAAAGCCAGGCAAGCACTACAATAATCGATGAAGATATAAGTCCTCGCAAGACAGCTGCCAGTACCTTGCCAATGACCACAGAATATGGACAGATAGGCGCTACAAGATATTCCTCGAGGCTCTTATGATAGATACGTTCTGCATGTACAGGCGTCACGCTGTTGAAGCTGATATTCATGGAATTCAGCGCCAGTATGCCCGGTACAAGAAAATCAATATAGGAACCTCCTATAACCTGTATGCTGCGTCCCAGCCCCCAGCCGAATGCCACAAGATAAAGCATCGGAGCTACCATCCGGCTTAATATGAAGCGGGGCATACGACGCTTCAGTACAAGCCAGTCACGCCAGAATACCGTCCAGATATCATACAGCATCAAAGTCCCTCCCTTCGTCCTGTGAGCTCAATAAATACATCCTCAAGATTTGAACGCCGTATAGAAGCACTGCCGCCAAGCTCTGCCATAAAGTCTGCTGCCTCACGGCGCGTATCAAAAAAACGGTATTCACGGGCATCCACAGCGTCCCATTCGACCGTGTAACGCCCCATCTGTTCACAAAAAGCCTGCGGCGTATCAAGTCCGATCAGCCTGCCTTTATTAAGTATGGCAACGCGTTCACAGAGAGTCTCCGCTTCCTCGATATAGTGCGTGGTCAAAAGTACGGTGACCTGTTCCCGTGCAAGTTGCCGGATAAGCTCCCAGATACGGCGGCGCACCTGCGGATCAAGCGCGACCGTCGGCTCATCGAGAAAAAGGATTCGTGGATGGTGGATAAGCGCACGTGCAATGAGCAGGCGGCGCTTCATCCCGCCCGACAGTTCTCGCACATTGGCATTTACCAAATCCGCGAGCTCCACATATGCAAGCAGCTCTTCGATACGTCTATGCCGCTCAACACGCCCCATATGATGCAAACGCGCATGCAGCTCAAGATTCTCTCCTACTGTGAGATCCTGATCAAAATTAATGTGCTGCGGAACTACGCCTATAAGCTGCTTCATCTCCTGCTCATGCCCCCGGATTGGCGTATTATCATAGAAAATTTCTCCGGAGGTTGGTTCCGTAAGCATCGTAAGCATACGAATCGTGGTAGTCTTACCTGCACCGTTCGGTCCCAGAAGCCCAAACACCTCACCCTGCCTGATATCGAGTGTCAGACCATCTACCGCAGTCCTCCATACTATTTTATTATTTTTATTCCGGTATTGGAATTTTTTTACCAGCGACTCAACACGAATCACCGAATCACCTCATTTTGCCTGTTTCTTCCTGGCGCTGTGCGCGTGGATTTATCATCCGCTTCAACGCTTTCTATTGTCTCATATTTTTATGAAATAGAAAAGGCATCGCCCAAGCGATGCCGGAAAACATCTAAAACCTATGTGTAAAGCTCAGCCTATAATGAATTGGTAAAGCATCGTACGGAATCGCCGTTCATCATCACAGTGTTCCGTTTCCATTGCCGCGATATTGCTTTCGTTTATTACGCCGCCCATGTTTGACATTTTGCACAAATCACAAACAGTTCCATCCTTGCTGCCTCTTCAGCTCAATGCACAGCGTTGGATATTGATTTTACTTATCCAGTCCTCCCATGAATCCTGAATGAATTCATGTACAAGGTACTGCGGATGCAGTGCCTGTACAAGATGGCGTACATCTGGTGTGCGAAATGGCTGATGCCGGTCTATCTGCATCACATAGTCCATACTTTCCTGCCAGGAAAGCGGACGCGGCACATCCTGCATATGTACAGCCCGCATATGCGGCGCAAAAGATCCCGGCAATGAGCAGTGCAGATGCAGACCAAGTATGCGGCGGCGCAGGCTCCCCATTTTGTCTGTAACGGACAAAATATATCGTACAGCCTCTTCCTCGCTGCGCAAACCATAGTTCGTATTCATGAGATGTCCTGTATCAAGCATGAAGCCTGTTTTCTTATGTCTGATACCTTCCAGAAGAGTCTCTGCCAGCTTCGGCTCCAAAAAAGTAAGACCCGGCCACCAGAGATTTTCGAAAAGCAGCCAGCAGTTATCCGGCAAGTCTCCTATGATTTCATTCACAAGCTCAATGGTCGCCAGTATAACTTCCCGGTCCGTATAGGCAAAGCGTCTGATATACATCTCAGATGTACGCGCATTCGCTACATGAAACACGACATAGTGCGGATTGCAGGCAGCAGCCTGCCGGATATTTTCCCGCCAGGTCTCAAGCCATTCTCCGCGTGTTGCCCCATAGGCTGCAACAATTTTTTGCTTGTTTCCATATTCCGCAAACAAAGCTTGCCGCTCACCCCGCCAAAAGTCAAGCCAGTTGGGCCAGAAACGCAGATGGACGCCTTTTATATAGAGTTCCGGAAAAATTCTGCGGTCCCAGGGAGCACAATTCATAAATTCAATGCCGTCAAGACCACAGTCACAAAGAATCCTGTCCAGCCGCTCCCGGCTGCCCTGCAGAAGATTCTCAACATCAAAGGACGCATTGGATAAGTTTACAAGCTCCAGCATAAACATTCTCCTATCGCAAATCAAAATGAATCCGGCGCGTAGTATGACATGGAACCGCCTCGCCATATACATTGAGCGCCGGTGAAAAATGGTACCCATAGGCTGCGTTGAGCGCCGCTGCATCCATCTCTCCATACCCCGAGGATTCAACAACCTCAGCACTCTCCACGCCGCCGTCTGTCCCCACCAGCATGCGCACACGTACCGTGCCTTCCGCATTCTGCTGCCGCAGGCTCTCAGGATACGTTGGGGCTGGCGCAGAAATGAGTTGGGGCGGTGTCTTCGGACGCTGTGCGGCTGCTGCATCGCGGCCGTCACCATTCCCCTGTCCACTTACCTGTCCGTTGCCGGTTCCCATCCCGGCTCCGGGAACACTGCCGTCACTTCCACTGCTTTGTCCGCTGCCTGCAGATAAAGCCGCAGATCCCGCACCTGTTGATGCATTTACAGCCGGATTTTCTGCTTTGTCCTGATGATTTTTCTTGTATTCCTGCTGTTTTTCCGGTGTTTCGGTATACGCCTCAGTAATTTGCGGTACTTGTACCCTTTTCTCAAAGACAATATCTCCGGCAGAAGGCGCAGCAGCAGCGGCAGTGCTGTTGCTGTGTCCTCCGCCAGCATCTCCCGCATCCATGTCATAGACAGCAACATCAACTGGCTTTTTCTCATCGGCGGAAACCTGCGCAAATAAACCTGTCGTGGCAATTGCCGCAAAAACAAGCAAATGCAACAGGAGGGAAAAACCAGTGGCTTTAAATTTGCGTTTCTGCTCTTCTATCATCGTCACTACCTCCCGGAATCCGCCGCGAGACCAAAGCGCGTAATGCCCGCGCCCTTGAATTTATCAAGCAGGCCGAGCACCATGCCATAATCGATCTCCTGATCCGCACGCACGACAACCGAAAATTTTGGATTTTTTTTATTTTCCTCTCCGGCTTTCGTTATAAGCTCCTTTTCTGTGATCTGCTTATCCTCCAGCCAAAGCGTTCCCTCTTTTTTCATTGTTACCAGATATGTCACGTTCATCTGCGTTTCGGCATGCGCGGCCTTCGGTATATTCACATCCACTGTTTTCAGGTTCACCATATAAAGTGTGCTCAACATAAAAAACACGAGCAGAAAAAACATAATATCGATCATCGGAATAATCATGACCTCCGGCTTGGCAAAGCTGCGCCTGTCACGTATCCTCATCTCAAAGCACCTGCCCCTCAGGAACTGCTCCCGCGAACTCCTTATTATCCATCTGGCCGACAGCTCTGGCAATGTCGTCCTGTTCCGTTTCAACCAAGGAGAAGCACTGCTCCATATCCGTGACGATATTTTCGATACGTTGTGTAAAATACGCATGGACACCAAGGGATATGATGGCCACACAAAGTCCCATGGCCGTAGCGATAAGCGCCTCTCCGACTCCGCCCGTTATAGCTGCTGCCTGCCCCGATTCCAGATTGAATACGCTAAATGCCGAAATCATGCCACTGATTGTGCCGAGCAAACCAAGCAAAGGCGCCATGGTAACGATGACACTCAGATAGTAGAGCCGCATACGCAGCTTGGACAGTTCAATACCGGACTGTATTTCCATATACGATGAGACCCGGGTTGCATCCTTACTGCTGCATTTCTGCATAGCCGTATAAAGAATGTCCGCCAAGGCTCCCTTGGCATTTTGAGCAAGCACAGCAGCATCAGCAAGCTTATGGTTGGCCATAAGCATATAAAAATCACGTGCAAAGGCCCGGCCCGTATCGACCCGCCTGAAATACATTGCACGCTCGATACCGATTGCCACAACAAACATGGAGCAGAGCAGCAGTATGTACATAACAAAGCCGCCCTTATGGAAAAATTCTACACCCGTCATGATTGAATCCATAAAAACTTCCTCCTACTATTTCTTAAAAATAAATATTTATACCAGGCATAAATCGCCGCATAATCTTCATCTCACAGCGTTAACGTTCCAAGCGCCTGGTTCTGCGCAACAGATAAAGGAAATACGGTGTCCCCAAAAAAGCGGTCATTATGCCGACACGCACCTCCAGCGGTGGTACAATGATGCGGCCAACCGTATCGCAGAAGACCAAAAAAGCGCCACCGGCCAATACACTCGCAGGAAGCAGCTGCCTGTGATCCGGTCCCACAAGCATCCGCATCATATGCGGCACAACAAGTCCGACAAAACCAATATTGCCGCTGATGCACACACCGGTAGCCGTTGTCATGGATGCAACTGCCAGCAAAAACAGCCGATAGGTACCGACCGGCATCCCCACCGCCCTGGCCTCAATATCGCCAAGCACCAGAATGTTCAGATGACGTGCCATAAGCAGCATAATGCCAATGCCGCCCAAAATCGGTCCGATGCCGAGAAATACATGTTCCCATCGCCGATAGTCGAGCCCGCCAATTGTCCAAAACAAATATTGTTGCAGCTTCTGCTCATTGATGACGGTAAGGATTGCCGCCGTAACAGCGCCGAGCAGCATACCTACAACCACTCCGGACAGCAGCAGGGTCATAACCGGGATCTTCCCATGCCGCATAGCAAGCGATACAGTCAGGGTAACTGCCAGCAGAGAACCCAGGAAGGCAAATACTGGCATATAAAACATGCTGATTTCGCTAAGCCCCAACGCAATCGCAAGTACTGCGCCCACCGCTGCACCGCTTGATACGCCAATAATCCCCGGATCCGCCAACGGATTGCTGAAAATCCCCTGCATGACCGCGCCAGAAGCTCCCAACCCGGCCCCAACCATAAGTCCCACGATGGTGCGCGGCATACGTATATGCCAGAGCACTGCCTGCTGTTCAGGCGTCACCGTTACATTCGCCAAAATCGGCAGTCCGAGCTCATGGGCAAAAGCTGCCAGCACATGCATGAATGGAATATCGATCTGTCCCCAGGAAAGCGACAACAGCGAAACAGCAAAAAAAACAATGACCATTATTACAAGGAAAAATCCTGACTGATACCTTTTGTGCTTCATTATGCTTCTCCATTCCTCATGCACTGCCGTATTTTCTCAGTTCTGCCTGATTTGCGGCCGTTCCCGCCGACAATGTGCCATCCAGAATGATCCCCAGCAGCCTGTCCTTGCGTCTGTCGCTTTTCTCAGGCATAGTAAATACCTCCGTATGGCCCGTCAGCGGATTTTTGACAACCTGAACATCTGTAGCATAGGCTTGTGTAAGATTTTCCGCTGTCAGTACTTTATCCGCTGTTCCGTCTGCCAAAATATGCCCTTGTCCTACAAGCAGCAAACGTGAACAGAACCTTGCTGCCAGGCTCAGCTCATGTACAACCATGAGCACGGTCTTGCCAGCTGCGCAAAGCTCCCGGCAAAAACGGAATATCTCCTCCTGATAAAAAACATCCAGCCCTGTAGCAGGCTCATCAAGAAAGAGTATGGGTGTCTGCTGTGCCAGAACTTTGGCCAGCAGCACACGCTGACGCTGGCCGCCGGAAATGGCATACATGGTCTGCCCGGCAAGCTCAGAAACTCCCGCATATTCCATACATGCGTCTACGATTTCCTCATCTGCCGCATTCTCCCGTTCCCACCAACGAAGATAAGGATAGCGGCCTGCCATGACGATCTCACGAGCCGTATAGCCAAACGCAACCTCTACATGCTGCTGCAGATAAGCGACCTCACGGGCGAACTTACGTGCAGGCAATGCATATATATCCCGACCCTTCAAAAGGATTTTCCCCTCCAGCAGCGGCAGAATACCGCGCAGTGTTTTCAACAGCGTACTTTTTCCTGCACCATTCGCACCGATCAACCCAATCATTTCACCCTGCCCAACCGAAAAAGAGATGTCCTTCAAAATATGCCGGCTGCCATAGCCGGCTGCCAGATTTTTGACTGCAAGGATTTCCTCATTTCGCATTCTTCTTTCACCATCCATCAGGCCTATAAGGCCTCCACAATATGCAATACCAATTCAGTTTATAGCTTTTATCGCTCTCTGATTTCTTCTTAGAAACTATAGGTAACACCAACCTGGAAGAAACGTCCCGGTGCCGGATAATGTATTGTACCATATGCACTGACACTATTTCCATAGGCAGAATATTCCTGGTTCGTGAGATTATTCACCTTAAAATAAGCTGTTGTCTGCTTATTAATAGCACAGCTGATATTAAAGTCGAATACCGCATAGCTGCGTGTCGTAAAATATGTCGTATTCAAACCGCTGCCAATCGTGCCCGACAAATTTGATTTCCATGCCCCCTTATTATAGTGCAGACCAAAACGATACCCATTAGGCTGCGTATTTTTCGGCTCCAGCACCATGCCTGCTCCTTTATTCTCATCCATCTCGCATTTGATATAGGAATAACCCGCATCATAGCTCCATACCGAATCCGCTTTTTTTTGGAAAGATATCTCAAAGCCACGCTTTTTTTCCCGGTTAAGATTCTCTACGTAGCAGGGATAGTTATCTCCCCAACGAATGGCATCATGGATTTCGCTTTGGAATACACTTGCCTGGATGTTGGTCTTAGCGTCCAGTTTATGGTTTATGCCTAAAGTTTCTGTATAGCCACTTTCCGGTTTTAGATTTGGGTTCCCATAATACTGATAGATATCATTCCGGTAGTACAGGTCATCAGCGGTTGGAGCCTTATATACCCTGCCCCAGGAAGCATATACCTGTGTATTATCATTCGCGTTATAATTCACGGCAACTTTTGGTGTCCAATGTGTCCCAAACATGCTATGATGGTCCATCCGTATGCCCGGTACAAAGGACCACTTTGGATTCAGCTTCATCGTATCCTGCAAGTAAAACGCCTTATTAGTAATTATCTTATCCGTATAACCCGCGGTAACATTTGTCGAATCGCTTTGGTGCCATTCAACTCCGGCAACCAGGCGGTTCTTCTTATTGAAATCCCAGCCATTCTGATAATCGAAACCCTGAAGTCTGGTATTGAAGGCCCCATCATAATCCTCGGCCTTATAATTGTTGAAATAGCGAAAATAACCTGGTACATTCGTATTTTCCTTAAAATTATATGTCATGCTCCAATTATTGAATAATTCATTCTGAAAATATCCACTGGCCGCACAGTTATAATAAGCATCACTATTGATGGATTTATGCTCTATGCCCAACCGCAGGGAACTTGCATCATCCAGCTTTGCATCCAGTCTGACAGACAACGCGTTGTTATTATAATCACTGGCAGGCATTGTATCTGTACTCCCAGCAAGCTTATATTTAAAATAGCTGCGTTTTTGCAAAGCGCCTGTAACAAACCAGCTTACATTGCGTTCACTACCTTCATTGGTAATCTCATAATTGTGCGTACCCCAGGAACCCGTATTCAAATCCAGTGTTGTTTTATTTTCTTTAACTTTCTTCGTGATGATATTTACGACACCGCCCACAGCGTCGCTGCCATAAAGAGCAGAACTGCCACCCTTGACAATCTCTATACGTTCAATATTTTTCATAGAAGGAAGCATATTGAGATTGACCCCGGCCCGGCCTACCCCTATCCCTTGTTCCTGATTCAAACGCTGTCCATCGATCATAATGACAACACGGTCATCGCCATTGAGGCGTAGAAGTGCATCGCTGCCATTCCCTCCCTGGCTTGTCACGATAGCTCCATTTACATGCTGCAGGGCCTCGGACATATCTGCATAGTGATTGTCCTCAATCTCCTTGGCCGTAATAACAGTCACATTCGCCGGTGTCTCCATTTTTTTTGTTGGAATGCGTTCAGCAGTCACTACCGTATCCTCCAACGTATATTCATCTGCTACTGTATTGTCTGCCGCTGCAACAATTCCAGTCCCTCCGGCAAATAAGCCGCCAAAAATAATTGCTGCCGCCAGCTGGCAGGCTAAACGATTTTCTCTATGTTTTGCTTTCAGCTCTTCATTGATGCTCATTTTTTATCTCTTCCTCTGTTTCTGTTTTATTCTGCCGCGGACAAATGCTCATTTGCCGGCTGTGCAAAGGCCTCCCCGTACGCCATATAGGCGATTTCCTGCACACCAAATACAATATCCTGTGAACCATTATATATATAAGCCTCGCGAGGCTCTTTCAGATTGCCATCATGAATCGCTCTGACCGTCTGCAGCGAGGGATCCTCCAGATAATCATTTCGAAAATTTTTCACATCGTATTTCCCATGATTGTTGTAAGTTGGCAAAAAAAGAATATCCGGATTTATCTTGACGAGCTGTTCCTTGCTCATCGTCTGTCCTGTATGTATTCCGGCCTCAGCCATGCCATTTATTACGCCTGCATAGCCGCAGGCATCATCAAAGGTACAGCCAATGCCGCCATAAGCAGCCATAATCGAGATAAGCACCACGCGCTTTCTTGCCTCCGGCGGGATTTTATCCGTTTTTTCCTTGACTTCCGCGAGCTTTGTATCCATTTTTTGCAAAAGGACTTGCCCACGTTCCTTTTCTCCGGCCGCAGCCGCTAAAAGGTCGATGGTCTCCCGGATTTCCTGCATGCTCTTTGCCCCTTTACACACAACGACTTTGAGCCCAAGTTCGCGCAGCGCCCCCACCTGCTCCAGATTCCCCCAATCTGGTACAATGATAAGATCCGGCTGCAAGGAAACAATTTCTTCCACGGACGGATTCGTAATTTTCACTGGAATAGTTTTGGCAATATCTACGATATTGGAACTCACCGGATCATCCAGCAAAGCATTGACCCCTGCCATTTGCCCGGGTTTTACGAGCCCGAGCATAATTTCGTCTGTACTCATGGAAAGCGTGAGGATACGTTTAGGCTTTGACGGCATCTGTATAGTCTCGCCGGTAATATCTGTTACTTCATAGGCCGCTCCGGCACTCCCATTATCAATCTGCCCTGGCACCTTACAGCCAGTCAGCAGTATACCCAGACATAAAAACAAGACTATGCAGGGAACTATACGATGTCTCATGACTTAACACAACTCCTTATTCATCCACTGTCGAATACCATGAAAGTTCCGCTATTGACTGGGGTTCAACCAGAGCCACTAAAAGTTCATCCGGTCCCAGATTCGAAGACACTATGTGTCGAGGCTGCTTTGGCAGAAGAACTTCAGCCCCGCTGTCATCCCTGTCGCAGGAACACTAAGGGACAGCAGCAAGCATAAACAAATACATTTACATGCCTGTTGCATAAGCATCAGAAGTTATGCGTAAAAGTCAAACGGTAATTGCGCGGCAAATCAAGGTTGCCATAGCGCGAAGTATAGATATCTTTATTAAGCAGATTATAAACTCCCAGCGTAATACGATTATCCTTATCACACTGATAGCCAAGATTCAGGCTCAGCTGCAAACTCGATGGAACATTCTGTGCACAGCCAATCGGCGTTATGCCATCGTAACTTACTGGAGCATAGTACTCTCTGTCACCGAGATATTCGAACGCCAGGCTGCCATCCCATTTTGCTTTCGTATAATCGACACTGACCGTACCCTGTAAGCGGGCCGCATCCTGTTTCCATGCATTACCATCTGTCGGATCCTTGATTTCAGGATTGGAAATGCTGCCGCCAACACGTACACTCCAAATAGCATTAATCTGCCGATTGTATTCTGCCTCAAGGCCAAGATTACGAAAATCTCCCTTATTGACGGTATACCAGGTTATATTGTTCTTCATCCACCCCAGCTTATTTTTCATTTCCATATAGTAAAGAGCTATTTTCCAGCTTTCGCTGCCACGTTTGATCTTGACTCCAGTTTCATAGTTCCAGCCTTCTTCCGGACGCAGGCCGCTTGTGTCTGCATTCACATGGTTTATTGCCTCATCAATCTCCGGCATCTGAAAGGCCTTGCCTATATTGACATACCACGCCGTATCACGATTCAACTTGTAATCCGTCTGAATCTGCGGTAAATAAACATTCTGATCCTTCTGTGCATCCTTTATGAACTCTCCGCGCAGACCAAGCGTCATCGTAAAGCGGGTACTGAAAGGATGCGTATAAGATGTATAAAGCGCATTGCTGAAGCGTGTGGCACTCGCCCCGCTATAAATATTTTCGGCAGCCTCCCGGCGCCAGGAATAACCGCCAAGAATCGTATTGCTTTTGACCTTCCATACTTTTTGCACATCAAGAATCTCTCCGTCAAACACACTATTGGAGGAATCCAGCGGTTTATTTTTTATATTGTCATAGGCATCGATTTTGCGATAATTATACCCTAGTACAGCCTTTACACCGTTTGTTTTACCTTCATATGTAAGGTTTGCTGTATGCCGATAATCGTCGAAACGCGTATCCAAATTCGAATCCCATTGCAGTCCGTCGCCCGACTCTTTATATTTGGAACCCCCATGCCGGATAGTGGATTCCGTGTAATCATAGTTCAGATTGAGTTCATCCGTAAGCCTTGCCAGCATAGAAAAATGATTTTTTTGTCCTTTCCCTGTCCAATAATCCGTCCAGGATAGCTTATCAAGCCCAAAAATACTGGAATGAGGAACATTTTTTGTCCATTCTTTGCTGATATCAAACAATAAACGGTCATTCCCATACGAAACCTCCGTTTTTTTGTCATAATTGCCAAAGGTTGCAGACACAGTACCGTGTCCCACCCCAGACGGCTTTTTCAGTATAATATTTACAACACCACCCATAGCTTCACCGCCGTAAAGTGTTGAGGCCGCTCCCCGCACAATCTCAATACGTTCAATCATTGAGGCAGGAATATTCTCCGGATTTGCATAATTATTAAGATTTATGGGTGCACCATTCACTAATACCATGGTGCCGCGGTCATAACCGCGCAAACTGACACGGCTGCTGCTCGTACCAAAATCCTGCCCGCTGCTCCCCATAGACATACCTGACGAACCAAGCTGTCTGTCAATGGCTTCATAAGCATTCCGATAGCCTGCCCTGGCAATTTGATCTGCCGTTATCACAGTAGTGGCTGCCGGAATATCAATATCACTTTTTCCGACACGCTGTGCTGTGACAACAACATCCTCCATAGCATATTCATCCATCACCGCATCCGTACTTTCCGTTGTTTTTGTTTTACTGGCTATAGAATCTTGATTTGTATCCGCAGCCGCTGCATTAAATGGCATTGCTATACTGGCACACAGAAATGCCAACGTCAAAATCTTTTTCTTTTTCCTACACATTCCATCCACCTGAATCCTTTATCCAGTAAAAGAGCCTCCGTCACAAGAGACGGAAGCTCTTTCTCTTTAGCAAGGCTTCATTGCCTTGTTAGATTATTTCTGTGCTTCGAGTGCATTCCATGCTTCATTGGCTCTGTCAACAAACATTGCACGAATGGCCGGGTTTTCGCCAAGTCCGTGAATATAGGTGGATACCTTGAAGCCATTCGCCTCCAGTATAGACTTGTGCGAATCCTTATCCGCACCTGCCATATCATTATTCGCATGATCTCCTGCAACCATCATCATTGGCATGAGCGTAACGTTCTTTATGCCCTTTGCCTTAAGTTCCGGCATAATGGTTTCAAGGCTCGGCCAGCCTTCTACCGTATAAACATAAACATTTTTCAATCCCAGTTGATCGATACGGTTCTGAATTACGGAATAATACGCATTTGAGGGATGCGGCGTGCCATGTGCCATAACAAGAACCGCATCCTGCTTTCCGAGCTTCGGGAACTGTGTCTTAAGTGCATTCACTGCATCAATAATGTCATCACGCTGTCCCTCCTGCCCCATCCAGTACATAAGAGAAGTACCCAGCGTCATTTTCTTGAACTGATCCTTATATTCATTAAAAATCGCCTTACTGTAAGAATATTCCATGCCCGGCATAATATCGAAGGAAGTAAGCGCTACGCGTGTATACCCTTCTTCCTTGAGCTGTGCCAGAGCTTCTTCCGGCGTTGGAATCCGAATGCCTTCCTTTTTCTCTATACGATCAATAATAATATGCGAAGTAAATGAAATTATAACCTTCGTATCCGGATGCGCTGCCTGAATCTGCTTTACGGTAGCATCAATCGTAGCCTCGCGTGAATCCTTGAAAGTCGTGCCAAAACTCATGATAAGAATAGCATCTTTGTTTTCCAGATTGACCATATCCGGATTTTCATTTTTCAAAACACCGATCTGTGCAGCTTCCTTGAGTGCCGGAGTCGCGTCCTTTACCGCGGAATTCAGCATATACGCTGCAGAAGTCGTAGCGGAGACTCCCAACAGTGCGGTACAAGCCAAAGAAGTTACCAACAATCTTTTCCATTTCGTTTTCATAAACAATTTCCTCCCTAAAAATAAACATAAAAAATGAGCCTCTCCCGCACAAAGAAAAGCTCATTGTCAAATACAGCCAGACAAATCCCCTTCCCCATCTCTCGCAGGTACTAACGGTGATTGCTAAACAGGCAGTTCTCCTGGCTCCAGTTCATCACATCTCTGCGTCTTCCCAAAGCGTTACACTTCAGTGACATATTGCAAAGTTGCTCCCTGTTACAGTGGCGGGACCGCGTTGGTGTTGCACCAAGCTTCTCTATTAAGCCCTTCCGGGCACCTGTTCCTTTATGGAGTTAAAACTCATTTCTTAATCTATGCTACAACGAACAAAAGATATTGTCAACCCAATTTTTTTGTTATAGAAAAGCAGCCAAAATTTGAATGTCAATGGCTGCTTTCCTTGAGAGTATTTTATTATTTTAACATCGCAAAACGATGTTGGCGAAGAAATAATGCTCTGGTATTCACTTCCGACGCCGCTGCGAATGCAACTATTTTTAAACTGAATTATTGTATGCACCTGTTTTCCGCCTAAAGCAAATCCATAAGAAAAAACTTCTGTCTGGCTGCTATACCTCTCAGCCAACAACCTTAACCATAGATACACCAAAAGCTTCCTTTAGCTGTGGTATGCAATTACGCTCAATAAGAGCCCGCTGCAGTACATTATCTGCAATAACAAGCAACAATTCTTCCTTTTTAGCAATATTTTGCAGCTGACAAATATATTTTTCAAACTTCTCATCGCCCAAAAGCTTTCTAAGTCGGATGAGCCCTATGCTTAAATCCGGTTTTTCCGCAGCAATACGGGCTTCGATTGAAGTCATGACTTCTGCTGAAAGCAAGGGATTTAAAAACCAATCATTTTTGGTTTCTGCATACATGTTTTCTCACTCTGCCTTTCGATGTTCTCTCAAAGGCAGCCGCAGCAACATACTCCGGCTGCGCCTTCAGAGAAATGGGATTAAATATTTTATTATGTGCCGCAAAGCGGCAGTTGCTGGTGAAATAAAGCTCCGGGTCTCCACTCCCGGAGCCGCTGTAAAGACAGCTATTTCATAGAACTGAATGAAATGTATGAGCAATGTTTTCCTCCTGGGGCTGAATCCATGAGGAAAAACCTTTCGCCAAACTAAAAAGAACTCTTTTTGCGCGTATGGCAAAAAGAGTTCTCGATAAAATCCATCTATAAAAAATCCTAGCCGCAACCAGAATCCATCATACATAAATGTATCTCAAAATCCCCTTCCCTATCGCTCGCAGGTCAAACGGTGATCGTCAATCAGGCAGTTCTCCTGGCTCCAGTTCATCATACACCTGCACCTTCCCAAGGTTTGCACCCCAGTGGCATTTTGCAGCTGCACTCGCTGTTACAGTGGCGGGACCGCACCGGCATTGCACCGGACTTCCCTATTAAGTCATTACTGACACCTGATCCATCCATATGAAATTTTCATATTCTTTATTTAAATCAACTTACAAGCTTACTATAGCATCGCATCTATGCATTGTCAAGTATTTTAAGACTATATTTTTTTATACTTGTTATAGTTATATAGCATAAAGAAAATTTATTTTTGCTTGTTCGTCATAAAAAAGTAGTGTATATGCTGCCGCTGGCCCTGATTCTGTTCCTGGATATGCAAGCAGAGCATCCCTCCCTCGGAGGTCAGCGCAGCGGCACGTTCCATATGGGCATCAAGACGAAAAAGTACTTTGCTGTCCGGTGCCAGCTCCAAAGGCCCTGGCACCTCCAGTCGACGCCAGCCCTCCTGCCTGGTATAAATCATAAAGTCCGCAGGTACCCCTTCCAAGCTGATCTGCAGTTTCAGGGGATCACTGCTGGCATTCACGATGCGCCGCGGCAGGGAATTGATATGAAAATGCCCCGGCTGTAAGATACGCTTAAACAGTCCCTGTGAAGAAAGATTGATGGTCTCCACCTGCTCCGGTTCCTGCATGAGCAATTTGTAGGCATAGGCATCCTGCGACTGTGCCTGCGTATAATAACCGCCCAAAACAGCGATACCTATGCCAAATAAATAAGCCGCTTTAATCCTCATGCTTTGCATGATTTTCCTCCCTGCATGCAAAATTCTGCTGTTCCCGGCGCCAGCGATTCACTCCGGCTATACCTGCGACAATAGCCGCCACCAAGCAGCCTGCGCCACAGCTTCCACAAACACCGTTGCAGCCCTGCAGTGCAGTTGGCAGCAGCACAGAACCTGCGGCTCCCAGATAAATTTTTATACTTTGCTTCATATGCCACCTCATCCATGACCGTAAGTAATACACTTTGCCGGGCAACATGCACGGCACTGCATGCAGGTGATGCAGTGCTGCGCATTATGGTACGGCAAACCTGCACCATCGGTCCGTATTGCCCGCATAGGACACACGCGAACACATTTGCCGCACTGCAGACAGCATGATGTAGCATCCATGCGTATTCTCCAGGGAAAGGAAAAGCGGCAGCCCAGCCAGTGCACGGCGTTTTGTGCCGCCCCTACCGGGCACATATAGTTGCAAAAGCCACGTCCTCCTTTGGTAAAGAATCCAAATACCAACAGCCAAAGCATTCCTGTAAAAAGTACCGAGGACGGCAAAACAATCACTTCACCCAAAAATATATAGAGCGATGCCGCTTCGACCAGCCGATAGCCACAATAAGCACAGGCCAGATAATTCCCCAAAAGGGGAGAAAGAATAAAACCTGTCAGGATTCCATATCGCACAGGCACTGGTGGAAGATACCGGGGCCAGTCAATCTGGAAACGATCCGGCAGCAAGCGGCTCAGATATTCGCCAATACTTCCCACGACACAAAGGCGTCCGCAAAAAAACGCCCCAAAGAAAAACGCGGCTGCCAGACATAAAAATATGCTAAAGACTCCTACAGTAAAAGACTGAAAAATACGTCCCTGCCAAATATGTTCCAACGGAATGCGCAAACAAAAATCATGAATATCCGCATACTCTTTGACTCCCATGAATGCATAAAACATTTTTTGGTAGAGTGCAAAGGGAGCATAAAACAGGACAAACCCGATCATGTAGCCTACAATGCGCTTAAACTGAAATACCTGGGCCATCAAAAAGAATACCGCACGGCAAAGTCATAGGTACGGCTGTTTGTCGCTTCTCCTGCATAATATTTTCGATCCAGAATATTTTGTATACCAAACTGCAGACTCATCTGATCATCAATTTTATAGTTGAACGCCGTATTGACAACAAAAAAAGCATCCTCTGAACCGTACTCTCCCGTATCAGTATCCGGCTGCTGCCGGGCAGATACATACTGAGAATCCAGCACCCAGTTGAATTTTCCCTTCGTATAATCTAAACCGGCGTGGAACAAATGCTTGGGAATATCCCAATTGCGCGTCGTAGTTCCCTGGGATGTATTCTCACCACTTTCAAAGGTGTAGTTCACGTAAGATGACCAGTTCGTATCCCAGCGGTGCTTTAGGCCAAGCTCAATGCCCTTAGCCACTCCGCTGTCCATATTGTAATAGGCTTTGATCCCGTCGCGGGTGGCCAGTGCAATCTTATCCTGTGTCTTCACATGGAACAGCGTCATTTCCAAGCTCGTTGCATCATCCATCCTGCGCTTCATGCCAATTTCAAACGTATTGGAGGTCTCCGGATTCAGCTCTGGATTGGCTTGTACCGAGGACATCGTATCTCCGGCACGGCGATACAACTGATAAATGGTTGGCGGATTAAAAGAATGCCCGTAACTGATATAATACTGCGTACGATCATTAGGCAGATAGGCAAAAGAAATCTTTGGACTAAGCTCCGTAAAGGTTTTGGAAAGATAGTCCTTCTGGGTGCTGCCCGATACATAAGAATAGCCTTCATCCTTCTGATAGCGATCGAGCCTGGCGCCCAGATAGACCTTCCACCGATCCGCCAAGCGATATTCGTCCTGCACAAAAGCAGCCATAGACTTCGCTACACCGTGACTCGCCGCAAGCAAATTGCCGCTGGTTCCCCAGTTTTGCCATTGGCTAAGTGCATAACTGCTATAGGTCATCTCCTCTTTCATCCAGGACAATCCAGTTACCAGCGTATGCTTTGAAAAGTCCCAGGTCTTTTGAAAATCGGCACTATAATTCTTGCTGGGATACTGTGCGCTGCTGCCTGCGCCTGACCAGTTGATGGAGTTGGCTGCCGAGCTGGCTGAGCTGTACCCCTCCTTGGTAATATCTGACAAGCCAATGCTGGCCTTGATTTTATTTTTTGTATCATCATAGCGCAGCTTATAAATATCCTGCTCACGTTCTCCATGATACCCTAAGTAATTGCCTGGCTTTAAGGTAACATAGGTACCATCCTGCGTTTTCACCATGCCGGAAAAAATACCGTTTCCATTGGCATCATAGGCATTGGTGAACGGATCCAGATAATTGTATCGATACTTATTATGCATATAAGAGAAGTTCAGTTTCTCATCCGGCCTCATCGCATAGGTAATATCCGCAAAATAATTTTCACTTTGCTTCTCCTTGCGGCCACGGCCACCAATAATATAAGTTCCATCACTCAGTGTTGGCAAGTCCACTGTAGCCGCAGCTGACCCAGACGACTTCCCGGAAGCAGTGGTATAGTAGCCGCGATAGCCTCCGGTAGAACGCTTCTCATAGCCAACGTTAAAATCAAACTTCTCATTGGTACTTCCAGAGACCCGGATACTCCGATTCCATGTACGATTGCTACCCCCAGATACAGCTAAATTTGTTTTGATTTCACCTGGCTTGCCTTTGCCTGATTTGGTAATAATGTTAATTACACCCGCCACCGCATGACCGCCATAAAGAGAGGAACCTGCGCCACGTACAATCTCAATGCGCTCAATTTCTTCCACAGGGAATGTATCCCAGGCAATCCCGCCGTCAAAGGAAGTATTGACCTGCTGTCCATTATAAAGCACCAAAATATTTTTACTGCCAAAACCTCGCAGGCTGATACCATCCTTGGTTTCAGCTGTCGGCGCCATGTAGATGCCGGTTTCATTTTGCAGAACTTCACGCACACTGGTCGCATGACGTTTTTGGATATCAGCAGCCGTAATCACAGTGACGCTTGCCGGTACATCCTTGACCTTCTCTTCTACTTTCGTTGCCGTGACGGTAACATCATCCAAATCATACGCATCCAGCAACTCAGCTGTCTTTTGTACGTTTTTTTGTACACGCGTCTGCTGGGCTGCATCCTGCTCAGCAGCACTCGCAGAAGATGTGACCGTCAAAGCGGCCAGCACCATGACTGTCAAATTTTTTTTCTTAAAATCCATTTTTTTACAACTCTCCTCTTCAAGAAATCCAAATAAGCAAACAGAGTAAACTTCCAACAACAATTTCACCGCAACAAAAAAACCGCCTGCATACCGCTCCGATAAGAGCATCGCAAACAGATGCAGGAATAAATAACCCGGCCAAAGAACAGCCGGAGAGATACACTATGAGAGCCCAACGACCGTCATAGCATCTTCCCCTCCCCATCGCTCGCAGGTTTTAAGCGCCATCCGGCGCTAACGGTGATGCTGAAACAGGCCATTATCCTGACACCTGTTTCCCTCGTATGAAATTCTCACGAAACCGCCTTTAATCCAAAATATATAACATATGTTTGACAAACCTGCAGCAGCAGGCTTGTCTCTGCACATCTGCCCTCCAAAATGCGCACTTACAAACACCATAGATTAACAGAAAAGGCGCTGACAGCCAATATATCTATGTACTGCCCGCGCCTCATAAGATAAATCAACGAACGACATGAAGCTCTCTCAGCTTCGAAAAATCAATAAAGGTCCCTATCCCCGGATGTTTCCTCAGATAATGCTGGTGCCCCTCCTCTGCTCTCTGAAAGCTGTGCAGCGGTAAAGCCATCGCATAACATTTGCGGTAAAAGCGCAAATCGCTGTTTGTGTCGTTCAATGTAAGTCCTGTGCCAGGAACCGCCGGAGATTGCCTGTGGCTTGCCACAAAATTCATATAAAGCTCTACAACAGGCACATCCTCCGCCTCAGAATAATATACGCCACTTTGATACATCGGACCCCGGCATCTTCCCTGTCCATCCTTTGCATATGGATCCGAAACCGTAAACAAAACATCCATAAGTGTAGATATATCGATCTTTTTGGGATCATAGCAGACCTCTAACCCCATGACTGCCTTTATAGTGCCATTCACTACCGCTTCATAAGAAATCTTCAGCTCTCCGGCACCGATATAACCCGTATGCGTATCCACAACCCCATGGATATAGGCAAAAACCTCCTGCAGCTCGTGAAAACTGCCGCCGGAAAAATAGATTTTTTTTGTATACATGGGAGCACCTCCTTCCTGTAAGCTCGTCAGCCTTATCAAGCATCCGGATGCAACAAATCCACATGCCGTTTAGCCGCACGCTCAACATCAAAACGTGCAATAAGCTCCGCTACCGCCTGTGTAGGCGATATCGTCCCCTGGAGTACCGCCTGCCGGATTTCCGGCAGACGGCCCATCACCACAGGGTCATCAAAGAACAGGTTATGCAAATGCTCATCAATCATGCTGTTCATCCAATCAAGCAACTGACTGTCACGCCTGCGCTCGAATACACCGCTTTCCTTAGTCATTTTTGAAAAAATCCGAATGATTTCCCAAAGCTCTCGCAGTCCGGTCTTCTGAATTGCGGAGCACAGATAGGCATGCGTCGGCCATCCCTGAGTAGCCGGGCGTATATATTCAATCATGCGCTCATATTCCCCACGCGATATCTTCGCCTTAAGCAGATTGTCCCCATCGGCTTTATTGATAACAATGGCATCCGCCAGTTCCATGATGCCCTTCTTAATCCCCTGCAGATCATCTCCTGCACCTGTAAGCACCACTAACATGAAAAAATCAACCATGGAGCGCACAGTCGTCTCCGACTGTCCTACTCCTACCGTCTCAATGAGTATAACGTCATATCCTGCAGCTTCGCACATGAGCATCGTTTCCCGGCTCTTGCGTGCTACACCGCCTAAGGTACCGCCCGCAGGCGAGGGACGTATAAATGCTTCCCTGCGCCTTGAGAGCGTCCCCATACGGGTCTTATCCCCCAGAATGGATCCCCGCGTTACAGAACTGGTCGGGTCAACCGTAAGCACCGCGACCCTGTGCCCCATATCACACAGCATATTGCCAAAAGCCTCGATAATAGTACTCTTGCCAGCTCCCGGCACACCTGTAATACCAATGCGCAAGGCCTTGCCTGTACGCGGCAAAAGTTCCTGCAGCACCCTCTGCGCTTTTGGGAAATGCTTCGGATTATTGCTTTCGATAAGTGTAATGGCACGGGATAAAATCATGCGGTTCCCCTCCGCTATCCCCCGGACATAATCATCCATGCCAAGTACCATACGCGGCGTGGACCGCCTCTCTCCATGCACGATGGCTGGATTGATGTTGCCGATGGTGGTATCCTTTATACCATCAATACCGCTCATAACGCTGCAGGCAAATTTGGCATTATCCTCCTTGGGAGCCCAATCTGGTTTTGACTTCGTATATTCAGCCATAAAAAATCATCCTTCGGCCATTTCTTCCTTTGCTCTCTCTATGAGCAGCGTCAGCAGCCTGATTCCTGCTTCCGGGATATTCGTGCCTGGTGCGAAAATGGCAACCGCACCATGCTCATAAAGATTATCATAATCCTGTACCGGAATAACCCCGCCGATCGATACCATAATGTCCTCACGGCCGAGCTTTTTCAGCTCCTCGACAAGCTGTGGCAACAGTGTGTTGTGCCCGGCAGCCAGCGAGCTGAAACCTACCATATGTACGTCATTGTCGACTGCATCCTGCGCGGTTTCCGCTGGTGTCTGGAAAAGCGGCCCCACATCGACATCCCAGCCCATATCGGCAAAGGACGATGCGATAACCTTCTGCCCCCTGTCATGTCCATCCTGACCCATCTTAGCCACAAAGATACGCGGACGACGTCCCGTGAACTTTTCGAACTCATCTGCCATCGTACGGGCTTTTTCCAATTCCGTCTTGTCGGTGAATTCTGAAGAATATACGCCGGAAATTGTATGGATGACTGCCTGAAAGCGCCCGGATACCTTTTCCACCGCATCGGATATCTCACCGAGTGACGCGTGCGCCCGTGCAGCATTGACCGCACATTCCAAAAGATTTCCATTATCACGTGATTCCGCTGCTTTCGTAAGTGCCTCGAGACAATGGCGGACATCATCCGCATTCCGTTCCGCGCGCAGTTTTTCAAGGCGCTCTACCTGCGCCTGCCGTACCGCCGTATTATCAATAGCAAGAATTTGCAGCGGATCCTCTTTTTCCAGCCGATATTTATTGAGTCCCACGATTGTTTCATTGCCAGAATCAATCTGCGCCTGACGACGTGCTGCAGCTTCCTCTATACGCATTTTTGGCAGCCCGGTCGATATAGCCTTAGTCATACCGCCAAGTGCTTCGACCTCCTGTATATGTGCCCAGGAACGGCGAATAATCTCATTCGTAAGCGCCTCAACATAGTACGAACCACCCCAAGGATCTATGATTTTACACACACGCGTTTCGTCCTGGATGTAGAGCTGGGTATTACGCGCAATACGGGCGGAAAAGTCCGTTGGCAAAGCAATAGCCTCGTCAAGTGCATTCGTATGTAACGACTGCGTATGTCCAAGTGCTGCCCCCATAGCTTCCATACAGGTACGTGATATATTATTGAACGGGTCCTGCGCCGTAAGTGACCAGCCAGAGGTCTGGCAATGTGTCCGCAGTGCCATGGATTTCATATCCTCCGCCCCGAAGGACTTGACGATTTTTGCCCAAAGCACGCGAGCCGCGCGCATCTTCGCTACCTCCATGAAATAGTTCTTGCCGATTGCCCAAAAAAAGGAAAGGCGTTTGGCAAACGCGTCAACGGGCAGTCCTGCTTTTACGCCTGTACGGATATATTCAAGGCCATCAGCCAGCGTATAGCCGAGTTCGATATCTGCCGTAGCTCCTGCTTCCTGCATATGGTAACCGGAAATTGAAATACTGTTGAATTTCGGCATATATTTCGTTGTATATTCAAAAATATCACCGATGATGCGCATGGACATTTCCGGCGGATAGATATACGTATTACGGACCATGAATTCTTTCAGTATATCGTTCTGAATCGTACCTGCCATGACCTTTTTGTCTACGCCCTGCTCTTCGCCGGAGAGAATATAAAACGCCAGAATCGGCAGTACAGCACCATTCATAGTCATAGAAACTGACATCTGATCCAACGGTATACCACTGAACAGAATCCGCATATCGAGAATAGAATCAATAGCCACCCCTGCCTTGCCGACATCGCCCAGGACACGGGGATTATCAGAATCGTAACCGCGATGTGTCGGTAAATCGAAGGCGATGGACAATCCTTTCTGCCCGGCTGCCAAATTGCGGCGATAGAACGCATTGGATTCCTCCGCCGTCGAAAAACCTGCATATTGACGAACTGTCCAGGGACGAAAAACATACATAGTTGAATACGGTCCGCGCAGACAGGGCGGAATTCCACTCGCAAAATCAAGATGGTTCATATGCGCATACTCATCAAAAGTATAGAATGGCTTGATGGCTATATGCTCATTGGTTTTACCCGCAAGTTCATCATAGGAACTGCCAATTTCCTGCTCCAGACGCTTTTTCCATTCGTCTTCGGACTGAAGTGGCGCATCGGCAAGCCCCATGGTTGTAAAATCAGGATTCTTATATGCCATTACGCAATCATTCCTTTCTTTTTCTGCAGAAACTGCAAAATTTGATAACAGTTCGCCCGTACCGAAATGAAATCATCCACGCCTGCTTCCTTATAAACAGGCTCAAGGTCCTTTGGTGCCGCACCAGCAAGATATATGCTAGCCTGCGGCAGAACTTTTTTGAGCTTTGGTGCAAGCTCTGGAACGATTGTCGGATAAGTGGCATCCGTTGAGCAAATAACCGCAGCATCGGCGCCTGACACAGCTGCTGCTGTCACTGCATCCTCTATACTCTTAAAGCCATTATTAAGCTGAACCTCAAAGGCTCCTACCTGCAGGAAGCTCGTAGAGAACTCCGCCCTGGCTTTATGCTGGGGAATCGGCCCCATATTGGCAAGGAAAATCTTCACATTATCGCCGGTCCGGTCCCTGTAATCCTCCGTAACCTTACGCAAAGCCTCGAAACGCTCGCTCCAGCGATGCGGTAAAATCGGGGTGATAGTTTCCACCGCCTGATCTTCCGCGCTGAGAGCCCCACGCAGCTCTGCGATCGTAGCACCAGCCTTTGCTGCTGCAATCGCTGGTGCAGCAGCAAAAGTTTTTGGTGCCTTCCTGAGTATCTCCAATGTTTCCTGCTTGAAGGTCTCATCTATATCTGCAAGATAGGCTGCAACTTCGTCCATGCGCTGTTTCTTAAGTGCAGCTGTATCCTCGGAACGGGTATCCAGCAATTTTTCCGTCATATTCGGATACATATTATTACCTACAATATGCTCCTTGCGAAACTCAGCATTCTTAAAGCGTGAAGCAAGCACTCCCGCAATCTTTGCCTGCGGATATCCCTCTTCCAAGGCTTTCAAAATCCCGCCCTTGCTCTCGATGATCTGAAATTCCGACCAGATTTTTTCTTTCATCTGTTTGGTGAGACTTTCCACTGCCCAAGAGCCACCTGCCGGATCGATCGGCTTAAGCATGCCGAATTCCTCCTGCAATATAATCTGCACATTACGTGCTATGCGGCGTGAAAACTCATCACCTTTACGAACAGGTTCATCAAACGGCTCATTTTCATAGGAATCTACCCCACCCACAACACCAGAGAAAAGCTCTGTCGTATTGCGCAGCATATTCACATAAGGGTCATAGAGGGTTTTAAAAAAAAGCGCCGGCCGCGCATGCACATGCATGCGCTGTGCCTCTTCGTCACCACCGAAGGCCTTAACAACCTGGCTCCAAAGCGGACGCACTGCACGCAGCTTAGCAATCTGCAGGAAAAAATTAGCTCCCATAGAAAAGCCGAAAAAGATCTGGCCGGCAGCCTCTTGAATACCTAGACCACGCTCCAGCAGTGCACGCAGATATCCTACCGCCATGCCGAGCGTATAGGCTGTTTCCTGCACATCATTGGCACCACCACGGCTGAATACATCGCTACGCACCATGACAGTACGCAGCTGCGGCGCATTCTCTGCAGCCCAAAGCGCGCAGGATGCCATTTCATCATAAAGTTTGGACAGTGAAGCATAGCTTTTCCCATCCCGTAAGAGCTCTTCCAGTGGATTCGCACCAATATACCCTGACAGCTGCTGCACAGACTTGCCTGCAGCCTTGCGTGCCGCGATTACCAATGAGAGCACTGGCAAAGCAGAGGCTCCTGCATAAAGGTAGAGCGGATATTTTTCCAGTTCCAATCCATGCAAGACATCGTACATATCCTGCAAAGTGGTAATACTGCAGCCCTCATCTCCCACTTCATCAGCTTTTCTAACGTCCCGGTTCAGCAAGGTTGCCCGGTCAAGACGGATATTATAAATGGTCGACCCCTTATCCACCTCATGTCTCAACAGTTCATTATTTTCCTTTGGCAGAGTCTCATCGCATACCTGTGCAATTCCCCAGGGTGCTTTAATATATCCGTTTGGCCTTGCCCCGCGCAAAAACGACTCCATCCCGGGAAAAGAATCCTTTGGTAGAATGTCTTCCGTACCTGCACGTGTATACATAGGCTCAAAGGTGATGCCCTCATATGTCTTTGTATACATCTTCTTTTCGAAGGGAGCTCCCTTCAATAGCGCAATACAGGCTTCCTTCCATTCCCCATATGTCGGCGGCGTAAATTCGTCGAGTGGAACTTCCGGAAAGTCTGTTTGCTTTTCCGATTCATTCAGAATGGTTTGGAGATCAAGATTGTTTGCATCCCGATTCTTTTTTTCTTCTTCCATAGCAGCCTCCTTTTCTTTTGGAACAACAAAAAAATCTGCCCACATAAGCTTTACAGCATCGCAGACAGATCCAAGGAAATAAAAAATCCGACTTATAAAGTAAGCCGGAGATATGTACTATAACGGCGCATAGCCCCATAGTACGATCCCCTACCCATCTCTCGCAGGTACTAGCATCCCTCCGGGGATGCTAACGGTGACGATAAAACAGGCAGTTCTCCTGGCTCAGGTTCATTATCTTTTTACGTCTTCCCAAGGATTTCACCCCAGTGACATCATAGCTGTAAAAAGACTCCCCTTACAGTGGCGGGACCGCTCCGGCTTATACCGGATTCCCTATTAAGTCATTTCTGACACCTGTTTCCAAACCATATGAAATTTTTCACATGTTACATATTATATGGTAGCATTTATAATTTCTATTGTCAATCGTGGTCAATTTCCTTTTAATTATGTTTTCGATGCCTTCAGGGCATGCTGTAATATGTCCACTTCAAAAATAAGTTTTCTGCATATTCAGAGTAAAGCATAATGCCCTTTGCGCACTTCCTGCCATTTTGCCTGGTCAGAAAGATTGGCCGGATTGAAGGAGTATATTTTTTTACTGCGCTCAAGCACCGGATCCGGTATTGGAATGGCCGATAATAGTGACTTGGTATAAGGATGTACAGGATGGCAAAACAGCTCCTCCGTTTCAAGCAAGCTCTACCATATGCCCACGGTACATAACGCCAATGCGGTCACTAATAAAACGCAGCAAGGATAAATCATGTGCGATAAAGAGAAATGCGAACTGCTTTTCCCGTTGCAGTTCCTGGAATAAATTGATAATCTGCGCCTGTATAGATACATCCAGTGACGCAACAGGCTCATCCGCAATAATAAGAGAGGGCTCAAGCGCGAGACTTCGTGCAATACTCACGCGTTGACGCTGTCCTCCCGATAGCTCATCCGGATACTGTGATAAAAAACTGGTCTCCAGTCCCACAAGCTGTAAAAGCTCAACTACCCTCTGTCTGTAAGCCGGGCATGTGGAACACCATCTCCAAATACGCAATGGCTCTTCAATGAGTTCTCTTACCGTCATCCGTGGATTCAGTGCCGCTGCTGAATCTTGGAAAATCATCTGCATATTTCGTTGGATATCCTTTTTGTGTGCATGATAAATTGGCTGTGCAGAAATTTGCCACTCCTTGTAATAAACTGCTCCGGCTGTTGGTTCATACATATGCATGATAGTACGTGCTAAGGTTGATTTACCAGAACCTGATTCTCCCGCCAGACCAAAAACCTCACCACAACGAATCTGAAAGCTCACATCATTAACAGCCTCTACGGTAAAGGAAGCATTTATCGAAAAAAACTGCTTGACATGCTGTACGGAAAGCAATATTTCAGCCAATCGATTCCCTGCTTTCACCATGCAGCAATTCCGGTCTCCGAATATACGGTGCCCTGGCATCCAGCAGCCATGTAGCTGCACTATGCGTATCACTGATCTTATAGAACGGCGGCATTTTTTCGTAATCAATTTTCATTGCATACGCATTCCTCACCGCAAAAGCATCTCCCTGCGGAGGATGTAGCAAAGAAGGCGGCATTCCAGGAATATTATGCAATCGTCCCCCTCTTGGAACAAAGGATGGTAAGGCTCGTAAAAGCCCCCACGTATACGGATGCCTCGGATCATAAAAAATGTCCTCTGCTGTACCGATTTCCACAATTTTTCCAGCATACATAATAGCGACACGATTGGCAATCCTGGCTACAACGCCAAGATCATGGGATATAAAAACAATCGAAAGCTGCAGCTTCTTTTGAATATCACGCAATAAATCGATGATTTGCGCCTGCATCGTAACATCCAGCGCTGTTGTCGGCTCATCGGCAAAAAGCATTTGTGGCTGTGCGGCCAAAGCAATCGCCAATACACAGCGCTGCCGCATACCACCAGAAAAATAATGTGGCTGCAGACTGAACCGCTGCTCAGGCTCTTCAAGCCCTACCAGGTACAAAAGCTGCAGCGCCTGTTGTCTGGCGGTCTGCCTGCCTACCTTTCTATGCAGGCAAATCATTTCCATAATCTGCTTACCAATAGGAATTGTTGGGTTGAGCGAAAGCATAGGATCCTGAAATACCATAGAAAAACGGGTGCCACGCAGGCACCGCATACGCTCCTCCGAAAATTGGGTGATATCTTCTCCAGCAGCTACAATACTCCCATTTTTTACAAAAGCATTCGGCGGCAAAAGTTTCATGACCGACTTGCAAAGCACCGATTTGCCACAGCCGGATTCGCCAACCAGTGCGAGTACTTCGCCCTTTTTTAATGTAAGCGAAACATTTCGTACGGCTTCTACCTCACCCTGTGCCGTATGAAAGCTTACCGATAAATGATTTAGCTCTAAGATATTATCCATATTAACCTCACATCACTTTACCTGATAAAATACATAGAATCAATTCCTTACTATGTACAAAACAAATCATGAATTACCGAGCGTCCAGTCTTCTATATTCCACATAACACCGACTGCATGATGCCCAAGTACACGCTCCGTTGAAGGCCCCTTAAGACGCGGCACCGCAACATAATTTCCCTCAAGATAGGCAATCATGATATAGGCCGGTTCCTTTGCCAAGACTTCCTGAAATTTATCATACGCATCTTTGCGTGCTGCCGGATCTACATCCATTCTTGCTGCCTGCAAATATTTATCAACCTCGGCATTGGAATAATGCGTATAGTTTCCGCTCGCTCCAGTAGCAAAAAGGTCGTACGTCCCATTATCCGGATCAAAGGGCGCCGCTTCTCCAATCAAAAAACTTTCCAGTGTCTTCCAGTTAAGTTTTTGTATAATATTGACCTTCATATCAACACCAGCAGCTCTGAACTGTTGTGCTGCAACATTGGCTATATCAATACGCTCCTCTTCATTTTCACGCACATCAACACCAAAGGAAAGCTTTTGTCCATCCTTCTCATAGATACCATCCGCGCCCTTAATCCAACCCAGGGCTTCAACGGCCTGACGGAATTTTTCCGGATCATAATCATAATGCCGGACATTCGGATTATTATACTCGGCATTGAGCTGTAACGGCCCATAGGCAGATACTCCGCGCCCGCCCAAAGTGCTTTTTACGATAGCTTCTTTATCGAGCGCATAGCCCAGGATACCCACTAGTTCTTTGTTGTTCTGCCAAAATGGAACAGCAAAATTTGGTGAAATTGCTCTGTAATCAGCTGTTTTGAAATCAAACACCTGATAATTTTTGTCACCTCGGAAGCCTTCTGTATTCTGCGCATTCAGCCAGGCAATATCCAAATCACCCGATTTCATCTGAAGTGCCCTGGCATTTTCATCTGGAACAATTTTAAAAACGATTTTATCAATCTGTGGTATCTTATCATAATAATCCGTATTCTTTTCGACTATAACACTCTGACCGACTTCCCAGCTCACAAATTTATAACGTCCGGTCCCAATCGGATGCTGATTGAAAGAATCTGTCATGATATCCTTGCCCTCGAGCAGATGTCTGGGTAAGATACCAATCGTCAGGTAGTTGAGCATCGCCGCATTTGGCTTGGACAGCCGAATGACAACCGTGTTTTCATCCGGAGTCGTTACAGACGAAATCTCCTTATAATTATCGGTAATCGAAGCAGCGAGGGTTTTTGACTGTGTAAGCGTATCCAGTGTAAATTTCACATCATCTGCATGAAAGGCTGCGCCATCATGCCATTTAACACCCTGACGCAGCTTAAAAATATAAGTCAGGGTATTCGCATCATAGGTATAGCTTTCTGCCAAATCAGTTACCGGATTTCCCTTGGCATCATATTTCATCAAACCGGAAAAAATAATATCCGGCAGCTCATCATGTGTGTTAAGAATTGGATTAATCGTCGTATAATCACCGCTTGCAAAAGCAAGCGTCGAATTATCCACTCCCTTTGGTGAACTGGTTTGGGGATTACTGCCGCACCCCGCAAATGTCATGCAAAAGACGGCCATTATAAAACAAAGTGCTATATTCCCTCGCCAAAATCTTTTTTTCTCTCTCTTTTCCATTATATTACCCCTCCTGAAATCTATAAATTACTGCTGCGGCGGTTTACTGCCCCACGCAGATAATGCCCTATATTCGTAATGCATAAAAGTGTTACCACAATAAAAACGCCGGGAATGAGTATTACCCACCATGAATTTGTCAGCAGGGCTTTATTAGAGAGTGACAGCATGCTGCCCCATGACACAACCTCAACCGGCAAGCCAAGTCCTAAAAAGCTCAAGGTTGATTCCAACATAATGCAGCTGCTGATACTTGAGACTACCACAAACATAATCGCCGATAAAAAATTTGGCAGCAAATGGTAATAAAGAATGCGGGGGAACGAAGCTCCCATCGATTTAGCCACCAAAATATACTCACTCGCCCGTATCTGCCGAACTTCACTTCTCACAATACGCGCGAGACTCATCCAGCTTGTACCACCAATGACAGCCGCAATAGATATCGGCGTTGGCTTGCCAGCAATCGACAAAATCAGAAGGATCAGCAGCAAATTTGGTATACTGCTAAGCATCTCCGCTGTCCGCATCATCATATTATCTAAAAAAGCCGGTGCCATACCGCTCAGGCAGCCATAAAAAACACCAATACAGGTAAGAATGGCCATACCTGAAAATCCTATAAAAAGAGATACACGTCCTCCATACCAAATAATAGAAAAAATATCCCGTCCTAAAGAATCCGTACCAAAATAAAATTCTGTATTTGGCGGCTCATTGAGATTTGCCAGATAAAAATCCGACGGATGATGATTCATAATAGATTCCGCCATAATACAGCCCAATAATAGAATACCCAGCACCAATAACGAAAATAACGGTCTTTTCCAGAGCCTCCTCCATACAGAGGATTCTGAAACAGGACGCACCTGTTTTTTATACGCAGCACCAACGATCACAAAGTCTTCATTTTCTGCCATATACTATCCCCCTCGCTGCGCATTCTCGGATCCAGGCACTCATTTATTGTCTGTGCCAAAAGGCTGGACAATATAACAAGCGCACCTGTAATGAGGACAACCAGCATAAGCAGATTGTAGTCATGGTATTTTGCACTCTCAATAGAAAGTGCTCCTATTCCAGGATAAGCAAATACTGCCTCAACAACATACGTACCACTTAATATATGCGTAATAGAAATCGCCATAATACTTGTTATAGATGGTGCCACGTTACGCAGGCAATGATGCCATACGATGCTATAGCCCGACATTCCCTTTGCCTTTGCCAACAGCACATAATCGCGCCGCACCTCATCCAAAAGCTTGTTGCGTATCATATATGTATAATACCAAAGATGGCTTGTTACCATCACCATCAACGGCAGAATCATATGCTGCAAACGATTCAACAAGTCGTTGCTCCTGCCTGTATCATAAGCTCCGCCACTCGGCAGCCAGTGTAGATTGACACTGAACAATAAAATAAGCAGCAGCCCCAGCCAGAATGGAGGTAAATAATAAACGATTGTACCCATTTTACAAATAATTCTGTCCACCCAGGTGTCTTCGTACAAAGTGCAAAAAACAGCCAGTAGTACAGCTAAAACAAAAACACTGACATACGCAACCGTTCCAAGCAGCAGTGTATTACCCAATAAAGCCATCAGAATCACACTCGCCGGTTGCTTATATTTGTAAGAAATCCCAAAGTCTCCATGCACTGCATTGTCTACCCACCGGATATACTGTACCGGCAAGGTCTCGTCCAGCCCAAGCCTCTGCCGGGCCGCAAGATGTTCCTCCGTACTCATGCGTTCAACACCCTCGCCATAAAATGAGAGCAGCGGATCTCCTGGTGCCAGACGCGCCAGTATGAATACAAACATCGAAAGCAACCCCATAAAGATCACAAATATACCAATTTTTTTCCCAATATATCGCAGCATCCTATCGCCTCATACAAGAATTATCATATGAACTAAATTATAGAAAACTATTCTTCTCTGTACAAGCCTCCCCGGGGGATATTCTGCCGAAATATTTATACACACAAAAAAAGGAAGCGCCTCATAAGAAAGCGCTTCCCTCAAATAGTCTATCGTATTATGGACAACTCAGCCAAGAATAACAAGCGACTCGCCAACCTTGACGCTCTGTCCTGCTGCAACATTGAATGCCTTAACTGTAGCATCTTTGTCTGCCATAATTTCATTCTGCATCTTCATAGCCTCGAGAATGAGCAGTACATCGCCAGACTTTACAGCCTGTCCTGGGGAAGCAACAAGCTTCACGATTTTGCCCGGCATAGGAGCATCAACGGAGAACTCGCCAGCTGCGGCTGCGGCCTTAGGTGCTGCTGCCGGAGCCGGAGCTGCCTTAGGTGCAGGGGCCGCTTTAGGAGCTGGAGCTGCTGCCTTAGGAGCTGCACCTGCTGCCTTAACTTCTTCAACTTCAACTTCATAGGAACTGCCATTTACGGTAATGTTGAACTTTTTCACTTGAAATTCCTCCAAAATTCATTTATTTTCTTTAGAATACAACGCCACAGACATCAAAGTATACTGTAACGGCCTGCCCTTGCCCATGTGCTGCTGGACTTGATGCGTACAGCAACCACTTTCTGTCCCATCATCATCTGGACCGCTGCTGCAATTGCTGCAACGACTTCAGGTTTAACGTTTTTTGCATCGATTTTCATAGCATATCCTCCAAATTATAACGGAATATTGCCATGCTTTTTCGCAGGGCCCGATTCACGTTTGCTGGCCAGAGCGTTCAGTGCTGTTATGATACGGGGTCTTGTCTCACAAGGCTCAATAAGCATATCGGCATAGCCGCGCTCCGCTGCTTTGTACGGAGTTGCAAATTCCTCAACATATTCAGCTGTTTTAGCTTCTTTGTCCGGATCCTTGCGGAAGATGATATTTGCCGCACCAGCAGGTCCCATAACAGCGATTTCAGCTGTTGGCCAAGCCATAACCTGATCTGCTCCGAGCTCACGGCAACACATAGCGATATAGGATCCGCCATAGGCCTTACGCGTAATGATCGTAACCTTTGGCACAGTCGCCTCGCTGTATGCATAAAGCATCTTCGCACCATGACGGATAATGCCGCTGTATTCCTGATCTACGCCTGGCAAGAAGCCCGGTACATCAACCAGGTTGACAAGCGGAATATTGAATGCATCACAAAAGCGGATAAAACGCGCGGATTTATCTGAAGCATTGACATCCAGACAACCTGCCATAATCGCCGGCTGATTGGCAATGATGCCAACGGAACGGCCATCAAAGCGTGCGAAACAAGTAATAATATTTTTGGCAAAGTGCTCATGTACCTCATAAAACTCACCATTGTCGACGAGCGAGCGAATAACATCTTTCATATCATACGGTGCATTCGGATTATCCGGAATGACTGTATTCAGGCTTTCGTCCATACGGGACGGATCATCATCATTTTCAACAATAGGAGCATCCTCCATATTATTGCTTGGCAGGAAGCTCAGAAGATACCGAATCTGCTTGATGCAGTCCTCTTCATTTTCAGCTGCAAAATGCGCTACACCAGAAGTCGTATTGTGCGTCATAGCGCCGCCAAGTGCCTCTGCCGTAACCTCTTCCGCCGTAACGGATTTGATGACTGCCGGACCGGTAATGAACATCTGGCTCGTATTTTTTACCATATAAATGAAGTCGGTGATAGCCGGAGAATATACAGCTCCGCCAGCGCAAGGTCCCATGATGACGGAAATCTGCGGAATCACACCGGAAGCAGCCGTATTGCGGAAGAAAATTCCGCCATAACCAGAAAGTGCATCAACAGCTTCCTGAATACGCGCTCCGCCGGAATCATTGATACCAATAACCGGTGCGCCCATCTTCATAGCAAGATCAAGAACCTTCCAGATTTTCTTGGCATGCATCTCACCAAGAGAACCACCCTCTACCGTGAAATCCTGTGCGTATGCATAGACCAGACGCCCATCGACCGTACCGTATCCGGATACAACGCCCTCACCCGGCAGATCTTTCTTCTCCTGACCAAAATTCGTGCAGCGATGCTTCATGAACTGATCCAATTCCACAAAGGAATTTTCATCAAAAAGCATATGAATGCGTTCACGAGCTGTCATTTTGCCCTTTGCATGCTGCTTGGCAATGCGGGATTCGCCGCCGCCCTGCAAAATGTGATCTCTCTTAGTATTCATAAGAGCGATTTTTTCTTGAACAGTAGCCATTTTCTACCTCCTAAAGGAATTTTTTCTTCTATCTGTCAAACCTGTTTTGCACAAAAACTGCCTTGTTCCAAGTACCGTAAGGATTTTATTTTCAACCCTTACTTATGCTGGCAGAGCTCCACCAACACACCATAGGCAGATTTTGGATGTACAAACGCAATGCTTGCTCCGCCTGCGCCATAACGCGGCTTTGTATCAATCATACGGACACCCTTAGCCTGCAAATCCGCAATAGCTGCCTCAATATTATCGACACGCAGAGCGATATGCTGAATGCCACCACGTCCGCCGTTCTTTTCAATATACTTAGCGATTGGGCTGTCCGGAGCCGTTGCTTCAAGAAGCTCAATCTCACTTCCATTACCCGTAGGATTAAAGCTCGTCTTTACCTTCTGCTCCGCAACAACCTCATCACCTGTGCACTCCAGCCCAAGTGCTGTTGTCCAGAAGTTGCTTGCCTCATTGAGGCTGCCAACAGCAACACCAATATGATCTACACCTAAAATCTTGAACATATCTTTACCCCCTGTTTTTATTTTAATATATCATGCATGATACCCGCTGCAACCGTATAAGGATCTGTCTTACGCGCTTTTATATCACGGACAAAATCATCAATGATACCAGTATCGACAATTTTTTCCGTAATATAGGATCCAATACGGCTATTCAGTATATCGAGCATTTCATCCTTTGTGCGCTTGATGCGCCTCTCGGCCAACTGTCCGTTACCCTTGATATAACTATGGTGCTTGTCAATTATCGCAATGACTTCCTGTATGCCAATACCCTGATTAGCGACAACTTTCTGTATAGGCGGACGCCAATCTTTCATCACACCATCAAGATCCAGCATCATATTAAGTTCGGTAACCAGCCTATCCGCACCCTCATGATCCGCCTTATTGATCGTGAATACATCACCAATTTCAAGTATGCCAGCCTTGATTGCCTGTATGTCGTCTCCCATACCCGGGATAAGTACAACCATCGTCGTATCAGCCGCCTTGACGATATCAACCTCGGACTGTCCCACACCTACGGTCTCAACAAAAATGATATCCTTGCCGAAAGCATCCATCGCCTTGACTGCATCCGCAGTCTTATGCGAAAGTCCGCCCAAACTGCCCCGCGTTCCCATGCTCCGGATAAAAACCCCCTCATCGAGCGTTAATCCATTCATGCGTATACGGTCACCCAGGATAGCTCCGCCAGAAAACGGACTGGTCGGATCGATAGCAACGATACCTACGGTTTTTCCCTGCTTACGGTATTCACGCGCCAGCTTATCGGTCAAGGTGCTTTTCCCAGCGCCCGGAGGTCCTGTTATTCCCAGGACAAAAGCATTCCCCGTATGCGGATAAATTTTCTTCATAATATCCGTAGCTTCATCATATTCATTCTCAATAGCTGTAATAGCCCGTGTCAAAGCCAGGCGGCTGCCGTTTAAAAGTTCCTGTGCTATATCCATTTCTGCACCACCCTTGGCAGGATAAAGAGCATGCCCCCTGAGAGGAAAACTCACAGAGGGCAATTTCCCATACCAAATTATTTCACATTCTTTTTAATAAATTCAACAATATCTGTAGTAAGTGCCCCAGGCGTAAAGACTTCAGCAATACCTGCTTCCTTGAGTGCCGGGATATCGTCTTCCGGTATAACACCACCACCGATAACGAGTGTATCCTTCATTCCCTTTTCTCTGAGAAGATTGACCACCTTCGGGAAGAGGTGCGAATGTGCACCAGAAAGGATGCTCATAGCTACTACATTTACATCTTCCTGCAAAGCTGCTTCAGCAATCTGTTCCGGTGTCTGGCGAAGACCTGTATAAATAACCTCGAAGCCTGCATCACGAAGTGCACGGGCTACGACCTTTGCACCACGATCATGGCCATCAAGGCCTGGTTTTGCTACTAATACTCTGATACGTTTCTCCATTTCGTAATTCCCTCCAAATCTCTAATTAAAGATTGACATGAGCTTCATATTCGCCGAATACTTTACGCATTACACCGCAGATTTCTCCCAGCGTTGCGTAGGTCTTAACAGCAGTCAGGATATGCGGCATAAGGTTCTCGTTCTCATCAACGCAGGCCTTCTCAAGGGCAGTCAAAGCTGCCTGTACAGCTGCCTGATCACGTTTTGCTTTCATCTCAATAAGCTTAGCCTTTTGCTTTTCGCCTACAGAGGCATCAACGCGCAGAAGGTTCTTCGGAGATTCTTCCTTGATGTGGAATTTATTAACGCCAACAATCGTCTTGGCACCGGACTCAACATCCATCTGCCATTTGTAAGCGCTGTCCTGGATCTCCTTCTGGATATAGCCCTTCTCGATAGCAGCAACAGCGCCGCCAATCTCATCAATCTTTTTGATATAATCCCAAGCCTCTGCTTCAATCTTGTTGGTGAGGGCTTCTACATAGTAAGAACCCGCAAGCGGATCAATAACATCTGCCAAACCGCTTTCATAGGCAACAATCTGCTGCGTACGAAGCGCAATCATAACAGAATCTTCCGTAGGAAGTGCCAGAGCTTCATCACGAGAATTCGTATGGAGGGACTGTGTACCGCCCATGACTGCCGCTGCAGTCTGGAGAGCTACACGTATAATATTGTTGTTCGGCTGCTGAGCCGTAAGCATGGAACCAGCCGTCTGTGTATGGAAACGGAGCATCAGGGATTTTGGTTTCTGTGCATGGAAACGTTCCTTCATGACCTTTGCCCAGATGCGGCGGGAAGCACGGAATTTCGCAACCTCTTCGAGAACGTTGTTATGTGCATTCCAGAAGAAGGAGAGACGGCCAGCAAAAGCATCGACATCCAGGCCCGCTTTGATAGCAGCCTCAACGTATGCGATACCATCAGCAATCGTAAATGCGATTTCCTGCGAAGCCGTTGAACCGGCTTCACGAATATGATAGCCGGAAATAGAGATTGTATTCCATTTCGGAACATTTTTGGAACAATATTCAAATATATTTGTAATGAGTCGCATGGACGGGCGCGGTGGGAAGATATAGGTTCCACGAGCCGCATACTCCTTAAGGATATCGTTCTGGATCGTGCCCTTTAAAAGGTCTGGTGTTACCCCCTGCTTCTCAGCAACTGCGATGTACATTGCAAGCAGTACAGATGCCGGAGCATTGATTGTCATGGAGGTGGAAACCTTGCCCAGATCTATTTTATCAAAAAGGAGTTCCATATCAGCCATAGAGTCGATAGCAACACCGACTTTACCGACTTCACCCTGAGAAATATCATCATCCGAATCATAGCCTATCTGCGTTGGCAAATCAAATGCGCAGGAAAGCCCTGTAGCGCCAGACTCAATAAGATAACGATAACGTTTGTTTGATTCCTCTGCCGTCGAGAAACCTGCATACATACGCATTGTCCAGAAACGGCCACGATACATCGTTGGTTGTACACCGCGTGTATAAGGATACACACCAGGAAAGCTGATTTCATCAGCATAATCGGTGTTCTTGATATCAAGCGGCGTATAAAGACGCTGCTCCGGAAGATGCGGGCGTTCTGGGAAACGCGCGATTGCCTTTTCGGCACTGGCTTCGTACTTAGCCAGTTCAGCTTGGACTTTTTCATTGCTCATAATGGAAAATACCCCCTGTTATTTTTTCATTGAACCAGTTTCTATGAATCTTTCATGCCAGGACAGCGCTTCTTTTATGATGTGCGGTGTCTGTGCATGCTTCGTAGCTGCATCTGCTCTCTCAAAATAATCAAGCAGCATCGGACGGTAATCCGGGTGTGCACACTTATTGATAACTTCAAGCGCACGTGTCTTCGGTGCGAGGCCACGAAGATCTGCCAGTCCCTGCTCCGTAACAATGATATCGACATCATGCTCTGTATGATCTATATGCGAACACATCGGAACGATGGAAGATATCAGACCATTCTTTGCCGTGGAAGCTGTAAAGAATGTAGTGAGATATGCATTGCGTGCAAAGTCACCAGAACCGCCGATACCGTTCATCATCTTCGTGCCCATGATGTGAGTGGAGTTCACATTACCGTAAATGTCAGCTTCGATGGCCGTGTTCATGCCAAGGACGCCGATGCGCCGTACGACCTCTGGGCTGTTGGAGATTTCCTCCGGACGAAGCATGATGTGCTTCCTGTATTCTTTGATATTTCTATAAAAACGCTCCAGTCCCTCAGGCGATGGGGACAGAGCCGTACCCGATGCGAAGTTCAGTTTGCCGGCATCGATAAGGTCAAACATGCCATCCTGAATAACCTCTGTATAAACAGAAAGGTCTTTAAAATCCGAATTAATAAAGCCACTGATGACTGCATTGGCAACATTGCCTACGCCGGACTGTAATGGGAGCAGATTCTTCGGCATGCGGCCAGCCTTGATTTCAGCATGAAGGAATTCAACAAACAATTCCGACATTCTCTTGGCATCTTGATCAATTTCACCGAATGGACGCGTATGGTCCTTGATATCACAAGGAACAATGAACTTAATCTTGTCCGGTGTGCAAGGAATATAGGACGTGCCAATACGATCGTTTGTCTTAACTATCGGAATTGGCAAACGATGCGGTGGATCGAGCGGAACATAGACATCATGCATGCCTTCAAGTTCCAATGGCTGTGTTGTATTGACTTCGACAATAACTACATCGGCAGTCTGTACATAGGAAGCCGAATTACCCATGGAGGTTGTAGGAATGATATTCCCCTCTTCCGTAATAGCACAGGCTTCAACGATGGCAACATCTATTTTACCACCCATATAGCCATAACGGGCAAGCTGTGCAGACTCACTGAGATGAAGATCGCAGTAGTCCATTTCTCCCTTGTTGATTTCGTTGCGAAGCACCTTGTTGGTCTGGTATGGCATACGGAACTGAATACCATGAACCTCACCCAACGCACCATCCAATTCCTGACCGGTAGACGCGCCAGTCCACAAATTAATCTTAAATGGATCCTTCTTCATGCGCTCAGCAAGAGCTAAAGGCACCGCCTTCGGATACCCTGAAGGGGTAAAACCGCTTGTGCCAATGTTCATGCCCGGCTTGATGTAAGCAGCTGCTTCCTCCGCAGTAACAATTTTTGACTGCAGTTCCTTGCAGCGCACACGATCGAGAATATCAATCATTAAGAAATCCTCCCTTTGGGCCGCTTATCAACCCATAATCTTTTGAAACCCTGGTACTCGCAATCCCCTGCATAGATGTAGAATAAATAACCTGAAGCTATTACTTCTTAACATTTATAATTAAAGATTATCATAGCACCATGTATCAATTATATTACCTCCATTAGCATATCACTAGGACGAACCATCGTCAAGATGGAGAGACCCTATTCCGGACGCCTTTTTGCAGTATTTGTGAAAAAAAGTTCTAAGTAAAAAATTTCATAATTTTTCATCAAATATCGCATGTGCATAGGACCTAATCATTAAATACATATTACATAAAATTTTTCATCTGCCAGTCCTGTCAAAAGGTACTTTCTATAAATTTTTTGGCTGTTGCTGCGTTTTACATACCACAGCAACAGCAAAAAAAAGAATCCCCTGAAGCATCCATGATTCGTCTAATCTGTCATCAATCCACCAGACTCATTGAAACAGCCATTTCTTAATATTTTTCCTCTAAAACAGGCTTTAAAAATTTGCCTGTATACGAAGCCGCAACCTTTACAATATCCTCAGGGCGTCCCTCGGCTACAACCATGCCGCCCTGATCTCCTCCCTCGGGTCCAAGATCAATGATGTGATCTGCGGTCTTGATAACGTCCAGATTATGCTCGATTACGATAACCGTATCGCCGCCATCGACCAAACGCTGCAAAATACTCAGCAGCTTATCGATGTCTGCCGTATGGAGACCTGTCGTAGGTTCATCCAGTATATAAAGGGTTTTGCCCGTAGAACGGCGTGCCAGCTCGGTTGAAAGTTTCACACGCTGTGCTTCACCGCCCGAAAGCGTCGTTGCCGACTGTCCGAGTTTGATATAGCCAAGTCCCACATCCTGAATGACTTTGAGTTTGCGTTCAATACGCGGCACATTCTTAAAAAATTCTACGGCCTCATCTACGACCATATCCAGCACATCCGCAATCGTCTTTCCCTTATACTTCACTTCGAGTGTCTCACGATTATAACGGGCTCCTTTGCAGACCTCACAAGGCACATAAACATCCGGCAGAAAATGCATCTCGATCTTTATGATGCCATCGCCATGGCAGGCCTCACAGCGGCCACCCTTGACATTGAAGCTGAAGCGCCCTGCTTTGTAGCCGCGTATCTTGGCTTCATTCGTCTGGCTGAACAGCTCGCGGATCGTATCAAATACCCCTGTATAGGTAGCCGGATTCGAACGCGGCGTACGCCCGATAGGCGCCTGATCAATATCAATGATCTTATCGATATTTTCCAAGCCAATAATTTTCTTATGTTTGCCAGGCTTACCCTTCGCATGGTAAAGTCTGGAGGCAATGCCCTTGTACAGTACTTCATTGATGAGTGTACTCTTGCCTGACCCCGAAACACCTGTAACCACCGTGAACAGGCCCAGTGGAAACTTCACGCGGAGATCCTTGAGATTGTTCTCCGCTGCTCCCACGATTTCAATGAACTTTCCGTTACCGTTGCGGCGTTTTGCCGGCACAGGAATATACTTGCGGCGGCTCAGATATTGCCCGGTGATGGATTCCGGCACCTTCTTTATTTCCTCAGCCGTTCCCTGCGCAATAACATAGCCGCCATGTTCGCCTGCGCCGGGACCGATATCAATAATACAATCCGCCGCATACATCGTATCCTCGTCATGCTCAACAACAATAAGCGTATTGCCAAGATCCCGCAGATTTTTGAGTGCTGCCAGCAGACGGTTGTTATCCCTCTGGTGCAGACCAATACTGGGTTCATCAAGAATATAAAGCACGCCCACCAGTCCGGAACCTATCTGCGTGGCAAGCCTTATACGCTGAGCCTCACCGCCAGAAAGCGTGCCCGCCGCACGTGACAAGGTAAGATAATCGAGCCCTACATTGATGAGAAATCCCAGCCGTGCATGGATTTCCTTCAATATCTGCGCTGCAATCTTCTGCTCACGCGCTGTAAGTTCGACTCCCTGGAAAAACACCTCGCATTCACGTATGGTAAACTGTGTCACCTCGTAAATGCTCCGGCCGGCAATTTTAACTGCCAGTGTTTCCGGCTTCAGACGCGCACCGTGACAAACAGGACACGGGGTATTTGTCATATAATTTTCATAGCTCTCCCGCATCTCGTCCGAGTCCGTCTCCCGATATCGGCGAGCCAGAAGGGGCATAATCCCCTCAAAATTGGAATGGTATTCTTTATATTCACCATACATATTTTCATAGGAATAATCATATTTTTCTTCCCCCGAGCCATAAAGCAGAATGTCTCGTGTTTTCTTATCCACAGCCGAATACAGTGTATCCACCGTATATCCATAATGGCGCAGCACCGCATCGATCTGACACATGGCATAGGAGTTCAGATTCTTCGAAATTGGGGCAAAGACACCCTCTGCGAAACTCTTTTCCGGATTTGGTACTACAAGGTCGGGATCAAACTCCATATTGCTGCCAAGACCGCCGCAGTTCGGACATGCACCATAAGGGTTATTAAAAGAGAACATGCGCGGCGCAATTTCCGGCAGACTGATGCCGCAGTCCACACAGGCAAAATTCTGGCTGAACATCAGTGTCTCGCCATCTACAACCTGCACATATACAACGCCTTCACCAAGCTCCAGCGCCGTTTCAAGCGAATCGGCCAGACGCCGGTCAATCCCCTCGCGGATCACAAGCCGATCCACAATAACTTCTATAGTATGTTTTTTATTTTTTTCAAGCTGGATCTCCTCATTTACATCATAGACCTCATCATCAATACGTACCCGCACATAGCCTTCACGGCGGATATGTTCAAGCATCTTGCGATGCTCCCCCTTTTTACCACGCACGACCTGCGCCATAATGAGCAGTTTTGTATGTTCCGGCAGCGTAAGCAGCTGATCGAGCATCTGATCAACCGTCTGCTGCGTGATTGGTTTGCCACAATGCGGACAATGGGGTCTTCCTGCGCGGGCAAACAGCAGGCGCAGGTAATCATATATTTCCGTAACCGTGCCGACAGTGGACCGTGGATTGCGGCTTGTCGTCTTTTGATCAATGGAAATAGCCGGTGACAGACCCTCAATATAATCAACATCCGGCTTATCCATCTGACCAAGGAACTGCCGTGCGTAGGACGACAGCGATTCCACATAACGCCGCTGTCCCTCAGCGTAAATTGTATCAAAAGCCAAAGAAGATTTCCCCGAGCCGCTGAGTCCGGTAATAACAACGAGCTTGTCTCGCGGTATCTCGATATTTATATTTTTTAAATTATGCTCTCTGGCGCCTTTAATGCGAATGCAATTATCCATGACTCACCTATTCCTTTTTCTTTCTTTTTTTACCTGATTTCGAGCCTGTACTTTCCTCAAAATCATAAATCATATCACGCAGCTCAGCCGCACGTTCAAATTCCAAAGCACGTGAAGCCTCACGCATTTGACGCGTCAATGTTTTTATAAGCTCTTCCTTTTCCTTTTTTCCCAACTTCTTCTTTTTACTGTCCCCAGCCTTATACGTTGCACTTGTTTCGGCAACAAGTGTTGTCTCTATAAGCGAAACCACTGGCTTTTCTATCGTTTTCGGCACGATATGATGTTCTTCATTATATTTTTCCTGTACAATACGCCGTCGCTGTGTCTCGCTCATAGCCCGCTGCATAGAATCCGTAATGACGTCCGCATACATGATGACACGTCCATGCACATTACGTGCTGCACGTCCAATGGTCTGAATAAGGGATGTATCTGAACGCAAAAATCCTTCCTTATCCGCATCCAATATTGCCACGAGCGATACTTCCGGCATATCCAGCCCTTCACGCAGCAAATTTATACCTACAAGCACATCGAAATCGCCTGCACGAAGGCCACGAATAATCTCCGCACGCTCCATCGTTACAATGTCCGAATGCAGATATCGCACACGCACCCCCATTTCCTTGAAATAATCCGTAAGATTTTCTGCCATTTTCTTGGTAAGTGTCGTCACGAGCACACGTTCATTCTGAGAAGTTCGTATACGAATTTCTCCCAGTAAATCATCCATCTGCCCCGTCAGCGGCCGCACCTCAATTGCCGGATCTACCAACCCTGTCGGGCGTATGATTTGCTGCACAATCTGTTGTGCCTCACCCAGTTCATATTTTGCCGGTGTTGCAGATACGTAAATAATCTGATTGATGCGCTTTACAAACTCCTCAAAACGCAGTGGTCTGTTATCAAAGGCTGAAGGCAGACGAAACCCGTTATCTATAAGTGATTCCTTGCGTGAACGATCTCCGGCATACATAGCCCTGACCTGCGGCATCGTTACATGCGATTCATCCATGACAATAAGAAAATCCTCCGGAAAATAATCCAGCAGTGTATAAGGAGCATCCCCCGGGGCCCGATGTGTAAGATGACGCGAATAGTTCTCTATACCCGAGCAGTAGCCCATTTCCTGCATCATTTCGAGATCGTAATTCGTTCGCTGTTTAATCCGCTGTGCCTCCAGCAGTTTATTCTGCGACTCAAAAACCTTGACCTGCTGATCAAGCTCCTGTCCTATGGTCTGCATGGCAAGCTCCATATCTTCCTTAGAAGTAACGTAATGTGACGCTGGAAAAATCATCGAATGTGTACGTTCCCCATAAATTTCTCCGGTGACAACATCAAATTCGAGAATTCGCTCCACCTCATCGCCAAAAAGCTCGATACGCACCGCACGATTATTATAGCCTGCCGGGAACACCTCGACAACATCCCCGCGCACACGGAACCTGCCACGTTCAAAAGCAATATCGTTGCGTTCATATTGCATAGTCACTAACTTGCGCAGAATATCATCCCTGTCGCATTGCTGTCCTTTATGGAGTGAGAGCACCATCTCATGATAACTTTCCGGCGATCCCAAACCATAGATGCATGATACACTCGCAACGATAATAACGTCCCGGCGCTCAAAAAGGGAACAGGTTGCCGAATGGCGCAATTCATCAATCTCATCGTTGATAGATGCATCCTTTTCAATATATGTATCCGTTGACGCAATATACGCCTCCGGCTGATAATAATCATAATAGCTCACAAAATAGCCTACATAATTCTTAGGAAAAAACGCCTTAAACTCACTTGCCAGCTGCGCTGCGAGGGTTTTATTGTGTGCGATGACAAGTGTCGGTTTCTGCACTTTTTCGATTACCTTGGCAATCGTGAAGGTTTTTCCTGTACCCGTAGCACCTAACAGCACCTGCGCCGCCTGCCCATTTTCGATACCTGCCGCAAGTTCGTCTATAGCTTTAGGCTGATCGCCCATCGGCACAAAAGGCGCCACAACTTCAAACGGAATTTCCTTATTAAATTGCATTGTATTCAGTTTCGGCACCATAGCCATTTCTTTTCCTCCATTTTCCGAACATATATACTAATTATAACGCATATGATGCATAAAGAAAAGCAAAAGACTGCCGTAAAATACGACAGCCTTGATATACCAATCCGCGCTCCAGCCATTCTCGGTGGCGAAGCTTATATTTCATTATTCATCAACAATTCCGTAATTTTTATTCCAGAAACCATATTGAGATCTATGAATTCTCCACTCTCAGTTTGGACAATTGGCAAGGCCGAAATACGGCTTTCATCAATATATATGATTTTGGCCTTTTTCCCATTGCTCAAATGCACCCAGCTGCCATTGAGGGCGTGGCAGATTTTATGGACAAACAATACACCATATTCCGTATCCAGCTTACCATTCATAATATCGACAGACAAGGTCTGAAAAACATCAAATGGCGAGGTTCTTTTTGCATAGGCCCGATTGGTGATCATCGCATCGTAAATATCCATAATGGCCAAAATACGACCAAAATCACTGATTTCTTCGGCTTTGATTCCATTTGGATATCCCGAACCATCATTACGTTCATGGTGCTGCAATACGCCCATAAGTATTTCCCTGTCTCCAGCGAATCTTCCATAGCGCAGCATATCATATCCGATAGCTGCATGGCGCCGCACCACGTTGAGTTCACCTATCGATAATCTGCCGCGCTTATCAAGAATATCTTCGGAAATCTTTAATTTTCCGATATCATGAAGCAGACCCGATATCACAAGCTTATGTATACGTTCCCGCGGCATATCCATCCAATGTCCCATGAGGCCGGATAAGATTGCCACATGCAGGCTATGATGAAGCAGATAATTCCCTTCACGCGGCATATTGTGAATCTGTGTAATAGCCTTCATGCCGTCGCACAATTCCAGAAGTTTTCCTTCGGTAACAAGCACTTCCACCGCATCGGTATCAACCCCCGAAGATTTGCGCACATTATGAAAAATCGCATCCAGTTCGGTGAATATCCTCTGATAGCCATCCACATAAGGTGTATCCAAAAGATGTTCCTGTATCGGAGCATTCCCCACCACTGCAGATTTTGCAGAAGCTTGTTCTTCAACATACACGGAAAAAACAGGCCGCGTCAGCAATGAATCAATAAGTGGAACGGTGAGGACCGTACCCTCTTCCAGCAATATATTACCGTTTGTTTCGCAAATGGGACGTCCAAGCACCATACCAGCCCGCAGGTCTTCAAGCAAACATTGTTTCAGCATCGCCTATCTCTCCCTATTCAGCTATACTTTATACACCTATTACCGTATCCTTGGTAATATTTCTTCTCATACTTCTTCTATTTGACACAACTCATCAATCTCCTGCTAAAAGAAATATCCCTACCATAAAAAAACAACCGCCCGGTTCCCTGGCAGGCAAAACCGGACGGCCAACTCCTTATGTGATTTTTATTTCACTACGATATTTACAAGCTTTTTCGGCACACAGATGATTTTCACAATGGTTTTGCCTTCCGTAAGTGCCTTCACGCGCGGCTGTGACATAGCTGCAGATTGCATGGCCTCGCGGTCAAGCGATGCGTTTACGACAATTTTATCACGCACCTTGCCGTTGATCTGAAGTACAATTTCAATTTCATCCATGACCGTAGCCGCTTCATCATAAGAGGGCCAGTTCTGCTTATGTACGCTGCCTTCCGCAATGACCCGGCTCCAAAGTTCCTCGGTGATATGCGGCGCAAACGGGGCCAAAAGCTTCAGCAGCTGTACAGCCACCTCCCGTACCAATCCCTTATTGATATCCTCTTTATCCTGCAACGCATAAAATGCATTCACCAGTTCCATAATCGAGCTGATGGCCGTATTGAACATAAAACGTTCGCGTATGTCCTCCGTAACCTTCCGGATCGTTACATGAAGTACACGGCGAAGCTCTTTTTCTTCCTTGGTGAGCTTTGAAATGTCATATTCATCCTTACCAGCCTTTATCTGTGCCTCAAAATGACCGATGATACGCCACACACGGTTCAGGAAACGGTAGGCTCCCTCGACGCCCTGGTCGCTCCATTCAAGATCGCGTTCCACTGGCGCCGCAAAAAGAATGAACACACGCGCGGTATCCGCGCCGTATTTTGATATTATTTCCTCCGGCGATACGACATTCCCCTTGGATTTCGACATTTTCGAACCATCCTTGATGACCATTCCCTGCGTAAGAAGATTCGTAAACGGCTCCTTAAATCCTGTCAATCCGGCATCACGCAATACCTTCGTAAAGAAGCGGGAATATAACAGATGCAGGATTGCATGCTCTATACCGCCAATATACTGGTCAACCGGCCCCCAGTAATCTACCTTTTCCCTATCAAATGGCTTTTCCGTATTCTGTGCATCCGTATAACGCATATAATACCAGGAGGAACAGATAAAGGTATCCATTGTGTCGGTTTCACGCCTGGCCGGAGCACCGCACTTCGGACATTTGCAATGCACGAATTCCTCGCACTGCGCGAGCGGAGAAACTGCTCCTTGCTCGAATTTTACATTCTCCGGCAGCCTGACGGGCAAATCCTCTTCCGGCACAAGCACCTCCCCGCAATGCGGGCAATAAATGACCGGAATTGGTGCACCCCAATAACGCTGACGGGAAATCAGCCAGTCTCTGAGACGGTAATGCACTTGCCTTTTACCAATCTTATGGTCCTCGATCCACTGAATAATCGCTGGCTTTGCCTCTTCGCTCTTCATGCCGGTAAATGCACCCGAATTTACGAGAACACCCGGATCCACATAAGCATTGTCCATTGTATCGAGAGAAAGTGTCCCCTCCGGATTATTGACGACAAGCACCTTTTCCAGGCCATACTTCGCAGCAAACATCCAGTCACGCTCATCATGCGTTGGAACCCCCATGACCGCGCCCGTACCATATTCATAAAGGACATAATTCGTAATCCAGATTGGGACACGCCTACCATTAAAAGGGTTCACCGCATAAGCTCCGGTAAACATCCCCTTCTTCTCTGACTCGCTCGATGTACGTTCCATTTCGCTGAGATTCCTGACCTCATCCATAAAAGCCCGTATTTCCGTCTCATTTTCACGCCCCTGAATAAGCTTTTCCACCAAGGGATGTTCAACAGCCAGAACTACATAGGTCACACCAAATACCGTATGTGGGCAGGTTGTATACACCGGAATTTTTTCTTTGAATTCCGGCACATCGAAACTGAATTCTGCCCCTTCACTACGACCAATCCAGTTTTCCTGCATGGTTTTTACACGTTCCGGCCATCCCTTGAGCTCCTTGAGATCTGCCAAAAGTTCATCTGCATAATCTGTAATTTTCAAAAACCATTGGGAAAGATCCTTCTTGACAACGTCGGAATCACAACGCCAGCACTTTCCCTCGATGACCTGCTCATTGGCCAGCACTGTGCCACAAGTATCGCACCAATTGACTGAAGCCTCTTTTTTATACGCAAGTCCTTTTTTATAAAAGATCTCAAACAGCCACTGTGTCCAACGATAATAATCTGGCCGGCAGGTCTCCACTTCACGCTCCCAGTCATAGGAAAGTCCCATACCACGCTGCTGACGCTTCATATTCTCAATGTTGGAAAATGTCCAGTCAGAAGGCTTAACGCCATGCTTGATGGCAGCATTCTCTGCCGGCATGCCAAACGCATCAAACCCCATAGGATGTAAGACATTATATCCTTCCATCGTCTTATACCGTGCCAAAACATCGCCGATCGAATAATTTCGTACATGCCCCATATGCAGATTACCCGACGGATAAGGGAACATTTCCAAAACATAGTACTTCTTTTTATCCGGATTCATTTCCGTCTTATATGTATTATCCCCAAACCATTTTTCCTGCCATTTTTTTTCAATATCCTGCGGTGAATATCTTTCCAAAAAAATTCCTCCTCAAAATTCACAGTAAAATACAAATAAAAGTCCCTGGCTGCTCACGCGGCCAGGGACGAAAAATCGCGGTACCACCCTGCTTGACGGCTGTGCCGTCCTCTCTTAATCTTAACGCAATCAACGTCGGTCAGACCGCTCCTCCACAGTGAGTTCAATGCACCCCGCGAACCGGCTCACATCAACCGCCGGCTTTCTGTCTGTGAGAGAAGCATCTACTGATCTGTATCATGGGATTTCACTATACAATATTACAACCATACAAAACATAACTGTTTTTTATTATATCCCATAGCAATAACAGAAGTCAAGTCAAATAAAACCATAGGCAAATTTTGGTCTGCCTCTTCCTGGAAAATATAGAACAGATAAAATACAGCATCCATTAAAGATATCGCAAACAAATATATATATTACTGATAATAATGGAAACTACCATAAGAGGAAAGGCTATTTTCATGAAACCCAGAAAGGATATCTGCACACCCCGCTTGGCCGCCATAGAAGCCACTACTACGTTGGCACTCGCACCGATAAGGGTGCCATTGCCTCCCAGACAGGCGCCAAGGGAAAGTGACCACCATAATGGATCCAGATTGACCATTCCCATCGTTCCCATATCTTTGATAAGCGGAATGAGCGTTGCCACGAAGGGAATATTATCTATAAAGGCCGAAGCAAACGCGCTCATCCAGAGAATGAGTATAGCCGTAGCACTGACACTCCCATTCGTAAGCTTCATAGCCTCAGCAGCAAGCATCTTGATGACCCCGGTCTCTACCAGCCCGCCGACCAGCACGAACAACCCGGCGAAAAAGAAAATTGCCAGCCACTCCACCTTGCTCAATACCTTGGCAATCATAGGCTCATCCCGCCGATAGCTTATAAGGAGCAATAAGGCAGCACCAGAAAGAGCCGCCGTAGCCGTTTCCAAATGCAGTGTACTATGCAACACAAAAAGCGACATCGTAACAGCCAGCACTAAAAGACACTTTTTGAGCAGTACACGGTCACTGATCTGGCGTTTTTCATCGAGCTGCATGATTCTGGCCTGAAGCTCCCGCGTCGTATGCAGCCTGTTATGATACACAACAATGAGAAATATCTCGGTCACAAGGAATATAAGCAGACATACAACAGAAAGATTTGATAGAAATGACATAAAATCAAGGCCTGTCGCACTTCCAATCATGATGTTCGGCGGATCTCCAATCAGTGTAGCCGTACCGCCAATATTCGAAGCCAATATTTGAGAAACCAAAAAGGGCCGTACATCAATCTTGAGCTGTGAGGTAATACTAAACGTGACAGGTACCGTAAGCAAAACCGTGGTTACATTATCAAGGAACGCCGAACAAACCATCGTAATAGCCGAAAGTGCTGCCAGCAAAGCAACTGGTTCCGCCTTGACCTTCTTTGCCGCCCAGATAGCTATAAAATTAAAAAGCCCGGTTTCGCTGGTAATATTGACAATCACCATCATACCAATCAACAATCCAAGTGTGTTGAAATCAATATGGCTGACAGCCGCCTCCTGGGATAAAATGCCAAAAAGAATCATAAGCATCGCACCAAAAATACCCACAATCGTCCGATGAACTTTTTCCGTAATAATCAAGGCATATGCGATAATAAAAATACCCACGGCAAGCATTGTACCCGTATCCAAAACTTTTCCTCCCTTAGTTATGCACGACCAAAGCTCCGCTGCCAATCAACACAATGATTTTAATTTTTTTTCTTCTTTTCTGCAGGAGAGAGTATTATGTTGCTGCCTTCCTTCCGCAGACGGATATCATACTCCACGATTCCCTTCTGGTAAAGCTCCAACTTTAAATCCAGCAGCATTTTACCTAACCTGGTTACGATTTCCGGTGTAAGATAGGCCAGCTTCAAATTCTCCCGCGGCTCTGGAGCCCCGGCAGTGACCTTCTTGCGGTCTTCCTTCGCTTCGGACTCAAGAAAGACCGACTCCAGCGTCCGTTCCTCCTTATAGCCCTTTACCATATCCCGATCCGATAAGTTCTTTGCTATCTTCCCCATATATTATCCCTTCTTTACCTTAGCCCATGAGTCTCTGAGTCCTGCTACGCGATTGAACACAAGATGCTCCGGTGTCGTATCCGGATCCACGCAAAAATAGCCTTCACGCAGGAATTGATAGTGTGTCCCGGCCGCCGTCCAACACACACTTGGCTCAATAAGCGCATTTTCTATGACCTCAAGAGAATTTGGATTCAGCGCCGCAATGAAATCAGCCGGTGTTTCTCCATTTTCATCGGTTTGCAAAAGGAAATCATACAGCCGTACTTCCGCCTTGACAGCCGTATCAGCAGCTACCCAGTGCAGTGTTCCCTTTACTTTGCGCCCGGCTGTCGCCCCACCCATCTTGGAATCCGGATCATAGGTGCAACGGAGCTCAATGATATTTCCCTGCGCATCTTTAACAACCTCTTCGCATTTTATTATATATGCATGCTTAAGACGCACTTCTCCGCCTGGCTTCAAGCGGAAAAATTTCTTTGGCGCTTCCTCCATAAAATCTTCCTGTTCGATATATATTTCACGGGAAAACGGTACATAACGCTGTCCGCCCTTAGACGGATAACTTTCTGCCAACAAATGCTCTGTCTGTCCCTCCGGATAATTTGTAATCACAACTCTGAGTGGACGAAGTACTGCCATGACACGGGCCGCATTCTGGTTCAGATCCTCCCGCACACAATGCTCAAGCATGGCCACATCAACCAGGCTGTTGCCCTTGGCTACGCCTATGCGTTCACAAAAGTCACGGATTGCCGCCGCAGTATATCCCCGGCGGCGCATGCCTGAAATTGTCGGCATGCGTGGGTCATCCCATCCGCGCACATAGCCGCCCTCCACGAGCTGACGCAGCTTGCGTTTGCTCGTAATCGTATTCGTAAGATTGAGCCGGGCAAATTCTATCTGGCGCGGGCGTGTTTCAACATCAAAACCCAGGGATTCGAGCAGCCAGTCATAAAGCGGACGATGATCCTCAAACTCCAAGGTGCAAACCGAATGTGTAATGCCTTCGATTGCATCCGAAAGCGGATGTGCAAAATCATACATAGGATAGATGCACCAGACATCTCCTGTGCGATGATGGCTTGTATGCGAAATACGATAAATAACCGGATCACGCATAGTGATATTTGGTGAAGACATATCAATCTTCGCGCGAAGCACGCGTTCTCCGTCAGCAAAAACACCATTTTTCATGCCAAGAAAAAGTTCCAGATTCTCCGCAACCGTGCGATTGCGATATGGGCTTTCCCTGCCAGGCTCAGTAAGAGTGCCACGGTAGGCTCTCATTTCTTCTGCCGTAAGGTCACAAACATAGGCTTTGCCGCGACGGATAAGTTCGACCGCATATTCATAAAGCTGTTCAAAATAATCTGAAGCGTAAAACTTGCGCTCATCCCACGTAAATCCAAGCCACTTGACATCTTCCTGAATAGAATCCACATACTCGACATCTTCTTTTGTCGGATTCGTATCATCAAAGCGCAGGTTACACAAGCCTCCATACTGTGCTGCCAGCCCAAAATTCAGGCAAATCGACTTTGCATGTCCGACATGCAGATACCCATTTGGTTCTGGAGGAAACCTGGTATGGATGCCTTGCTTGTATTTGCCGTTTCTCAGATCCTCGTCAATTGCATTTTGTATAAAGTTAGATGCCAATGTTGTATTTTCTGCCATAATAACTCTCCCTTTATCCTGCCAGGCAGGTCTTTTTTAGTGAACGCTCCCGGAGCCCTATATATTCTCCTCAGCAGCCTCGAAATCCTCCTGATTTATATGCCTGTGTGTCAAAAAAAGCATATCCTCCATGCGGCATTTTCTCTCCACATAGGCACGCAAACGCTGCACTCCGAGCTGTACCGGACCTTCCTGCGGCAAACAGGCAAGAATCGCCTCAATATATCCATGGTCGCATATACGCTGCAAGGTCCAGCTGAAATTCACATCATAGACCCACATGAGCCGTACGAGCTTGCGATCATCCTGCGTACGGATCCGGGCATAGTCACATTGCTCTCCTGCCAAAAAACACTCCAAAAAATCCGGACTGAATCCCTGCCCATCAGAAGTGAGGATATACGGAAACAATACACGATATATATCCAGCTTATCCGCATCACGCAGCAGACGGGCAAAAAGAATTTTGCGTTCGTCTGCTTCATCCGCAATAACTTTTTTATTGTGGTTCTTTATCGCAAAGAGAAGCAGCTCCCTGTCCTCCAGGCTCAGCCTTTGAAGAAAAGACAGTTCCCCCAGTACCTTAATGCCCAGCTCTGCATGGTCCTCTGACTCTGCATCATTAAAAGTCTGATATAGTGTAAACTGTCGAAACCGACCTATATCGTGGAACAACCCCATCATTTCCGCCAGCAAAATATCGTGTGCACTTAACCCCAAATGTTCGGCCAATTTCCGGCTGATAGCCGTAACGCAGCCCGTATGCTTCTCCTTGAGAAGAATGGCCTCCTGTATTTTCGCGTCTTTACTGTAAAAAGATTTCATATAAGAATTCATCCACGCATGCATATCCTGCAGCAAGTCTTTCATCATAACCAGCCCCCCCAACCAATGCTATTATTATACTACAACGCCAAATCCCCTGTCGAACTCCAAAAGGGTATTCTTCTATGCTTCTTCCACAAGAATTCCTTCCTCACGCAAATCCTTCTGAATATGCAGCAAGGCTGCCTTATCCGAAATCTCTATCGTATGCAGATGAACGCCTCCCGTAACCACCGATAACGGATTCGCTCTGCATTCCTGCATACGACGGACAAAATTAGCTACATCCCGGCGTGTAGCCAGCATAAGATCGCAACGGATTTCCCCATACAAGGGATGTTCAACTATAACATCGCGCACAAATCCGCCATTATCTACCACAATGTCAAGCTCCTTTTGCACATTATCTGCACCATGCCTGCAGCATAGCGTCGCCAGCACCATCCTTTTTTCTTTCTGCTCGGATGGTATAATATACCCGCGCGGCGTCGCATAAATATTTTTTCCCATAGCCCGGATAATGCTGATATCGCCTACTATAATCTGGCGGCTCACTGCAAATTCTCTGGCCAATGCCGTTCCGGTAAGCGGCTTATCCGTACGCTCCAAACGATCCAAAAGCTTTTCTCTTCGCTCCTCCGTATTCATCAGGACACACCTCTTTCACGATATCATATTCAGCTTATATTTTACACCTGCACCTGGGAAGAATAAAGAACCTCCTTCCAGGAATTTATGAGATACAATTTCTATTGATTACAGGCCAGGTCTCAGAAAGCTGATTTCAGCTTATCCTTTCGTCTCATTTTTACTAGTTATTGTACCACGCCCTGTTTATTCCGTCCATTTTTCATCGGCCCAAAACCACAGCACTCGACAAATAAACTAAAATTGCTGGCTGCCAGAAAATGCATACAAAAAAACCACCCCGAAAAGGGTGGCCTAATAAACAATGGTGGGCGATGACGGGATCGAACCGCCGACATCCTGCTTGTAAGGCAGGCGCTCTCCCAGCTGAGCTAATCGCCCATGGTGACGCGTATGGGATTCGAACCCATGAAGCCGCCGTGAAAGGGCGGTGTCTTAACCACTTGACCAACGCGCCATCTGGCTCCTCGAACTGGACTCGAACCAGTGACAACCTGATTAACAGTCAGGGGCTCTACCAACTGAGCTATCGAGGAATGATGTAGCAACGCTTTTGCGCTGCAGAAATTATTATATGCCATATTGCAGAAAAATGCAAGTGTTTTTTTAAATTCACACTAGTTTTTAGTCATAGATTTCTTCTTCTGCACATCCAAAACATTCTCTCTCTGCATATATCTGCCTTCAACGATACGCAAACGCGCAGACAAGAACAGCGCACCAGCCACCAGTCCGGAAATAAGCCCCATCCAATAACCATATGGACCAAAACCAAAATATGTGGCCAGCATCCATCCCAATGGCAGTCCGATTCCCCAATAAGACAGCACTGCCAGGAAAAATGTCACCTTGACATCCCTGTAGCCGCGCAAGCTTCCCTGCAATGGCGCATCGATACCATCAGCAACCTGCATGATGATTGCATAAATAAGGAATACGGCTATAAACTTCTCTACCGAACTATCATTGGTATAGAGCGCTGCAATCCCCGCCCGGAAATTCACGAGCAGCAATGCCAGACATATAGAAAAAAACATCGATAAAAACCATCCCATACGCCGATATTTTTTTGCGTCTGTCAATCTTCCCGCTCCAAGTTCATAGCCAATAAGGATAGTGAGTGTCATGCTGACACTCAGTGGTATCATATAGACCATCGTCGTAAAATTCATTGCCGCCTGATGTGCCGCTACAATCTCCGTACCATAGGCCGTCATAAAAAGACCTACCGCACCGAAAATGCTCTGCTCGCAAAACATTGTACTGCCAATCGGAATACCTATACTCAGCTGTCTTTTCCATTCACCTGCCAAAGGCGGTATGAACTGTCCCAAAATATGATACTCCCGAAACGGCTTAACAAGGCTCACTACGAGGATATTGAGCAGCAGACTGATACAAAATGCAGTTGCCGTCCCAACGCCCGCGCCTATGCCGCCGAGAGCAGGAAGACCCGCTTTGCCAAAGATAAACAGATAATTCGTAAAAATATTCACAGGTACAATGCAAAGCGTAATGTACATCGTAATCCTGGTAAAACCAAGCGCATCAATAAAATTACGCAGTACACCCGCAAGGAAGATAGGAATCACACCGCAAGCCATCGCGGCTAAGTACCATGTCGTGACGTATGCCACACGAGGTTCCAGCCCCAGATGTGGCAGCAAAAGCGGCACGCCGATATAACCAAGCAAAATAAAAAGCACGCCGAGGCCCAAGGCCCAATAAAACCCCTGACGCACAACAAAAACGATTTGTTCCCTGCGTCCGGCACCATAATGGTTTGCAATTACCGGCGTAAGCCCGGCAATAATTCCCAGACTGCTGCCGAAAAACGGGAAAAACAAATTCGTGCCTACAGCCACACCTGCCAAATCCTGCTCGCTCACATGGCCTGCCATAATTGTATCAAAAAATCCCGTGGACATGATTGCCAATTGTGCTATAAAGATAGGCAGCAGTACGATAAAGAACTCACGCGCTTTTTGCCTGTAGTTGAATGTTTGCCGCATAGTTGCCTCCTAACAAAAAAGCCTTCTCAAATAATATTGGGAAGGCCTCATCCGTCATTTTTTTTCAGTATCCTTATTCATACAACAACGTTTATATTTCTTTCCGCTGCCGCAAGGACAAGGATCATTACGTCCCGGCTGGTTCTTTTTACGAAATGGGATAACTTTCCCCTTCTGTCCTACGACCGCAGGATGATTCATCTCCTGCGGCGTATGGCCCTTCAGACTCCAAAGCCGCATGGTATTATTAAGCTCAACGATAAAAGCACTGATATGCTCCACAGCTTGCGTATCCCCCATAAGCCCTAAGGACTCCGCATAAGAAAGTACATCCTTGGAACTCATATTGTTCTGGAGCATAATACCGATTTCGCCAATAACATCGGAAGCCCGCAACACATCATAGCTATGCATCTGCATAAGATACTGTGCAAAACCTTTAAAAGCATCCGTAGGCTCAATATAATTCTCTTCGCCCGCTTCATATATCTTCTCATAGGACAGCGAAACAAAATCCAGATTCTCACGTACTGCCTGCTCATGTTCAATAACTTCCGGATGGAGCACTGTATAATAATGCATGCCATGATTTGTTGTTACAATATTTGGCTGCCAATAAGAAGCATTTATAAGCACACCTACAAAATCAAAGAACTCCGGCCTGTTTTCCTTTTCTACATAAGACATGACCTTCGCATAAAGATGATCATAATCCATCACCCCATAATAAAACAAAAGTCCTGTTGCAAGCCTTACTACTTCAGCATTGACAATCGTTGCACTTCTATAAGCCTCTGAATCCAGTTTCCTGAACTCCTGCTGGATTTCCTGCGGCATATACCACATAAGCCTGCCATCGCGTCCCCCACAGGCAAGCACACCTATACCATGAAGATAATCCGTACGCCTGTCCTCTGCCGGAATCTCCACCAGAACATCCTCACTCAGCTTTTTCAGAGACTGATACTGATCCTCGACAATCGTAGGAAGCCAGCGATGAGAGAAACAGATGATTTCTTCCTGAAGCCTTTCCGCCAAAGCCGCCTTTTTAAGCGAACTTACTCCTTTGACACAAAGATTATAGCAAATATCCTGCAGATCATCTCTTGTCATTCCCATCAGTGCCTGTAAAAGTGTACGCTGTTCCGGCAGCTTACAGCGAAGCAGGTGTTTGCGTCGCTGTTCTTCCTCCTCCTGCATCACCTGATGCAAATCCAACTGATCCTCATCCTTTATCTTGTCCATGCCTCTATATCCTCACATTCATTTTCCGAAAAAATTTCCTATGCCATCTACGATCCCCTGTGCTGCTTTATGGATGCCGTCGTCTGCATTCATAAGCTTTTCCTCTGCAGCATTTGAAATAAAGGCCAGTTCAACAAGTGTTGCCGGCATTCTCGTATACTTCACCACATAGAAATTACAACTCTTCGTACCACGGCTTTCCGTGCCCAGACGTGCCACCACGCCCGCACGTACAGCATCCGCCAGCTGCTGTCCCGCCGCAGTTCCCTTCGCATAATAATAGCCGGTAGTGCCACGTGCATCGCTCGTCGTAAAAGAATCCATATGGATACTCAAAAATAGATCGGATTGATTCTGATTCGCTATATCGCAGCGGGCCTGCAGTTCCTCATCGTCCGTAGCTGACGCACGCTTCGGTGATACTTCCACATCTGCCGTACGCGTCATGTATACCTGTGCACCTGCTGCCGTAAGCAGCCGCTGCACCTCCATGGCCACACGCAGCGTAACACTTTTCTCGGTGACGCCTGTAGGGCCGATAGCACCGGAATCGCTGCCGCCATGCCCCGGATCAATCGTTATCTTCTTCCCGGAAATTCCCGGTGAAAACGCAGGCTCCGGCTGTTCCTCCGCAGGAACAGCTGCTGTGCCGCCAGAGACATTTCCGGCTGCTGCAGCCGGAGCCGTTCCCACAGAAGAGCCGCTCTCCTGCGTGCCTCTTGCTGCTGTACTCCCAGCATCTTCACTGGGGAACTTTATTTCTGCCCCGGCAGAACTTGGACCTATATCACCGAAATCCATGACGATGCGATAGGGAGATGCACCTCCCGACAAAGAAAAAATACGATAATTGTCCTTGCCCATACCTGTCTCAACGACAATCCGCACCGTATTCTTATCAAATTGCGCAATACGTACCCTGCCGGCAAAACGACTGCCAATATCCATATTTTTTTTGACCTGCGGACTCAGCCATGCCCCTGGAATATTAACTACCACACGCCCTGGCGCTGACAAAGCCGACACAGTAAAATCAACCGATTTATCCATATCGACAACAACACGCACTTTTTTTTCTGACGAACTTACCCTGAGCCCATTGATTTCTGCCATATCAGCTACACGATCCCCAAAATCTGCCGCCTGTGCCACAGGAATCGATAATAAGAATGAAGTGCATACGGCAAAAAACATAATAAAAAACCGAACCATAAAACTCCTCCAGAAAAAATCTCTCTTTTATTATCTCCTCTCCAAAAGGAAAATGCAAGTTTTTCTAAACATCAGAGCATGTTCTTCAGAAAAGCAATCGTACGTTCTTCCTTCGGTGCAGCAAAAAATGGCTGTGGTGCTCCTTGTTCAATAATATTCCCATCTGCCATAAAAATCACGCGATTGGCAGCTTCCCGCGCAAACGCCATTTCATGTGTTACAACCACCATGGTCATATGTTCCAAAGCCAGTGCACGCATCGTCTTCAAAACCTCGCCTGTAAGCTCCGGATCCAGGGCCGATGTTGGTTCATCAAACAGCATAATATCCGGTTTCATAGCCAGTGCCCGGGCGATAGCGACACGCTGCTGCTGTCCTCCCGAAAGGCGTGACGGATATGCATCCCGTTTATCAAACAGACCGACCTTGCGTAAAAGCTCTTCAACTTCCGGTAAAATCTCATCTTTATTTCTCTTTTTGACTTGTATCGGTGCTTCAAGTAAATTTTCCAGTACCGTCATATGCGGAAAAAGATTGAACTGTTGAAAGACCATGCCCATACAGGAAAGCAATTCCCTGGCCTTGGCCGTTGAAGCATATGTTGCCCGCCCGACCTCATTCTCCGAAGCCAAAAACTCTCCTTTGATTTCTATAGAACCACCATCAATGATTTCCAGACGGTTCAGGCAGCGCAGCATCGTACTCTTCCCCGATCCGCTCGGTCCTATAACGGCTACAACCTCTCCCTTATGTACTTCCAAGTCTATTCCTTTCAGAACCTGCAAAGAGCCAAAATGCTTATGGAGCTGGTGTATACGAAGAATGACATTATCTTCACATATCATATTTTCCATAGTGTGCCTCCAGTTTCTTGAATATCCAGGTAAGTACAAAGGTCATCGCCAGATAAAATACAGCAGCTACCATAAACGGCGTCATATCGAACTCACGTTGCACAATCGTACGCGCCACACGCAGCAAATCATTCATTGCCAGAATATAAACAAGCGACGTATCCTTCACCAGATTGATAGTCTCATTGCTTATTGGCGGCAGCACACGCCGAATCATCTGCGGAATCACTATGCGCCGCATCGTCTGGCCATAGGTCATTCCAAGGGTCTTGGCAGCCTCATATTGACCGCGATCAATGGACTGGATGCCCGCACGGAATATCTCGGCAAAATACGCAGCATAATTAAGTGTGAACGACAATAAAGCGGCTGCAATGTCCGGCAAACGAATGCCGATCATAGGCAAAGCAAAATACACAAAAAGGAGCTGCAGCATAAGCGGTGTACCACGCATAATCCATATATAAAATTCCATCAGCAAGCTCAACGGCTTTAGCTGGGAAATACGGGCTAAAGAGGCCATCAGACCAAGAGGCAGCGCCATAATAAGCGTTATGAAGAATATCTCGAGCGTAATCTGCGTACCCTCCAGCATCAAGAGTACCGTCTCCATAAGTTTTTCCATAAATTCCTCTCCTTGTACTTGAATATAAAAAGCAGCAACGCACTAAACATAATGACTTTTCCTATTGTAACCTAAAGCCCGAAAAAAAGCAAAACCGGAACTACTCTACCGGTTCTGCTTGTTTTGTAACGCAGCATCATATTTTTTTTTGGCCTTTTCAAAGGCATGCGCCCATTCATCAAGAAACTTCTCGACAGATTTCTTTCCCATCATGACCTGTTGGATACCCGCATCGCCGCTATCCAGTGTAGAACGATATTCCGGCAGATACATAGGGGGCTCATAAAATCTGAGCTGTGGACTTGTAAGTTCCTCACGCGCCAAACGCATATGCGGCAGTTCATCCACCCAGGATTCGCTTAAAGAAAGCTGATTCGTAGGTATCTGGCCTATGCTCTTGTTCCAAAAGCTTTGGCTTTCCGCCGAACAAAGAAAACTCACAAAACGCCAGGCAGCTTCGGCATGCTGTGTAGTCTTGAAAATACCATACCCATCAACATTATTAGCCTCCTGCATAATAAAGCCATTCTGTGCACGCGGCAGCATGAGAGGTGCATACTGGTCAGGCTGCAAAAAACGCCTATGCGAACCATATGAACCAATATTATGCTGTAGGATGGCCGCCTGTCCGGTATCAAAAACTGCCACCATCTCCTGATAACCATTTGCTATATCACTTGTCGGTGTATATTTTTGATAAAGTCCCAGATATCTCTTTAAAAACTCCACATGCTTCGGATCATTGATTCTGCAGTGCCCGTCCGGCGTAAAAAAATCCGTATAACCCGAATAAGCAAACATCATGCGTAAAAGCTGTATGCTTGCACCATCACCGCCACGCAGAGTAAAACCGTAACGGCCATTTCCCTTATCTGTCAGGCTCTCAACTGCAGCAAAAAACGCATCCCAAGTCTCCGGGGGACTGATGCCAGCGGCTTCGAGCCAATCCGGCCGATACCAAAGAATTTCCAGTCCCATCGTATTCGGCAGCTGATAAAGTCCACCGTCCGGTGCTAAGGCACGGTTCGCCTGAATCGTTGCCGGCAGCAATTCATCCTGTCCATTCCATGTTGAAAAAAAAGTATCCAGATCCATAAGGACACCCTTAGCACAGAATTCAGCAATCCAGGCAGATTGCACACCACAAACATCCGGCAATTCATTTGTCGTAATAGCGGTATTTATTTTCAGGCGTGCCGCTTTTTTTGGCAGCCCCACATACTCGACATGAATATCCGGATTCTCTTCCTCAAACCTGTGGATTAGTACACGATAATACCGGGTGCGATCCGATCCCGCATTTTCATCCCAAAATATAATATTGACCTTTTGTGCCTCCGGAGCCACTGCCTCATTACTATGTTGTATCGCCTGCATGATCTGAAAATCACAACCTGACAGGCTAAGACAAAAAAGCACTACCAGCATCCATAAGCCGTATTTCCCTATACGCATCGTACAGCGACCTCAGTTCTTATTCCTAAATTCTGCCGGCGACATGCCTGTATATTTCTTGAAACAGGCACAAAAATATTCCGGGCTGCTGTAACCGGTCTGTTCCGCAACCTCATAATTCTTTAAATCCCGGCAACGCAGCATTTCCATAGCTTTTTTCATTCGCACCTGAAGCAGGAATCCCGTAAAAGTAATATTTTTTTTCTTTTTAAACAAAACACTCAGATAAATAGGATTCATATGAACATGCGCACCTATATCCTGCAAGGACAAGCCATGCTCGGCATAATGCTCTTCAATATAGGCTGTAACCTCGTCTATGATCTCACCGCGCTGATTTTCATTTTCCGATGCCATAAACTGCCCTAAAGAATCGACAACGCTCCTGAGCAATACCATAATGTCCTCTACCGTCGGCATTTGATTTATTTTATCATAATAAACCGCTTTTTTATCACGGTTTTCCTGACTCCATCCATGGGCCCATTCATCAGCTCCCTTGAATAAAGCCAATAAAATATCCACTGCCATCAGACGTACCTGTATCAGCGAAAGACGGCTTGCCTGCAAAACCGTCTCCACCTCTGAAAGCAATTGCAGTGCATCATCGACAAAGCCCATACGCACCTTGTCCACAAGCTCGCTCTCGGAAAGTGTCCGGGACACATTTTGCACTTCATTTACAAGAGCATCCAGGTCATTGACGGATATGACTTTGTCCTTGCCTATAACATGCCGGAACTCCAAAACATATTTTGCCTCATGGAAAGACTCTGCAATTCCATGCAGGCCTGTCCATACCTTTCCTATCCCAATCGTAAGCGTCGTATGCTGCTTTGCCTTGGCAGCCGCACAAAATTCTGCAGCGAGCTGCCCCGCGCAGCTAAAAATCTTCTCTTCCGTATCTTCGCCGCAACAGACAACAGCAATCTCATCATCCTCAAGTCCAAAAACACCACCGGAGGTTTTCGTCAGCAAAAGATTCTCCGCCTCCCTGCTGACCGCTGCTTTCATCTCCTGGCTGGCCGACAGGGAACCAGCCTTCTTATATCCATCAAGCTTCAAGACCATCACGACAAAACATTTCCCCTTAAAACGCACCTCCAAAGATTCAGCCTCTGCTAAGAGAGCAGTTTCATCTGCGGTTTTCTCCAGCAATTTATGAAAAAACATCTGCCGGAAGTAGGGTCTGGCTGTATGGATTTTATCTCTTTTGCTTTGCTCAGCCTCCCAATCCGCTCCAGCCTTCGCGGCCTTCTCCAAAATCACCTCGCGGTTGACAGGCTTCAACAAATAATCTACGGCCCCTAGTTTCAGAGCCTGCTTAGCATAATTGAAATCTTCATAACCCGTAAGAAAAATGAACCGTATATCCGGATGCTTTCTCTTAACCTGCTCTGCCATAGCAAGTCCATCCATGAATGGCATGCGGATATCCGAAATCACGATTTGCGGCGAGAGCATATCAATCAGTTCCAATGCCCTTTCTCCATCACCGGCTTCCCCTACAAGCATAAATCCATTTTCCTCCCAGGGAATCGTCGTCACAAGGCCACGCCTTATGATTCTGTCATCATCGACAATCAAAACCTTATACAACTTCATCACCCTCCATATGTCTGATTGGCAGTACAACCAGGACACGGGTTCCTTTTCCCCATTCACTTTCTATTTCCAATCCGGCCTCCATGCCATAATGCAGGCGAAGCCGTTCAAACACACTATAGACACCAAACCCCACAACAGCATCTGTACGTCTTGTTTCCGCCAGCCCACGGCGCAGAGCACTTAATCGCTCTTTCGTCATGCCCAGCCCATTATCCTCTACAGCAAAATACAACAAGCCGCCCTGCTGCCATCCCTTTACCTTTATAATACCCTTGCCGCGTTTTTCCTTTACACCATGGTAAATCGCATTTTCTACCAGTGGCTGAAGCGTAAGCTTGATAATGCTGCAATGCAGAATATCCGGTGCAATCTCAATTTCATAAGAAAACTGGTCGCCATATCGCATTTCCTGAATGAACAGATAATTTCTGGCATGTGATACCTCATCTTCAACACAAATAATCTCATGCCCGCAGGATAAGCCCACCCTAAAGAAATCCGCCAAGGCCGTAATCATCTCACTTGCTTCTTTACCCATGCCCATATCACAAAGCCCCTTAATAGCAAACAGGGTATTATACAGGAAGTGTGGATGTATCTGCATCTGAATGACAGAAAGTTCCAATTGACGGCGTGTTTCCTGATCCTTCGCCACCTGTCCCATCAGCTCCCGGATATGTCCCATAAGATCGGCAACACCCCGGTCCAATATTTCGACTTCATTCTCCATTGGTTCAGCAACCGTGCTGATTTCTTTGCCCCGCATTCCCCGCATGCGTTCCACCAGACCGGATATGGGACGCGTAATATACCGCACCAGCCAATTCGTAAGCAGAACGGCAATCGCCATAAGTACGATGATGATGCCCACGGTAGCATATTTGATATACTGTATTTTATCCAGTAAAGCACTTTCCCTGAACACAGCTGCCAATTTCCATTTATTCGTCGGCAGCGTATCATAAATCGCGATAAGCTTCTCACCTTTTGCGTTCACAAAAGAAAGGCGTCCTTCCTTTATCGTTGTTGTCCGCAGCTGCTCTATAGCATCCACATCCATCTTCAATTCCGGTGTTATATACTTAAAAGTACTGGCCCCTTCGGGACTGACCAACATGAGATATCCGCTGTCATTAACCAGGGAACGCCCGAATACCTTTTCAAAAAAGCCATACCGCAAACGGAACAAAATAATGCCGTTGCGCTTTGCCCCCTGCCGTCCGATAAGCCGGAAAACATCAATTACGTGCTCTGGCTCCTTATCCGAAGCTTCCTGGTGCACATACTGTGGCAGAAAGTTCTGCCAATATACATCATCGGGCCCATTCTGGTACATCCGGCGATATTTTTCATATGTAAAACCAATCATGCGATAATCGTAGTCACCGCGAAAAAAAACAAATTTTCCATCATTGAAATTCAGATAAACTGAGTCCACGATCGTGCTGTTAAAAAGCCGGACGGTATCAACATGGGACTGTATTTTAAGATAATCCTCCGGCCGTACATCCTCAGGCTGTGTATTGATAATATGCAAAATATCCGGATCATTCGCCAAGGCAGTCATTTGTTCTACAACACCTTCAAAACGATTGTCCATATAGATTGTCGTCTGAAAAACTACATTTTCAATATCGCTATAAGCGCTCTTCTCAATCTGATACATCGCCAGATTATAAGACAAAGTCCCTGTTAGCAGAATAAAAAACACAATAATCGGCGTATAAAAACTTAACACGGTAGAACGAAAGGAATAAAGAAAATGCCGCACAAAAAAATCAGCAGCCTGCTTGCGCCAGCTCCTTAGTCGTTCCAGCATCCCTATCCCTCCGTTTGTATCTATTGTCTCATTTTATCATATTTACCGGGACCTATCATCATTTCTTATTTGAATTGTTCATCCAGCCAGGAAAATGCAGCCTCCTGCTCTTCCTCTACAAAAACATGGCCCAATCCCGGCCATATTTGAGTCGTCAGCTTTTTATCCGCCTTTTGTGAATGCCAAACCTGCTTCATATCACGATATGCTTCCTGTACTGCATCTAGCGGAAAAAGTTTGTCGTGATCACCCTCATAAAACAACATAGGCTTTGGCGCAGCCAAACTGGCAATATCCGGATAATCAAGGAAATTCACTACACCCGGGAGCAACATGGTAAACGCCGATTGTCCTTTTAATTGGTTATTTCCCGGAACCATAAGTCCCTTGTTCGTTCCCATCCAGCAAACCGCTATTCCTGCCTTAATTTTATCTGAGAGTGCCGCAACCTGCCAAGCACGATAAGCCCCCATAGAAAATCCTATTGCAGCAACCTTCTCTTTATTGACTATGGCTGATGATACCAAAAAATCAGCCGCCCTCATGTCTTCATAAGCCATCAAGCCGCCTAAGGAGCTTCCCAGATTCATCATGTTACTGGCTAATGCCTGCTGGTCCGGATAAGCGATGATGCCTCTGTCACTCCACCCCAAAGCATCAACCGCCAAAACCACATATCCTCTTTTAGCTAATTCATCCCCGACAAAACGTCCACTGAAATATTTCGCCGCCCAGTTTGCAGCACTGGTTTCTTGCGCCTCATTATTCCAGGGACGAATCATTTTCTCTTTTCCGATATCAAATTTTGCTCCATGATCATGTAAAAGCAAGGCTGCCGGGAAAGGCCCCTGGCCTTTCGGTACCAGCATCAATCCAATAACTCTGCTTTCTGCAGTTAAGTTAAAAGCAATTTTCTCCGCCGTATAACTGCCACGATCCTCTGTCTCCAAAATCTGTGGGGCAAAGTCCACTGCCTTTTCCTTCGGCAAAGCAGACATTACTTGCGCACGGCCTATCTTTTTCCACTCTGCAAAGTTTTTATATTTTCCTGAATTCCATGACATAGGATATGTAAGTTTTGCTTTTAAATCTTCATAAAATACTGGCAAATGATCCTTAGTGACACCCGTTTTTTGGACATCCGCTGCATAGGCTGACGACCAGTTTATGCTGCAAAAACCAACGATTAGCAATAAAAACCCAAGTATATGATATGTTTTTCTCATGCTGCCATCTCCTAAAAAATTTACTGTACTATTATGAATAAATAACTTGCTCCTGGCAAAAAAATATCTGTCATAGAAACAGCACCGCATTTATAAGTTCTCTACAACCAACGGTACAATACACTGCCTCTTTACATCAACGATACCTTTATCTGTAACCTTAAAGGCCGGGCTCACAGGCAGCCCCAGCGTACTTAATGACATAATGACATTCGCATGCCTGTATCCCAGATCACGCAGGACCTGCTGCACCTCCCCCATTTTACGGGCCAAAACTTCTATCGGCTCATCCGATAAAATACCGGCAATCGGCAACGGCACAAAGGCAAGAACCTTCTCCGCAAGTACGGCTGCATATCCCCCTTGCGCATCAATTACAGTATTGGCCGCAGTCACCATATCTTTCTTATTTTGTCCGAACACAATCAGATTATGGTGATCATGCGCATATGTTGTAGCAGCAGCACCTTTTTTCAAAATCACACCATCTACAAGAGCATATCCGCAGCCACCATTTTTGCCATACCGTTCCACAACAGCAGCAAGCGCATATGGGCTGCTCTCCCAAAGAATCTCATGATCCTTCACTGGCAATATTGCAAATTTTTCCTGTACAAAGGTTGTATCCTCATTCACACAAAGCACCCTGCAGTTAACAATGCCTTCTTCCTTTTCAGTATAAAGGCAAAAATTCTCTGGCTGCATTGTTTTTAAGTGTACACTATGGTAAAAATGCGCAGGAAATGACACTGCCTTCTCTTCCGTCTCAACCACTGCTGCAGCGTTATATACCTCACGTCCCGCCCTGAAAGTATATTCTACCTTGAAGCTTACCGGATCATCCAATACAACAAAATCCGCAATTTTACCCGGAGCTATGCTGCCTTTATCCCTGAGCCCCATACGGCGGGCCGGCGTAAAGGTGGCTGCATAAATGGCCTGCTCCGGCGTAAGCCCGAGCTGCATTGCCTTCTTTACAAGATAATTCAAATGTCCACGCTGTACGAGTACATCCGGCATAGTATCATCTGTCACGATGGCAAAATGCTCAAAAAGATCATTCTTCACCAGATATTCAATAATTTCCGGCCGCAGCGTCTTATCCTGCAATTCAATGAACATTCCGCCTGCTATCCGCTGCTGCAGCCGTTCTACCGTTTGTTCCGTATGGTCAGAATCCACACCTGCATACAAAATACGTGCCAGCTCATAGCCGGTAAAGGCCGGACAGTGTCCTTCAATCGGAAATTCCGGATGGGACGCATGCACCTGATGAATCAGCTGATTGCTTTTGGAATCCGGATTGCCTATGACCTCACGGCAGTTCATGACCTCTCCAAGACAAACAACTTGTTCCATAGCAAGCATTTTAGATACATCCTCACGATTGATGTCCGCGCCTGTGGTTTCTAATGCAGCATTCGTAGATGGAACGGAACTGGGAATCGCCAGGCGAACATCAACCGGGCAGCCTTCTGCTGCTTCCATGAGCGCTTTGATGCCCTCAAAACCAAATACATTGGCTATTTCATGCGGCTCAGCAATAATGGTCGTCACACCATCCCGGATGATTTCCCTGGTAAAAGCAAAGGGGGCCGCCATCGAGCTTTCTATATGCATATGGCAGTCAATGAGACCGGGGATAATATATTTTCCCTGAATATCAAGTACCCGATCAGGCACAAGCTCCGGTATATTTTCAGTTCCTATATACAGAAACCGGCCATCTTTTATCGCGACATTCCCTGCTATAAACTGCCGGAAATACGCATTATACACCTGTGCATTTTGCAATAATAAATCTATTTTCATTTTACACCTGCCATTGCATAAAAATAGTACATCAACAACAACGCCAACAGATAATGGCCTATTCCCATTTCCTTATACCGGCCGGCCGCAAGCTTCAGGATAACAAAGGCAAGAAACGCTACGGCAATCCCATTGGCGATATTGAAAGTGAAGGCCGTGAACGCGATACAAAGGAAAGCCGGTATATATTCAGCAATATCTGTATAATCGAGCCGGCGCATTCCTGACAACATGCTGATTCCCACATAAACCAGAATAGGTGCCGTAGCAGCTGCGGGAATCATAAGTGCCAATGGCGTCACAGCCAAAATAAGCAAAAAGGCTACCGCAGAAGTAATCGCGGTCAGGCCTGTCCTGCCACCCGCTTCGACACCCGCTCCGGATTCAAGATATGTAATAAGTACCGGAATCGTCAAAAACGACCCCAGGGTTGCCGCCAGCGAATCAACCCAGAACACCTTGTTGATCTCGGGCAAATCCCCATTTTTGTCAAGAAAACCTGCCTTGCCTCCTACCCCAAGTGCAGTGCCAAAGCTGGAAAAAAAATCCGGCAAAAAAAACGCAAACAAAAAGGGCAAATATCTTATATCCAATGCACCCATAAAATCAAAATTAAAAAACACATCCCCGATACCAGCCGGCATCATAAAAATTGTTGCGGGAATCTTAGTGATTCCCCACGGAATTCCGATCATGGTTGTAAGAATAATGCTATACAGCGCTGCCCCACGAATTTTACGCGCCTGAAATACCAGCAAAATAACGAAACCGATTGCTGCCAGAATCACAATCGGCTGCGAAATATCACCAAAAGACAAAGCGGTCTTTTCGGCATTGGCTGCAATAATCTTCGCATTTCTAAGCCCGATTACAGCGAGAAACATGCCGACTCCCGCGCTGATGGAAATCTTGATTCCCTTAGGAATCACCACCACAATAGCCTCACGTATCCCCAGCAAAGTTATTATGATGAACAAACAGCCGCTGAGAAAAACAATACCACTAGCAATCCCCACAGGTACATGCTGCAGCTGCACCAGGGTAATAGAAAAAATCGCCACACTGCCCATGCCTGGTGCTAAAACAAAAGGCCGGTTTGTATAAAGACCCATTGCCAGCGTTGTCAGAAAAATCATAAGTACCATGGCCGTAAGCATCTGTCCCGCTGGCAAGCCGGCTTCTCCCATCATTTTTGGCACAACAGCCAACACATAGGCCATGGTAGTAAACGTAGTAAGTCCTGCAACGATTTCTGTTGGAATATCTGTCCCAAGCTCACGCAGCCTGAACTGTTTTTCCAAGGACTGTTGAAATAATATACGCATTCTGTCCCTCTCCTAAAAACCTTAAAAATTATGGAAACTCTTTCATTATATTCCGAAAGCCACTGTTTGTGAAGAAAATAAAAAAAATTACCTAAAAAGACCGGAAACACAAAACTCATGTTTCCGGTCTATATCATACCAAACCTTATATTGCCTGAAATTCTATTTTTCATCCCAAACGCGATATGCACCGCCAGATGTATCGATACTACAGGCCTAATGATAACAATCTGATGCATTGGCAGACCTGCCCTGCTGTCAAACCTTAAAGTTTTCCACCTCGGACTTCAATTTTACAGCCAGCTCAGCCAAACTGCGTGTTGCAGAAGCAACCTCCTGCATGGCTGCCGACTGCTCTTCCGTAGATGCAGATACTGTCTGTGCTTCTTGTGAATTCTTCATGCTGACATCCGTAATCGACCCAATGAGGCTTTGCATATTCTGGCTTTTTTTAGCCATATTTTGAATATTCTCCGATACATCACGGATACCATTCGCCAGCGACTGGATGGCACTAAGGATCGACTCAAATACTGCATCTGCTTCCTTTACAGACTCCATCCCCTGCTTTACATTCTCCTTGCCTTCCTGGCCAGCAAGAACAGCTTTTTCCATATCCGCCTGGATTTTCACCACCAAGGCAGCAATCTGTTGGGAAGAGTTTCCCGATTCCTCGGCGAGTTTCCTGACCTCTTCAGCTACGACGGCAAATCCATGTCCATACTCCCCAGCCCGTGCCGCTTCAATCGCAGCATTAAGCGCCAGTAAATTTGTCTGACCCGCGATATTGGAAATAATTCCAATAATATTATTGATTTCTTCTGAGCTGTCCTTCAGCTCAGAAATAGAATCCTCTACCGTAGAAGTTCCTGTACTGATTTTTTTCATATTCTCAACGATGCTGCTGACCGAATGTTTACCCGCAGTAACACGTTCAACCGTCTGATTCGTAACCGCAGTAATGGAATTGGCTTGCTGCGCAATCTGCTCCGCATTTCCCGTGATACTCTTTACCATTTCATCGGCGCTTTCCGCCGCCTGTGACTGCCTGGCAATTCCACCTGCGATCTCCGTGATGGATACTGCAATCTGATTTGATGCCTCAGCCGTTTGCTGTGAAGCTGCCGTAAGTTCTTCGCTCGATGCTGCTACATGCTCAGAATGAAGCTGTATATTATGGAGCAATCCGCACATTGTCTTACGCATTTGAGCAAACCCAGCTGCCATCTGTCCAAGCTCATCACAGGAATCAAGCCGGACACTCTCCTGCCGCAAATCCCCCTGGTTAATCCGGGCACATTCATCACGAATCTGCCCAATAGGCGCAGACATGCGCCGGGAAAACCAAATAATGACAACAACTGCCAGCGCAATCGTAAGTAATGAAATTATCATCATCATTTTTAAAAGTGAAGCAGAAGCTGCATCAATTTCCGCTACAGGCACAGTCGTGACCGAAGCCCAGACACGCCCAGGCAATTGGACGGGTGTAATCACTGCCTTACAATCCTGTCCTGAAACGTCCCTGTAATATACCGATGTCTGTTCTTTGGTATCAACTGCCTGGGAAAAGGCATCGGTTAAATTTTTATCTATTGTAACAGCAGCGTCATTTTCAAGTATATTCATCTTGCCCACATATTCCGGATTCTTTTTATCGGCAAGAACGAGGCCATCTTCATTTAAAATAAATACATAACCGGTATCCATATATTTGAACTGGCCAGCCATATCTGAAAGTGACTCAAGGCTTACCAAGCCATAGACAAATCCCTCAAAGACATCATTTTCAATAATCGGGCAAACCAATGCCACACTGAGGACACCGGTCTTTGACGCAAATGGACTGGATACGCAGGGCTTCTTGGTCTCTCTTACCTGTCTGATATAATCCTTGAAACTGTAATCCATCGCCTCGCCAGCATTATTTAGAGCCTGTCCATTAACATCAGCATACAGCAATACAGTAAAACCATGCAGGCGTTTTTTGGCATCGGCCAATGTTTTGACCTTTTCAGCCTCATCTACATGAACAATACCTGGATTATGCGTCAATTCATCAAGATGTATCATCTTTTCCTGGATATCTTCATTGACTCCCAAGGACACCTGTGTACCAATTCCCTTGGCAATTTCATTAGAATCCTCTGACAGGGAACGGTTCGACATATAATAACTGATTGCCGAAAAAGCAATGAAGCTCAATAAGAATAATGGCAGTAATACGACCAAAAATTTCGTACGAATATGATGAAACTGCATATTTATTTCCTCCCTTTGTCTCCCATAAAGCATCTCATCTGTGGCATATTGGATCCGGCATGATTCCACAACCTGAAATATCCACTACCCACATAGCATAATATTCTTTGAAATTTTCAGTACCCGGTTTTCTGCAGTATCTTGACCACAGAACTCACTTCCCCTATATACAATCCTTTATAATTTTCTACTTCTCTGCATAGTCTTTAATAATTTTTAGTTTTGGCAGTACTTTCCTGTCAATCAAATACCACACGACAATAAAGCTTATAAACAATATTGGCAGCGTAATCCAGAGATTCCCAATGAAGGCTTCATAAATACAGAATGTAATCGGCATAGTCGTTCCGGTAAATGAGCTTATCATCATGCCGCTCGGGATTGAATCACTCAGCCCAACCATCTGGGCGGTATGCGTAACCATCGCTGCGGTCCATGTACCACAATAAAAATAAGGAATAAACGAAAAAGTACAGAAAAGAATGCTGCGGAATATATTGCCTCCTGTAACAGCCACGCACATAGCGACTTTATATGGCAATGCGCCTAAGTCTGCAAACGGCAGGAAATTGTTTCCGGGCAGTATTACGGCCATAAAGATAAGTACAGGTACCATAAGCAAAGCCGTCGTAATAACTGCTGGGTCACCAAAAAGCACGGCCGGATCCAACCCAATAAAAATATTTCTTCCTTTGAGTTTTGCACTTGTCACTTCCTTGGCCCGAGCAGAAATTGGCTTCAGGCCCTCAACAAAAAGCCCTGTCATTTTTGGCAGCAGCAGCATCGCCGCAGCCATATTGATGCCTAAGCCAAGAGACTTATAAAAGTCATAACTGGCACAAAGGCCTATACCCATGCCAAGAATCAGCCCAATAACCAATGGCTGGCCAAATGGCCCCATATATTTACGCAAAGTAGCCATATTGAGATCAATATCACGCACACCCGGAATCTTATCAAATAATAGATTCAGCGGCATAACGATTGGCAGATTCATCAGTGCATGCAGCGCCGGAATCGTAACCCCCGGAATCTTATAATAATTACTCACAAGCGGTGCCGCCCAATCCGACATCTTGAACATGACCAGTGCCGTACAAGCTGCCGCAGCTACTGCAATTATTACATCACCCGTAGCGAAATAAACAAATGCGCCCATAGAAAGTCCATGGTGATAATTCCATATATCTACACTCAGGGTATTCGTCTTGTTCAATACAAGAAGCAAAATATTCAATCCCATAATCACCAGCACGATAATGGGTACGATAGGTGAGCTCCAGCCAATTGCCGCCACAGTCCCGAAGCCCATATCAATTACATTCAGCTGCACGCCCATATGCGTAACCATAGCTTTTGTCGCCGGTCCAAGATTCTTTGCCATGAATTCAATAATCACTTTCAAACCTATAAAGGCGGCACCAACCGTCAATGCACTATTCAGGGCCTTGCCAAAAGGCACTTTAAAAACAACCGCTATCAACAGAATTATCAAGGGTAATAAAATGGTTGGTCCAGCCTGAATAATCCCTTTAAAAATAGAAAAACCGTCCATGTAAAACAACACCTCTCATGAAATCCAAAAATTGCCTATATGCCTCATATCAGCAAAAAGCAGCACAAAAAGTTAATGGCCTTTTCTAATAACCAATGGCATAAACACCAGACAAACTGAGGACTTCAGCAAAACGAACTATAGTTCATTAACGCGTCAGCCCCCATAAGTTTAAGTATAATAACGAATAATTTATTTATAAAATAGAAAGAATGAATTGTTTACCATAAAAAAAACAAATAGCAGCATACTTCATTTTTTAAACCCTCTCCTCCCATAAAAAAACTGACCCCCAAAAGTTAGATTTATTTGGTCTAACTTTTGGGGGTCAGTTCATAATATTGAGCCGTTTGGCAGTTTATTTCTTAATGATATCCTTCGCAAACCATTTTTCGGAAATCTTGCTCATCGTACCATCCTGCTTCATTTCGTCCATAACCTTTTGTATCTCATCACGCAGCGCCTGGTCATCTTTGCGGAATCCTATACCAAAGGTACTGACGGGACCGACCGCTACATCGACCGCCTCAATTTTATCCGGGTGCTTGCTCATATAATAACGTCCTGTAATCTCATCTGCAACAATTGCATCAAGGCGCCCATTCTCCAGATCCATAAACGCCGAGATATAATCCGGGTATTTCTTTACTTCTTTCATACTGCTTCTGAAATCTGCATTCCCGTCGATATACTCCTCCGCAGTCCCGCCGCTCTGCGTACCAACCGTCTTGCCGGCAAGATTATCCTGTGATTGAATGGATGATCCCTTCGCAACAAAGATAATCTGACGATTATCCATATATGGCTCACTAAAAAGCATATTTTCCTTGCGCTTATCTGTGATATCCAACCCATTCCAAAGCACGTCAACGCGTCCGCTCTTGAGCTCTGCCTCCTTGCTGGACCAGTCAATAGCCTTGAATTCGACCTCACGGCCCAGACGCTTAGCGGCTTCTTTGGCCAAATCGACGTCGAAGCCAACGATCTCATTCTTATCATCCTTGAAACCCATGGGCGGATAGTTATCGTCAAGCCCTACTATGATTTTCTTTGCCGTTTCCGACGCACTGCCATTCTTTGCACTATCGCTGCCGCAGCCACCCAGTAAGGCCGCCGTCATGATAAGCATAAGACAAACTGCTATGAATTTTTTCACTACAACCCTCTCCATTCTCTTGGTAAAATAAGACCACTTTATGATTATACTTTAGTTTGTTAAATTAGGAAACCATTAAATTGATATCATTTTAATTGATTATATCGTTAAAAATCGTGTTTTCAACAAAAACCACGTTTTTTCACTGCTATTCATTTTTCTACACCATAAAGCACCAACAAATACAGGACCTATTACGTATATTTTTATAGCCAGTAGGAAATTTGTTTTTTTTAGAGAATACTATATATTAATGATTGAGGTAAAATTTTTCATGATACAGAATTCAGACTATAGACCCATTCATATTTAAGGAGGAATTTATTGTGAGAGCTACTTCTGTCGAAGACCTGCAGCCTGGTATGACGCTTGCCCGTACAATCATTAGTGATGATATGGTTGTTATCCTATCTGAAGGTACTTTACTTACAAAAGCACATATCACACGGCTAGGTTTCCTGACCATTCCCACAGTATACGTCAAGGACGAATACGAACTCAGTCCCAGTTATCAAAATGTAGAGGCCATGCTCAGGCCCAGTAATGCCTTTGTAGCGGAATACAAAGAAGTCATCCACACCGCCAAAGACATTTTTGATGCAACCACCAAGGGTGGTACCGTTCCTATGGATAAGACTGCTTCTATGGTGAAAAACCCACTTCTGCCTATGGTCAGACAAAGCGGTGTCATCGACTATCTGTTTGAACTTAACCATCTTGCAAGCGATGTCTATAATCATTCACTGCGTGTATCTATTCTCGCGGGCGTTATCGCGAAATGGCTTATGTTTCCTTTAGAAAAAACGCAGGAATTGATTTTAGCCGGTTTTCTGCATGATATCGGCAAAACAAAATTTGATACACGTCTTATAGAAAAACGCATCGATACTTTAAAGGGGCCGGATCTGGAAGCTTATATGAAGCATACCATGGATGGCAATCATATTTTAAGCGAGAGCGGTTCATTTTCTGACGGTATAAAGCTGGCGGCTCTGCAGCACCATGAATGCATGGATGCCAGTGGCTTTCCTTTCAACTTGCCTGGAAATGATATTCATGAATATGCACGCATTATCGCACTCGCTGACATGTACGATAACATCACCGTAGAACGTGAAGGCTTCGTTAAACAAACACCGTTCAATGCAATTGCCCGTATCTCCCAGGATATGTATACCAGATTGGATCCGCAGATATGTGTTCCTTTCCTTACACATATCCGTGAAGCGTTTCTGGGCTCGACTGTCACACTCAGCAACGGCCTGCAGGGGACAATTGTACACTATATGGAAGATTTGACAACACAGCCGCTTGTCCGTGTCAGTCAGGATGTTATTATCGATCTAAATAAAAACAAAAATATTACGATTGTCGAATACAATTCAAAATGAAGACAGACCGCCGTTGCGGTTAAAATAAAAATTACGGGTACAGCTCACATTACATGGGCTGTACCCGTTTTGTTTATTTTTTCATTTTACTCGTAGCGGAGAGCTTCAATCGGATCTAACAATGCAGCCTTACGTGCAGGATAAATCCCGAAGAAAAGCCCGATTCCCACAGAAACTCCAAACGAAATAAGTATTGGTGCCGCTGTGATAACCGTATTGAACCCACCAATTTTTGCTATGGCCAAGGATACTGCACAGCCAAAACCCACTCCCAGAAGACCCCCTATGACGCCAATTACTACAGATTCAATCAAAAATTGCATCATAATATTTTTAAAGGTAGCTCCTAATGCCTTGCGAATACCAATCTCCCGTGTACGTTCAGTCACGGATACCATCATGATATTCATAATACCAATACCACCAACAATAAGCGAGATAGCTGCTATGCTGCCAAGAAACAAGGTCAGCATCGTCGTTGTCTCATTCATGGTCTGCATGAGGCTCGTGAGGTTCCGTACAGAAAAATCATCCTCCTTATCACCAAAAATACGGTGCCTTTGCCGCAGGAGCGTCTCAATCTCATTTTGTACCTGATCCATTTGATTGGCATTGCTGACCTGTATATTGATTGACTTCACGTAGGTAATACCCAGAAGTCTTTCCTGTGCCGTTGTAAGAGGTACAATAACCACATCATCCTGATCCTGCCCCATAGAGGATTGCCCTTTGCTTTCCAGGATGCCGATAATTTTATACGGAGAATTATTAACTCGTATGGTCTTGCCTACTGGATTGGATGTTCCAAAAAGATTCGTGGCAACGGTTGTTCCTATGACAGCTACACGGTTGCGTGTATTAATATCATTCTGCGTAATGAATGAGCCCGTAGATACCACCAAAGAGCGAATTGCCATATATTCGGGTGTTACACCCTGTACCGTTGAATTCCAGTTCTGATTGCCGTTTACAATCTGATAGGAACTGCTGACTGTAGGCGATACATAATCGATATTTTTTATCTTACTTTTAATGGCATCCGAATCCTCCAACTTAAGCTTGACATTGGAACCTGCAGCAGAACGTACGCCACCGGAGTTTGCCGAGCCTGGAGATACAATAAGCATATTGCTGCCAAGGCTTGCAATGGAATTCGTAACCTTCTGCCTTACACCCATACCAACGGATACCATGGCAATGACCGCCCCGACACCGATGATGATTCCCAGCATCGTAAGGGCAGAACGAAGTTTATTGGCCAGAAGTGCTGTCAGTGCAATGCGCACACTTTCATTAAACAACATCCATCTTCACCCCCTTACCTTCATCCCGCGTAATCCTGCCATCACGCACAAGAAGCTGACGGCTTGCGCAGGCTGCGATATCCGGTTCATGCGTCACCAGAATAATCGTACGGTTTTCATTATGCAGGTTTTGAAATATCTCCATGATCTCATGCGTCGATCTCGTATCCAGATTGCCCGTAGGCTCATCTGCCATGATAATATGGGGATCATTGACAAGTGCACGGGCTATGGCTACACGCTGACGCTGTCCGCCGGAAAGCTCATTGGGCTGATGATATGCGCGTGGACCGAGCCCCACAGCTTCCAATACCTGCATGGCACGAGTGGAACGCTCTTTTCTTCCGACTCCCGCATAAACAAGCGGCAAAGCTACATTGTCCAAGGCACTGATACGTGAAAGCAGATTGAAATTCTGAAAGACAAAACCAATTTTCTTATTTCTTGTTTGTGCAAGTGCATCATCCGTTAGCCTCGCGACTTCTTCACCATCGAGCTTATAAGAGCCGATGGTTGGGCGGTCAAGGCATCCTAATATATTCATAAGAGTTGATTTACCCGAACCTGACGGCCCCATAATAGCTACAAACTCTCCTGCCTGTATGTTCAGATCTATGCCATCGAGCGCTGCTACCTCCTGATCGCCAATCTGATAAAGTTTCTTGATACCGGAAAGCTGAATTGTTATCTTCATTGCTATTGCCTCACTTTCCTCACATTGGCGGCGGTCCTTCATGCTGTTTGCTTGAACTGCTGGAGCTCGATGATGTAGTTGCAGCCTTATAGGTAATCGAAATCTTATCACCATCCGAAAGTCCATCCGTAACTTCTACGTAATCATCACTGTAAATACCCGTTGTAACCGGGCATTCCTCCGTCGTACCATCTTCTTTTACAAGTAATACATAGGACCCATTGCTATTCGTTTTCAACGCAGAAATTGGTATAGCCAGCGCATTTTCCTTTTGCGAAGTATTGATTTCTACACGTGCGGTCATGGCCGGCAGCAACAAATTATCCGGATCATCAATATCAAGTGTTACGTAATAATAAATAACACTGGCCGAAGTAGACGATGTTGATGATGTTGACGATGTGGTAGATGTTGATGTCGTATCCCACGTATTGCTTACATCCGTCTGTGAAATTTTCTTTACTATTGCCGTGAAACTTTTTCCCGTATACGCATCCACCGTGAAAGTAGCTTGCTGGCCTACACGGATATTGCCGATATCTGTTTCATCCACCTTTGCCATTATCTGCTTTTGCGACAAATCCGCAATACGCATAATGACCGTTGGATTACTGGTCCCTTGTACCGCCATAGTGCCCGCTGTCTGGGGCTCACCAACAACAACGCCATCCATCGGCGCTGTAATAACAGTTTCTGCCAAATCCGATTCTGTCTCGGCAAGGCTGCTCTGTGCAGTCTGATAATTATACTCTGCATCTTCATAATCCGCCTGTGTATCTGCTCCTATCGAATACAGATATGCCACACGATTGTATTTCGCCCGCGTATTCGTAACCTTATACGCTGCCTGCTCACGCTGAGCTTCATAATCTTTTCCATCCAAAACTGCGACTGTCTGTCCTGCTCTGACCGTGTCATTTTCCTTTACCAGAACCGAATTGATACGTGCCGTTATCTTAGAACTTACTTCAACAGCATTCACCGGCCGGATTGTACCTGTTGCTGAGACTGTGGATTTCAAATTCATCCGCGTCACCTCTGCAGTCTCTATCGTCGCTGCCTCATTTGCCGACTGCTGTGCCATATAATAGCGGTATCCACCAAATATACAGCCTGCCAGCAGTAAAATTGGTACGACAATCTTAGCAATTTTCTTACCATTCATTCTGCCACCTCATTATCCGCAGCCTCCGCAGCTGCATCATTCGCATTTGTCCCGCTCTCTGCTGCCGCTCCGCTGAACCCCTGCGGCACAGCAACCGTCTGCGATACGGGTACCGCAGGTGCTTCGGGCTTTACCGGAGCACCTGCAGCCTGTTTCGTGTAAGCATCTGTGGTCTCCAAAGTATCTGCACCAATGCCTGCAGCGTTCTCAACAGTCGCCTTATAACGTGCATAGTCATACTGTGCGCTGATATAGTTGAGTTGCGCCGTGGACAAAGCCAGCTGCGCATCAATAATATCGAGTATAAGTCCCTCACCGGCACGGTACTTCTCACGTGCAATATAATAATCTTCCTGTGCCTGATTCACCGCATCCTTCGTCGAAACGAAACGCTTTTCTGCCTCGCGCATATTATAGTAGGCTTGGCGTACCGCGAGATCCACATCCTCCTGATCCTTTTTAAGCGTCAGATCCGCTACCTCCGCTGCTGTTTTTGCCGCATCAATCTCGGCCTGTGTTACGCCACTATCAAAGACATCCCAGCTCGCACTTACACCAGCCGTATACCCATGGCTATTATCCGTCGAGGGATTGAATTGATGTGAAAGATCCGTGCTCAAAGACAAACTCAGGGATGGCAGCAATCCTGCTTTAGCCGATTTCACTGCCAGTTTTTTTTGCTCAAGCGTATACTGGTCAACGATAAGATCCTTGCGATTTGTATAAGCATAGTCAAGGCAATATTCCATATCCCTATCAAAAGGACTGTAGGCAAAATCTTCCGTAAGCGTAAGGGGCTCATTCCGGTCCAGATTGAGAATATTGCGCAACGTCGAAAGATCGATTTCATAAGCATTCTGCGCCTTGATGAGTGTCTGGCGCGCATTAGAAAGCTCTACCGAGGAACGCAGCACATCAATGCGTGCCTTACTGCCCGCAGAATAGAGCTGCTGCACATTCGTAAGATGCGCTTGATAATTATCTACAGAGGACTGGTCTACATCTACAGTTTTATTGGCTTCCAATACATCATAATAGGCTTTGATGACACTCAGACGGATATTTTCGCGTTCCCTCTCTGTATTCAGCTGTGCAGATTTTATACCGATTTCTCCGCTGGTAACAGCCGCTTCATTTGCCCCACCAGTATAAAGTGGCAATTTAGCCGTAAGACTGGCCGAGCTGCTGTCTGTATGTTCCTCCCCACTCGTCTTGCTTGTCGTCACCTCGCCGCTTGCCGTAACAGCAAATCCTTTATTTCCTTTTGCCTGCCGAAGTGTAGCTGCTGCCTTCGCCTCATCCTTCTGGGTGATCTTCACCGACATATTCTGCTCCAACGCCAACGCCACAGCTTCCTCTATAGAAAGCGCCGCACATGCTCCCGACGGCACATTCAAAAAAAAAGCTCCGAGCAAAAGCAATGCTGTCTGCTTAAAATATCTTTTTTTCATATCCCTACATCCTTCCACCAGTCAAATTCATACCAAAATATGCCATGATTCATGAGCCTCAGCCAACATATCGGACCTGCTTTTACTTTTATCATAATAAAAGACAATTACGATTGTATTAAATGTAAATTAGAATACTATTAAGAAAACCGCTTGCCCCTGAAGCGGTTTTCTTCTTCCATGCCTATCAGTTCTTCGTTCCACGACGCTCGGCCCGCCGTTCAATAAGCTGTGCTGCGATGCTTACAGCAATCTCTGCCGGCGTCTCGCTCTTGATATTAAGACCAATTGGTGTCGTTATACGCGCGATATCCTTTTCACTGAAGCCATCCTGCCGAAGTTTTTCATTGACGAATTTTATCTTGGTCTGACTTCCTACAACTCCGATATAATAAGCGGGCGTAGACAAAGCGAACCTCTCAGCTTCAAAATCTCCTACATGTCCACGTGTAACAATAATAATATAATCCTGCGGCTGAATGTCGAATTCCCCTTTCATCTCGGAAAAATTACAAGTATGTACCTCCTCAGCTGCAGGGAATAAATCTTGCGTAGAAAATTCTGCCCTGTCATCCGTGACCACACAGCGAAAACCTAAATGCACCAAAAGCGGCACTGTTTCCTGCGATAAATGCCCACCGCCAAACAAATAAACCCGACTCTCATTCTGCAGCCTGTAAACATAGTACGTATTTCCATCTCTGGTAAACAACCCATTTTTCATCGCCGTAATCTGCGCGCAATCCGGCATCTCTGGCAACCCGGTCAGGCCCCCCGGACTATAAAATCCCATTCCCTGACCCGTCAGGGGCAGAACCAGCCATCCCGTCCTATATGCATGCAAATGTGCCAGGATTGTGTCCAGTGCCTCCTGCGTTGCAGGAGCAGCATCCACATAGCTGAACAGCACCTCTAAATCTCCACCGCATACCATACCGAGGTTGGCTGCCTTTTTATTAGACAGGCAGTATTCTACAGCACCGCCCTTGCCCGCCAGAAGAAGTTCCTGTGCTCTCTTTATCGCCTGAAATTCGAGCATGCCACCGCCAATCGTCCCCTCCAGTCTGCCTTCCCCACCAACAGCCATGAATGCACCTGTCCCACGTGGTGCGCTTCCCTGGTCGGAAATAATCGTAACCAGCATAGTATCTTCTCCCATACTGCATCTTTTTTTCAATATATCAAATATTATCGCCATTTATTTTCCACTCCTATTCATTTCGTATGCACCTATTATTTATTATAACAAAAAATCCATCGACAACCAACTGCTTGCTCTAACCTTACCATATAAGAAACCAGAGATAAAGGAATTTCCGCGCGCAATAGAGAATTTATTTTAAAGTATGCATTTTACACGAAACTCATAAAGAAAGAAGTTTTCCATGTATGTCAAATCTCTCTTTTGCCAAAGCCCTCGATGTTCTGCAGCGTTATTATGGATACGGAGCCTTCCGCCCGGCACAGGAGGATATCATACGCAGCCTGCTTGCAGGACATGATACAGTCGCCATTATGCCGACTGGTGCCGGAAAGTCAATTTGCTTCCAGGTCCCAGCTATGCTTTTAAAAGGCATCACGCTTGTCGTATCACCTCTGATCTCACTCATGAAGGATCAGGTCGACGCGCTCACCGAGCAGGGAATTCCTGCAACCTTCATCAACAGCTCTCTCACGCCTGCAGAAGCACGCAACCGCCTCACCGCTATAGCTGCCGGACGTTTTCGCCTGGTCTACGCTGCCCCTGAACGTCTTGAGGCCGAATATTTCCAATATATCCTGGCACACCAGGAAATATCGATGCTCACGATTGATGAATCACATTGCATTTCACAATGGGGACATGACTTCCGCCCAAGTTATCGCCAGATTGCTCCCTTTATAGCAAGTCTGCCCCACAAACCCATCATCAGTGCTTTTACAGCTACCGCCACCCCGTCCGTACGCGAGGACATTGTACACCAGCTGCAGCTTCAGGACCCCGCTGTATATGTGAGTGGCTCGGATCGGCCCAATCTTTATTTTGGCGTAATCCATGGCGAAGACAAAAAAAAATACATTGAACACTATATCCGCAGTCATCCGGATGACGCTGGCATTATCTATGCGGCCACCCGCAAGGAAGTCGATGCCCTCTACAGCCTGCTGCTGCGGCGAAAGCTGGCAGTCGGGCATTACCACGCCGGACTGTCCGACAAAGAGCGCGCGCAATTCCAGGATGACTTTCTCTATGACAATATCCATGTCATGGTTGCCACGAATGCCTTTGGCATGGGCATTGACAAATCCAATGTGCGCTACGTCATTCACTATAATATGCCAAAGAATATCGAATCCTATTATCAGGAAGCCGGACGCGCCGGCAGGGATGGCGAACCTGGCGAATGCATCTTGCTCTTTGCGCCGCAGGATACGATGACGCAAAAATATCTTATCGATGTTTCCAGTGAAAATACCGAACGCAAAGCCTATGAATTTGGCCGACTGCAAAAAATGGTTGATTACTGCCACACACCCGACTGCCTGCGGCAATTCATCATTGCATACTTCGGTGAAACCAACGTACCCGGCAACTGCGGCAACTGCAGCAGCTGTCAGGACGACACGGAACTTTCCGATATCACCATAGACGCGCAAAAGGTTTTTTCCTGCGTCTACCGTATGCATGAGCACTATGGCACGACCATGGTGGCACAAGTACTGCGCGGTTCTGCAGATCAGCGTGTACTGCGCTTTGGCTTTGACAAACTTTCCACCTATGGACTCTTTTCTACCCGCAGCATCGCTGACATCAAGCTCCTCATCCAGAGATTCATCGCTACGGGATATCTCGCACTTACGGAAAGTGAGTATCCCGTAGTGCGCCTTCAGGACTCCGCCTATGCGGTCATGCGTGGAGAAAAAAAGGTCTTACAACAGATACACAAAGAAAAGGAACGGGGTCCCGTTCACATGGAGCTCTTCGACCTTTTACGCACACTGCGCAAGGAACTCGCTGTACGCGACCACCTGCCGCCATATCTTATTTTTTCCGATGCCACACTCCGGGACATGTGTGCCGTACAACCGGAAACGCTTGATGAAATGCGTGAAGTAAAAGGGATTGGCGACTTCAAACTGAAGAAATATGGCCAGTCCTTCCTCGACTGCCTGACAGAACATAAATAAAGAAGGCGCTTGCCCGTGTCAACAAACACCAGCAAGCGCCTTCTTATATTACTGCAGCTTTTGCTTCATGACCTCTATAGCCTTAGCCAGCTGCGTATCCTTTTCCCCTGCCGGATCCGGCTCAACCTCGACATCTGGCTCAATGCCTATTCCATCGATGCTGCGCCCGCTCGGCGTATAATATTTAGCAATCGTAAGTTTCAGGGCATCGCCCTCGTAGAGAGGCATGACGACCTGTACAGACCCCTTACCGTAAGATTTCGTGCCTACAAGCACAGCTGCCTGTGTATCCTGCAACGCCCCCGCAAGAATTTCCGAGGCACTCGCACTGTTACCGTCAATAAGCACTACAATAGGATATTTCGACTCCTCAAGCGACGAAGTATGATCCTCTTTCGTACCATCCTTCTGTACTACCGAGACAATTTCGCCTTTTGGCACAACCATATTCGCGATTTCAACGCAACTGGTCACCAGCCCGCCCGGATTCTCGCGCAAATCGATGATGAGCCCCTTCATTCCCTGCTCCTCGAGCTGCCCATAAGCATCCCTGAACTCCTGACCGGTCTTCTCACTGAAGGAAGCAATCCGGATATAGCCGATATCGTCCGGCAGTATTTTACCAGCTGCCGTATGCACTTGTATAACATTGCGCGTAACCGTATAATCTTTATCCGGTTCGCCGTCGCGATGAATCGTGAGCACTACATTGCTCCCCACATCCCCGCGTATCTTCATAGCCACAATCTCAGGCTGCATCTCCTGCACGGATACCCCGTCAACCGCAAGTATCTCATCACCTGCCTGAATACCGGCACTCTCTCCCGGTGTTCCTTCCATGACAGACACTACCGTAACCTTATTATCCTTAAAACCCATATACACACCGATACCGCCAAAAGAGCCCTCCGTATGGTTCAGCAGGTCCTTGTACATATTCGTATTAAGATAAACGGAATGCGGATCTCCCAGAGATTTCACCATGCCCGCGATAGCACCGTCGATAAGCTTTGAATTGTCGACCTCTCCCACATACTGTGACTCAATAAAACGCATAGCACCTAAAAAACGCGCGCCATCGCTGATTTTCTGCCCATTTAGCCCCAGCAGGAACCAAATTCCTGTAAGAGTAAGCCCCACGGATAGAAACACCGTCAAAATAATAGTCAATAGAATTTTCTTTTTACTCTTCATCATTTGCCACCAATCTTTTTATCCCTCAAAGATACCCATAAGGACTCACCGGTTCGCCATCCTTGCGGACCTCGAAATGGCAATGTGGTCCGGTAGAATTTCCTGTAGAGCCGCAATAGGCAATAACCTGTCCCTGCGCTACGCTCTGTCCCTCGCTCACATTGAGCGATTCATTATGCCCGTACAGGCTCGTGATGCCGCCACCATGATCGATAATCACCGCATTGCCATAGCCACTGATCCAGCCAGCATAAATAACCGTACCAGCTGCCGCTGCCCGAATAGGCATGCCATAATCTCCAGCAATATCGAGACCACTGTGAAAACGTCCTGTACCAAATATCGGATGCACCCGCCAGCCAAATTCCGAAGTGATTTCTCCGGAAATCGGCCATATCATCATTCCTGAGCCACCGCCTCCCGGCGCAGCAACCTGATAGCGGCTCATGCGAATGAGATTTTCCACCTGACGTGAAGCCGCCCGGATTTCTTCATAGGCGCGTTCCGAGGTGTCTTTGTCATTTTTCACCTTGGCTAGCAGCCTGTCCTGTTTCTGCTTCTTCAGCTGCACTGCCTTTTTTTTATCATCAGCCTCGCGGACAAGCGCAGCTGCCGATTCTTTATCCTGCTCCAGCTGGATTCTTGCGGCCGCTATGACCGCCTTATCCTGCTGTACTTTCATAACCAGATTATAATCATATTGGATAATACGCTTCAATAAGTCCATACGTGTCATAAAATCCGAAAAATCCCTGGCTCCGAAAAGCACATCAATATAGCTCAGCTGCCCATTAATATAAATATCCCGTACACGCTTATCCAAAAGTTTCGTCTTGACAGCCAGCTCCTTCTCGGTCTTTTCCATGGTCTGCTGGTTGTCATCCATCCGGGCTTGTACATCATCCAGACTGGCCTTTACTTCTTTATAGGCCGACGTTGCCGTGTCCACCTCATCCTGTATTTCGCGCAGCTGCTCAGAAATCGTATTGATTCGCACCTGTGCTGCATCTGTTTTCTTCTGCTGCTCAGTTGCCTGATTTTGCAAGTTGTCCAGCTTATCCTCCAGGGATTCATCCGCGAATACCAGCGCCGAAGAAGAAAAAATAAGTGCAGCAGCTAGCAGCACCACAAAACTTTTTCGTAATGACCTCATCAAGAATCTCTCCTCATACTCGCAGGAACCGCTTCAAAGATATCGTACTGCCCAGGGCGCCGATACACATCCCACTCACGAGTATCAGCAATGTCACATAAATCAAAAATGGATACTCCTGAATAAGTGGAAAAAAGGCCAATGTGCTGTATACCTTAACCACGATTGCCGAATAAACGCTGTTGAGCAGCACAACTGCAATGACACCGCCTAAAAAACCCAGCACCATACCCTCCAGCAGGAATGGCCAGCGAATGAACCAGTCCGTAGCGCCTACATATTTCATGATGGCAATCTCTTTGCGCCGGGCAAAAACCGTCAGCCGTATCGTATTGGAAATAATGAACAGCGTCGCGCCCGCTAAAAGTGCCATAAGCGTAAAGCCCATAATGCGGATGAGCCGCGTGATGTCGAAAAGATGCTGGATTACATCCTGCCCATATTTTGCTGATTCGACCCCTTTGAAGTTTCCAATAGCCTCCGCCGCGGTCCTGACCATATCCGGATGTGTAACCGTCACCTCAAACGCATCCGGCAGCGGATTCGCATCTCCCAAAGCATCAAGCAGGAATTTCTGATCCCCCAGGCGCTCCTTGAACCGCTGCAGCGCCTCATCACGGCTTACAAACTTCACCGTGGCGATTCCCTGCATACCGCGTATATCTGTCTCAATATCCTTTCTGTCCCCCTTGGACAAATCATCCTTGAGATAAACGCTGATCTGCACCTGGGATTCCAGGGATGCCACCATCTTATTCATATTCATTGCCAGAATAAGGAACATACCAAAAATAAAAAGAGAAACCGCCACCGTACCAACCGAAGCAACGGTCATCCAGTTGTTGCGCTTCAAAGACAGAAACGTCTCGCGAATCATATATTCGCTCGTCCTAATCTTCATAACCGTATCCTCCCCGCTGCTCATCCCGCACAATGCGGCCATCCTCGATAGCAATGACACGTTTCTGCATGGTATCGACAATAGTCTTATCATGCGTAGCCATAACAATGGTCGTCCCTGCACTGTTTATGCGCGTAAAGATATCCATAATATCCCAGGAGGTTTCCGGATCCAGATTGCCCGTAGGCTCATCGGCGATAACGATAGCCGGACGGTTCACGATAGCACGTGCAATCGCCACGCGCTGCTGCTCCCCACCGGAAAGCTGCGAAGGAAAACACTTGTATTTCTCACGCAGGCCTACAATATCGAGCACCGAATTCACACTGCGCTGCATCATACGGCGCGGTGCCTCGATTACCTGCATGGCAAAAGCAATATTCTCAAAAACCGTTTTTTCCGGCAAAAGCCGATAGTCCTGAAAAATCACTCCCAGACCACGCCGCAGATATGGAACCTCCTGCCGCTCCATAGCCACGACATTCCGTCCGTTCACCGTAAGGCTGCCTTCTGTTGGCAATGCCTCACGCAAAAGAAGTTTTATAAAGGTTGATTTACCGGCACCGCTCGCACCGACAATAAAAACAAATTCACCTTTGTCAATGTCAATATTCACATGATCCAGCGCCACCGCACCATTTTCATAGATTTTTGATACATCCTTCATATGAATCATAGGATAACCATTCCTCCAAGATTTCATCTAAAAACGTTTTCCGCAAAACTATCTTTCATTGTAACATAAAACTATGAAAGATTGCAGAAAAAAATATGCCCTGCCGATTTCTTCCTTCCGGAAGCCATCGCAGGGCATATAAATCGTCCTTAAACCAAAGCTACAAGCTCAACCTCAACAAGAACATTCTTAGGAAGCTGCTTTACCGCTACGCAGGAACGTGCAGGCTTGCCCGTAAAATATTTTTCATAAATGCCGTTGAAAGCGGCAAAATCCTTCATATCCGACAAAAAGCAAGTAGTCTTCAATACCTTTTCAAAGCCTGTACCAGCTTCCTCCAGGACAGCTGCCAGGTTCTTCATGACTTGTTCAGCCTGTGCCTCAATATCCAAGCCAGCGACCTCTCCGGATGCCGGATCAATCGGAATCTGTCCACTCGTAAAGAGCATACCATTCGCCACAACAGCCTGACAATAAGGCCCAATAGCTGCCGGAGCCTTCTTCGTCGAAATTACTTTCATCATAAGATACTTCACTCCAATTCATTATATTCTTCTTTATTTTACCATTAAAGAGCCACAAAAGAAACTATTTGTTAACCTTTGTAAAAAAGATACGCATAATCGTCCTGTACAGCTCTGATAAGAGCCAGGATATCCCCATACAGGTTGCCAGCTTCCGATAACTGTATTTCGCTTACAGCCCCACCCAGACGTACACGATAGAGCTCCTTTTGCCTGTCAAGGCAGAGGAATCCGTCGTTCCTGCTGTCGGCAAAATCTGCTTTGTTACAGAACAACGTAAACTTATCACGGTACGGCGCACTGTCATATGGGCAGAAGGTTGCACAATTCCCACACTCGTTGCACATACCGTCCACATGGACAATCTGCGCCATGGCTTTGCCAGGAACACGGATTGCTACATTGGCGCGATTCGGGCAGACCTCCACGCAGGTTTCACAAACCGTAGCACATTCGAGACAACGTCCGCCCTCATCAGCCGACGCCGAAGCCTCTCTGAGCACACCATGACGCGTGAACGCTTCTGCATAGCTGCCATTTGCATTCAATGCTTCATAAGTCTCATTTCTGTCTCCGGTAATCGCCGCCGTACATCTTGCCGCATCGGCAATCGCCTCTACCACCGTCGCCGGACCATGGCTTCCATCACCGGCTACATAGACATGCTTCCGGCTCGTTTCCATCGTCTCCGCATCAACAATAGCAAAGCCCTTCTCGTCAATGGCAATACCATTGGCCTTGTAGAAGGCTGAATCAACCTTCTCTCCGACAGCTGCTATGACTGTGTCCGCCGGAATTTCAACAATCTCATCCGTCCCGACAACGCCACGGCGCCCCGAAGCATCGCGTTCACCCAAAACCATACGCTTGCATTTCAGGATACCATCCCGGAGACCGACAGGTGCCAAAAGCTCTTCAAACACCACACCGTCCTCCAGCGCCATCGTCAGTTCTTCTTCATCCGCTGGCATATACCGCTTTGTACGGCGGTATACCAGGGATACCTTCTCTACGCCGGGTATGCGCTTGGCCGCTCTGGCAGCATCCATAGCTGTATTGCCCCCGCCGATAACGACAACATGCCTGCCGGGCGTGATACCAGCTGGATTCTGCCGGAAAGCCAGCAAAAATTCGAGCACATCCTCTGCCTTCCCGTACTCCATAGGCATACGTCCCGGTTTCCAGGCACCGATTGCTACGATCACATGCTCATAGCCCTGTTTGCGTAAGTCATCCACAGACACACGTTCCACACCTGTCACGAATTCAGCACCATAGCTTTTGACAATTTCTATATCATGCGCAATGGCTTCATCTGAAATGCGGAAGCTCGGTATAACATTGCGCACGATGCCGCCCAGCTTGTGTGATTTTTCAAAGACCGTAACCTTCCAGCCGGCGCGTGACAGGAAGTACGCCGCTGAAAGCCCGGCAGCGCCGCCGCCAATAATGGCCACCCTGCCTAATGAAGCCACTGTCGGTCTCGTGGCCGCAAGCATATCCTGCCATGCGTGTTCTGCTGCTATAAGCTTCATATGGCGGATATCAAGCGGTGTCTCATAAAAATTGCGCATACACTTCGTCATGCAATTATGATTACAAATCGTACCCGTGATGAACGGCAGCGGATTCTTCTCCGTAATCACGCGCAGTGCTTCCAGATAACGTCCCTCATTTGTAAGACGCAGATACGCCGGAATATCCTGATGGATTGGACATCCGCTATGACATGGAGCCGTAAAGCAGTCGATAAGCGGCACCTTCTCCGCAAGCTTGCACGAAGGAATTGGTTTTTCCGGTTTGCTGTAGTGCGTATCACGCATCGCAGCCCCGGCAAATTTGTGTACACACTCTTTATCGATACCCGTAAACGGCTTATAATCACAAGACGCAAGTTTCCCTGCAATCTGTACCATACGCTCATAGCCACCCGGCTTCAGCACATTCGTAGCAAGTGTAATAGGCCAGACACCCATAGAGAAAAGCTCTGCGATATTATGGCTGTCCGCACCGCCCGAGTAAGAAATACGGAGCTTCCCATCGAACTGCTGTGCCAGCTTGTCAACCAGGGAAATGGTGAGTGGGAACAAGGAGCGTCCCGACATGTACATCTCACTGCCCGGCAGCTCATCCTGTTTGATATCTACCGGAAAAGTATTCGTAAGCTTGACTCCAAAGGAAAGGTTCCTCTCCTGCGTAAGTTTGCTAAGACGATTAAATATCCCGACAGCATCCTCCATATGCAAGTCTTCCAGGAAATGATGATCATCAAACGCAACATAATCATATCCCATCGCATCCATCGTATGGCGCGCGAATTCATAACCAAGAAGCGTAGGATTGCATTTAATGAAGGTATTAAGATTCTTCTCAGTGACCAGGTAAGTCGCAATACGCTCAATCTCCTGCGGTGGACATCCATGCAGCGTTGACAAAGTGATTGAATTGCAGACACGTGGGGATATACTCTCAATGTAGGCAGCATCAACCTTACGGAAAAGCCCGGTATGGGACAGCAGGAACTCTCTGCACTCACTCCATATCGGCGTGTCTGCAGCATTCTTCAAGCCCTCGATGAAATCATCTATTTTCTTCGTCTGTATTCCCTTGAGATCATATCCGACACTCATATTGAAGATGAAACCATCCGCATCGCCAAGACCCCACTCGCGGGAGAGGATCTTCAGCAGAATCCAGGCCTTTACATATTCATTGAAGGCATCTCCCACTGTAAGTTCCGTCGACCATTCAACGTTATAGCATTCATCCTCCGCATTGATACAGGGTTTGGATACTGGCAAATCCTCACCGTCCAGTACCTGTACTGTTTTGAGCTCGAAAAACCGGCTGCCAGCCACATAGGATGCAACAATGTTCTGTGCAAGCTGCGTATTCGGCCCGGCTGCGGGTCCGAACGGAGTTTCCAGCTTCTCCCCGAACAACGCAAGTTTCCGGCTATCTGCCTGGCAAAATTTCCTGCGCACGCCAAACACAGTCGAATATTTCTTATTTTCTTCTAAGATTCCGGTAAGCATCGCAGCGAACGGAATCGGACGCATTCTGTCACCCATAATTTATCTGCCTCTTTTCTCTGGATTATTTGGTATATATCTTATGTCCAAGCAAGGACACGTCATTTTATGCATTGATGCGGCGCCACATATCAGCCGCCTGTTCTCTGGCCTGCACGGTGATTCTTTCCTCATCTGCAGTCATTACACGATCCTTCATGAGTACTTTGCCATTTATGATTGTTGTAACAACATTACGGCCATTCATGCCAAACAGGATATGTGAGTTACAGTTTGAACCGTCCAGCGGCGTAAAGGGATTGTATTCCATAACAATCACATCAGCAGCAGCCCCCGCCTTGAGTATCCCCAGCGGCGTCTTGAAATAACGGCCGCCGATTTTCGCATTGTTCCCGAAAAGCATCTGCGGAATTTCTCCCCAGGCTACCGTAGGGTCACAGTTGCTGTGCTTATGAAGGATATTTCCGACCTTATAGGACTCAATCATATCATTCGTATAACCATCCGTACCAAGTCCTGTAAGTATGCCCTTCTCCATGAGCCTTAAAACAGGCGGGCAGCCTACAGCATTTCCCATATTGGATTCCGGATTATGCACGACCATCGTGTCCGTTTCCTTTAAAATATCCATTTCAGCCGGATTGATATGGATGCAATGGCCCATAATAGAATGCGGCCCCAGCAGGTCCATATCAAACAGCCGGTTGATGATGCGCTTATTGTACTTTTTGAGCGTGATGTAGACATCATCCATTCCTTCTGCTACATGGATATGGCAGCCAATCCCTTCCGGCGTATTCTTCCGGCAGAGTTCCAGCGAAGCATCAGACAGCGTAAAGGATGCATGCATGCCCATCATAGCTTTTTGCATATCCGAATCATCTTTCATCGCAGCCTGTATAAAATCTGCATTCTCCTTGACCGCTGCCTGCATCTTGGCTTCGCCATCCCGATCGGAAACCTCATAACACAAGCATGTACGCACACCAAGTTCACGCGCAGCGTCAGCAATCCGGAAAAGGCTTCCCTCGATACCGCCATAGCTCGCATGATGATCGAATACCGTCGTCACGCCATTACGGATACAGTCCAAATATGTCACCATCGCACTATGATAAGTATCTGCAAGGTTCAGGGTACGATCGATATGCCACCATGTCCCGTCCAGAATCTCAAGAAAATTCGTAGGGTTGTTCCCCTTGATGGAGAGTCCCCGCGCAAACGCACTATAAATATGATTATGTGCATTGATGAGGCCCGGCATAATGATACCGCCTTTGGCATCGACGAACTCCGCCTGCGGATATTTTTGCCTCATCGCCGATGTCCCTCCGATTCCAGCGATGCGCTGTCCCTCGATACATACACAGCCATCCTCCATGAACGGCTTCTCCTCATCCCGCGTGATGAGCCTTCCATTTCCTACTAACAGCATATTTTTTCCTCCTTCATCCTATATAGATAAACTAAAAAATGCCCATCCCCACAGCAGACGCTGTCCGGGATGAACACTCACAGTACACGCACAACCGACCACGCTATCTGCGAGTGAAATCAGCCCGTGCGCAAAGCACTTCTTTACAGCTATATCCTAAATTCAGAAACCATAGATTGCCGGTTTACTCAATTTTCTTTATATTAACATTTATAAATAATAAAAGCAAGCAAATTGTTTTCCCAAAAAATTTTTTTTTAGTTTTAGCTTACACAGTTGATTTATTTACTAAATATGGTATCATAATAAAATATGGTATCGTAATATTCAAACATATCCAAAAGTCTAAAACATAAAATACCTTTGTCTGAAAGGAAGACTGCCATGTTAGAAAAAACGACTCTGGGATTCCTCACACAGCTTGCCAAAGGAATTGCCCAGCAATTTGGCAGCAATTGTGAAGTTGCTGTACACGACCTAAGCGAGAACTATAAGGACAGCTCCATCATACTCATCGAAAACGGACATGTGACTTCACGCAAGGTTGGCGATGGTCCCTCAATGGTCGTGCTGGAAGCATTGAACGGTGAACAGAGCACCCTGCAGGATCACAGCAGCTATCTTACCAAAACAAAAGATGGCCGCATATTAAAATCCACTACGATCTATATCCGGGATACGAAACAAAAAATCATCGGCATTTTCTCCATCAATTTCGATATTACAAATCTTCTTATCACGGAAAGTGCCTTGCAGCCAATCATTTCCGTGGAATCTCCGGAAAAGGAACCCGAAGAAATTCCACAGAATGTCACCGATCTGCTCGATGAGCTCATTGAACTCTCCGTAAAACAGATTGGAAAGCCCGTGGCACTCATGACCAAAGATGATAAGGTCAGGGCCATCCGTTTCCTTAAAGAACGCGGAGCTTTTCTCATCACCAAATCCGGTGATAAGATATCCAAGCATTTCGGTATTTCCAAATACACTCTGTATAGCTATATCGACACCGGAGAAGAAGCAGCGGATAGCTGATATATAGAACAGAAACCTTACCATATAACATCATTGCCTGCCTGAAAAAATTGCCGCATCCGGAAGATCGTTCCGGATGCGGCAATTTCATATCATATGGAACAGACAGCACGCTTGAGAAACATTCACCAATCTATAGAACGAGCCTCAATGTCCCGAAGTGAAAATTCCACGCAGATCCTGCATGACATGTCTGGGGCATTTTACTAAACACATTCCGCAGCTCAAACAGTAGGTTTCATCGATAACCGCACAGTTATCCCTGATGTGAACTGCACTGGCAGTACAGGTTCTCTCACAAATGCCACAGCCGATGCAGCTGACCTGGCATTCTTTTCTGGCATCTGCGCCCTTATCGTGGTTTGAACATTTCACCACGATATAGTTCGCACATTCATGGATATGAATGAGCTGCTGTGGACAAACCCGCACACACATGCCGCAAGCAATGCATTTCTCCTCTGCCACTTCTGCTACCCCATAAGAATTGATAGAAATGGCGCCAAACTTACAAGCCGATGCACAGGCACGGCAGCCGCTGCAGCCATAGGTACATTTTGCTTCTTCTTGATTGGCCCTGCAGCCTCCGTTACATGCAACGAGAGCTGCTCTATATGGGAATTTTTTTTTCATCACCATGATCCGTCTTTCCTTTCATACGGTGTATGGACAAGCGGCAAGCTGTAACGCCGCTCATGATCATATCTGAAGTATGCATCCGCAATCGCAGGAGCTGTCGGAATCGACGTAATCTCGCCGATTCCGATGGCACCACAAGCCACCTTCAGCCCCGGTTTATCTATCACAATGGCTTCGATTTCTGGAACCTCATGGGCCCGAAACAAACCCAGAGAGCCATATTTTTCAATTGGCTTACAGTTTTTATCTATCGGATATCTTTCCCTTAAGGCATACCCAATCGACATAACCACACCGCCTTCGATTTGTCCTTCACAGGAAAGCGGATTGACAGCCTTTCCCACATCATGCGCAGCGACTACCTTTTCAATTTTTCCTGTTTTCGAATCCAGTATACAAAGCTGCGTGGCATAACCGTATGCTACATGCGATACAGGATTTGGAACATCTGCCCCCAAGGGATCGGTTTTTGCCAGATATTCGCCATAATAGAAACATCCAACCATATCGTTTAAATTCTTTCCCTTTTTGCGATCCTCCATAAATTTTTCACAAGCCCGGCGGCAGGCTTCCCCCGTCACCAGCGTCTGTCTAGAACCGGAAGTCGTGCCAGAGTCAGGAGATATCCATGTATTGCTCCGTTCATAGACAATCTCCTCATGCTGTAAGTCCGTGTTGGTCACCACCATTTGGACAAGAACGGTTCCCAAGCCTTGTCCAATGCAGGAAGCTCCCGCATAAATATGTACTTTTTTATCCGGCTCAACAATCAGTTTGACGCGCCCTGTATCCGGGATACCAACCCCAACTCCGGCATTTTTCATCGCGCAACCCAGGCCAGCTGGCTTTCCAGCTGCAATGGCTGCATCGTATTCCGGTTTGACAGCCATAAGTGTTTCCACCAGGCCCGTAGAATCATCGACAATCTGACCATTTGGAAGCACACCCCAAGGCCGTATTGCATTTCTATAACGGATTTCCCATGGCGAAATTCCCACCTCGTCCGCCATCATATTAAGCAGGGTCTCCGTCACGAAACAGGTTTGCGTAACGCCAAAACCACGAAAGGCTCCCGCCGGAGGATTATTCGTATAATAGGCAGTACCCTCAATTTCAAAATTCTGATAGGTATAGGGACCAGCGGCATGCGTGCAGGCACGTTCAAGTACAGGCCCGCCAAGGGACGCAAATGCACCTGTATCCGAAGCAACAGTCGCCTTTACTCCCTGAATGATTCCATTTTCATCGCACCCCATGGTAAAATCCATCTCAAAATGATGCCGCTTAGGGTGAATCAGCAACGATTCCGCCCTGGAAAGCTTGACTTTAACCGGCCGCTTTGTCAGATACGTGATAAGCGCCGCATGATGCTGCACGGTCATATCTTCCTTGCCACCAAAGCCGCCCCCCACCAAAGCATTCTGTACCTTTATCTTATCCGTCCCAAGAAGCAGCCGGCATTCATGAAGCGTCTGATGCGCCGATTGATCCGTGGAATAAATAAACATATCTCCATCCTCATCGATATAGGATACAGCACATTCCGGTTCCAAAAATGCATGTTCCGTCCATGGAGTTTCGAAATGATGCGAAATTACATGTTTTGCCTGTTGGATAGCCTCGGCGGCATTGCCGCGGCTTATATGTTTATAGGCACATATATTATCCTTCTCCTCATCAAAAACCTTTGGTGCATCCGATGCGGCCGCTTCCTGGATATTATGAACAGCCGGCAGTATCTCATACTCTACGCGTATGAGTTTCTTGGCCTTTTCTACGGTTTCACAATTCTCCGCGGCTACGAGAGCAATCGCATCTCCCAGAAAATGCGTAAGTCCGCCTGGCGGTATAAGCGTATACTGGTCATGCTTCAGATGGCCTATCTTATTCTCGCCCGGGATATCTTCGGCTGTCAGCACTGCTACGACACCCGGCAATGCCTTCGCTGCCGAGGTATCTATAGAAAGAACCCGTGCCCGCGGATATTTGCTTCGGAGTGCCGAACCATAAAGCATCCCATCCAAATAATAATCATCCGGATATTTGCCTGTGCCCAGAACCTTTTCCTCTGCATCGAGCCGCTGCACGCGCGCTCCAAGTTTCCAGTCATCTGCTCCCTTCTCAGGGATTCTACCCTCACGCGTGATTTTTGCGGCCAGCTTTACGGCAGCAATGATTTTAACATAGCCCGTACAGCGGCAGTAATTGTTACGCAAGGCATAACAAATTTCCGAATCCGTCGGATCTGGATTTTTATCGAGCAAAGCCTTCGTACACATAACCATTCCAGGAATACAGAAACCACACTGCACCGCACCAGCCTCCGCATAAGCAAAGCTGTAAACCTTGGTCTCCCATGCTGTAAGCCCTTCAACCGTAATGACACTTTTCCCTTGCAAAGAATCGGTATCCGGCACACAGGATTTGCAGGCATTTCCATTAATAAGAACCGTACAGGCGCCACAGGCACCTTCACTGCATCCGTCTTTCGCTGCCAAAAGGTGCAGCTCATCACGAAGAAAACGCAACAGCTTCTGATTTTTCGATGGTGTAACTACACACCCGTTTACAGTAAATGATATCATATTAGAAACCTCTTTTTCACACTTATCAACTTCCGATAAATATCATAATAATTTTCGCACTTTTCCCACTCTTAGTTTATCATCTTATATTGGCTCTCGCAAGCAAAAAACTAAAAAAAATTTTAAATGTCTAAAAAATTTTGTGATTTTTCTCTTGCAAAGAATAAAAATTGTGCTATAGTAAAAATATATATAAAATTTTTTTTAGGCTAGCTAATCACAATTGCATAAAAAAGCTACATCTGAATAAATTGAAGGGGGACTAAAAATTGGAAAACGATTTAAAATGGTCTATGAACCATATGCCTGCGACAGAAGATAAAAATCTATCTGTCATGTCTGTGACCGAGGTGCAAAAAGCACGCACCTTCCACAAAAGCTTCCCGCAGTATTCGGTAACGCCGCTGGTAAATTTAGAAAAAATGGCAGCCTACCTCGGACTGGGAAAAGTTATGGTAAAAGACGAATCTTATCGTTTTGGGCTTAATGCTTTCAAGGTACTCGGCGGCTCTTACGCAGTAGCCCGTTATATTGCGGATGAGACTGGCAGGGATGTATCCGAACTTCCTTATAATGTACTTACCTCGGCCAAGCTCCAGCAGGAATTTGGTCAGGCTACATTTTTTTCCGCTACAGATGGCAACCATGGCCGCGGCGTAGCCTGGTCGGCGAATAAGCTCGGACAGAAATCCGTAATCTTTATGCCAAAGGGCTCGACGCTTACGCGCCTCAACAACATCAAAGCCGAGGGCGCAACCGCGACAATTGAAACTGTCAATTACGATGAATGCGTACGTATGGCGGCTGCCGCTGCGGCAAAAACAAAGCATGGCGTCGTCGTACAGGACACCGCCTGGGAAGGGTATGAAAAAATCCCTTCCTGGATCATGCAGGGTTACGGCACTATGGCAAACGAAGCAGACGAACAATTCGCCGAACGTCCGACACATGTCTTCGTGCAGGCTGGCGTCGGATCTTTGGCTGGCGCAGTCGTCGGTTATTTCGCTAACCGCTACAAGGACAATCCCCCAACCATGATCGTAGTTGAAGCAGATGCAGCCGCCTGTCTCTATAAAGGTGCTGTCGCCGGTGACGGAGACATCCGGATTGTCGATGGCGATATGGAAACCATCATGGCGGGGCTGGCCTGCGGTGAACCGAATATCACCTCCTGGGATATCCTGAAGAATCACGTAAAATGTTTCATTGCAGCTAAGGATCCTGTAGCTGTGCGCGGCATGCGCATGCTCGCAGCACCTTGCAAGGGTGATTCGCCGATAACTTCCGGGGAATCCGGGGCTGCACCATTCGGAGCACTCGCTACACTCATGAAAAATGAAGCTTTCAAAGAACTTCGCAGCACTCTGGGGCTTGATAAGAATTCCAAGGTTCTGCTATTCTCCACCGAAGGGGATACCGATCCGGAACGTTACAAGAACATCGTCTGGGACGGCAAAGAAAAATAACCCATTAAAAACTTTCTATATAATGTAATAAAACAATTTGAAGGAGGCAATCAAATGTCATTAACCACACAAGAATACGCCAAAATCAAGGAACAGGCCCAGAATTATGAAGCCGATATGACGGCTTTTCTCAGGGCAATTGTCAAAAATCCGGGAGAATCCTGCGATGAAGAAAAGCATGTTATGACCATCAAATCAGAAATGGAAAAACTCGGCTTTGATGAAGTCAGAATTGACGACATGGGAAATGTCATGGGATTCATGGGCAGCGGCAAAACACTCATTGGCTTTGACGCACATATCGATACTGTTGGTATCGGTAATCGTGGAAATTGGAAATTTGATCCGTATGAAGGGTATGAAACAGACGAGGAAATTGGCGGACGCGGCACCTCGGATCAGCTTGGCGGCATTGTTTCCGCCGTCTATGGTGCTAAAATCATGAAAGACCTCGGCCTTCTCAATGATAAATACCGCGTTATGGTCGTTGGTACCGTACAGGAAGAAGACTGCGATGGCCTTTGCTGGGAATATATCTGTAAAGAAGATAAAATCCGTCCGGACTTCGTCGTTTCCACTGAACCTACAGACGGCGGCATTTATCGTGGACAACGCGGCCGTATGGAAATCCGCATTGACGTTAAGGGCGTATCCTGCCATGGCTCCGCTCCGGAACGCGGTGATAACGCTATTTTCAAGATGGCCGATATCCTGCAGGATGTCCGTGCTCTCAATGAGAACAGCGACGAAGATTCCCTGGACGTCAAGGGCCTCATCAAAATGTTGAATCCCAAATATAACCCGCAGTCCAAAGAAGCCCGCTTCCTTGGACGCGGTACGGTAACCTGCTCAGAAATATTCTTCACTTCCCCCTCGCGCTGTGCCGTCGCAGATTCATGTGCCGTTTCACTGGACCGCCGCATGACTGCCGGTGAAACCTGGCAGAGCTGCCTGGATGAAATCCGCCAGCTGCCTATGGTCAAAAAATATGGTGACGATGTAAAGGTCTCCATGTACAATTATGAACGGGCCTCCTGGAAGGATCTTGTTTATCCAATCGAGTGCTACTTCCCGACCTGGGTCATTCCAGAAGACCACCAGGTAACCAAAGCAATGGAAGAAGCCTACAAGAATCTCTACGGCAAAACCCGTATTGGCACGAAAACCACCGAAGAGATGCGCAAAGCTCGCCCTCTTACAGATAAATGGACCTTTTCGACAAACGGTGTTTCCATCATGGGACGCAACGGTATCCCCTGCATAGGTTTCGGCCCTGGTGCCGAGGCACAGGCACATGCTCCGAACGAGATGACCTGGAAAGCCGATCTGTGCGTATGCGCAGCTGTATATGCAGCTCTTCCGTCCTGCTATTGTAAATAATAAACCCACAAATAAAGGAGACGAAACAACATGGCAAAGAAAAATTTACAGGATTTTATAAAAGACCTCAACAACTTATCATTTGACAGCATGTATCAAAATGACTTCTTCCTCACTTGGGAAAAGACCCTCGACGAACTGAAAGCTACCTGGTCTGTAGCAGATGCACTGCGCTATCTCCGTGAGCATAATATCTCGACCAAGGTCTTCGACTCAGGTCTGGGCATCTCGCTTTTCCGCGATAATTCCACCAGAACACGTTTTTCCTTTGCTTCAGCCTGTAATTTATTAGGCCTTAAAGTACAGGATCTCGATGAGAAGAAAAGCCAGGTTGCACATGGTGAAACGGTCCGTGAAACCTCCAATATGATTTCCTTTATGGCGGATGTCATTGGTATCCGCGATGATATGTATATCGGCAAGGGCAACACTTACATGCATGAAGTATCCGAGTCCGTACAACAGGGATACAAGGACGGCATCCTCGGCCAGCGTCCGACGCTTGTCAGCCTCCAATGCGATATCGACCATCCTACCCAGTGCATGTCCGATGCGCTCCATATCATTCATGAAATGGGCGGCATTGAGAATCTCAAGGGCAAAAAAGTTGCTATGACCTGGGCCTATTCCCCGTCCTATGGTAAGCCTCTCTCCGTTCCGCAGGGCGTAATCGGCCTCCTCAGCCGTCTCGGCATGGATGTCGTTCTCGCACATCCTGAGGGCTATGAAGTCATGCAGGATGTTGCCGACGTAGCTGCCAAAAATGCCAAGGAATCCGGCGGTTCCTTCAAGGTAACAAACGATATGAAGGAAGCCTTCAAGGACGCGGATATTGTCTATCCGAAATCCTGGGCACCGTTTGCAGCCATGGAAAAAAGAACCAATCTCTATGCCGACGGCGATACCGACGGCATCAATAAGCTTGAAAAGGAACTTCTCACACAGAACGCACAGCATAAAGACTGGTGCTGCACCGAAGAGATGATGAAGCTTACCAAGAACGGCAAAGCACTCTATCTCCATTGCCTGCCGGCTGATATCAACGGCGTATCCTGCAAAGATGGTGAAGTTGAGTCCACCGTATTCGACAGATACCGCGATCCGCTGTATAAGGAAGCCAGCTACAAGCCATATATCATTGCCGCAATGATTATGCTCGCACAGTTCAAGAACCCAGCCAAAGTGCTGGCTGATCTGGAAAAGAACGGAAACAGCAGGAAATTTGCTGAATAAAAAAATCCCTTTCGTTGGGTCAGCTTCCCGGAGCCGCTCACAAAGCGGCTCTGAGGAGCTCTTTTATTTCATGAAGGAGGCAGATTATTATGACAAACAAGAAAAAAAGAATGGTTATTGCTCTCGGCGGCAATGCTTTGGGAAATACGCTTCCTGAGCAGATGCAGGCCGTAAAAATTACGTCAAAGGCTATCGTCGACCTTATGGAAGAAGGATGCGAACTCGTTATCGTCCACGGCAACGGCCCACAGGTCGGCATCATCAATAACGCCATGACGGACTACGCCCATCACATCCAAAGCACCTGCCTGACACCTCTGTCGGTTTGTGGTGCTATGAGTCAGGCATATGTAGGCTATGACCTGCAAAACAGTCTGCGCGAGGAGTTCCTCAATCGCCAGCTTACCCCTCCACCAATTGCTACCATCATTACACAAACCCGTGTCGATGCGGATGACCCTGCTTTTACGGAGCCTACAAAGCCCATCGGTACTTTTATGACAAAGGAAGAAGCACGGGAAGCCGCTGGCGAACGCGGCTGGATTGTCAAGGAGGATGCGGGCCGGGGATACCGTCGTGTCGTAGCCTCACCGAAGCCAAAGGAAATCATTGAGCTCAGTGCTATCCGGGCCATGATGAATGATGGCGCACTTGTTATCTGTACCGGAGGCGGCGGTATTCCAGTCATCAGCGAAGGCAACCACCTCGCCGGTGCTGTAGCGGTCTTAGACAAAGACCTTTCGGCTGCTCTGCTCGCCGAAAGCCTCGATGCGGATTACCTTTTCATTCTCACCGCTGTCGAAAAAGCCGCTGTCAACTTCGGCAAACCGGACCAGAAATGGTTGGACCATATGACAGTAGCAGAAGCGGAACAGTACTGCCGTGAGGGACAATTTGCCCCGGGCTCGATGCTGCCAAAGGTACAGGCCTGCATCAATTTTGCCAAATCAGGCAAAGGCCGTACGGCTATGATTTCCTTGCTGGAAAAAGCCAAGGAAGCCCTGCGCAATGAAACGGGCACTACCATTTCCTTATAAAGTAAAAGAGCGATTGTCCCTCACCGGGAAATCGCTCTTTTTATATACATTCATACGATAAAGGACGGCGTAAAGCCGTCCTTATATTTATGAGTTCTTCAATTATTTATGACGGATAAGTTCCAATGCAAGCTCAGCATTGCGAAGTGCCAAAAGCCGGAGTCCCGACAAAAGCTCAGCATTCTGTGTGCGAAAGGTAGTCTTGTCATTCCATTTCCGGCGCACCTCATTCATAAGTGCCTCCGTCGTGACTCCCTGCAGATTTCCTACAGACTTCTCACCTATAGAATCCATAAAACGATCTACCTTGGGGTCATAGGATATTCCAATCATAGGAACCCCCATCACTCCGGCAAAAATAAGTGCATGCAGCCGTATAGAAATTAAAAGATCCATATTCCCTACAATAGATAAAAGCTCACTGGTCGTATATTCATCATTCAAGACCGTAGCCGGCTGCTTCATAAGAGCTGTAATTCGCTCTGCCGCTTTGACATCCTCCGGATACTGCATAGGCAAGAATACGATACGGGCATTAAATTCCACCGCAATCTCATCTGCTACCTGCGCGACCACATTCTTATAATGCTTCCATTCACGCCACTCGCGTACAGAAATACCCACAACAGGCTTTGCACCTGCCGCATGATAGCTTTTGAGAATGCTACGTCCGACTTCCTTATCCACCGGATGTATGGCCAGTACAGGATCTGCTGTAACCTCAATATGTGCATTTCGGATAGACAGACTGTCAAGCTCCTTTAGCGAGCCATTATCGCGTACTGTAATAAAATCGACACGATTGCCCAGCCACGACATAATAGAACGGGCCAACGAACCATAAATTGGACCAATCCCCTGCGCATAAAGCATAACCGGCGTTCCCACCAACTGGGCAAGAAAAATAATCCCCATATAGTAATAAAGGCTGCGCCCGCTCGTAACATTCTGCAGCAGACTGCCACCGCCGCTGACCAAAAGGTCTGCCTTGCGCAAGGCAGACAGTATCGCAGACATATGAATCCACGATATAGCCTGCACACCATGCCTCTCTACCGTATCCTGCGGATTGGCAGATATAACCGTAATATTCACTTTCGGGTCCAAATCGGATAAAACCTCAATCATCGCTGCCAGCATAGCCTCATCGCCGGCATTCTTTGAGCCATAATATCCGGATACTACAATATTACTCATTCTCCGCTTTACGCCCCTTCGCTGAAGAAATCAGGCATTGCCAAAGATGAACTGCCATCATAGCCAGCACACCCAGACATGCCCCCAGCACGATACCGCCAATCCCGCGCATAAAAGACATATAAATCGGCGTACGCATATGCGCAAAAGTCTCGACCATCGAGCCCTGCCCGATAGCTGCCACAATGACAAGCACAAACAATATCATTGTCGGCCATTTGCGATACCAAGCCATAGCCGCCAGCATGAAAGCTGGATGGCCGATAAGCAGTTCCTTGGTCCGCGGACGCGCATACATTGCCTGCTCCAAAAATCCCCGAAAATGCAGTTCCAGGCTGGAAACTGGCATTCCCATCGTATGACCAGAACGTGCTACAAAAACAATTCCCGCTATAAGCACCATGAAAAGACCCAGCAGCGTTTTTACCTTTACTGGCATATCCAGAATTTTTTTCATCTGCGCCAAAACGCCCTTGGAATCATCCATACTGCCGTCAAAAACATCAAACCGCTGCAAAAAAGCAATGCTCACAAGCAGAAGCGGTAAAATGAACGTAAGCTTAATACCCCGGAATACATTGACTTCAAGCAAATATTCAACATCCGCCAGCGAACCCGAAAGATATGCCGCACCGATATAAGAAATCACGCCCGACGCGAACAAAGCAATTGCACCTGTAACTATAATCCGTACCAAAGAGCTATCCTTGCGTGCAGAAATAGACCGTATACGATCTAGCTGCCAGATAACCGCAATCGCCGGAAAAAGATTCGCACTCGTAAGCGCTGCAATCAGACGTATTTTATTCCCATTTCCCATAAGCAGCGGAACAGCTGCCAAAATTGCCAGAACAGCAAATAAAATGTACTGGTGCCGCGGCTTTAAACCTGGTATAACAAGCGATAAATAGAGCACAGCGGCTGCAGCCACACCAATCATTACAAGCATGCGCAGCAGCCTGTCCGGATAAAACTGTGGAAAAGTACCCGCCGGTCCTATCGTAAAGCCATGTTTCACCAAAGCATCCCGTGTATCCGAAAAGTATTTCATATTGGTTTCCAAAAGTGTCATATTGGGCGATGGTTTATCGTAAATACGCATGAGATCCACACGAATATTACGCTCCTCATCGGTATTAAGCCAGCGTTCTACGCCTTCACTCAGCTTGAGCTTCGGCTGCTCATCCTTTGGAATTGCATATAACCTCGCAGCCTTATAGTGCAGGCCCTTTGCCAATTCCATAAGCCCATCCTGCTTATAGAACTGTAGTTGCGTCGTATCTTCAATAAGTCCCAGTGTTATATCACGTGCCCCCAGCTCCCGGATTGTCGTCTCCAGGGCCTTTGGCGCACCCAAAGCCTGTGCTCCTGAAAAAATCATTTCAGAAACCTTCACGCCTTCCAATCTTTTGAATACAGATTCAACATCTTCTGCTGTGGCCTGCTGATAGTTGGTAGGACGCGCTATAACATAAAAACCAGCAGCATTGACTATCTTCATCTCATCGGTCGGCATACCAAGATCCATTTTGAGGAAAGCTTCATAGTTTGCCTTGACCGCCAGCACTTCTTCGCCGCTCACAGAAAATGACCTGACGCGCTCCGGTCCTAAACGGCGCAGGATATCCTCTTTGACTTCACGAAAGGTCTGCTTATCGTGGCCCGTCACATATACCTCGGTACCAATGATAGACCCGTCCTGCACCAGCGCACGCCAGGCAGGATCCACCAGCGCACCGTTATGATAACGCTCCAGCAGCGTACTGCCAGCCGTTGCTGTTGCCTTGCCGTTTGCATTGAGCTTCTTGAATGTCGTCTCATAGACAGCCAAAGACGTAATCCCCGCTTCCTTTGCCTGACGGAATACCTCTTGTGGTGGCAGGCCTTCACGCTCCGCCAGCTCAACCAGGCCTTCATAATCAATGGCCATGTCTACTTTCATATTGTCCTGCTCAACATTATAGCGCTGTACATCAATCACCAGTGCCGCTACAAGGCCCAGGATGATAAATGCTATGAGCCACCGATTATAACTGAATACCTTCATTTATTACCCACCTTACAATTTATGCCTTAAGTATCCTGGTGACGGCTGGCCGTAATAATGACCTCACCATCTTTCTGCACAACATCATCCAGTTCCGCCTTGAATGGCATGGCATGAAGATTCGTAAGCAGAATATCTCCAAAAAAATTTCCTATAACAGCTTTTCCCAGAATTGCATTCTTGATGGACAGCTTGGACATGCGGAAATAAATCGAACTATTTTCCTCCAGAACCTGTCCCTCCACATGGATATCCGCCATGCGGCCCATGATTTTTGCCTGTCCTGACACAAGAATTGCTTCCGGCGTGATCTTTACTTCAACATTTTCGATTTTATCTATTTTTTTCTTAATAAGCTCCGCAAGGCTGTCCTCCGTTATCACCGCGCGCAGCTCCAGCTTATCCGCTCTGCGTACTGCAGAACCATCCTGCGCATCAAGTGAACCGAGATCAAAACCGACGTTCTTGCCATCAAGCGAGAGTTCCTTCACCCGTACCTGCCCCAAATAAGCTTCCTGGGCCTTGATGTTCACACGATCTGCCTGCCCTAAAAGCAACAAAATCGCCGGCGATGTCGCTACAGAAACATCGACTGACTTTGCCTGCATCGCATTGGTTACACGTGTCTGCAGGGTCTTTTCCGCTAATGGCGGCAAAATCGCCTGACTAAACACGATTAATATTATGAGGATAAGCGAAAAAATAGTCAAGCCCTTTCGCAAAATATCACCTGCTTATCTATCCTGATTAAAACTCATGATTGGCCTTCGCACGCAAATATGCTTCGATGAACATATCAATGCCACCATCCATAACTGCCTGCGTATTCCCGGTTTCTGTATTCGTGCGATGATCCTTTACAAGATTATATGGCTGGAATACATATGAACGTATCTGGCTTCCCCATTCAATCTTCTGTTGTATTCCCTCAATAGCCTCACGTTCTTTTTCCTTCTTCTCCAGCTCAAGCTCAAACAGACGCCCACGGAGCATCATAAGGCACTGCGCACGATTCTGAATCTGGGAGCGCTCATTCTGGCACTGCACGACAACACCCGTCGGCATATGTGTCATACGCACCGCCGAAGAAGTCTTATTGATATGCTGTCCGCCTGCTCCGCTGGCACGGTATGTATCGACACGTACCTCATCCATATTGATTTTCACTGCCTCAGCCTCATCAAGCTCTGGCAGGACCTTGCAGGCAGAAAAAGACGTATGGCGGCGTGCATTTGCATCAAACGGTGAAATACGCACCAGACGGTGTATTCCCTTTTCCGATTTCAGGTACCCATAGGCATTATGCCCCTTGATAAAGATCGTGACAGATTTCACGCCCGCCTCATCACCCGGCAGCAAATCCACCGTCTCAATCGTGAAGCCATGACGCTCCGCCCAGCGCGTATACATGCGCAGCAGCATCTGTGTCCAATCCTGGGCTTCCGTACCGCCTGCTCCTGCATGCAATTCGAGAATCGCATTATTCGCATCATACGGCGCAGAGAGCAGTACCTCGAGCTCCAAGGCATCCAATGACGCTTGAAGGCCCCGCATCTCTTCCTTAATCTCCGGCTCTACAGCCGTATCGTCCTCTTCCATAGCCATTTCCAAAAGCAGCTCAATGTCTTCGAACTTCTTGTCAAGGCTCTTATATTTATCTACATTGATCTTGATATCATTGAGCTCCTGATTGACTTTCTGGGCTTTTTCAGCATCATCCCAAAAAGTCGGCTCACCCATCTTATATTCAAGTTCAGCTATTTTCTCTTCTTTATTAGCGACGTCAAAGTGAATTCCCCATTTCGTCCAACTTCACCTTAAGCGCTGCTATTTCAACCTTCAAATCTTCAAGCATTCTGTCACATCCTAATCTATAATCCATAAATTTCCTCCCCTTGCAAAAAGAGAGGATATATCGTTACTTATTGCGTCCGCAGCAATTCTTATACTTCTTGCCGCTGCCACACGGACAGGGATCATTGCGGCCCACATGATCTTTATTGACAACAGGTTTTTTCTTGGTCTCGGCAGCATCCACTTCATCGCCATGTGAGGCCTGCGCACTCTGCAAACGATCCTCCAGCTGCTGCTGTTCCTTGGTCACGACACTTACACGATACATGAGCTTCGCAATATCATTCTGGATAGATGCTTCCATCTCTTCGAACATATCAAGCGCCTCGATCTTATATTCAACCAAAGGATTGCGCTGACCGTAAGCACGCAGATTAATGCCTTCACGCAGCATATCCATACGGTCAAGATGCTCCATCCATTTATTATCGACAACACGCAGCATAACAACCTTTTCCAGCTCACGCATAATCGACTCACTGAATAAGGTTTCGCGTGCCTGGTAAGCTTCTTCGGCTACCTTTGCAAGTTCCGCACCGACCTCATCGCGGCTCATCTCCTCAAGAATTTCCTTTTTAAGTCTTCCCTGCGGCGCATAGATTGCCTCTGCATCCTTGATGAGATCACTGAGTGCCCACTCTTCCGGATACAGCTTTTCATTCGCGTATTGAGCCATTTCCGACTGAATGATTTCATGAACCATATACAGGATATTCTCACGCAGATTATCTCCCGTAAGTATTTTGCGGCGTTCCTTATAAATGACCTCACGCTGCTGATTCATGACATCATCATAGTCAAGCACATGCTTGCGGATGTCGAAATTACGTGCCTCAACCTTCTTCTGGGCATGCTCTATGGAACGCGTAATGAGCTTATGTTCTATAGGCTCATCCTCCTCCATGCCAAGCTTGTCCATAACAGACGCTATATTATCCGATGCAAACAGGCGCAGTAAATCATCCTCCAGGGAAAGGAAGAAACGTGACTCGCCCGGGTCCCCCTGACGGCCCGCACGGCCGCGCAGCTGATTATCAATACGCCGCGATTCATGCCGCTCTGTACCGAGGATATAGAGTCCGCCACGCTCCTTGACACCTTCACCCAGCACGATATCCGTACCGCGGCCTGCCATATTCGTGGCAATCGTCACAGCGTCCTTCTGCCCGGCGCCCTTAATAATTTCAGCTTCCATCTCATGGAACTTTGCATTGAGCACATTATGCGGAATACCGCGCTTCTTCAATATATCGCTGAGATTCTCTGACTGCACGATAGAAGTTGTACCAATAAGAATTGGCTGTCCCTTGGCATGGACTTTCTCTACAGCATTCCCCACCGCCTTGTATTTTGCCTGCTTCGTCTTATAGATAACGTCCGGATGGTCAATACGCGCAACCGGCTGATTCGTAGGCACAACAATAACCGGCAGCTTATATATTTTCAGGAATTCATCTTCCTCAGTCTTAGCGGTACCTGTCATGCCGGCAAGCTTTTCATACATGCGGAAATAATTCTGAAACGTAATCGTGGCCAGTGTCTGTGACTCACGCTGAATCTTCACGCCCTCCTTGGCCTCAATCGCCTGATGCAGCCCATCCGAATAGCGGCGTCCCACCATAAGGCGTCCCGTGAACTCATCTACGATAATGATTTCGCCATCACGCACTACATAATCCCGGTCGCGTTTCATAAGTGCTTTCGCCCGGAGCGCTGCCGTAAAACAGTGTGAAAGCTCAAGATTCTCCGGTGCATAAAGGTTCTTTGCGCCAATAGCCTTCTCAACCTTGGATACAGCCTCTTCATTTGGCGACACTGTCTTCTGCTTCTCATCCAGCTTATAATCTTCCTCTTCCTTCAGAGGAGCTACTGCTCGTGCCATAACCGCATACATATCCGTAGATTTCGCACCCGGTCCGGAAATAATAAGCGGCGTACGTGCCTCATCTATAAGTATGCTGTCGACCTCATCGACGATAGCATAATGCAAATCGCGCTGTACCATCTGTTCCTTGTCAATGACCATATTGTCACGCAGATAATCAAAACCATACTCGTTATTCGTACCAAATGTGATATCGCAGCTATAATTGAATTTCCTTTCCGGAAAATCCATATCATGCACGATAAGCCCTACAGAAAGACCCAAAAATTTATAAACGCGCCCCATCCATTCACTATCGCGCTTAGCAAGATAGTCATTGACCGTAATCATATGCACGCCTCTGCCTGTAAGTGCATTGAGATAAACCGGCAGCGTAGCTACAAGTGTTTTGCCTTCACCTGTACGCATCTCGGCAATCTTACCCTCATGAAGGCAGATACCGCCAATCATCTGTACATCAAAATGGCGCATGCCCAGCACGCGCCGTGAAGCCTCACGTACAACGGCAAAAGCTTCCGGCAGGATATCTTCCAATGTCTCGCCGTTTACCAGCCGTTCCTTAAATTTATCCGTATGTCCTGCAAGCGCCGCATCGCTCAGCTCACTCAGTGCAGGCTCATAGGAATTGATTTGTTCTACAACTCCCTGCATACGCCGAATTTCCTGATCATTATTGTCTCCCAAGAACCTTTTAATGAATCCCAGCAAACGAAACCACTCCCCGAATCTTCTATTACATGATTGTTTTTATATTACTTTATAACCTTGAAAGTAAGATGAACATCCATCATTTGATTCTATCAGACTACGCGCTATAAGTCAAAAAAATAGTTATAAAAAAGGACCACTTCATAAGAAGCGGCCCCCTTGATTTTCTTCTATAAAAAGGCTTTAGACAGCTGGTTCAATGAGGCCGTAATTCCCATCCGTACGGCGATAGACCACATTGACCTCCTCTGTACGCGAATCTCTGAATACAAAAAAATCATGGTTCAGAAGATTCATCTGCATAATGGCCTCCTGCACATCCATCGGCTTAACGGCGAAACGTTTGGTCTTCACCACCGGATATTCCTCAGCCTCATCAACGCGGCTCAACGCCGGGCCTGCAGCAGCTGCCGCTTCAGCTTTGAAACCGCCTTCACGGAAACGTTTCTCCAGCTTTGTTTTATGCTTATGGATCTGCCTTTCAAGCTTCTCAACGACCAAATCAATCGACGTATACATATCCATCGTCGCTTCTTCGCCACGCAATAGCACACCGCCCTGCACCGGTACAGTGACCTCTACGATATGGCGTCCCTTCGAGACGGTAAGGAGTACAGTAATCTCTCCAACCTTTTCAAAATACTTGGTTACTTTCCCGACTCGCTTTTCAACATAGTCCCGTAATGCCGGAGTGATTTCTATGTTTTTTCCTCTTACAGTGAATGCTGCCATGTGACACATCCCCTTTCCTGTATCCTATGCTATACATATTCCACAAAAAACAAGAAATCCCTTCCTGCACAATAAAAAGATTTCTGAAATTTTGCACGTTATCAGGGCATATAAAAACCCGGCCTGTATCAGACCGGGTTACGCATATAAAAGATTAAGAATTATGCCGTTTTCGTTACATTGGAAGCCTGCGGCCCACGTGCGCCTTCAACAATATCAAACTCAACTTCCTGACCCTCTGCCAAAGTCTTGAAGCCTTCATCCTGAATTGCGGAAAAGTGCACAAACACATCGTCCCCGCCTTCTCTTTCAATGAAACCATAACCTTTTTCTGCGCTAAACCATTTTACTTTACCAACCATTTGAAATTCCTCCTACAAATAAACTGGCCGCTTCTGCGACCACGCTTTCTATTATATCCACACCCATAAAATATGTCAATCCTGTTTTATACCCGTACTAAACACACCTGTCCACAATTTTTACAGCACTTTCGACAAAAACAACTTCGTACGTTCCTCCTGCGGATTCTCAAACACAGCCTTTGGCTCACCCTGTTCGATGATTCTTCCGTCATCTACAAAAATCAAACGGTCACCGACTTCCCGGGCAAATCCCATCTCGTGCGTAACTACGACCATCGTCATGCCTTCACGGGCAAGTTCCTTCATAACGTCCAGAACCTCGTTGACCATTTCCGGATCCAAGGCAGAAGTCGGTTCGTCGAAAAGCATGACCTTCGGCTTCATCGCAAGTGCCCGGGCAATCGCCACACGCTGCTGCTGCCCACCTGAGAGCTGCTCAGGATACGCTTTCGCCTTATCAGAAAGCCCGACCTTTTCCAAAAGCTTCAGTGCCTCTGCCCTCGCCTCTGCCTGCTGTAGATGACGCACTTTCATCGGTGCCAGCATGAGATTCTGCATAACACTCATATGAGGAAAAAGATTGAACCGCTGAAACACCATACCAACCTCTTCGCGTACCTTGTTGATATTAGACTCGCTATTCAAAAAAATGCCATCCACCGCTACCGTGCCGGATGTCGGCGGTTCAAGATAATTCATGCAGCGCAGCAGTGTACTTTTCCCGGAGCCGCTTGGCCCGATGATGACAACAACCTCTTGCTCCGTCACATGGAGATCAATCCCCTTCAGCACATCAATCTTGCCAAAAGACTTATGCAATCCTTTAATGTCTATCATCGACCCTGCACCTCCGTTCCAAATATGCTACAAACCTTGAAATTGTCAATGTCATGACCAGATAAATAATAGCGACACTCAGCCAGATTTCCAAAGAACCATACGTACGCGCAATGATAAGCTGCCCGCGGCGCGTTAGTTCTTCAAAACCAATGACCGAAACCAGTGAAGAATCCTTCAATAAGGCAATAAACTCATTGCCCAGCGGTGGAATCACACGTTTGAATGCCTGCGGCACGATAATATAGCGCATAGTCTGTATCCATGTCATCCCCAAGGAACGACCAGCCTCCATCTGCCCAGCATCCACCGACTGAATACCCGCACGAAAAATCTCGGCTACATAAGCACCGCTGTTGACACCACAGGAAACAATCGCCGCAAAAAACGGATCCACCCTCTGTCCCGTGACGATTGGCAAAGCAAAATATATGAGAAATATCTGCACCAGCAGAGGCGTTCCCCGCAGAAAATCTACATATATAGCCGCCAGAACACGCAGCAGCCGTACATGACATATACGGGCGATTCCCACAAACAAACCGATAAGAACCCCCAGCGTCACCGACAACGCTGTAATTTTAATTGTAACCAGAGCTCCCAGCAAAAGCAGTGGGAATGAGCTCGTCATCAGTGAAAAGTTAAACTCCATGCCATCCACCCAACCTATTACTTATATTATATGAATCCAAAAATACACCCTGCTTATTATATTTCACCACAAGATTCCTGTCAATGCGTTCTTAGCACACCACAAAAGCACCGTACCTCATATGAGGCACGGTGCTTTTATAAAACTATTATTTCTTTTCACCGAACCATTTTGCATAAATCTTGTCATATTCGCCGCTCTGCTTGAGTTTAGTCAGGGCATCGTCTATTTTCTTCTTCAGTTCAGTATTTTCTTTCCCCATAGCAATACCGTAATCTTCGGAGGTCAGAAGCTCGTCAAGGACACGCACATCCTTCTCACCGCTCTTCATGATATAATAATCGTTGACCGGGCGATCATTGACGACCGCATCAACTCCGCCCGCCTTGAGTTCCATGAAGGTATCCGCAGAACTATTGAATTCCTTGGCATCAACATTCGGTATCTTCTGTACTTCCTCAGCACTCGTCGTACCGATCTGTACAGCTACCCTTTTTCCTTCAAGGTCCTTAAACTTATTGATGGATGCATTATCCATCTTGACAACGATAGTAAGCCCTGACTTATAATATGGCTCCGAAAAAAGAACCTTGGCCTGGCGCTCATCGTTAATTGTCATACCTGAAATAGCCACATCTATATTTTTTGAAAGAAGCGCCGGAATGAGTCCATCAAAATTCAGGTTCTGGATTTCAGCTTTATAGCCCATTTCTTTGGCAATCGCACGAATCAGATCCATATCGAACCCCTGGTATTCACTTCCATTCGCATCCTGAAACTCAAATGGCGCGAAATCCGCATTCGTACCGATGCGCAAAACCTTATCGCTGCTGGACGAAGCCGTACTGCCACTCGTTGAAGCAGAGTCCCTTGCATCGCTGCCGCAACCTGCCAAAGCCATAGCAGCAAACAAACCAACCATACATACAACTAAAAATCTCTTCATTCTAAACATATATCGCTCCTCCTGATTCTTCATGTCATATAACGAAAATAAAGTCCGGAGCAAGAAGTCCGGACTTCATCGTCATCATCATTAAATTATATCATATATTCTATTTAGTGCAAGCGATTACTGCCCTCTTCTTGCATTGAAGCAATCACGGCAATATACCGGGCGGTCATCTTTCGGCTGGAACGGAACCTGGGTTTCCTTGCCACAGGCTGCGCACGTTACCGTATACATCTGCCGCGGCTCCCTCTCTCCGCCATCACGATTGCGGCGTCTCTTATCGCGGCAATCACGGCAGCGTACAGGCTCATTCTCGAAACCCTTCTCTGCGTAAAATTCCTGTTCGCCTGCACTAAAGATAAAATCCTTACCACAGTCCTTGCATACTAATGTTTTGTCATCGAAAGCCATGAAAATCCCCTCACCTTTTGTGTTTGAACATCCTGATCTGCTTTGTAAAAATCTCTACAAAATTCAGACAACAGACATCCTTGCTTCTAAGTATAAGTTTCCTTACACAAAAAAGCAAGGAAAAATTTCTATTATTTTGAATTTCATAATATTTTTATCTATCAGCAAACTCAGGCAGAAACATCCAGACATTGTCCAATATCGGGGTCTAAATTTCCGGAAACCTGCGGTAAAATCGCCTCTACTCCCTGCTCCGCAGCATTCATCTGCATTTTCAATACTGAAACGCCTAGCTGCTGCTGGACCTCATTTTGGTTTAAACCAATCGATAACGCCGCAATGCTCATATCCATATCCATGAATTTTCCCCCTCCTTTTTACAATATCTTCGTTTCCATTATATAGGTAAACTGCAAAAATAGCAACACAATTCTTACTCAGAATATCGGTCCCAAATCTCATGATATAAGGCTTCGATATTATGCATATACTGCTTCGCATCCATAAGCGACGATTCCTGCATATTGGCCCGCAGACAAGCATGAAGGCGGCTCAGATTCTGTGGCGATAATGCCAGCCGCACAGCCTTGGCTACATACTCCGTCTCATGTTCTGCCACCAGCTCCGCTAATCCCACATTCTCCAGGATACTTGCACCAAAGCGCGAGCCATGAGAATGTCCCCGCAGACTGATTACCGGAACGCCCATAAACAAGGCCTCGCAGGTGGTTAAGCCGCCATTATAAGGCATACTGTCCAAGGCAATATCAATATCGCGATACTGTTCCAGATAATCCGGACTGTACGGACGAAGTTCGATGCACGAAACATCCATACCAAGTTTCAATAATCGCTCAGATACAATTGCCCTGCCGGATGGAATACTGCATATCTTTCCCTTGATCACCAGCCTTGAGGCAGGTACACGTTCCAGTATGGCCCGCCATAAAAGTAAGGTATCATCCGTGACCTTGGCAAAATTGTTGAAAGAACCAAAAGTTATATACCCATTCCGCCCATACGCTGAAGGCTCCTCAACGGACGGCATCTTCCGTACAGTTTCCGGCACATAACAAAGATGGCAGTGTGGCAGACGCAGCACTGCTTCTGTAAAGTCATTCGCAGGCTCAGCCTTCGGCAGGCAGCACATATCCGACAAAAAGTAATTTACTGTATGCAGCCCTGTCGTGTTCATATAGCCAATACCAGAAATCTGTACCGGAGCCGGCCGGTAGGACAATACTGGCAGGCAAGTATGCTGTGTATGCCCGGAAAAATCGACTAAAATATCAACTTTGTCCTCCCATATCCGTTTTGCCGCTTCTCTGGGCGTAAGCCCGCGAATATCCCGCCAAACAACAGAGAACTGCCGGAGACGTTTCGTAACCACATCTGAACTGCCCGCTGCATAGCAATAAACAACAAAGCTATTTTTATCGTAATCACGCAAAAAAGGCGTCATGAAATATGCGGCTGCATGCAGCCGGAAATCTGCAGATATATAGCCTATACGCAATTTTCTTTTGGCTAACGCCCTCTCAGGGACATGCGAATACGCGGGCAAATCCGCAAAAAATGTATCATAGCCCCAGTGAAGCTTTCGTACTTGTTCTACCGACATTACATAATAATTGGTCATAAAAAGACCTTTACTGTACAGTTCCGCCTGCTGTATTGGCTGCATCCCAAGCCTGCTGGCAGCAAAAAGTGCCTCTGCGGCCTTATTTGGCATTGCTGCCAGATAATATGCGTCTGCCAGCAAGCACTCCGCCCGCTGCCACAATGCCCGCAAAGAAGACGTCAACTCACCGGGTGTCAGATTCTCTGCCTGTTCAATCACCTTGTGCAGCAAACGAATCTCCGCCGGCAGGGCAAAATCCCCGGCATAAAACTCCCCCAGAACCAGCTGTGTCCGTAAGTGCTCCGGCTGTTTTTGCAAAATCTGCCGAATCAAAACCAGCATCTCACCTTGCGCTTCTCCCAGATACAAAGACGCCTGCGCAAGTAACGCCAAGCCATCAGCATCCTCTGCATCCATGGCCAGTATTTCCCGCGCACAGGCACGCATTGCCCTGAAATCTCCCTGTGAAAAGAATTTATCTGCCAGACAAAGCCATTGTTCTTTTTCATCCTGCGTCATAATACTCACCCGCTTAATCCAACATAAACAGCCATAAATCATTCATTATTGCAACTTAAAAACCGGCATTTCTTTAATTCTTAAATTTTGCTTCATAAGCCATACTGTAAGCATTCTTTCCGCAAAATACCCCACAGCCCGCAATTGAACAGCAGACATTTCATGGCTATTCATTATACCTGACTTTGCCAATACATCCAGAAGAAATGAGAACAACCATTCACAATATTGGTCCATATTTTTTTTATATGTAATAAACATATTACAACTGTAAAAGCCAAAACCGGACATAACATACTCAAAAGCATCTACATACGCAGGCTGTTTCACTACGAGCATATACTTGAGGATTTTCTCAACCTCTTCATAGCATGTCTGGCCTAAATCAAATTGAAGCTGTTGTTTCACCATAATCGTAGAAACCCATTCCTTCGCCAAAATAATATCATATCTTTGTAAAACCGACTTTATATATTCCTCATCGAGCAATTGCATATCCGACTTATCCTCATTCTTTACAAAATAACGTCGATAGTGCACCAATCCAATATATTGGCAAATTGCATGTTTCCACATCCAGTACAAAGCGGTACATTCATTTAGGTAAGGATTTAATGCAGATATATTTTCTCCAGTATTATCACCAACATAGCCAAGTGCAGGATGGATTGCTCTGCCCGCCTGGATAGGCACATAAGCATCAGCTTCAGGCAACCACGTTTTTTTATGTGTAACCACATAAATTTTCATCATAGCATTTTCCTGCTGCTTATCGATTAATAGCCATGAACCCTGTGACGATTCATGCCAAGAAACTTTGCCAAAAGAACTGAATTTTTCTTGTTTAAGCTGTTCATAAAATTTTCCTGATACCAAATAAAAGACAATATAACGTGACAATGCATATGTCTCCTTGATATAAGCTGCATACCCTTCCAAAGCCATCGATTTGGTCACCAACATCATATCGAAATATTTTCCCGGACTTTGCACATTTCCATTATACATGCCCTGATAGGTATTACAATAAATAGCAAACTTTGTAGTTTTCTCCTCAGAATAGCCAAAAAGCTGTATATCATGCAATGAGGACACAAAGCCTGTTCCAGTCGCAAAAAACAAATCCATATCCAATATACTTTTAGCCTTCCACTTACATGCAAAAGAAATAATTTGCTTTACCATGGAAGCATTATAGACAATGCCATAGCGACAGTGTCTATAATAATATTGATAACTTATAATTTGGGTTTTTGAAATACCAACTTCTTGCAACCACTGATAAATTTCTCCAAAAGCAGCAAATGAAAAAACTATAATATAATCAAACGATTGTTTCAATATATCCTGTGGGGAAATAATGGTTCCTTCATAAAGCAATCCGCCATCGGGTGCAATCAACCGAAGTTCTTTTCCTCTTTGACTCGTATCAAAATCAGCAAAAATAATCTGATGCTGCAAATCTTCTATTTTCAGCAGAGCTCCCATTTCGCTAATATTTCCTAAAAAAATTATTTTCATAATCGCCTTTACTCCCTGTATCCCATTTCCTTTTTTACCGACCCAAATACCGCACAGATAGTTTGATTTATATCATAATGTTCATAGCTTCTACCAAAACATTTCATATGCAAACTCGTGTACAGATAATTAAATAAGCCTATTTTAGTTTCTTACACTCCGTTATGAACAACATTTAAAATTTTATGCAGGATATATTCATATTGCTGATAAAGCCCCGCGTCAACCTGCGGTTTCATTTGCAGCAATATTTCTCTGCGTTCCCATATGACCCGGATTGATTTTTGATATCGTACCGCCGAAATATTTCCTGTTCTTTTATATTCATCCAACAAAAAAAACCACTCGAGCTCATGCCAAAATAAATTTCCTATGCTTTGTTGCGTAGTACGTCTGGCCATCATATTATCTTCTCCGATGCCACCGATAATACCATCCTGTAAAATATGCCCCCACATAGATAAGAAAAGCGGCTGTCCATTATTAAAACAATCTTGCAGCCAGACACAACGCTGCATAGTCTCTCTGCGAAACAAAGCTCCTCCCAGATTCCCGGACGGCAAATTTCCCGTATGAAGAATCAATTCCCAAAGGCCTTGAACTTTGACTAAAATGAGCTCATCTCTATCTATATTAAGATCCATGTAAAAATTAAGCTCGTCAGCCGATTTATCAGCCTCACTAGCAACAAAACGAACCGCATTGCACAATATAAAGGAAAAATCCCCCTGCGTTTCCAGAGGAACTACCATATGTAGAATTTTGTTCTTATCCAAAACATCTCCAGGGAACAGCCACTGTACATATACTCCGGTTGCTTCCTGTTCCAACAACAAAAAAATATTTTTGATTTCTTCAGACGGCACAAGATATTTGACTGGTACCTCACCCCTATAAGCATCAATCATTGCCTCTATTTCGCGATTCCCAGCACCTGCTGCATTGCAAATCAAAATCTCTTTATATGGATACGTTTGCTCCAGCGCATTGGTAAACGATTGTTCAAAAGCAGCAGAATCTCCCATGAAAGGCAAAATAATACTTACTATTTTGTGCTGCCGTAAAACTTTCTCCTCAATATAAGCTTCCGCTATCTTTTCACTCGCTGTCATCAAATTCCGTAAAGCCGCATGGGGCACCACCGATGTGTATTTCAATTCTATTGATGTAAGTTCCTCCCCCAAAGCAACGGTTTCTACCTCCGGGGACATTGGTTCGACTGACACATCCCCCTGCTGCAAAAGATTATAAAATGCGGTTTTCCAATGAAACGCACGATTCGTACGAGTTGAATAGCGTGCGACATTATTGAGCCAGCCAACTGTCACCTTCGAAATCATCTGTTCACAGCTGCGCCATTGAAAATGTCCGACATGCATGCCCAATACACAAGCAGCTGGTATCTCCTGCACAGCCTGTCCTTTATGCATCACTGCCGCATGATTTCCCTGCACGATTTCTAAAGAAAATGTTTCAGCAGCCTTGCACCCAATTATAATTTTTTTCCATCTCTGCTCGTTTTTCTCTCTGCGGAAGTTTCTCTTTAATAAAAACATATCCTGCTCCTGCTCCGGCTGCAAAAGCTCATAACGAATCCATGGAAAAGCATATACTTTATTCAAATCAAAGGCCTGCAGTAGCTCTCTGCAAGATGTACCTGGCTCCCGCGGCAGCAAAAATTCATCTGCGTCCAGAGGGAAAATTAAGTCCGCTTTATATTCCTGAATAGCCTGCCACATTAACGCCGTTGTAATCTCCGCCTGAGAATATTCAACCGTATGAATTGGTTGAACTATAATTGGCAATCCTTCTGCCTGCAGGCAGGACAGAATCTCCCCCGTGGCGTCGCAACTGTCATGATCCACTATCAACATCATATCGGCAAAAGTCAAAGTATGACGTACAAAGCTTTCCAGTATATCAGCTTCATTTTTTACCATCGAAATTGCAACAATCTTATGCATACTTATAATCGCCCCAAACTTTTTGCCTGTTGTAGTACACGCCTGTATTGCTCATACAAATCAGAACCTGCCATGCCTGGAAAATCCTCCGCCATGTTTTCCGGCTGACAAAAACTTCTTAATGCCCTCTGATACAGATGCTGTGAAAGTATCTGTGGCCTTTTTTTGTACTCTTCCAACAAACAAAACCATTCCAATTGCTGCCAAAGCCAATCATCAGGCGTACATCCACAATACTGCCTGACCATATTTTGGCGAAACACGCCAACAAAGCTCCCTTGCAAAATAGCACCCCACATGGATAAAAAAAGCCTCCGGTTCCCCATAAACATACCTTGCAGCCAATTAACCTGTTCCATCAAGGCACGCCGGAATAGCACCGAAGATATCCCCCCGGAAAATGGCTTGCCATTTTCCAACATATATGTCCAAAGCTCCGTTCCATTTGCCACCAGTAAAGAGGCAACGTTCTCCTTCTTCATAGGCAGATCAATCGTCATATTCTTCCAAACCGTTGATTCCTCAATAGACCCGGAATCCTGCAATGTATTGGAACAGACAAATGTCAATTCACGCTGTGTCTCCAAGCTAACCAACATTTTCATGATTTTATGCTGCACCAGTATGGTACCTGGGAACACCCACTGAATATACTCTCCATGTATATCCAGCCCATTCGGTAGACCCGAAAAAGCCTTTACGACTGACATTGTCGCGGCATCCTGCACCATATTTCTTAATAAATCTACACTTCCTATACCCATGCCATATAACAGTATTTCTTTATACGGATACTGCTGAGAAACCGCACTTGCCAGAGATTCCTTAAATTCCGTCTCATCCCCTAAAAACAAAACTAACAGACTAACCAATTTTTCCCTTTGCAAAATTTTCTCTTCCGCATAGGCATTTGCCAGTCCTTCACTAATCAACAATAAATTTCGAAATGGCTCTATCTGATTATGATCCATATACCGCAATTTGGTCATTGATTGGTGTAAAATAACGGCTGGCACTGCGTCCGTCAAGGGCTCCGGTCGTAAAATATCTCCCGCACAAAGTTTATGAAAGGATTTTTGCCAATGATTTGCAACCGTTGTATTAACCGAATACTTCGCCACATTTCCAATCCAGCCTGTTGCCGCCTTAGACATCATCTGCTTTGAACTTCTTTCTGGAAAATGCGCTAAATGCAGGTTCTTCACCTGTTCTGTAAGCAAAGCCATGAGAGCATTATCTTTTTTTATCACAGCGACATGATTTCCCTGCCGGATTATCAACCGACTTTGTATAGCAGCCTCTTTGCCAATCAGTATCTTTTGCAGACTGGATGCCTCTCGTTCTCTCGCGCAGGAACGGGTCAATAAAAATTCATTCTGCTCCTGCTCCGGAAATTCTAAAGCATACCGCACCCAGGGCAATCCATAGACCTTCCGTGTATCCAATTGCTGTAGGATATTCCGACAGGAGATCTCCGCTGTCTCCGAAAGCAGAAATTCATCTGCGTCCAGCGGCAATACAAGATCCGCTGCATATTCCCCGATGGCCCGCCCGAGCAAATCCGTCATCACCTCAGCCTGTGCCTGTTCTATAATATGAACTGACTCGACAATGAGCGGCAGTCCCTCCTGCTGCAGCGCAGCTAGAATCTCTCCCGTAGCATCCGCACTGTCGTGATCTGCTATCAGTATCTGGTCCGCAAAAGAAAGGCAATGCCGCACAAAGCTTTCAATAACATCTGCTTCATTCTTTACCATGGAAATAACGATTATCTTATTCATCTCTTACCGCTCACCTTATTTGTACTAAATTATGGGGAAGAATATAAAATCATTATCAAGCATAAGAGTAACAAACATCTTATGCCTCAACCACTGTCTTTTAGTGAAGTTCCTGCGCTGCTAAAGCAAGCGCCGCAGCAATAACCTTATCCATATCATAATACTGATAACTTCCGAGCCGGCCGCCGAAAATAACATTCTTCTCTGCTACTGCCTTTGCACGATATTTTTCATATAGTGCCACATTTCGACTGTCATTGACCGTATAATATGGTTCATCGTTCCGGCTCCAGTCTTTGGGATATTCCCTCGTCACTACTGTCTTCGGTTGAGTACCAAACTCAAAATGTTTATGTTCAATAATGCGTGTATAAGGAACCTCACGTTCCGTATAATTAATGACCGCATTTCCCTGGAAGTTTTCCATTTCCAAGGTTTCTGTCTCAAAATGTAAACTGCGGTATTCTAATTCACCGTAGCAATAATCAAAATAAGCATCAATTGGTCCGGTAAAGATAATCTTGCCAAAACGTCCCTTCCACGCATCGCGCTCCTTCAAGTAGTCCACACCCAGTTCAATTCGCACATCTGCAAGAAGCTTCTCGATAATCTGTGTATACCCCCCGACAGGAATTCCCTGATAACTATCCCGAAAATAATTATTATTGTAAGTATACCGCGCCGGCAAACGCTGGATAATAGATGCCGGCAACTCCCGGCAGGATTTTCCCCATTGCTTTTCCGTATAACCTTTGATTAATTTCTCATAAATATCCTGCCCCACAAGACGTAGGGCCTGCTCCTCCAAATTCTGCGGCTCAGCGATGCCAACAGCCTGAATCTGCTGGGTAATCTTCGCCTGTGCCTCAGCCGGTGTCCGCACACCCCACATTTTATTGAAAGTATTCATATTGAATGGCAAATTATACATCTCGTTTTTATAAAAAGCAATCGGCGAATTGATATAGTTGTTAAATGACGCAAACGTGTTAATATACTCCCATACGCGCTCATCACTCGTATGAAAAATATGAGCACCATAGCGATGCACCTGAATATCTTCAACTTTTTCTGTATAAATATTGCCAGCGATATGAGTTCTTTTTTCCAAAACCACACACCGCTTTCCCTGCTTAGCAGCTTCATGCGCAAATACTGAGCCAAAGAGCCCCGCCCCAACAATCAAATAATCATACTCCATCTGTTGCTTCATCTCCTAAAAAATATAATTCTCACCACATGCCCAATCATAAAATTTTAAGAAGACATAGAGAACGTACCATCTACATCTTTTTCCCGTCTAACCCTGTTGCAAAACATCCTCCAATCCGTGCAATAAACCGTAACACATCCTCTTGCATCTCACTTGGAAATGCGGTCAACACTGGTGCCGTCTCAAAGCTCAGGACTTCAGAAAAGTCAATCTGACGTAACCCAGCCAAAAAGCCATCCCAATCTGTTGAGGATTTATTTTCCCGCGTCCTGGTAAATGTAAACGGAAGCTGATGTAAATCTCGTATACCATCATTATCATGGATATGTAACACCTTCAAGCGATTTCCCAACGTTGACAAAAAGTCATTAAAATCGATACCTACTAAGTTTGAATGTCCAGTATCAAAGCAAAAACCCAAAACTTCTGTCTTATAACGATTATTGATGCGGTCAATGCGCTCTGCAGCCTTGCGTGCATCACAGCAAGGCCCTTCCACCAAGTGTCCTCCGATACCATCATACAGATTCTCAATACAAATCACAATTCCCAGTTCTCGCGCCATCGGAGCAATAGAATCAATAAACCGTTCGGTTTGCCGCCACTCTTCCTCTTCTCCGACAAAACGAGCCAGTTTAAATCCATGTATTACAATATAGCGACAGCCAAAAAAAGCACACAATCGCATGCTCTTTGGCGCCACCTGCTGCCAAAGATACGCATTCAGCTCATCGCCCCCCTGCGGCACATAAATTGGATAGGGCATATGCATCTGATTTATGCGTATCCCCGCCGCAACAGCCCCGGCCCGATGCAAAGCAAAAAAATCCTCCAATTGTTGTATCGATTGGCTGAAAAAAGCATTCACCTGCCTTTGATAAATATCCGTATTCAGCAAATATCCGTTCAAACTGAAATCTGCGCAAGAAAAACCGAGGTGATGCAGCAATTGAAAACCTGTCTCTGGATCGATATCATAAACAACGTTTTTTGTTTGTACGCCAATCTCCAACATCACATAGTCCTTTCTTCACAATGCAGCCGATCAAAATAAAACATGGGCATATATTCATCATTGAAATAAACAATAGGATTCTTAATTCCCATCGCCCGCACCTGCGTTTCGATTTCACGATAATATATATTGCAGATGAAAATAGCACACTCTTGTGGCAAGCTCCGTAAAGCCTCAGGCGATTTCACCATTAAAGTGCAAAATTCAGTTTCCCATAAGGTTTTGTTATTATCACACGTAAAAAGAGGCGGATATTTTTCGCCGTAGCACTTCATATAATTACGACACATATTGCCCGCGCCAAAAAGAACCCGAGATGGATACTTTGCCAGCAACGTTTCCAGAGCAACCTGCCATGCGATGTATTTGCCAACTGCCATTGCCATTTGCAGCAAAGACGGTCGCAGCAAAGGTGAAAACGCCATCGCCGTATCTTGAAAGTCTAAAATAAATATACTGTCAAACACCGCTTCCCGCAATCCACGAATCAGATTCAACCAATCGGTGCGCGGCTGCCCTTGCTGCACGGCGGTAAACGGCAGCATAGCGCTGTCCGTATCGCCATTGCCATCACGCAGTATCACGGCGTGCAAACGCTGTCCCAAACGAATTGCAAAAGCACGCATATCCTGCCCGCACAGACTGCATGCTCCTACATCGAGACAAAAACCGAATTGCTCGCTGCCAACTGTCCTGTTCAATCGATCAATCCATTCCGCCGCAGTTCCGGCATCAGAGCAAAAACCGCGCACAAAATGGCCATAAAGACTGCGGCACTGATTTACCAGTAAAATTTTAACATCATATTTCCTAGCCACCTCTGCAAGAGAAAGATAAAACT
>DCFU01000018.1 GCA_002319795.1 Megamonas sp. UBA1796
AAAGCACAAACTATTTTACACTACCTAAGGCATTGATTCGTTCCAGAAGTAATCACTATTTGGTCTGGTGTACATCGGACATCTCGATATTCATGCAAATATTTTGTCAGTTCCCGGCGCAACCCGGATTCACCTCTCAAGTCACCGTAGTTTAAAAATTGTTCCTTGTATTGTTTCAAACAAAAATTAATTAATTGTCGCCATTGTACAAATGGAAATGGCTGCTGACTCAGATTGCCATATTGAAAATTGTATGGTAATCTGTCCAATTTTAATTCGTTAGTCGTAGTATCCGGAGTAACTTCTGCAGAAATAGAATATTTAGTATTGAGGATTACTTCCACGTAGTATCCGCTGCGGCTTTTACCAACAATATAACCTTCAGATAAAAGTTGCTGGTAGGCGGTATCCACTGTATTTCTGCTAACATGAAGTTCAGCCGCAAGGTATCGGCATGAAGGCAGTTTCGTCTGCGCATTGAGTTCACCGCTTAGAATTTTATCACGAATTTGCTGATAGAGTTGCTGATAAAGTGGCTTTTTACTAGTTGAAACTAATACGTACATTTTATTCTCCCTTCGAAATTGCTGTGCGGTTATCGCACAAAGTTTCAAGTTTAGCTTTCTCCGTACTATTAAGAGTGGCAGCACCAATTTTTATGGTTTCGAATTTAAGTTAGTGGCTCACGAATCACGCGCTCTCGAGCCTTTTTGGATATTCCCATATACAGAATATCATCTCGACCATAATTTTTTTGATATGTATGTTTTAACACAAAAACAGGCGACGAAAACAAGTACTTGCTGCTTGTTCCGTCAAAAATTCTTTACGTTCCGGAGAAAATTTTCTTTGTCTGCCCATAATAAAAACCTCCTGAATTAATATTTATTCTAACATTAATTCAGGAGGAATAGCTTATCTATTCTATTTACACAGAATTCGTTATAGTCTCTGAAAATATTTTACATGCAGTTCTTACCTATGCTAAACTCTTCCGGATATTTCCATGCATTTAGTTCATCTACTAAAATATGTTTCGGCTCCCGGCCGCCATTCAACATCAACGTATTATAATAAATTTCTGCTAGCTCTTCTGCAAATTCAGCTTTCAATAAAGCCGCTTGCAAATCTGCGCCAATTGAAACGACTCCATGGCTTTCTAATAAAATCACATCTGCCATTTGCAAGGAATCTATAATCGCATTTGCCAAAAGCTTCGTTCCCGGCCTTTGATAATCTACTACAGGAACATAACCCTTCTTACAACCCAATTCAGTAATTTCATAGACAATTGCCGGAATTATTTTTTTTAAAATTGCAAAGGTGGTAGCAAACTTAGAATGTGTATGAGCCACTCCGTACATATCTACTCTAGCCGAATATGCCGCCAAATGCATTAAAATTTCGCTGGTTGGTCTAAGTCCGGTTTCCGCTTCCAATACTTTCCCATCCATATTAACAACTACAATATCATGATAACTCAAATCGGTCCTTGCAATGCCTGTAGGTGTTATACAAATATTTCCTGTCCGTGCGTCTCTCAAACTAAAATTGCCTGTATGGGGTCTGCATAATCCGGCCCGTTCTGCCTGTAATGCACATTTTACCACTTTCTTTTTCAAATCTTCCAGCATAATTTCACCTTTCTTTTGACTAAGCATCCATGTTTACTACACGCGACAATATTTTGCGAATAATTTTATCGAATTCCACAGGATTCCATGCACTTCTGCCAATAAATAAGCCATCAACATTGGTTACTTCAATAAGACTTTCTGCATTTCTAATAGTAACACTGCCACCATACAAAACAGGAACAGCGGTACCTATAGCCTTACCAAACAAACCCTGTAAAGTCTCTTTTATCATCTTATGTTTTGCACCAATATATTCCGTTGATGCCGGAATGCCTGCAGTTCCAATAGCCCAAACCGGCTCATAGGCAATCATAAGTTCTTTTGCCTCCTCGCCTTTCACTTCATGCAACCCTGTTTTTAGTTGTATTCGCAGAATTTCATCTCCTATTCCAAGCTCTTTTTGTTCCAACGTCTCTCCTATACATAGCAATGGAATAAGTCGATGGCGCAATGCCGTTTTTACTTTTTTATTTTCCATCCAATCCGTTTCACCCAATATATGGCGCCGCTCTGAATGACCAATTTCTACCATTTTAATATCAAATTCTTTTAACATCAACGGAGATATTTCCCCTGTAAATTGGCCTTCATCTTCCCATCCCATATTTTGTGCACCAAGGGTTATTTTTCCATCCAGAATACATTTTGCAGCACTTTCTAATGTAGTAAAAGAAGGAATAACGAATATTGTTATTTTCTCTTGACTGATATCCGCTAGAATGTTTTGTAATTCTATAAGGTATTCTCTTGTCTGCTTGCTATTCTTATACATCTTTGTATTTGTTCCAAGATAAATTTTTTTGTCCATTGACCAGCCTCATCTCAGATTGTCTTTTTCTATTTGTATAATTTCCTGCACTTTAACTGTAGAAGCTCCTTCTATAAATTCCAAACCAATCCACTCTTCTACAATTTTTTCAGCCAAAACAGGACCAATCACACGTGCGCCCAAACATAGTACATTTCCATCATTACTCAGAATAGAACGCTCTGCTGAATACGTGTCATGGCAAACTGCAGCTCGAATGCCTTTAAACTTATTTGCCGATATACACATTCCGATACCGGTACCACAAATCAAGATCCCACGTTTTGCATAACGGCTCTCAATAATTTTTTTACACACTTTTTGAGCCACTCTTGGATAATTTATCTTATCTGTTACCGACTCACAACCCATATCTTCAACAGTTAAATTTTTTCCTCTTAATAAACAAATAATCCTAGTTTTCAATTCAACAGCTGCGTTATCACAACCTATTACAAATTCCAACAGTACCAGCTCCTCTCTAGCCGCAGATTTAACTAATTCCCCCATATTTCTATGGCTTCTCGTAAACCACTGCAATTCCTGCCCGCTTCTTCCAATGGGATTCCCTGTGCTGTAGCCTGAACAGCCGCCATAGCAGTCTGTGCTCCTACTGTCGTACCGGATGGATGTCCTTGTATTGCACCACCGATTCCAATAATTATATCTTTACCCAATGCCGCTTGTATTGCAACCTGATTCATTGGTGTAAGCCCTCCACCTACAGCAGTCACAGTTGGCAACAGTTTCCCAATTGGCAGTTGCTGCGCCTGTATGGTTTGATGAAAATTAAAAACCGCTCTATCTTCGGTACGATTAGGATTCATTGTCATAACAGCATGCAAACCTGATAGCCTTGGTAATAAACCAAGAACTATACTTTCAGAAATCCCCCCTTGTGCTTGCTCTAATACGCCCATACCGGCATAATGTCCCATAATAAATAATTTATCACCAAATTCTTCACAAAAACTTTCTATGACATCAAAACCGCTAAATACAAAATTTACCATACATGCTTTTCCTCCTGCATCAATTAACGCTTTCGCATTTTCATGCAATTGCTTTGGTGTACCCGAAAGATTCGGCATATAAATCGTATGTTTTCCACTATACTGATAAGCTTCTCTCGCTGCCAACAAATATTCTTTTATTCGAAGGCTTACAGGATTATAGACAGGTGAACCTAACAATTCATCATCTTTAATTAAATCCACACCACCTTTAGCTACATCAAAAAATAATTTTGCCCCGACCGCAGGTGTAAACCCCATACACGGTTTTATCATATTGAGCACTACAGGGCGATCATAAACCTCTGTCAAAGAACGCAAATCAGCAATCCCCTTAACGGGACCTCTATGCTTGTCCAGGTATGCCTGCCCAAACTCCAAATCAATAAGTTTGGTTTGTAATGCAGTCGATATATCATTCCCGACCAAAGCAGTCAGTAACATTACATAGCTGCCAGCAAAATTAACTTCTGGGAAAGCTACTCTCAAAACAAATACAGACTCTTCTATACCCGTCGGATAAAGTCCAATAACCCGGCCTTGATAAGCTTTGATCATCTCAGAAGAAATCCCTGGAACTTTTACCCATGTACCAATCGTTTGTCCAATTGCAAAAGCTCCGGCTTTATTCAAGCTGTCTTTATACGAAACATTAAAAACAAGATAGGTTGCTACTATAGAATTTTTATCTAAATTTTCCTGTCTGTCATATGGATATGTGAAATATTCCAGCATAAAAATCACCTTATCCTTTTATTTTTTTGTACTCAATGCATTTTCTTCCAAATATTCATGTAATCTTGTCTTATATTTTCTCAACATAATATAGCTTGCAGCATAAAAAACAACCAATATTCCAATCAAAATATAATTTTGCAATAAAAAAGGCATACAAATCAATACCGCAATTGGTTGTCCAAGTATAACCAAACTGGTTACCAATGTTACTCCTACGCCCAGATGAATGCCAACTTCTCCAACAACCTGTGTAAAAAGTGGTGCTGTCCATGTACATACAAGCAAAGTAATCGAAAACCATACAAGCCCTGAAATCGTTGATTTAACAATGTTACCATTCGAAATAGCTATAATTGGTTGAATCAAATATGGTAAAGCTACTAGATCTATCATAGGCAGCGTTTGATTTCCAGGTAAAATAAATGCAATCAACAAAAGAATCGGCATCATAATAATCCCTGAAATCAGCGTAGCAGATTCACCATATCCTGTGGCATCATTCACAGATAAATACCATTCACCTTTTGATCCTTTGATAGATTTCTTACTAGCTTCTGTAATGGCAGAAAAAGAACCCGCAAAAATCGCTGATATCTTTGGAAAAACCGACATTACTGCAGAAGTTGCAATCCCACAAGTTGTAATTTTCCCCCAGGCAGCAAGTGTGTCGAGTTCATGCAAAGACCCTACTATACCAATAAATATCCCTAAAAACAATCCTAAAGTCATTGGTTCTCCTATAAATCCCAATTTTTTTTGAAAAGTTTCCGGTTCCGCCTGAATTTTTTGCAAGCCGAATTTATTTAAAATCCAGTCCATTACAATTGCAAATGGTGCTATCGTAACCGTATGCAAAGAGGCTAGGGTGCAATTGGGATATTTATAATATTTAGACCATCGTTTCTGAATCATTTCTGCACAAAGCTGTGTAAATAAAAGCTGTAAAATCATGCAGGCAAAACCAAGCCATATATTTTCTGTAATAAGATATACCATGGATCCCCATACCATATAAGAGTAATTATTCCATAAATCTCCGGGTTGAAAAATATTTGTATATCTTGTCAAAAATAAAATAGTTTGCAATAAAATTGCAACACCAACAAAAATCATCCCTATTTCTGTAGAATAAGCCACAATGGATGTTGTCTGCCACCCTATATCAAACACTGGAAGATTCACACCACTATTATTTACCATACTATTTACAATAGGTGTTATAATTGGCGAATATGCATTTATAACCAGATAAAATCCCATCAATCCTACACCGGCAGACAGCGCAGACATAAATGCCTTTTTAGGGGTAACCTTCAAAAATAAAGCAATAATAAAGATAACAACCGGAACAAATACTGGAGCCCCAAAAGTTTCAAATATCTTTTTCAATACATCAAAAATCATTTCATTCACTCCTTATATTTTTAGACTAAATAACATATTGTGTTATTTCCCGTGTTCTTTAAAAATTTTTAAAGCGGCTTCAATAAATTCTTCTTCTCCCATTCCTGTAACCAGTCCCATAGCACTTAATGCAGGCACCCCAAAACTGTCAACTAATGGACTCGCGTAAGCAATTAAATCATAATGGTCTCGCATAACATAATTTTCTACTTCACTCGGATTTGCTTCCGTTGCCTTTACTTCATATCCCAAATCAGAAAAAATATCGATTAATTTGTTTGCAACCATAGATGATGTTACGACCCCCGAACCACAAATTGATAAAATATTTAGCCTTTTCTCCATAATAAATACACTCCTCTATACATTTTGTATTAGCTCAAAAACTTCTTTTTCATTAGCTGTATGAATTTTTCCCATAAAATCTCTATTATTAAATAATAAAAGCAATTCTTGTAAAATAGGAACCTCCTGCAATGCATTCATTGTTAAAACAAAGGCAAATTTTACATTTATTTTTTTATCCAACGTCCCCATTTCACAAAACTGTACTTTTTCCTTGAAACGAACAATACTGATTGTATTTTTAATTACAAATTTAGGATTACAGTGTGGTATTGCGACTGCATCTGGAGAAACAGGCAATCCTGTGGGATATTTCATTTCTCTTTTTGCTATTTCCTCCGAAAATTTTTCATGTACAACTTGTTTTTCAAATAATTTTTGTCCGATATATTTAAAGAATGCAAATTTATCTTGAAATTCAAGATCAAGAAAAATAAGATCTTCCTTAAAATACATTTTGTTACGCACATCCATACTTAATCCCCCTAATATATTTTATAATTATATTGTATGTTTTGGATTTTCTAAAAATAACTTTAATACTGCTATAAAATCCACGAAAGAATTAACCTGTATCAAGGAATCGACTAATGTATGATTACTTGATATACATGAAAGGATATCAAAAATACTCGTAATTTCATCCTTATTTTTACCTGTAAATCCTATATAGAGTACTAATTTAACAATCCCTCCATCAAACCATTTGATACCTTTTTCAAAAATAGAAATCGATATAAAATTTTTCTGTGAAATAGCCTGTAATGGGTGTGGCATAGCTACAATATAGTCAAATCGTGTTGATTGCATTCTTTCTCTTTTACAAGTTAACCTGTAAAATTGCTGCTCATCTTTTATAAGTTCTAAACTTTTAAACTTTTTAGCACACTGTAATAAAAAAGTTCCTGCATTTTCATCCCCAATAATTTTTGCAAATAAGTTTTCTCTAAAAATGTTGTCAATGATTGTTTTGTTGCATAAATATGCTTTTATTTTACGAAGAGATGCTGCATTCAAATCAAAAGATATCCTTAAATATGGTTTGATAAATGCTTCTCCTAAATTTTCTGTAGATAAAATAAACTCTACTTGATCAAAGTCCACCTGATCCATCTCATAAGGAGAATAAATCCCAACAATATTAACCCACATAGAAAAATGTGATAATATTTCATTTTTTAACAAAAGGGCTCTACCTGTACGTGTTTCAGTAATGATAATAAGTTTTGGCAAACTCTTCCTTATTTTAGCACTTTCAATCATGGCCCCAAAATGAACTGCAACATAACAAACCTCGATATCATTCAGTTTCCCATGCAGCATATTTTCAAAATCTTTTTTATAAAGCATAGCCATTTCATATGCTAAGACAAAACGTTTTCGCATCATTTCAACAATGCCCGTGCCATCTACATTCAACTTAAATTTTAATCTCTCTAAGATTCCCAAAGTATGAATATACAAAGCATTATATTCATCGTGCTGCACATCCAAACAAATATCAAAAGATTTTTGCAAATCGTTATATAGTACAGTTAAAAAGCTTTCTACTAAAGTAGATTTATATCGAATGGTACCATTATTTAATAAACAAAAACTTAAATATTGAATTTCTTCTTCTGGCAACGAAATAAAAAATTTCTCCTCTAAAAAATCAGCAATATTCAATGCCAGTTGATATTCTCTTCGCTGCGTTAAATGCTCTGACTCAAAATGTTCAATTTTAAATCCAGATTTTGTCCGATTGATAATGATGATAATATGAATCAACAAATTAGTGATTCCAATTCCAATAAGATCATAATAATAGTCTTTAAATATTTTCACGAAATAATCCGCCAAAACTTTCATGTCTGAATATGTTATTGTACTATCTTTAAATAAATTATTGTACGATTCAATGGAGAATAAATCTAAGTTAATATATTTAGACAAAGTTGCTCGAAGCGTTCTTTCTGTTCCTTGAATTTTTATACCACAATTTGGTTTACTTAAAATCTCAAGATTTTCTTTGTACAAAATATTTTTAACAATTTTTAAATCATTATTTAAAGTAGACACCGAAACATTTAACAATTCTGCCAGATCTTCTACTATGACAAAATTTTTTCGAGTAAGTAAATATTGTATCAGCACTAAAATTCTATCATTTTGTATATTTAAGTCTATTGACAATCCTTTATTATTATAGTGATTAAACAAGCAATTATTGATAATCAAAACTGAATATCCTGTACGATTTTGTACTAAAACCTGTATTCCAATTTTCTTTTCCAAACCCTTTATGGTCTTTATGTCTTCTTTGACAGTACGCTGTGAAACCCCTAAAGTTAAAGCTAGTTGTGCACTAGTAAGAAAATTTCCTTCTAATAGATAAGCAACAATTTTTTCTTGTCGTTTACTTAATTTTGCATCAAAGTTCAAATTGTCCATCTCACCACCCCTTACTAAACTCACAAAATCCATATTTTTTTGATAACTATGATTATACCTTGTTACAGAAAAAAATTAAGTCAGGAAATTTCACCTGTAAGTGAAATTTCCTGTTTTTTAGGCCTTTATTTACAGCAAGTAAACAATATATAAACATAGCAACCGTTGATGTATGCTCAAAACACGAAGATTGTTAAAACGGCTGCTATTTTAAATACAGTTCCGCTGTATTTTTCACTTAGTCAAGTGCAAAATGACTTTAAACAAATACACAATTACCCAGAAAGCGCAAAGGAGCGGCGGTCTGTTTACATCCAGGCCGCCGCTCACAGGTTTTATGCAACAAAGAACGATTATTTGACTGTAACTACTAAAATCTGGCATCCAATCCAGCCAAATATAATTCATCCGGAGAGTCATGAAATATTTTTAGTGGAAATACGTTTGAAGACCAGCGTGCCGATCAGCCCCGATAATAGGGACGCACAAATAATACTTAATTTGGCTGTCATCAGGATATGCGCATCTGAAAACGCTAAGAACGCGATAAACAAGGACATAGTAAAGCCTATCCCGCCTAATGAACCAGCGCCTAAAAAATGTCCAAGCCCAAGCTTTTCCGGCATTTTTATCCATTTAAGTCTTGTCAATACATAGACGCTCCCAAAAATCCCCAGTGGTTTTCCTATGCAGAGTCCCAGTAAAATGCCCAAGCCCACCGGTGTAAATATATGGCTGAATGCCGCAGTATCAATTGCCACGCCTGCATTTGCCAAAGCAAATAATGGCATGATAACATAGGAAGACCATTTTGTCAAGCGTGTTTCCAAGTGATGCAACATGGAATTTTTCCCTTCAGCAGGAATCAAGAACCCCAGCAGCACGCCTGCTATCGTCGGATGTATCCCCGCTTGCAAAAAAGCGTACCAGGCTATGATACCGCAAAAAACATAACTACTAATGAAGCGGACTTTCCACAGATTGAGCACTGCAGCCGCTGTCAGCGCCAGCCCGCCCGCCAGCAGCGCCAGCCAAGAAAGATTATTTGTATAAAAGAATGCGATCACCAGAATCGCCCCGAGATCGTCCACAATGGCTAAGGCGGTCAAAAATATAGCAATGCTGCGCGGTGCACTGCCGGCTGAAAAAGCGAGTACCCCGAGTGAAAAAGCGATATCCGTCGCCATGGGAATGCCCCATCCACCGATTGTGGGCTGATTCCAGTTGAAGCCTATATAAATCAGTGCCGGAAAAACCATACCACCAAGCGCAGCTACGATTGGCAAAACCGTAGCCGACAGGGATCGTAAATCGCCAAATAAAAACTCGCGTTTTATCTCCATGCCAATTACAAAGAAAAACACTGCCATAAGTCCGTCATTGATCGAATGCAGTACAGACATGGATAAACTCATATCCACTATGCCAACGATAATCGTTTTGTGCAGCAGCGCTTCATAGCTGAAAAGCAAGGGTGAATTCGCCATAAGCAGCGCCAGAACTGCACAGAAGAACAGCAGCCTGCTGCTCGCTGTTTCATAGCGAAAAAATCTTAGAAAAGTATCCGTCAGTTGCTTTACACGCTCTATAATAATATGATTTGATTCTTTGCGCACGGTTTCACCTCCGAAATGTCAATAGCCCGCATCCGCTGATAAAAACGTCTCAAGAGAAATGCATGGATAAAATAAAATCATGTACCACTTACTTCCGGTAAAACAGCAGCCCGGAAAATCAGAAAGGAGCGGCGGCCTGATAAAAACGGCCGCCGCTCATGGATTGACAGTAAGGAACCATCATTCGACTGTAATTACCGAAACGGGACAACCATCCCGCGCTTCCACAGCTTTGCCTTCTGCCTCTGTGGGAACATTCTCTTCATAGACTTCCGCTACGCCGTCATCTGCCAGCCGAAAAACTTCCGGGCAGGTTTCCGCGCACAGCCCGCAGGAGATACAACCACTTCTGTCCAGTTTTGCCTTCATAAATCTCTCACCCTTTCAAAATGAATGGAGTATATAGTTATTACCGGGGAAATACAACGGTTAACATCATCTTGAATTTTCCATCTGCCGCTACGGCATGCGCGATTCCCGCGGGCATGACAATCGTTTTGCCCTCCGCCAGTGAAAACGTCTGGCCACCAATGGTAATGTGCGCACTCCCGGCGAGAATCGTCACCATGGCATCGCCATTCGAAGAATGCGAGCTGATTTCTTCATTTTCATCGAAAGCGAACAGGGTAATGCTCACGGCATCGTTCTGTGCCAGAGTCCGGCTGACGACCTGCCCCGGCTGGTATTCAACCAGGGAGGATAGTTCCAGGGGACTCTCGAGGGCAATATTCTTCAAATAATGGATTTCCATACTTTGCGCCGCCTTTCTTTCGCCATCTTGATACTACTCTAAAACCAGATCCTTTCCCCGCCAATTCCCGAAATAGGATACGAGGAGACTCCTGCCACACTATTTATGTTAATACATATATATTTCTATATATTATGGCTTTCCCCTGCAATTTCAAACGAAATTTATAAGCTCTCAGCGCAGACAGCAAAGGCCTAACCTTACAGCCAGCTGGATGGGAAAATGACCAAAGCAGACCACTGCTGCGTTATATATAGAATAGTGCACGAACGACCTGCTTATTATATGTCCTGTCAACATCCACTTGTATTCATTGATCTTCATCTAAAGGATGGCCACCATATTTGCGCATATGCCGCCAAGACCGATATATCGGATTATCCGGTTCCTGTGCGAAAGCTTGTTTTTCATTGAAGTAGACTTGTATATTCGAGCTTTGGAACAGCTTCCGGTCTTCGCCTACGGGACATACTTTGATACAGGAACCGCATGGATTGCGAAAAGCCTGCCGCAGTCTTTTCCCGTTCCTGGCGCAGGCATGTTTGTCCATCTCACCGCAACGAGCTTCTTTGTCTCCCGCAAAAGCCTGGCTGGGACAGATTTTTTTGCATAACTGACATTTGATGCACAAATCCTCCACCAGCATCGGATCACCGCCCAGTTCAAGCGAGGTGAGCACCGAGACAAGGCGTACACGCGGCCCAAATTGTTTTGTCAGCAAGGTATGGTTCCATCCTATTGTACCAAGTCCGGCATAGTATCCAGCCCAGACATGGGAAAAAACCGCCACCGGCTGCTCAAACAAAAGTTCAAAATCGCCATAGCCGTCGCGGCAGATATTGATTGCGGCATGGCCCTGCCGGTTGAGGAAAGCTGCCAAACGATACGCTGCTTCATCCAAGAGTTTATTGGTAATGCTATATTGTTCTCTGCCTATCTCGGCCGGAGCAGCTTCAAGGATGGGCAGCCAAACGGGAACGCCCAAAACAATAACCGTTTTGCATAACGGCCAAATATTAGCGGGATAAAATTCCGTCGGCAAATCACCATATTGCTGCCACCGGTCAACCGGAGCATATCCTACGAACTCCATCCCTAAGCGGAAAGCTTCCTGGGTAATAGTTTCTTTGGTCAGGCTGCTGTTTGTCTCCATGATAACCTCCCAATTTCTAATTGTCTTTAATTCCTGTTTTTATTGGCAATAGATTCGTTAAAGGTACGAGATAAAGATAAAATGCGTAGAATATGAATCCTGCATCCGCAGACAGCGCTGCGGCAGGGAACGCGCCTGCAATATTCCACGGAATCAGCGCGGATATTAGAATCACCGTATTTTCTAAGTCGACTGCTAGTTTGTATTTGCTTATATTCCGTGTTTCATAGCTTTTATAAGCGAATTGGTGGGTCAGCATCACAGCTAACGTTTGGTTGCAGCTGAATGCCGCCATGATGGTGCTCGAAAATATGGCCGCTGCGTATACCCCTGCTTTTTGGCTCAGCTTCTCAAAAACCAGCTCAATTTCCTTTAGCAAGCCAGTTCCGGCAAAAATCCCGGCATAGGTGGAAGAAATGAGGACAATGAGCGCCACCTGCAGCATGGAGTAAAGCCCGCCGCCTTGTATGATGCGGGCAAAGAAGCTGTCGCTGCCCATGGTGTAGCCTGCAGCAATATAATACAGCATCCGGGACAATGGGATATGCTGCACTATACAGCCAATGAGTATGCCGGAAGCAATACTGATTCCCATTGAAATCTTTACGTCCATCCGAAATACGGCCAGCAGCAGGATAATGACAGCAGGAAACAGCACAACCGCATGCAAGTCAAAAGCATGCAGGATTTCATTTTCAATTTGATTATTATAAAAGGTCAACGGATGCAAATAAGACAGACAAATATAGCCTATGACAGACAGCGCAAATGGGAGGGCAGCCGTTCTCAGCATATTTTTGATATTGCTGTAAAGATTGGTACCGGTGATAACCGCTACAAGATTCGCACTGGAAGACATAGGAGAACATCGATCACCAAAATAAGCGCCCGCAATAATGGCGCCTGCTGCCACATTGATATCTACACCGCCGCTTTTCGCCAATACAATCAGTATAATGCCTATGGTGCCTGCTGTGCCAAAGGAAGTGCCCAGCAGGAAGGACACCAGGCAGCTGAGCAGAAACGCGGATAATATGAAGTATTTTGCACTCATAAAAGCAATCGCATAATACACGATGAAGGAAATCGTGCCGCAGGCTCGCCAGACAGCCGTAATAGCACCAATCAGGACAAAGATTTCAATTACAACCAACGATTTCTTTGCGCCAGCCAGCATCATCCCCCATAAATTTTGCAAGGAATATCCCCTGCGCCAGGATACAAAAATAAAACAGGCGAGCCCCAGCAGCAGCGGGTAAAGGATGGATATTCCCTGCGAAACAGCCCAAAGCAGGGAAATGAAAAAAACTATGAGTGCTGCTATTATATCCAAAAATATTCGTCTCCTTTGGCAATCGATTACATAAGATATAAAGCCGAACCGGATACTTGTTAAACAAGGCACAGAGGATTTCGCCATTTTATGACAGCATTTTGAAAAGATGCGGTACAATGGATTCTTCATCAGCTGCCGCATGGATAAATGAAGCGATACAGATAGATTGCAGGCAGTACGCCCGGGAAAATCTCACTTTCTGGATTGACCAGGATGCGCGCGCGAAGCCTTCCATTGTTTTATCTTTGAAAGGCGCTCCTTGTACCGGGCTTCCAGCCCTTGTTCGGTGGGAACATAATATTCCCGATCCAGAAGTGCATCGGGCAGACACTGCATATCCGTCAGCTTGTCCGCAGTATTATGGGCATATTGATAGCCGTCCCCATATCCCACTTCTTTCATGAGTTTGGTCACACCATTTCGGATGACCAAAGGTACCGGCTCCGCCAGCTGCGTGACGGCATCTCTTTTCGCCGCTTCATAGGCAGTATAAAGGGCATTCGATTTAGGTGCCAACGACATATAGACCACGGCCTGTGTCAAATGCACCGTACATTCCGGCATGCCGATGAAATGGCAGGCCTGGTAGGCAGCTACGGCGATTTCCAAGGCCCGCGGGTCGGCAAGGCCAATATCCTCACTCGCAAACCGCGTAATGCGCCGGGCCACATAGAGGGGATCTTCGCCTGCTTCCAGCATGCGGGCCAGCCAGTAAACGGCTGCATCCGGATCTGAATTGCGCATGGATTTGTGCAGGGCCGAAATGATATTATAGTGTTCCTCACCATTTTTATCATACAGCAGGGATTTTTTGGCTGTACATTGTTCCAGGGTTTCCGGCGTAACCTGTATGGAACCATCTGCCTGCACATTCCCATTCAGGACCACCATTTCCAGCGTGGAAAGCGCGGTTCGTGCATCCCCATTGGCAAATACAGCAATCGCTTCGAGCATACGATCAGCAATTTCGATTTTTTGCCCGCCGAAGCCACGTTCATCCTGCATAGCATGGTGCAGCAGAACCAGCAGCTCCTCCGAACGCAGAATCTGCAGAACAAAGACTTTGCAGCGTGAAAGCAGCGCTCCATTGATTTCAAAGGATGGGTTTTCTGTCGTCGCGCCAATGAGGATAATGCTTCCTTTTTCGACAAACGGCAGAAAAGCATCCTGCTGGGCTTTATTGAAACGGTGGATTTCATCAACAAAAACGATCGTTTTTTCACCGTACTGCCGATTCTCCTCAGCTTTGTACATGACCGCCCGTATATCCTTGATGCTGCTCGTCACAGCGGAGAAATCGATGAAGGCGGCCTTGGTATGGTTCGCAATGATACGTGCCAAAGTCGTCTTGCCTACCCCCGGCGGCCCCCAGAATATCATCGAGGAAACCTGATCCTTTTCGATTAAACGGCGCAGCACCTTGCCCGGCCCCAGCAGCTGCGTCTGCCCAACATATTCTGCCAAGGTCTGCGGCCTGAGTCTGGCTGCCAGCGGCTGCGGCACATCATTTTCAAATAAAGTATGCTGTTCCACTCTATCACTTCTTTCTGCTGGTGCTCCTTCCGACATGATGAATCAGCTGCATAAAAATCCTACGACATCTCCTGCGTTCTGCCGAAGATCCGCACTATGCCGCCAGTTCATCATAGGAGCATTTCCTATAGTTCTTATATTCTTGCTGATTCCTATTTTTCCTCGTAAATCAAGGCAGTAATGCATCGAATTTTGACCGCCTGGTTGTTTTCTTCGTCTGGGCGAATTTTTTTCGCACAAAATCAATCAGACATTTTTCGTCTTCATAAATTTGCCGGCCTTTTTTGCTGATAATGCAGCCCTTCAAGCAGAGACCTTCGATTGGAATCGTAATAAGCTGACTTCCTGGCATGACAGCATTTTCGGTAATAATAGCCGCAGCTATTTTCTGTTGGACGAGATTCCACACACTCGAAAGATGCGGCGAAAAGTGCAAAATGTCGGGCTGCAGCTCTTTCTTTTCAAATTGTTGAAGCAGCATGCGCGTCATAAAGAAGTTCCTGCCCAGAAGCACCAGGGGATTATCCGCCGCTTCCTCCAGGGAAATGCTTTTCCGCCCGGCAAGAGGATGCTCCGGCCAGACGCAGAGGCAGATAGGCCAGCTCAGAAGGCTGCGATAGCGCAGGCCTTCGATTGCTTCGCCGTAATGGATCATGGCCATATCGATCTCTTCATTTTTTACCATCTCAGCAGCTTCCAAGCCTGCCGGCTCAAGAATTTCCAGATGAATCTGCGGATATTCTGCCCGAAAGTCTCCCAAAAGCATGGGCAGCAGAATGGTGCCAATCTGGGACGGGACAGCCAGCCTCACATGATTGCGCCTGTGTGCCATATCTTTTATCGTGTCTTCCAAACGGTCTGCATGCTCTAATACATGCGCAATTTTTTTAAATAAAAAAATACCATCTTCCGTCATTTGTATATTGCGTCCTACATGACGAAAAAGATTCAAGCCTGTTTCGGTTTCTAAAGAACGCATGGCGATACTAAGGGTTGGCTGAGCAATATGCAGGGTATCCGCAGCCTTGGTAATACTCTGCCAGCGGCAAACCTCATAGTAATAGCGCATCTGTAAAATCGTCATTTCTTCACCTCTGTACAACTATATTATAACCATACAGGATATAAATTCATAGCATAAATACTTAGTTTCAGGCTATATATGCATTGTGAATATGTATTTTTTTACTTCCGGCAACAGGCCCATAATAAAGATAGGAACCAGCGAAGGAGGTTTGGTAAATGGAAAAACATACTTATAAAAACAATACGGCAACACGTTTTTCACTTTTCCTTTTTTCTGAAAAGTTTTCTTCTGCGCTCGAAGCTACCGCTGAAAAATGGACGAAAGAAGCCCACGATTCTGTACACGCTTATGAAGCTGCCCTCCGGCAGATCAACGCAGCACCCGATCAGGTGCTGACACCGGCTCACATGACTTCACTCTATGGGAATTACCTCAGGGATACCCGTGAAAGCATCTGAATCCTATGCGTAAGCAAGAAAGGTCTTGTTATTATCGAAAACTATATTTTGGGATTGCCGCACCATCTCCTGCCCATATTTTGTATTTTTCTGGCATCGTTTCTCCAGTCCATCACTGGTTTTGGTCTGGTGATTGTTGCCGCTCCTCTGCTTCTGCTGTTTTATGACGTCAAAAGCATGGTACCCATCATGCTTCTTCTGGCCTGCTGTGGAAATTTCATACAAGGTCTCATGTATATCAAAAATACGAATCGTTCCCTGGTCGTCTGGATGTACCTGGGCGTTTTGCTGGGACAGCCCTTCGGCTTCTGGGTTTTTGATTCTATGGACAGCGGCGCCTTGAAGTTATTGGTCAATCTGCTCATTCTCCTGTCACTCATCCTCATGCAGGCCGCACATCGCAAAATAGCAGAAAAGCCCCGCAACTCTTTCATAACCGGCATATTTTCAGGCTTTACTTCGATCACCACTGGAATGGGCGGCCCGCCGTTCCTCATTTATCTGGCCTACACCAAAATGACTGCAGCTGTGTTCCGGTCTACCTGTTTTGTGTTTTTCTTCCTGTGCAACGCCACATCCCTCACGAGTTATCTGATTGGCGGCTTCAGTCTTGTTCCTGCTCTGGGGGAATTCATCTATCTTTTGCCGGCGCTGGCTGCAGGCATTATTGTGGGGCACCTCTCCTACCACTATGTACCAGTCAAACTCATCCATCGTCTGATTTTCCTGCTGCTCTATCTGACATCCATCAGCGCAATCATCTCTGCACTTTACTACAAAATCATTGCCTGAAAGCGGATGCAAATAAACTGCACAGCCTTCAGGCAATGAGAAAATTTGTGGCAATGAAACCTGTGGAAATACAGAATCCGTTTGTTATGGCAGAACTGGTGTGCTATAATTTAGTTTAGAGATAGTTAATGGTGTCGGTTTTTCTACTCCCATAGTAGGGGATGGTTCCATGACAGTGTATGAAACGTTATCTTTAATGATAGCTTTCGGTATTCTGCTTGTTGCCATTCTTTCATTCCGTAAATAACGGCATGAAAAAACCGCCTAGCGGTTTGCCAGCGGTCTTCTTCAAAGAATGTTTAATTCGAGGAGAGCCGATGCAAGCACACATCGACTATCTCTTTGTTTATATTATAACATGCGAGGATATTCATATCAATCCTTTGGAAAAGTTCTCTACCCTTAAATCCTTTGCCTCGAAGTTCTATAGCTTTTAGCTACTTGGAACTTTGCCCATAATATGCCTTAGAACCATGCTTGCGATAAAAATGCTTCTTCTTTATTGCCTCTGGTGCCGGTTGGATGGCTGGATTCAGCATTTCCGAACGACGAGCCATTCTGGCCACTTCCTCCAGTACCACTGCATTATGGACCGCCTCTGCCGCATCCTTGCCCCAGGTAAAGGGACCATGATTCTTGCAAAGCACTGCCGGCGTATATTGAGGATTGATGCCGCGTTTCTCCAAGGTCTCCAGAATAACCAAGCCGGTATTTTTTTCGTAATCCTTGTCTATTTCTCCGTCCGTCAAATCCCGTGCACAGGGAATCGCTCCCAGGAAATAATCCGCATGCGTAGTCCCATAAAGCGGAATGTCCCGACCCGCCTGCGCCCAGGCAGTCGCTTCCGGCGAATGGGTATGCACGATACCACCGATCACAGTATATTTTTTATAAAGTTCAATATGCGTTGCTGTATCTGAAGACGGGTTATACCGTCCTTCTATTTTGTTGCCCGCCAGATCCATAATGACCATATCCTCCGGCCGCAGCAAATCATAATCCACCCCGCTGGGCTTAATAACAAAATATCCCGTTGCCCGGTCAATTTCACTGACGTTTCCCCAGGTATAGGTAATCAATCCACGTTTAGGAAGTTCCATATTAGCTTCATAAACCTTTTGCTTTAACTCTTCCAGCATTCTTTTTCCTCCCTTTGCCCGTCCAACTTACTGTCAAACAGTCAAAATTGGAAATCGCCAAGCCAAGAATCCGTGATTCTCTAAGCAGCAATTTCCAATTCTGCATTGTCGATTGCCGTCTCTCTTACCCGGCTAAGATTCACAGGTACGCAGACATTTCGTAGAGCGAATCATAGATACAATCCGGTTTTATCCTGGATGCCGCTACTGTATTCATATCGGCTTCACCGGTAAGCACCAAAAAGCCTTTGGCGCCGTTATTCACGCCCGTAGCCACATCGGTATAGATGCGGTCACCTACAAAAGCTATTTCTGGAAGCTGCAGTCCCGAACGCTTCAATACCATCTGGACCGTTTCCTGACATGGTTTACCCAGATATTTGGGCTTAACTCCGGTAGATGCAGTGATAAGCTCACATATAGCTCCACAGTCCGGCATAAAACCATCCTCCGTAGGACAATTTATATCCATATGCGTAGCCAGGAAAGGCACACCCTGCCGTATAAAGCTGCAGATCTTATCAAGCTTCTCATAAGTGAGTGAAGTATCAAAGCTCTGTACCACTACATCGGGATGATCCTCCACCAAATAAATCCCCGCCCGGCCAAAGCTTGCCGTCAGAAGAGATGTCCCATTGAGATACACTCGTTTGCCCGGATAATGCGCCTGCAGATACGCAATGGTCACATCACCAGCAGTAATAATATCAGACTCCTGCACCGCCAGCCCCATATGTTCCAGCTTCTCCTGGTAAATCGCCGGTACACGGGAGGCATTATTGGTGAAAAAAAGGAACTGTCTCTGGGTAGATTTTACCTTGGAAATAAAATCCAGGGAACCGTCAATGATTTTATCCCCCAAATAAAACGTACCATCCATATCCAATACAAAGAGTTTTACATCAGAAAGAGCCATCTTTTTATCCATACAATCTCCCTCACATAGTAATGACCGTTTCATAGAAGTCATAGAACTTCAGCACGCGCATAAAAGTGATACGGGCTCTGACATATGGCGACATGAAGGCCATCTTTTTGTAGAAACTGTCATCGAAGCCAAGGTCTGCCAGTGAGTTCACCCCGCCGACTTTTTTCAGCATGTCAGCCAGCGCTGCTGCAGAGGGAATTTCTTCGATGATTTTGATAATTTCGTCGGTTTTTTCCACCAGACGTTTTGGCTGGATAGCAGACAGGATATTGGGCGTATTTTCTTCCATGATGGAGTCATACAACTCCCTGACCCTGAAAGCATCCGCAATAGCAGACGTCTCAACATCTACATGGTCTTTTACCTGAAAAGCGTGCTTTTTCATAACAGCAGCGGCCTTATGGTATATATCCGTGACCAGGATCAGGCCTACACCGACTTTTTCTCCATGATAGAAATCTATATAGTCATTGTAGGCTTCCATCTCCCACAGATGGGACATATGATGCTCCGCTCCCGAGGCCGGACGCGAGTTTCCCGTCATCTGCATAGCCAAACCGGACAGCAGCAGTCCATACATCAGCATCTCATAGGCATCCGACCGGCCCTCATTCAATCCGTCCAAACTGGCAATGAGTGAATCCAGCGCTTTATACTCCAACTGGCAAATCGTATCACATATATATTCACCCGTCAATGCATGGGCAATCTTCCAGTCTGCCAGTGCCGTATATTTGCCCAGAAGGTCTCCTACACCAGAGGCTGTCAAACGTTTGGGAGCGTTCTTGAATATATCGGTATCCGCCAATACGACCACGGGAGAAACGGCGGTAAAGCTCTTCTTGAAGCCATGCCAGGTCATAGCAGCTACGGTGGAAACATAGCCATCTACACTGGCAGCTGTAGGAACGGAGAAGAACGGAATCTTCCTGTTGTAGGCATGGTAGCGAGTAATGTCATGTACTGTACCAGAACCCACAGCAATCATCAAATCCACCCGTTCCAGTTTGTTCAGCTGCTCTTCACAGGCAGCTACGCCATGCTCATTGGCATGCAGGTTAACTGGATTCAAAACGATTTTTTTCAAACCAGGCACGATGGCTTCGACCTTGCGGCCGGCAGCCTCATAGGTATTGGCATCACATACCATGACTAGGTTCTGCATATCTTTATAGGGTGCCCGGGCCAAATAGGCGGGCAGATGCTCCACCGCCCCGCTCTCAATCACCACATCATCGACAAAAATACTGTGTTCCCGGCCACAAGCGCACGGCTTGCGGAATTCTTCCATATCCAGCTTCATTATAAATCCCCCTCAGCGGCAGCCTGATTACGGTTCGCCATTTTTTCCATATAGTCTTCAATAGCAGTTCTCTTGAACCGGAAAGCTGCATAACAAAGTGCATAAATCACTACAGTCATACCGATAAAAATCGGGTTCTGGCTCAGAAAAGCCAGGAATACAAACCCCAGCATCGGTTTACCAAGGATGTTGAAGCTGGTAATAAGCGCTGCACCAGCAGGAATTGCAAAGCCTGCGCTGATGGCTACCTCCGTAAAGAGATTCGCTGTATAGGTACACATGAGGAGACCAAGGCTGAACCAGATCGTCCCCGCTACAATAATCTTGGCCATGTTGCCTTTGTAGACAGCTACCAGGCCCTGCACCATATAGGGAATAGCTAAAAGGTCAACGACCGGCAGTACCTGATTGCCAGGCAGCACAGTTGCTACAGCAACCATGATAGGAATGAGAAGCAGCCCGCTCGTAAGAGTAGCCGGTTCGCCGTAGCCTACAGCATCATTCACGGCAATATACCAGGTACGTCCGTTGCCATCGCCCATGAGTTTGCGGGCCGCATCGGTGATTGGCGCAAAAGCCTGGGCAAACATACTGGCCACCTTCGGGAAAAGTGCCATAACGGTGCAGGTAGCAACCGCTACATAGAAAATCTGTCCCCAGGTCTTCAGGGAATCCAGATGCCCTACACTGCCCAATATGCCAATGAAAAGGCCCAGGAATAATCCGATGACCATCGGCTCGCCAAACACGCCAATTTTCTTCTCAATGGACCGCGGGTTGAGGTTCACCTTGTCGAGATGCAGGAGATTCAGGATTGGATCGAACAGAATCGCAAATACCGCTGGTTCTACATTGTGCATAGCAATAATCGTACAGTTTGGATAGTTGTAGTAGGAAGACCAGCGTTTCGCCACGAGTTCTGAAATGAGCAGGCTGTAAAGATTCAGCAGAATCATACAGGCAATGCCCAGTGTAAAACTTCCTGTGGCATAGATGACCATGGCACCCCAGACAATATAGGAGTAGTTGTTCCAAAGATCCGAAGGCTGGAATATATTGGTCCATTTGATCAGGAAAAGTATCGTTTGAAGCAAAATGCCTAAACCCAGATAGATCATACCGGCACTCGTGGCAAACGCCACAACCGCAGTGGCCTGCCAGCCTACATCAAAGGTATTGAGCGCTACGCCCGTGTATCCGGACATCGTCCCGGACATGGACTGGATCATCGGTGAGATGATCGGTGTAAAAGCACCAATCAGGAGCGTAAACCCCATCAGCGCAACGGCTGCATTCATCATCGACAAAAAGGCCTTTTTGATTGTAACCTTAAAGATCAACGCTATGACAAAGATAATTACCGGTACAATGATTGCCGAACTAAAATTATCGATAATTGCCTTCATCGTGTATAACAATCCATCTATCACTTTTATACCCCCCAAATTCATAAAATCAATGTCAGGTGTATCTGGAAACCGTCTTTATTTCCCGACGCCATGCAGGGCAGCTACCACGTCGGCAAAGAATTTATCTTCACCGATTCCCGTCATACAGGCAAAAGCATTGATTACTGGTATCCCATAATCGCCGGACGGCAGCGGGCTCGTATGTACCAGCACATCAAAGCTGCCGGACTGTGCCATATTCAGTGCCTCGGTCGGGCGCGCCTCCGTAGCATGTACCTGATAGCCATCATCCAGTAATCTTTCCTTGAGTTTCTCTGCTACCATAGTCGAAGTTACGGTTCCGGAACCACACACGGATAAAATATTTACTCTGCTCATTTTGCTTTCCTCCTGTTATATTCACTTGTTTTCAATGGCTTTTTCTTTTGCCTGGATAATGTGGATGATTTCCGCTGCATCAGCTGCCGCTATAATATCCTTGAGAACTTTGGTGTCCTGTATGACCTGTATGATGCGCTGCAGCGTACCGATATGGGCATTGGGATTGGTTACGGCCAGTACAAATACCAGCTTTACGCTGACTTTTACATCCGTAGTACCCATCTGAAAAAAAGATACCGGGCTGCGTAAAACGCCGATAGCAATACCAGGCTGATTGACATGCTCCGGATTGGTATGGGGAATCGCTACCCCCACGCCATTCATATCAATGCCTGTGGGAAAGCTCCTTTCTCTGGTAATAAGAGCATCCACATAGGACTCCTTGACATATCCTGCGTCCGTCAGCTTCCCTCCTACAATCTTCATGACGTCTTGATAAGAAGATGCTTCGATATCTCTGCAAATGAGGGAATCTGTCAAGCTTTCCCATATCATTTTCAAATCCCCCCTAGATTTCAATATCAGCGGCCACTGATTTTTGATATTTAAATCATACCATGACAACAATAGCAAAAACAGTGAAACACTTTTCATACAATACGGAAAAAAATAAAACGATACAAAACACTTCCTAAAAACAGGAAATATTTTGTATCGTTCCAAAAATCACTTACTTGCGATCGTATTGCTCAATAATCCTGGCAGCTTCTGCTGAAGTTCGTGCTTCCCGCAGCAATTGCTTAAAGGATTCATCCTGCAGCATGTTGATAAGGGAAAACATTGCTTCCAAATGGGACTGCTGATCCACCGGGCTCAGGCAGCAAACGAATTCCACCGGATCAAGCTCAGCATTGCCAAAGGCTATCGGCTGTTTTAAACGAATGAGGCTCATCCCCATTTTGATGCTGCCATGCTGCGGGCTTTCATGCGGCAGCGCAAACCCGCGTGAAATAACAATATAGGGCCCATTCCGTTCGATGTTTTCTATAATGGCCTGCACATACTGCGGCTTAATATACCCCAGATTGAGAAGGCATTGTGCGGACTCGCGCACCGCCTCCTGCCAGGTACGGCACTCAACGTCCATGCGGATATGCGATGCCGGCAACAGGTAATGCAGCATATAGCCTAAAGGCCGTTCCGCCTGCACACTGGAAAAATACAGGCGAATCGTCTTTCGCACATGGCGCAGAGCTTCATCGGAAGCCTCTGGGAACTCCTGCCGGAGCACTGGTTCCAGCTGTTCTATGATTCCACTGGCACTGATTTCCGGTACTGGCTTGCGTATGCGGCCGCCCATCGTATTGCGCAGGGTTTCCATTTTGGCCGCGATACGCAGGCAGTCTTCATCTGTAAGCAGTGGTGATACCACAACAGAGTCGACATCGCAGTCTGCAAGGGGTACCGTCGTAACAATGAAATCACACTCTCCCGGGCTGATATCCTTGGTATTGTGCGTAGCCATAATATCCACAATTCGAAAGTTGAAATGCTTCTCGAGCTTTTCCAGCAGCAGCCGGGAGGTACCGATACCTGCATTGCAGGCTACGATAACATTGAAGGGAACGGATTTATTTTTCGCCCGTTCCACGGCCGCGCAGATGTGCACCATAATATAATCTATCTCACACACAGCCAGACACCTGCCCGCATAGGCCTCGAGTATGGATTTGTAACGGCACACCACCTCATAGATTTCCTGATGGCTCTCCACCAGCTTATGGATGGGACTATCCACCGTATCAAACATCAACTCCGTCTGAAGCGTAGAAATGAGATGATTCGACAAATTTTCAAAGAAATCATAATCTCCAGCTATATTGACCGCCAGCTGCGCTGATATTGCCGCTATGAACTGGCGTGTCAGAAGCTGTATCTTAATCGCTTCCTCATCACTTTCCTGACGTTTCAGATAATGTGCCTTTCCCAGGAGTACACTGAGAAAGGCCACTTCCGGCAAGGGGGCAGTCACAGCATGATACTGTGCCACTAAATCATACAGACTCCGGGCCATATTCATCTTATCTGTATTCCCGGATAGCCCCGACGCCAAATGGCAGCCCTGCTTCATGCGAAATATAGACACCCCTAAATAAAGCACAATCTCCCGAAAAGAATTGTCCGTCAGATAGCACTTATACTGTTTCTCCTTCTCACGGAGTATTTTTTGCAGAATCAGGATATCTTCCGCTAAGCAGCCTACACTACTCATCATAGACTGCTGCAGTGAAGTGTTTTCGGCCTGATACAGCATCTGTATAAGCAGCAGGCGCCGATTTCCTTCATCGCCTTCCACCCGCAGTCCTTTGCTGGAATAAGATATGAGCTTCAGCCTGCCCCTGCGGATTACATCCTTGATATTATCCAGATCCCCAATAACCGTAGAACGGCTGACAAACAAATGATCACTGATCTGCGCCAAAGTGATGTAAGCATGCGCCGTAAGCAGCATTTCCACTGTTACCCCTACACGCTCCCTCTTCGAAAGCTTATAGGAATAGAAATTCCCCTTCAAAAGCTCCACCGAGGATTTCGCCATATCCGCCGGACAAATGATCCGCCCTCCGCGGGCAAAAGCAATGCAGCCATAGCCAGCATCCCTCAGTTCACTGTTGATCTCTGAAACATCATTGCGGATCGTACGCTCAGAAACCTCATAGTCCTGCGCCAGCTCAGCCAAAGTAGTATCCTTCGCCTCTGTAAGCTGTATTAAAATTCGACTGCTGCGTTCTTTCATATATTCCCCCAGCTAACTAAAAAACATGCAATAACGGCTTATGCTTGACTGCTCACTGTGCATCAACACTCGTACAACAAAAGAACCGTTCCTATCCCAAACACAAGTATAGCACGAAATTCTGGATACATTATACCTGTTCCGATTGATTTAAAAATTTTTCATATCGAATTTGGTCTCTATTATCAATAAAGACCCTGTCCACCGCTTTAAACCCATTACTTTCGTAAAAATTTCGCAGTCTGTGCCGCAATGTACCGCAATTGAGCCTTAGACATTGTATTTTACGCTCTTGGCATATTCGTTCAGCAGATTCTATCATTTTACTTCCATAGCCCTGTTTGGCGCTTTGGCGGCAAACCGCTACCTTGTGTAAGATGCCAGCTTCATTCTCCGGCGAACTCGCCCAAAACAGGGGATCATGCCATTGTAAAACATATACTCCAATCAGGCTGCCCTGCTCATAGCATAATTTCATATCCTCGACACGATACTGCTTCATCAATGCTGCACTGGTTATATCTGCATACTTCCACATGGGTTGATTGACAGAATTCAGCCATACAGCAGCGTCCTTTAAAACCCGGGAAAAAATTTCTATATTTTCACACGTTGCATTTACTACTTCCAAATTTATTACTCTTTTCTATAGGAATTTTCCTGTTTCAAGCAGGCTGCGGAGGATTGCTTCGAAGATTCTGAGGCAAATATATTATTTCTGCATCGGCTATACGCCCTTAGCCTCAATCCCCGCAAAAGCATACTCTATCAGATTTCTGATAAAACATGTATCCAATGTTTCGCCAGTTATCAACAGGCGATAAAACAGCGGCCCATAAATCAAGTCTATGGCCAGCTCTATATTGAGATTTTTCCTCAGTTCTCCCCGCTTTACCCCACGTTCCAGGATATGACGTGAATCGAGCCGCCGAGGATAAAAATATCTTACCCGATATTCTTCGGCCAGCTTTAGATCGAATTGTCCTTCTGCAATCAACTCATTGATTACTTTTCCTTCCTGACTCGTCAAAAATTTGGCCAGGTTGCTGACCTGCATAACTATATCATCGACAACTGAGCCTGTATCCGGCACAGGAAGCCTTGCTGAAGCAGCAGATAGAAAGCTGTCCATCACAACTGCAGCTTTGTTTGACCACCATTTATAGATTGTCGCTTTGCTGACTTTTGCCCGCTCGGCGATCTTTTCAACCGTTACGGCCTCGAAACCAGTCTCCAGCAGCAAATGATAGGCAGCTGCAAGAATGGCTTTTTGCGTTTCGACGTTACGGGGACGCCCTTTTTTCTTTTCCAAACGACAATACCTCCCTGTATATTTTACTTTAACTAAAACTATACGTACATTATACGATATAATTTCTCACAAGGAAAGAAATTATATCTTTACAAATACTATACGTTCAGTTTATAATAGTATTAAATACAATACTATACGTTTAGTATTGTATTTTCAAGGCAAGATTTGATAAAAACTATACATGCACAAAGGAAGGGATTATTCTATGATGAACATTCACCCCGAAACTAAAAAAGCTCCCCGCTGGATTACATTCCTATTAGCTGTTTCATGTGGGGTAATTGTGGCAAATCTTTATTATGCGCAACCTTTAGTTGGCCCTATCAGCGCAGACACGCATCTCCCTCTGGCCTCAGCAGGCTTCATCGTAACGCTGACACAAATCGGCTATGTTTTAGGCTTGCTGTTCATTGTGCCACTCAGCGATCTCGTGGAGAATCGGCGGCTGGTTTTGTCAGCATTAGCTGTCGTTATTTGTGCATTGGCTGCAGCATATCTGGCAGATAATGCACTGTTCTTTCTTATTGCATCCATGTTCATCGGGCTGGGTTCAGTCGCAACACAAATTCTGGTACCTTACGCAGCCCATCTGGCAACCGAAGAACAGCGCGGCCAGGTTGTGGGGAATGTGATGAGCGGTCTCCTGTTGGGAATTATGCTTGCCCGGCCTGTCGCCAGCATGATTACAGATTTTTTGGGATGGCGGTCCGTTTTTGCTTTATCTGCTGTCATTACTGCTGTCTTAGCTGGATTATTGGCTTTCGTTCTCCCCAAGCGCATACCTGCACCTGCCATGAATTATAGTGCATTGCTCGGCTCTTTATGGGAACTGTTTAAAACAAAATCTGTTTTACGCCGCCGTTCTTTATATCAAGCTTGTTTGTTCAGTGCCTTCAGTCTGTTTTGGACAGTCACTCCTTTATGGTTAGCCAGTCACTTCCACTTATCACAGCAAGGCATTGCCTTATTCGCTTTTGCTGGTGTGGCTGGTGCCATAGCAGCTCCTATTGCCGGAAGATTAGCCGATAGGGGCTGGACGAAACCATTGACAGGTATGGCTATCGGAATTGCAGCTCTGTCATTTGTGATTACGCATATATTTGAAGATAATCCAACCTTATCATTGTTTATGCTCGTCATCGCAGCAATTACGCTGGATATGGCCGTATCCGGCAATCTTGTCCTCGGTCAGCGTGCAGTTTATGCACTGGGAAGCGACATACGCGGGCGAGTAAACGGCATATTCATGGCAGTGTTTTTTATCGGCGGAGCCATCGGTTCAGCCTTGGGCGGCTGGGCCTATGCGTACGGCAGTTGGATGTTCGCATCTATTTTAGGCATGGCCATACCAGTCGCAGCATTATTATATTATTTCACCGAACGAACGGATGCATCCTGACATATTCAATCTCTAAAAGCCGATGAAATATTATTGCATACAAACAATATATAAGCCCGCGTATTCTCTGTTTCTAAAGCAGAAAATAAGCGGGCTTATAATTTTTTCACAAAAACAAGGTTGTTAATGAGACAGTAACGTCCAAGTACAGTAAATCGGCAGTGCTTGAAATTAAATTATCGTTCCTGCTTATCTTCTTTTATGTCCATTTACCAGATGCAGCATCAAAGCGAGGATAAAGCAAACTAAGAAAAAAAAGCAAGAGAACTATTGCTATCTTTCTGTAGTTTGTTGTACCCACATGGTCATACTGGAATTAGTTGAATACTCGTACATGCAGCACAAGATTTTTGATCATTCAGGCATTTTGTCAGGACAAGACATGTCAAAGAAAATACATTAAATCAATCAGGAGGTGGATGTTATGGAAGTTGATTTGCCTATAGGAGTCTTTGATTCTGGTGTAGGCGGGCTCACGGTCTTTGCACAAGTGCGAAAATTACTGCCAGCAGAAGATATCATTTATTTTGGTGATACAAAGCGTGTCCCTTACGGACCGCGTCCACACGCGGTAATCCAGCAATTCACACGCGAAATACTTGATTTTATGTCACACAACCGGGTAAAACTGGCCATTGCTGCTTGTAATACCATCACGGTGAATCTGAACAGACTACCGCAGGAATATTCTTTTCCCATCGTGGGGATGAGTAAAGGGGCTCGTACCGCATTGGCACTTACGAAGAATAAGTGCATCGGCGTCCTTGCTACCGATGCAACGATTGAGAGCGGCAAGCATGCAGCTGAAATCCAGGCACTAGATGACAAGGTGAAGATTTATCCGCAGGCTTGTCACAAATTTGCTTCACTAGTGGAAGCGGAACAATTCAGCGGCGAGGCCATCGAATCGGCGGCCAAAGAATATCTGATTCCCCTGCGAGAAGCTGGTGTGGATACGGTGATTTTGGCATGCACACATTATCCGTTCCTTATTCCGCTCATTCGTCGAGTTTTGGGTCCGCAGGTAAAGCTACTCAATCCTGCGAAGGAAACGGCACGCACGGCGCAGTTGATACTGACGCAAAGAGGACTGTTGCAGAACAAGAGACTAGGCTATAGCCGTTTGTGCTTTTCGGCGGATGTCGAGCGAGCAAAACGAATAGCGTCCCATTTACTAGACGTGACTACCTACGAATTTACAGAAATCAATTTAAAATAATTTATTTAAGTAAATAACATACTTACACAATCCAAACAAAAGGGGGAATTTTTCAGATGGCAAAGTCTAAAAAAGGACTGGGGTTAGGCAGTCAAATTATGCTTGGCATGATCCTCGGATTCATTGTTGGTTATATCATTCCGGACATTGCGGTATCGTTCAAAATCATCGGTGATATCTTTATTCGCATGATTAAGATGATTGTCGTACCATTGATTTTCAGTTCGTTGATCATGGGAATCGCGGGCACGGGTGACTTTAAAAAATTAGGCAGACTTGGCCTGAAGGCGCTGATTTGGTTTGAGGTGGCTACTACTATAGCGCTGGTTATCGGCCTGACAGTTGCAAATGTCCTAAGGCCCGGTTCCGGTGTGGTACTGACTGGCAGCATAGACGCCAGCAGTGCTCAGCAGATGGCAGCGAAATCCGTCGACCTCATGTCGACCATCATCAATATCGTGCCGACGAATATTATCGACGGTATGAGCCGGGGCGATATGCTACAGATTGTATTTTTCTCGACATTTTTTGGCATAGCTTTAGCGGCGATTGGCAAAAAAGGCGAACCAGCAATCAATCTGGCAAACAGCGTGGCCGAGGCAATGTTCAAATTTACTGCCTATGTCATGAAAGTCGCTCCATACGGCGTTTTTGCCATGTGCGCCTTTGCTGTGGGTAAATTCGGCGTAGCGATGCTGCTTCCCTTAGGCAAATTAATTTTTGGCCTGTATTTCGCACTACTGATATTCCTGATTTTGCTGTTCGCTGCTGTATCTATTATTTTCAAGGTGAATATTTATCATCTTTTACGCGTAATCAAAGAGCCGGCAGTCCTCGCCTTCACCACCACGACGAGTGAAGCAGCTTTACCTGTTGCCATGAAAAATCTGGAGGAATTCGGTGTGCCAAAACACATTGTTACGTTTATCCTGCCCACTGGGTATACATTCAATCTTGATGGTGGTACACTCTATAGTGCGTTATCTTTATTATTCATTGCTCAATTATACGGTATAGACTATTCACTAGCCCAGCAGATCATGATCATGATTACGTTGATGTTGGCGACCAAGGGCATCGCCTGTGTGCCAAGCGGTTCCTTTATCATCGTTGCTGGCACAGCAGCGGCTTTAGGGTTACCGATGGAAGGCGTAGCGCTGCTCATGGGCGTCGACCGCATCCTTGATATGGCGCGAACGGGCTGCAATCTGATTGGCAATTGTGTGGCTTCTGTCGCCATTGCCCGTTGGGAGCATCAGCTGCCAGAAGAAACCTTACAGCTGGGTTACCAGAAAAGTTATAACAACTGACTGCGACATTCCTGAAACCGCTTGACGGTTGTAAGTAAACGCGAAAGAACAGAGTCTGCGGAGCATGCTGACTCTGTTCTTTTTATCATATATTTAGTTTTATCCGAAAAGATTCGTGTAGAAAAAATGAATAAGTAGGTGTAAAGTCATGTTCATTTCCAAGAAAGAAAAGCACAGTACATGTAGACTGATATGTGAGACCGTTTTTCTTGTGAGCCTGACCAGCATACTGTTTGTGTATCCGTTCGACAGCCATTTTCGTTTCACGGTGGGCGTCATCATGTTAGCACTGTCGCTTTTGTATTTTTTACAGCTGCCGATTATTCTCACAGCAGTTTTCTGTGGTATCGGCGTTTTTTCCATGCGATGGCTGATGGATGTATTTGTCGGGCATAATGAGATGGCATTTGCCACTATACAATCCCTGCCGGCATTTTGTTATTATGTTTTTTTTGGTATATGCTGTTATTATTTTAACATCCGAGAGAATAATGGCCATGCGATAACGGTCATTCTCAAGCTGCTTCTCAGTGATTTTCTCAGCAATCTTTTAGAAATTTCCATCCGACATGATTTTATGCCGTTTGATTCGGCTGCAATCTTGCCAGCGCTGGTGGGCGTAGCCTTTCTGCGATCAGTTTCAGTGGTATACGGCTATTATTTTTTGAATCGTTACCGTGTTTTCATTTTTGTGGATGAGCATTTGAAAAGATACACGCAGCTTATTATGCTTTTTGCCAAGCTGAAAACGGAATTATATTATTTGAAGAAATCATCGCAAGATATCGAAAAAATTATGGAATGCAGCTATTTATTATATAAAGAGCTCTCAGCATCCACAGATGGAAACCGCCAGGCAAATCAATTTGTCCAAAAAGCTCTGAAGATTGCCGGGGACATCCATGAAATAAAAAAAGACTACTACCGCGTAATTCATGGCCTGGAAAAAATTCTGCTGCCAGCAGGCAATGAACAAAATATGCGCCTTTCGGAAATCTTCCACATCATTGAACAAAACACCAAACGATCATTAAGTGCCGAGCATAAAGAAATCAATATTCAATTCGATCAGGAAGATGATTTTGCCACCGATGAACATTATCAAATTGTCTCTATGCTGAATAATTTGATTGTCAATGCAATCGAAGCCTGCGGGCAGCAAGGTGCAATCCAGGTAAGGGAGGTGCGTCGGGAAGGAACTATCGCGTTGTCCGTTGAAGATAACGGACAGGGTATAGACATGCAGAACATGGATTTCATTTTCAATCCTGGATTTTCCACAAAATATTCAAAGTTGACCGGTACAATGTCCACCGGTCTAGGACTGGCACATGTGCGAACCTTATTGGACAGTCTGGGTGGGCGTATCGAAGTTACATCGCAACCAGGCATAGCTACCATCTTTACGCTTGTTTTGCCCTATGCACGCTTACAGCAGAAAACTAACAACCAGCGTGAATAAAAACCTTATCCCAAACCTAGGCAGGACTGGCCATGCATATGTGATTATCGTGAACTGGAAAGAGGGGCGAGCTTTTATGGCGGTGCGTTTTGTAATTGTCGACGACGATATCAATATTCGTAAAATCATTAAAAATATTGTTATACAGTATAAGCTGGGAACCATTGTCGCCGAAAGCGGCGACGGATTAGAGGCTGAAAAGTTTCTTTGCGCCTATCAACCAGATATCGCCCTAGTGGATCTACTTCTGCCATCGCAGGACGGCGTACAGTTGTTGGAGAAAACGCGTGAAACCTGTGAGCATACATCGTTCATCATGATTTCGCAGGTCAGTAGTGATCCGTTAATTACGCAGGCATACCAGAGCGGCATTGAGTTCTTTATCCACAAGCCGCTGAATGTGTTGGAAGTTGTTTCCGTGATACATAAAGTGCAGGAAAAACGTCGGCTGGAACAAATCATGTCATTCATTGGCCGTACGACGGCTGCATATACTTCCTCATTACTACCCTGCGCCAATCAGCAAGAGGAAACGTCACGCAAAAAGAAGATTTATACTGCCTTTTCCGACCTTGGCATCCTGGGCGAAACAGGTACGCAGGATATCTATAAGCTTTCACAGCTGATTCGCTCCCATATGGGTGAAGAAGCCAGTGAGAAATATCAGCTGCTGGCCTTCTATGATTTGCTTGCAGAACAATTGCACGAGGATGCAAGAACCATCAAGCAGCGTGTACGGCGGGCCATCACCAGAGCGTTGCAGAATTTGGCGAGTCTTGGCGCAGAAGATTATTATAACGAGACCTTTCAGCAATACAGCATGGCGTTGTTTGATTTTCAAGAAGTGCGCGTGGAGATGGATTTTGTCAACCATAAGGGACAGTACCACGGAAAAATCAATGTGAAGAAATTCATGGAAGGTCTGTTGTTTTTAACAAACTGATCTAACTGGCTCATTTAATCATGGGGTTCCAGATCATCATCACAAGATACTGAAGCCCTACAGGAAGAGAGCCCTCGATGCCGCTTGTTGCACGATGGTGCTAAGCATTTGGCATCGTATTTTTTTGTTAATATTTACTCGGAAATTTTCGTTTTACCGTCATACCGTCTGCTTGCCTCCACAAAATCCCCTTACTCATATTCTCACCACTCTTGGCAGAAAACAATCATTCTATTACAATTCGAGATACTTTGCATCAATCATATCTTGTAAAATCTGCTGCGTTTTCAAAGCTTCTATTCCATCGATTGCGGGGATGGTGTCCCCTTGTACCGCTGCTATGAAATGCAAAATTGCCCCTTCAAAGCCCCTTCTTTTGATAATGCTCTCCCATGAAGCAGAAGTTGTAGTAAGGATTTGTCCATCTTTTTCTATTTCCATAGTATCCATGTTTTTTACCCGGATTACTGAACCTTCATTGACAAATTCAAGCTGTTCCAGATTCGTGCCGCTTTTTCTGTGCATGCCAATAAACACCGTACTGCCAAAATTTGTCTGATAGGTATGCTGGACGCTTATAAGTTGTTGTGCATCATTCAGTTTAATGTGGCCCGTAAGATTATTCTTTGGTTCTCCCAGCCAACGGACAGTATCTACCAAATGAATATAATCATCCAGCATAGTCACAGCAAAATTTACATCATGCTGGGAATTTATTCGATGTTTTTCCATGCGAATCCAGGCTGTGTTATTTGCCTGTTCTTTTGCCTTGATATACAGCGGTACAAAACGGCGGTTAAAGCCAACCATAAGCTTTCGTCCGCTTTTTATACTCAGCTGAACCAGCTGTTCTGCTTCTTCAATCGAAGCAGCCAATGGTTTATCAACGTAAACATCTTTGCCTTTATGCAGCACTTCGGATATGACAGCAAAATGGCTGCGAGTTGAACTATGCACAAAAACCGCATCACATTGGTCGATTAAATCCGTACTTGTTGCAAAAGTGGGAATACGATAAGCCTGGCAAATTGTATCTCGTTTTATTTTCGCTGGCGAATAGGCTCCTACCAATAGCCAATTTTTTTGTTGTGTGAGATAGGGAAGATATACTTTTTGTGCAATTTCACCCAATCCAATAATACCAATCCGAATTTTTCGATCTGTCATAAAAGCTTCGCTCCTTATCATTTGATAAAATTTCTCATAATCATTATAACATAACAACATGCACCCTCAATTGTTTAATAAAATTCTTATTGGACTTTCTGCACTTGAACAAGAGCTATATAATAATAACGCAAATAGATCACTAAAGCCTATGATAAATACCAGCTTTCTTATGATGTGTCCGGCTTTCAAAGGACTTTAGCAATTAACTGAACAAGATTAAAATACTTGCCGCCCTCCGCCTTCATCATTTTGATATCCCCAGCGACAATGGGATGATTCCCGGTTAGCCATTCTTTCCAGGCCTGTTCGCAACAGGCCATTTCGCGGCTGTCTACCATTTCAATTCCCTTCGTCCTCTTCCACAAAGCTTTCCACCAAGCAAGAGAGTGCAGGGTTCTTTCCATCTCGCTATTCCAAAACGGCTGCATA
>DCFU01000006.1 GCA_002319795.1 Megamonas sp. UBA1796
TCCTCTAAACCGAGAAGGCCGCAGTGCCACACATAACACCTTTTTGAACATAGTTTTTCCCTTCTTTCTTTATTCATTAGTAAATCGGAATCCCAGACCACCAAATTGTTCCATAAGCATTTTTGACAGCCGGTCCCCTAAAATGACAAAAATCAAACACAACAGCGTTAATTTGAATAAAACAATGAAGTTTATGACCGTTACGGGAACGATACTTCCTCGCGCCCCACAAACTTTTGCCCAATAGATTTCGGTCGAAGTCCAGCCCTGCCCGACTGCACCACCTCCGCCATTCCAGGCCAGTGCGACATCATGCCAGTTCCCATACATTTGGTAATAGATCTCCATTTTATGCCTGGCTACACGGTCTTGTATTTCCGCAGGCCAGGGCAAAGGCGGGGCTGGTTCTACGCCTGCTTCCTCGCACCAGCTTTCCCAGTTCGAGTAGCTGATTTGATAGGCCCCGAAGCCGTATCCATCGTCCGATGGTGTGTTATATGGGTCACTTGAGCCTCCCGTTTCTACGGCACGTATCCGTGCCATGAAGTCCTCGATGCTGCCTATGTTGGCTCCCGTTGCATATTGGCTGCTGTTCTGGTTGGGCATTTGTTGTGAAAAAAAGGTACTCACGGTAATATTCTGCATCGTGGTCTGCAGCATCATCGAAAACATACAGAAGAAGAGAAGCTTAATAGAGGCAGCAAAGATACCATTCAATCCATTGGCCGCATAGTGCCGGACATGCCGTTCCCCGGCGAAAATGAAGGAAGTGAACCCGAACAATGTGACCATGTAAAATTCGATATAGGCCATAGCAATTTGGATCCCGATGAGTAAAAAACACGCGGTCATGATGATGCCGAAAATAGCGCAGGGCAGTATGATGGCCATTTTCGTTATCATATCCGCCATGCCATGGAATTTATTGAATTCCGTAAACAATGGCGTTATGATTTGCATCCCTTTCTGAACGATGTCGGTAGGATCTGACATGATTTTTCCGGCCTGCTCTTCGGTGCCTCCCATACTCATACCACCAACGGTGACGAAGAAATGCCGCGCCAGATTGGCAATCGTATCACCCCAATTGAACAATAGAAAAATCAGGATGGCATAGAAAAACACCTTGTAGGCGAACCACTTGGCGAGGCCTTCCCCACCATTTGCATCGAGGCTTTTAAAGGTAAGGGCTACGGCAAAATCGATGGTAATCAGGATCATCAGCAGCTTGTTCATGATACTCTTTAAAACATGGAACCCCTTGGTGCAGGTATCCCCGATGGCCTGAATGGCTTCACGGATTGGTTTGGCAAAATCGAACGATGCGTCAAAATTGAAGGGAATGGATTCTCCATCCATGGCTTCGCTCCCTGAACCCGAACCAGCCGTAATTTCCGGGCAGAAGACGGACGGGTCCGTTGGGACACTGGACAAGCGTACTTCAAAATGCAGATGCGGCCCGGTAGAATTCCCCGTGGAGCCAACAAACCCGATGGGACTTCCCTGCGTTACTGGAGTCCCCGGTAAAACCGTCGGCGAACCATCCTCCATATGGCCGTAAAGTGTCGTCAGACCTTGTCCATGGTCGATGATGCAGGTATTCCCATAGCCTTCCATCCATCCGGCATAGGCCACGGTACCATCGGCAGCAGCGAGTACCGTTGTGCCTTCATCGGCAGCCAAATCAACGCCTGTATGCCCCTTCCATTCTCCCGTGATGGGATGATATCTGTAACCAAAGGGAGAGGTTTCCTGCCAGGAACCACCCACAGGCAGCAGCATGGATACGGATTGTGTTTGAGCAAAGACCGGATTCGAATAAAATATTGTACTTAGGAACAGAACAACAAAAAGAGCTATTTGTTTCAGCATGGATAAACCCCTCTCCAAATGGTTTATCTTAAGCTTACTATCAAATAGCTCTTTTAAAATCTTGTGTTTTTGCATATTTCTGCGTCCAAAAGACTATTACATCAATAAATCCGGTAAAATCACCAAATTTCTATGTTCCTAAATCTCGATTTTATTCAAAATCACAAACTAGTATTGCGTAACATCTAAATGTTGACGACGGGGTACAAATGCTTAAGCTTTACTCGAGCATCCTCTATAGAAAATTGCCATTCAACGCCATGTTGCTTTTTGTTTCGATCTTTACACCACGGAGCCAGAAGAGATTTCAAGGTTTTAAGATCTGGGATTCGTTGGGATCCGATGCATTGTCTGCCTAATGCTGATAACTCAATTTCAGCAATATCAAGCCAACTGCCGTGTTTCGGTGTAAAGTGAATTTCTAAACGGCTTGCAAGTTCAAAAGCATATTGAGGCTCAAAGGTTTGATAAAGTGAAGCGATTGTATGCGTGTTAAGATTATCCATAACGAGAATCACCTTTTTCACATGAGGATATCGTTCAACTAACAGCCATTCCATTTGCTTGGCCCAATCGGTTCTTGTTCGATGTTCCAATGCATCGGCATAACGCCATCCTGCCAGAGGTTCTGTAAACATAAAGATTGTTGCTGTACCATTTCGGATATATTCATTATCCTCATATTCAATCCTTCCATTTTTGGAGTGAATGCTCCTGCGAGCGGAAGCAAAGAACTGTACTGGTTTTTCATCCATACAAACTACGGGTATATCCGCGTTGTACAGCCTACTATAGATGGCAAGGACATCCTCCATGGCTGCAACAAAGGCAGCATTTTGCTCTGGAGGGATACACCAACCTTTTTTCCAGTGAGGCTTAAATTCGTTTTTTTTAGGATGCGTGAGACGGTCATATGAGATATGGATTCCACGTAGTTCAGTTCTACACATTTCTCAGCAATAAGGCGCACGGACCATCTATGATAACCCTTTGGAGGATTGCCGCATGCCATGGCAACGATGTGGGCTTCGACATCTCCAGTAATTTTTGGTGGGACTGGAGGCGTTATCCGTTTTTTGCGCTGGATAGCAGCTTGTAAGCCATTATTCGCATATGCAGTCCTTACGTTCTGAATCGTAGTCGGTGATGTACTAAAAGCAACCGCTGTTTCCGCAACCGTCCTATGTTTTTTGTTTGCTTTGTCGGAAGCAAGAAGAATGTTGGCTCTCAATATGGCTTTGGCTGGGGAATTTCCTTTTGTAACAATATTACGTAAGGTGTTTTGTCTGATGGGCTAAGCTCAATAGAATATTTTACAGATGGCATATTATACCGGCCTCCTTCGTATAGGTATAGCATACCACTATAAAAGAGAATATGCTAGTTTTAGATGTTACATAATACTAGCATAGGAGGTTTTTAGTTCACCCGCAGTAACGCTTCTGCTTACTCTGTTCTCCCCAGCATAGCTGGGGGACTAATGTTTTCATTTACAAAAATAAAAACAGGTACCGGATAAAATCCGACTACCTGTTAATTTACTAGTGGGGCATACTGGTTTCGAACCAGTGATCTCTTGAATGTGAATCTGATTTTGACACTTTTTTTCATGTCCTAAATGCCACAGATTCGCGGGTTTACTGCATTTTCATCATGAACCTTCACGGCATATTTTCGCCGCGTTGCTACACGGTTGCTACACTTTTTTGTATCACAGCACCATTATTAAAAGCTTGGCCAACATTCTCTGGAAACTTCATCATGAAACGTCAACCTATGCTGAAATACGAATTTCGTTTTAAGATCCCGCTTCCTGTACCACATCAAACAAACGCTTATTAAGATAAATGCGTTCTTTGCCGATTTTTTGCGATGTAAGAAAGCCTGCATCTTCAAGTGCCGTTAAATAGCCGGCCGCTGTTTTCCGGGAAACACTGAGCCCGGTTTCAATGTAAGCTGTTTTGGTATAAAATTCGTAAAACAGCAATTCGACTAATTCTTTAGAATACACCCGTGGCAGGGATTCCTTAATATTTTCCGCCGTCTTGTCTACCACTGCATTAATTTTTTTGACCAATAGCAAAGTTTCCTCTGCAGTTTGCTCAATACCGTCTAGAATAAAGAGAACCCATTCCTCCCAGCCTTTCTTAGTCCTGACTTCCTGCAACAGCCGATAATAGGCTGTTTTATTTCGTATGATATATTTACTGAGATACAAAATGGGACTATCCAGCAGTTCTTTAAGAACCAGATATAAAACATTAATGATTCTTCCGGTCCGCCCGTTGCCATCGTAAAAAGGATGAATCGACTCAAACTGATAATGTACCACGGCCAATTTCACCAGCGGATCAACCGCATCATAGTCGTCATTTAAATATTTCTCCAGGTTGGACATCAATTCAAGAATTTCCTGTTCTCCACTGGGCGGTGTATAAACCACTTCGCCAGTCGTCTGATTTTGCAAAACCGTCCCCGGTAATTTTCTTATCCCTGCACGATTTTTCTCAATGTCTTGCTGTATTTCAATGATCATGTTCGTTGTCATGATTTTGTTTGCTTTAACTAACTCATAACCCTTCCAAAGTGCCGTCCGGTAATTCACTACTTCTTTTGCCGCAGGATTATTATAATTGAATTGTGACATAGCCTTAAATAGTTCATCATGTGTTGTGATGATATTTTCTATTTCAGAACTGTCTTTCGCTTCATTAATGGTTATAGCATTTATTAAAATGTTTTTGTTAGGCATCGTATCGGCAAAGCCTTTTAATTCAGCCAGAGCTCTATGCGATCTGGCAAGCTGCTTTAAAACTATTTTGGTTTCAAGGTCAATATCCGGCGGTAACAGATTCAATGTGCTATCTTGCATTTTATCACCTCTCTTCATACCATTATATGGGTAAACTCTTCACATATCAATATAACATAGGTAAAAAAATAAAAAAATTACCCACGTTATTGAAACGTGGGTAATTACTACCTATATGCATTAAATTCAAAGAATGTTACTCTACACAGTCTTCCTTTCCGGCACCGAATTCAATTTAAACTTCTTATTCATATATACCACGATCAATGTACCAAGGATTGCCAAAGATGTTACTCACCATTGTCCAATTCCAAACTAACATATTTCTGCTTACGTGGAAATACATAGCCATTAGCGCTCCACTTTTGTTTAGGATAACCTCCTACGATTAACAAAATGGGTTCTGGACAGTTATACTTTGGGGCATTAGCAGTATTGCTCATCGCAGCAACATCTTTTCCACTCAAAACGGGTGATGCGCCGGGGTGAAAATGCCATTCCCCTAAGTAATAATGATGTCTTCGGCGCCATGCTGTATTTAGCAATTTTTGCAATCCACCTACGCCCCGGTAAAACCATGTTTTCCCCGCAGTTGAATCCGTTGACGGTCCAGTGATCTCCGTAACAATTGCACAATTATGAGTATCATTATAGTGACCAATTAATAACCCACCAGTTTCATTGCCTTGCGCATCGATACAAATACGAAGTATAGTATTGAGTTCACTTTCATTTACTTTGATTGCAAACAAATCATTCAAACTTTTGTAATATAAAGAACTCAATCTATTACCTCCTTACTTATCATCTGTACACCCTTGAATTCACCCTCTTCCCATATTTGTTCAAACACTATGAGCGTTGGTTTCTCTGGAGGGCAAGACATTATTGCTTCAATAACTTTTATAGCTGCAGAACTATGCAGCCAAACATCATCGATTCTTGCAGGAAAGGCAGGATGCCAGCATCCTACGCCATCTCTAGGCAATTCGTCATCATATTCTCCTATCTCTTGCTGTAACCAGAAGTGAACTCCGGAAACAAATTTTTCATGTAAAAATTGCTTTCCATACATGCTGAAAATAAAAATTCTCTTCCCGCCCAATCCAAGAGAAACTGAAATAAATATTTTTTTATTCTCCCATTGATAATTGTCTAAGTTACTTAGAACAATGTCTGATCCAGTTGTTTCTAAAATTACTTCGTATTGTTGAATAGCCTTTATAGTCTCAGGTGTAATCGGCGGAAATATTTCAGAATAACTTTTAATACAAGCATGAGGAGAAACCATATTCAGATGATTAGATAGTGCAGGTGCTTTGGGGTTATTCAGATTGCTCATATTCAACGTATGTCGAACTAGGTTGGCCATCTTCACAAAATCGGTGTCCATTATTCCTAGCTTCTCTAATCCAGCACGTACCAGCATTTCCGATAAAACTGAACCAACCGCTCCTGCACCAATTAATAAAGTTGATTTCAGCCCAACGATAGTATCAAGTTGCCCACGACTATTGAATTCAGATTTATTCCAATTTTCTGTGTCAGCCCATTCAATCGAGGTTCTATCTGTAAAAAAATTAATCTTATCACGTTGCCAATATCCCGTTTCATTTGTTCGGAATCCATTTGCTGTTTTTGAACCTCTTGATAAGACCGGTAATTTAAAAGCTTGCCAATATACCTGATAATTCGCTTCCTTCACCATTTTAGGAATTGGATAACCTAGAAGTACAATATGCGGCATACCATCTCGTAATTGGGTAGATACTTCTTTTATTGCCTCTAATATATCAATATGCTGGCTCCTACATGCCTGCTTCAGTTCACTCCAATTAACAGGTGCCTGCCATGGAGAAATTACTGGAACCTCATTAAGTAGAATCCACGCACCCAATTTTCTACTGGCATTAAATGCCTCAGTAATTGTTTTTCCCCACTTCACTGCCTTTACCATTTTTCTATGGAGAGTGTAAAAACTTACAACTGCTAGTGTATTAGCATTAATCTGCGCAAAATCTGCTAATCCAAAACGGCAAGAACATGTCCTCCAACTGGACAAATTGCGTGGATGTTCAGATACACCTACGACAGTGCTTTGCTGTTCAATAGAAAAAGCAGGCATTTCGAATGGGTCACCTGGTTCCAACAACTGATTCAAGGATGCTTTTGTAAGCCATAGCAGAGCCCGTCGAACATGCCATGCGAGACGCTCATGTATTCCGTAGGGTTCACAATCATATTCTATTCGTCCTAACGCTCTTATGCTTGTATCTAAGCAAAGAGCACCACCTCTCCAAGGAACAGAAGAATCAGGTTCACCATTATAAGCTTGATGTGGAAACGTTACTGTTATTCCATTTTGCTTTGATGGGTAAACCTTTATTGCTCCCCAAGGATATCTTGATGTTGAGGTAATATACCAATTTGTAATTTTGGGTAAATGCTCGGTAGATACTATATCGGGAGTAAATTGGCAATAAAGTACCCATCTATCTACAAGATCATACCATCGCCAATCCTCCAATAACGTTACTCCTTTTACTCCATCCAATGCTCGGCGTGCAGCTAACAACTGTTCTGGTGGCTGTTTATGATCAGCAATCAAGCGAATCGATTACCCCCAAGGACAGTGTTCTCTTTTCTGGGAGTAAATCCACCAATAGCTGCACAATTTTTACCATTCCCATTATCCGGAGGAGCAGGAAACTTACTTCCAAAAAGTTCGCGCCATGCATTGGCACTGTCCGCAACATCGTCAGCATCTAATGCTTTTCTTGCTATTTTTGCCGCATCACACACCAATTGATAAAAATCATCGTACTCTTCGTCTGTAACACGGGCAAAAACATTATGCTCAGGCACCCCATGGTCAGGAAGTACTGGTTTTTCACTGTAATCATTGACAATTGTTTCTAGAGTTTTAGTAACACCTTCAGCAACACTATTAATTCCATCAGGACAGCAAGTCCAGATAAAATGTTCTAATGGGTAACTTTTAGGATGCTTTGGTTCTGGATTTAGTCTTCTCCACCATTTAAGAGCCTTTACAACATTAACAAAATGTTTATTACACTCTTTGTTTTTATCACGTGTCTTCTGTAGCTGTTCAAGAGGATGAGTAGGTGTCCATCGCTCCACTTCACAGTCGGGAATATACAGCGGCGAAAGCTTCCACTCAGCCTCAGCTCTTATTGTTTCATTTAAAGCAGCCATTTTTGAAAATGAGCGTTGATCTAATGCAAGCCAAGATTTCTTCAGTACCCAATCTTCAGCGTCTTCTATTGTTTCATCAGTTCTCACACTAGACGATTCTAATATACCAATTTCACTTTCTGATGGTGCCGATGTTGGCACAATATCTAGATCAACATAGCTAAGACTAATTCCAATCGATCTGCCCTGAATTCGATACTTTCCTGCATAATACTTTTCTAAAAACGGAACAAAAACATCCAATGCCGCCCTAGGTGTATACTCGTCTTGGCTTAATTTCGTAACAACGATAACATCTACATCAGATCGCGCATCTCCTTTAGGTCGAACCGCAGTAGACCGACGGTAACTACCCTGTAAAAAAGTACTTACAATAATAGGTGATAGGGGTTCATAATCGTTTAAGCGTTTTCGCAAAAGTTCATGCCCCTTCTTTAATTCGCTGACTTGATTGTCCGTCAGCCGTATTTCCTTGAGAAAGTCAATAAAATATGATGGTATTTCCATAATGCCTCCTAATTGTTTTATTTTTTCGTTAACGGTAAGGATACTGCTGGTGAATATGAACCTGTTTTTCCATTTTCAAAATCATATTCGTAAAATGTAATTTGTCCCAAAACACGAGAAAGTTGTCCTAAAAAAAAGCAAAATGCATTGGGTGCAGCTACAAATACGTGTAGTCGCCCTTTTTTCTTCATTAACATCTGTTTTCTTAGCAAGCTCACAATTCTATCAGCAAGTAAATAAGCATGAGTTCCATCAATGATAGCTGCAGCACCAGCTCCAGTATTGGGATAATACGAAAAGATTTCATTAACAGATAGCCCAGCTGTAATTAGATACGCTTCTACTTCCTCTACTATGTTATGTCGAATACCTATCGCAACCGCCATGTCTGTAGCATTATTATCTTGAACAATAATATCACTTTCCCAATCTGGATAATCACGTATAGTTTTTGTTTTATCTGGACGCCAAACTTCACGTTTGTTATTACGTTGTACAGGCGCTACGTCCACACCCGATTTGGGATCCAGGCAATAACCAACGACAAAAGCAATTGAAGAATGCGCATCTAAGTGTATATCTATTTTTTCACCACTACAAATTTCGCTAGTTAAGTAGCGTTCTATTTCTGGAACAATATCTTTATTCCAACTTACGCCAGCTTTTATATATCGACCATCAAAATACTTAAGCAGGCACAACATTGATTCGGTTTCATTTTCCATATTTTCAGCCCATCGATAGAAACTTCTAATTCCTATAACCTTATTTGGTTCTGCCTTTTTGCTACATCCAATCCACAAATTTTCCTCTTTACAAATTTGTAAAAGCTCATTTTTGGTAAATTCCTTACGTCCATTCTTTAACAAATTTTGTATTAAGTTACTATAAGGATTAATAAGAGATCCGTTTTCGATTGGTTTTAATTGTACACAACAAAGTTCCCGATTTAAATCCTTCAATAACCCCTCTATATTTCTATAGTTAGATATAATACGAAGGGGTTGTAATACTTCTTTTAACCCATCTTCAGATTGTAACTCTAAGTGACTGCACCACCCTACACGAACCTTTCCCATTTCACTTCGATGCCCACTGCCATCAAATAATTTATCCATTCGCAATTCGCCAGAATTATTACTGACAATTTTCGAAAGAGGATCCGATGGATCAATTACCCAAGGAGAAACTATGTAAAATCTGTAGTTGTACCCTTGTGCAATAGCCTGCTGTTGGCCATTTCGCAATCTTTCCAGAAAAGAAACACTTTTAGCATTAATAAACGCCGGATTCATTAAATTTTTCCATGTAAAAGCACCATTTTGTGTAGCATGAAATTTCAATTGATAATAATCTGCGTATATTAAATCGCCATTTGGATCCCTAATAGGTGGATCATAAAAAGAAACAACATCATCAAATGACTTTATTTCATCATGTTCAAATGCGATTTTGGTTACTTTGGTATGACTATGAAACATCTCACAAGCTTTAATCCAAAAATAGCAAGCCTGATAATCATCACCCTGAAGGCGTGGAATTACTGCATTGCTCAGAAAGATCACTCCCCTCGAGAATCATCAAAATAAAATACCAACCTCTTACATACCGCCACTATAGTGGCCTAATTGTCAAGACAAAAATTCAAAGAATTTATAATGAACCCTAAGCCGCAGCATAATCTATCAGCATAGCAGGGTAGTACAGCGTAGCCGGAGTTTGATAGTCAATTGCTGAGTGATGCCGTTTAAAGTTGTACGTGTAGATATAATTCTTAATGGCTTGGCGCGCTTCCTTGATGTTGGCGTACTGGGTCAGATAGGCTTCTTCATACTTGAAGCTTCGAAACCACCGTTCAATCATGATATTATCAGCCCATCGACTTTTGCCATCCATGCTTTGGCGTACCTTATTTTTCCTGAGAAATTCGCTGTATTCATTGCTAGTAAATTGGCAACCTTGATCTGAGTTTAAGATCAGTGGTTTAGCAATCTTAAAGGCTTTTTTGAGCGCGTTTATGACCATCCTTGTATCCAACGTATCATCTATCTCCCAGCCAACAATACAACGGCTATACCAGTCGATGACGGCGGTCAGATAAAGAAAGCCATGCTTGATGGGAATATAGGTTATATCAATAGACCACGCCTGATTTGGCCGGGTGATGACTGTATTGCGTAGCAAGTATGGGCAGACCTTGGCCTGCTGCATACGTTTAGAAAGATTCATCTTCGGATAGATGGCGTCGATGCCCATTTCTGTCATGTAGCGGCGTGCTTCTCTGCGGCCTACTATATAGCCGAAGCTTTTGAGCTGGGATGACATTTGACGCGCGCCCCAAGCGGGGTTATCCATATGAATGCGGTCTATGATGGCCTTACATTCAAGCTCTTCTTCTGAGATTGGCGAACTCTTGTAATAAATACTGGTACGATTTACTTCCAATAATTCAGCGCCTTTGGGGCCGGAAGTTCTCTAGTCTTCAAAAGGTTTCGGACTAAATTTACTTTCGTAGTCGGGTCCAAGCAGCTCTGCAGATTTTTTTTTCAACCAGTCCACCTGCATGGTGAGCTGGCCAACTTTTTTAGCATAAGCCATTTTTTCTTTGCGTTCGTCTTCAAGCTTTTCTCTGATATTTTCCTCGCGAGAATCATCGAATACAACAGAGGCTTTGTTGAGAAATTCTTTCTTCCAGTTGTGCAAGAGATTTGGCTGTATACTATTTTCAGCAGCTAACGTGTTGAGATTGGTCTCGCCTTTGAACAATTCTAAAACGAAATCCGACTTGAATTTTGCTGTGAAATTTCTTCTTTTTCTGGACATCAATGAACCTTCTTTCGAGTGTTGTCTACAGTATAGCAGGTTCATTATAAACGTTCTCAAAAAATGTCTTAATTTATGAGTCCATTATACACCAAAATTGCCGATTTCCATATCGATATTTTAAATTCGCATGTTTATCAAATATTTCTAGCGAACTTTTTCCTTTTAAATATCCAACAAATGCGGCTACACTTAACTTTGGCGGGATGCTGACCAACATGTGGATATGATCCAGGCATGCATTTGCTTCCAGTATCTCTACCCCTTTTCGTTCACATAGTTTTCTCAGTATTTTTCCTATGTCATTCCTGATTTTTCCATAAATAATTTTTCTCCTATATTTCGGAGCAAAAACTATATGATATTTGCATCGCCACTTCATATGTGCTAAACTTTCAGTATCCATATGGATATTCCTCTTTTAATGTTGTATGCGGTCGGCAAACCTGCATTCATTCTACTAAAGGAGGATGTTTTTTTCTACTTATAGCTATAAGCTTTTTTGAACCCCACGCCTAGCGTGGGGTTTTCTGCATACGCAATAAATTCGCTTGCGCAAAGCGCATGCGATTGGATGGAGCTGGCGCATTGTTTCTTCATCCAGACGAGCGCCAAAGCGGGAAACCGTAAACTGGGAAACTAGGCGAGCTTTCTCTAACATGACGATAAAAAGGAGCGCAGTGGCTATTTCACCACCGAGATGTTTGCGATTGGCTGTGTTCGTAGTTTTAAAAGAGGACTTCAAGAGTTGTTGCAGACCTAATTTCTCTGCAAATTCATGAAGATGCAGGAGACCTGCATCTGAAGATAAATTACCGCCGTTGAAATTGATTTTGATTTTCGTATTACTTTGTAAATGTAAATTCGCTAAACTAGACATTGGAGTTTCTCCTTTGTTGGTTGTGTTTGTGGTGAATACATTTTAACAAAGTCGAAGCTCTTTTTGTATGTTTTTTTACTTTCACCTAATGGGTGAACAGCACTAATACCAGCAATTCTTGCAATTACTGGTATTATGGTGATGTTTTGGATTTACATGAATAATTGAGGATAATTGAAATATTATATCATATATGATATAATAAGGAGAGAATAGAACAAAGGAATTAATATATGTGGAATATTGAGTTTTACGAAAAAGATACCGGAGAAATACCTGTAAAGAAATTCTTAAAAAGTCTGGAAATAAAAATGCGAGCTAAAGCGGTTAAAGAAATCGAGATTTTGGAAAATTTAGGTACGGCTTTGCGAGAACCCTATTCTAAACTAATTCAGGATGGAATATTCGAATTACGTATTCAGTTCTCAGGCGATATTGCACGGATATTTTATTTTTTTGTTATTGGTAATAAAATCATACTCACGAATGGATTTATCAAAAAACCTAAATTGCAATAGCAAATTGAACACTTTGGTAAAATGGCAGTGATCTCAAGCGATATAAAGGTTATCGAGAAAGGCAGAGAACAAAATGAAATTCAGAGATTTCTTAAATGAAGAATTATCCAACGATGAATTCCGTAAGGAATATGATGCATTAGCACCAAAATATGCCATAATCGAACAGATTATTAAAGAAAGATCGCTTCAATCCATTACACAAAAAGAACTTGCCAAAAGAACAGGCATCCGTCAGAGTAATATTAGTCGATTAGAAAATGGAAATTATAATCCGTCTATTGAGTTTCTACAAAAAGTAGCTGCGGGTTTAGGTAAAAAAATATACATTGAATTGAGGTAGACTATGTAGTATACAACGAGCCTGTGAAAAAAAAGTCTGTAAGTAGTACAAAAAGTTTGGAAAATTGTGGATAACTCTCTCTGCATCATCTGGATATGTCAATTGCACTGTGATATAATAAAGGTAGATTATATAAGGATTGAAGGGGTAATCTCTATGGATATATTAACGATTCTCTTAAGTGCTTTTGGTGGAATCATCCTATGGAATTTATTTGTCCCTACGAAAAAAAATTTAAATACTTGTGAAGCTAAAACACCCGCTGTGCAGTTTAATGAAGATATCAAGTATCTCGATTTAGACCGAGTACGACGTGCCCTGCTCAATACTTTCGGTACTACAAATATTCCAGCAGCTCTTGAATATGCTAAGCAATTACCAGATTCAAATCCTGATTTAGATCGTGTACGACGTGCTTTGCTTGGTACTTTTGGTACTACAAATTTAGACTTTATTATAGAAAATTACATGTCAAAAGGACATGATGAACAATTCAAGAAACAACTTCAACGTTAAAGGAATCGCCAGCGAGAGTGTAACCCATTCTGTGTAAACTCCATGGATTAATGCTGGAAATTTAAAAATCACGAAAAATCTATGCCAACATAATGGCACTGGTTGCCTCGGTTGTCAATTAGCAGCCAGGCTATTTTTTTTGCCATCATTCCAAATCAGCTGGTTCGATACGTTCATTGAAATAAATGCAAAGCTGGGAAACAATTTTGTTCCAGTCACGGTTGTGGCCGCTCCATTTCTTGGTGATTTCTATGGTCGCCAGATAGAGCAGTTTAAACAAGGCATCATCCGTAGGGAAAATCGTCCGGCTCTTAGAAACTTTCCGTAGCTGACGATTGAAATTTTCAATCTGGTTCGTCGTATAAATCATCTTCCTCATTTCTAAGGGGTATTTGAAATAAGTGGATAGCTGCAACCAGTTATTTCGCCAGGATTGAACCGAAGAGGGATATTTATCGTTCCATTTTTCTTCCAAGGCGTCCAGAGCCATTTCCGCTTGTTCAAGAGTAGGCGCCTGGTAAATTCCCTTCAAATCTTGGACAAATGGTTTCATATCCTTGTAATAGACGAATTTAGTCGTATACCGAATCTGGTGGACTATGCAGCGTTGTACTTCTGCCGCAGGATAAACTGCACCAATGGCATCGACAAATCCGGTCAAACCGTCAACAGAAAAAATAAAGATATCTTCGGTTCCTCGGTTCCTGATTTCGTTCAGGACGCCAATCCAGTATTTTGCACTTTCGTTGCCGCCAATCCAAAGCCCAAGGACCTCACGGCAACCATCCAGACGGGTTCCAATGGCGATATAGACCGCTTTCTTTACAACCTGAGCATCCTGTCTGACATGAAAATGGACAGCGTCCATGAAGACAATCGCATATTTCTTGGCCAGTGGTCTGTTCTGCCATTCTTTAGCAATCGGAAGAATACGGTCTGTCATCCGGGAAATCGTTTCAGCAGAAGCATCTACACCATAGATTTCTTTAAGGTGGGCACTGATATCCCTGGTGGTCATCCCTTTGGCATACATAGACAGTACTTGGTCCTCAATATTGGAAACGTCTGTCTGATTCTTTTTCACAGCCTGAGGATGGAATTCACCTTTCCGATCCCGAGGAATATCGAGAGGAATATTACCCATTGTAGACGTCACGGTTTTTTTGCTATAACCGTTCCGGCTGTCATCTGTATCCTTGTTTTTATAATCGTACTTGGAGTAACCAAGATGCTCATCCATCTCGGTTTCCAGCATGGTTTGTAGCGTATCTCCGCAGAGATCCTTGAGCATATTCTGAACATCCTGCGCATCTTCCGGCTGATAGGCACGTAGCAGTTTCTGGAGAAATTCTTTACGTTCTGGGGAAAGTTTTCTTTGTCTGGCCATAATAAAAACCTCCTGAATTAATATTTATTCTAACATTAATCCAGGAGGAATAGATTATCTTATCCTATTCTATTTACACATAATTCGTTACAGTCGGGGATGCGGACAAAAAGTTGGACTATCGTTATGCGATCAATCCTAATTTTTGTCGATATTCCATCGTGCTTAAGTAGCCAAGCGATTCTTTTATCCTAGTCTGATTATACCACCGAATATAGTAATCCACTTCGTGCATGAATTCTTCAAGACTGCTTTCAGTCCACTTTCTAGGATAAAACATCTCATTTTTCAGCCTGCCCCAAAATCCTTCACAAGCAGCATTATCTGGAGAAGAGCCCTTTTTTGACATGGATCTTGTCAGAAGGGCTCTATCCATACATTGAATCCATCCAGGCCATCGATAATGACAGCCACAATCTGTATGGACAATTGGATGCTCATCAGAACCTAGTTGACGAATACCATCCTCCAGCATACGATTTACTAGATTTGCATTTGGACGGGTTCCCAACGTCCAAGCAACGATCATTCCATCAAAGCAGTCCTCTAGAGCTGACAGGTAAACTTTTCC
>DCFU01000042.1 GCA_002319795.1 Megamonas sp. UBA1796
CGTTGTACCCGCACATCTGGCTTGAACCATTCTTGATGATTCATTCTGCATTGTTTAGTTTTCAAGGAACACCGTGACCCGTTTGAGTCAGCTTCTATATGTTACCTCAATTGCTTTCGTTTGTCAAGGGCTTTTTTTAGCTCTTTTTTCACAATCACACTTAAGGTTTCTTTCTTGCGAAGCCCGCCCTGCTGTTCGCTGGCGACTTGTATTATATTATACTACTTTGTATCTCTTGTCAACTATTTTTTTGAATTTATTTCCATTTTCTTTATAACATGATCTAAAATAATACCTGCCAGCTCTTTTTTACTCATAAGCGGCAGTTCTTCTACTGCACCATCACGGGATAGAATTTTGACAAGATTTGTTTCTGCATTAAACCCCGCATTGGGCTTGGTAATATCATTGGCTACAATAAAATCCAAATTTTTCTTTAGAAGCTTTGTTTTTGCATATTCCAAAAGTTTCTGTGTTTCTGCGGCAAAACCAACTAAAATCTGCCCGCTCTTTTTCAAAGAACCCAATTCCTGCAAAATATCAGGGTTCTTCTCTAACATAATACTCATTGTCGTCTCGCTCTTTTTAATTTTATTTTCAGCGATCTCTTTAGCACGATAATCAGCAACTGCAGCTGCTTTTATTACAACATTGCAGTCAGAAAATTCTTTTATGACTGCCTCTCTCATTTGTGCTGTTGTCTCAACGTGTATTACCCGCATACCCGCTGGTTCCTGAAGAGCGGAAGGACCGGAAACCAAAACAACCTCGGCTCCACGCCGTTGAGCCTCTCGAGCTATAGCATAACCCATTTTACCACTTGAACGATTCCCAATAAATCTTACCGGATCAATCGGCTCAATTGTACCGGCAGCAGTTACCAGAACCTTTTTCCCCTTCAATACCTGCACCGCAGAGAAAAAGTCCTCAATGACTGTAAAAACATCAATAGCTTCCGGCAGGCGTCCAATGCCGGCCGTGCCACAAGCTAAATGTCCTGTAGCCGGTGGTATCATATGCCAGCCGTGCTCCTGAAGTGTTTTCATATTATGTTGCACAATAGGATTTTCATACATGTTACTGTTCATAGCTGGGGCAAAAAACACAGGTGCTTTTGTCGCCAAAAGGGTCGTCGTAAGAAGATCATCAGCGATTCCTGCAGCTGTCTTGCCTATAATATTCGCTGTAGCAGGTACAATCAGCATCAAATCCGCCAAATTTGCCAAAGCAATATGTTCAACATTCCAATGTGTAACCTTACTCCACATGTCCGAACTGACAGAATGCCCACTTATTTCACGAAATGTCAGCTCCGTGACAAACTCCGCAGCTTCCTTTGTCATAATGACATATACTTCAGCACCTGCTTTTCTTAAACGACTCACAATTTCTACAGCCTTATAAGCAGCGATTCCACCTGTAATCCCTAAAACAATCTTTTTACCCTTGAGCATTCCTTATCCCAGCCCTAACATTAGATTTTTATTTTATACCAATTTTTGTGCGTTCGTACAAGATTTTTCCTTCAGCTATTTCTTCTAAAGCATTGGTAACATTTTTTGTTGATTTCACTTTCACCTTGACATCGGCACCCTCAAGGATCTGTCGTGCCCGTTTGGCCGCGAAAACAACAAGTGTATATCGGCTGTCAACTTTTTTTAACAATACTTCCATAGACGGGTTTACCATATCCATAAAATCATCTCTCCTCTGCATGTTCTAATCTATTCAATAAACTTGTATTTTTCTCCATACGGCAATGCTCTGCAACAATAATAGCAGTCATTTTTCCAACAGCAGATCTCACGGCATCGTTCACAACAACATATTTATAATGCTCCCCCGTCCTGATCTCTGATTTAGCCGCATGCAGGCGACGCAATATACTATCCTCTGTTTCACTCCCGCGTCTGCGGATACGCTGTTCTAACTCCTGTAACGAAGGAGGTAATATATAAATGTATACTGCCTCCGGAAATTTCTGCATGACCTTCATGGCCCCCTGCGTGTCAATTTCCAGCAGGACATCTTCCCCGGATGCCAGCTTTTCCTGTATCTTCTTGAGTGGCGTGCCGTAATAATTTCCATAGACCTCAGCCCATTCCAAAAACTCTTCATGCTCAATCATCTGCTGGAATTTTTGTTTACTCAAAAAATAATAATTTGCTCCTTCGATTTCACCTGCACGCGGACTACGTGTCGTCGCTGAAACCGAATAGGATATATTTGGGTTTCGGGCCAAAAGCTGTTTGCATAAAGTTCCCTTGCCAGTGCCTGATGGTCCGGAAACAACAATCAAAAGTCCATTTTTGTTCATTTTTCATCTTCCTTCAGCTTCAAATCAGTATCATCATTGTCAATCACCCGATGAGCAACTGTTTCCGGCTGGATGGCAGATAAAATAACATGATCACTGTCAGCTATGATTACAGCCCTTGTCCTACGGCCATAGGTAGCATCAATAAGCCTGCCCCCATCACGTGCCTCCTGGATGATGCGCTTGATAGGCGCTGACTCAGGACTGACAATTGCTACAATTCGATTTGCAGATACAATATTGCCAAAACCGATGTTTATCAGTTTAATATCCATAATAAATCCCCTTCCATGTGAGGCCCAGCTATTCAATATTCTGAATTTGCTCCCTCAGCTTTTCAATTTCACTCTTAACATCGACAGCCAGCTGTGCAGCTTCTGTATTATTGGCCTTTGACGCGATTGTATTGATTTCACGGTTCATTTCCTGTACTAAAAAATCCAGCTTGCGTCCTACCGGAGCATCCGCATTATCAATGATTTTCTTGAACTGTTTAAAGTGGCTCCGGATGCGCACGATTTCTTCTGTATAATTCACTTTATCTGCATAAATTGCCGTTTCCTGTATTATGCGCGTTTCATCAATATCCTGCCTGGCTAAAAGCTCGTCCATGGTCTTTTGTAAACGAGTACGATAAAACTCCACAATTTGTGGCGCCAATACAGCAACCTTGGTTACATAATCCTCCAACAAGACCAGCCGCTTTTGGAAATCAGCACAGATATTGGCGCCTTCGGCCTCACGCATTTCCACAAAACGCTTCATAGCCCCGTCCAAGGCTCCCAGAAGTACATCCTCGCATCCTTCCAAAGAGTCTCCCATATCTTCAAGCGTAAGCACATCGGGATACGTTGCGATCTCGCAAACATCATCCGGACGTGCCAGATGAAGCAAGTCACTCATATTGTTCAATGCTTTATGGTACGCAATTGCCAAGTTTTTGTCAACCCTGATTTGTTTCTTTTTCTCTCTTTTATCCACAAAAATTACATTGACATCCATTTTCCCACGCGAAGCATAGGTCTGTATCGTCTTTTTAAGAACAGCCTCAAAAAGATTTAAACAGCGCGGCATATGAAAATCTATATCCAAAAATTTCTGGTTAACAGACTTTACTTCAATATGGATCTTATAACTTTCATTTTCGCAATCCCCCATGCCGAATCCGGTCATACTTTTTATCATAAGCATCCTCCCCGGCTCAGCCGATCTGAGTCAAATCGTCTCAAAATTTCCACTGAATACTTGCTCAGCTGGACCTGTCATATAAATTTTCCCGTTAGCGGCCCACTCTACAAATAATTTTCCACCGTCCAGCTCGATTTCTGCCTTCTTGTCCGCCTTGTCATTCAAAACAGCTGCAACCAGCGTAGCACAGGATCCTGTACCACAAGCCAAGGTTATAGCAGCCCCACGTTCCCATACACGCATACGCAGATGTGTCCGGTCACGAACTTCTACAAATTCCGTATTGATTTTCCGTGGGAATGCCACGTGAGATTCAAATAACGGTCCCAGTTGCTCAATTGGCAATTTCTCCAAATCATCGACAAAAATCACACAATGCGGATTCCCCATAGAAACACATGTCATCTTATAAGTTTTTCCCATGACTTCAATGGGTTTGGAAATGATTCTCTGCTTTCCATAGCCGTTCACAGGTATATCTTTCGCCTCCAATACAGGGTATCCCATATCAACCTGAATCTGCTTCACATTTCCAGAGTTCTCCATTATAAGTTTAGGCTTTAATATACCGGCATCGGTTTCCACCGTGAACTCTTGCTTATCAGTCAATCCTTTTTCATATACATTGCGTGCAAAACAGCGAATACCATTTCCACACATCTCTGCCTCGCTACCATCTGTATTAAAAATACGCATCCTAAAATCTGCCTTCTCTGAAGGCAAAATAAAAATCATACCATCCGCACCAATACCATAATGCCGATCACAAACAATTTTTGTCAAAGAAACATAGTCTTCTATTTTCTCCTGAAAACAATCCACTAAAACAAAATCATTTCCACACCCCTGCCATTTAGTAAACGAGAATGCCATTATCGAGATTCCCTCCCCAAATTTCATAAAATCTTCATCTTCATTTTACTTGTTTCATGCAATATATGCAAGACAACATCCATGAAATTGATATATTTGACCATGCCGTCGCTAAAATGATATACTTTTCAGGAAGCGAAACCTAGCTTCTGAAATGAGGAATTTGTTATGAGCCTTGACGGATTTTCCATGTATCCGCTTGTACGTGAACTCAATGCCGCCCTGCTCGGTGGCCGGATTGATAAAATCACACAACCAAATAAACAAACTGTTTTGCTTTCTATACGCCAGCCGGGGAAAAACTTATGGCTGCATATTTCAGTAAATCCGCAAAATCCTGTCATCTATATTGCCAAAAACAATCTGGAAAGTCCTGCCGCTCCACCTGTGTTTTGTATGGTATTACGAAAACATATCGAAACAGGGCGTATTGCTGAGATACGTCAGCATGGCCTTGACCGCATTGTCATCATTGACATTGATTTTTTGACAGCCGGAGGAAAAATTGTTACCAAATCCCTCACCATCGAACTTATGGGAAAGTACAGCAATATCATCCTGATACAAGATAAAAAGATCATTGATTCCTTACGAAAAGTTGGTTCAAACAGCAGCCGTGTACGTACAATATTACCCGGACAGGACTATATGCTGCCGCCGTACCAGGATAAGCTGAGCCTGTTAGACTCCACTCCAAAAGATATTCTTCAAAAGATTTCCTCCATGCCGGAATATAAGCTTGGCAAAGCCCTGCTTGAAACTTGCATGGGATTTGGCCCTGTATCTGTTAAAGAAACTCTTTTTTCGGCTGGGCTCGAAAGCAGTCGATTAATTGCCGAACTGGACAAGGCGGATCTTAGTTCAATACGGACAGCTCTGGAAGAAATTCTAGCGAACTGTTCATCCGAAGTAACCATTCCCTGCTTTGTCCTCGATGATAAGCAAAAAATTCTGGCCATGGCTTCTTTCCCTCTTCATTATCTCTCTGAAAAGGATTGCCGAAGCTTTTCTACAATTAGTGACATGCTAGCCGCGTCTACACAGTTTTCGGGCATCTATGTGCTGCCGGACAAAGAACGATTCCGTAAGCTTGTACACAACGAGCTTCTACGCGCTGAGAATAAATTAGAGGTCTTACGCAAGGAGGCGACTGATGCGCAAAATGCAGAAGAATATCGACTCAAGGCTGATAATCTCATGACTTATCAGTACACCTTGAAAAGTCACGCAGACAGTCAAATCCAAATAACCGATATTTACAGCGCTACAGGCGAGCAAATCCAAATTGAGCTTAATAAACGCCTATCTATTATGCAGAATATACAAGCTTACTATCATAAATACGATAAGCTAAAGCGCGCACAGGCACTGCTTAAAGACCAACTGGAACAATGCAGTAAAGAGATTTTATACCTTGCAAGCATTGAAACTTCCCTCGATGCATCAACGAGCCTGGCCGAAATCAACGACATTCGTTCCGAGCTGATTGCCGGAAACTATTTAAAGGAAAAGCAAAAAAAAGATGTAAAAGATAAACCATCCCTTCCCTTTAAATTCCATACACCTGATGGTGCAGAAATCCTGATTGGTAAAAACAATTACCAAAATGACAAGCTTACTTTTAAAATTGCCCATTTCAATGACCTTTGGTTCCATACGAAGGATATCCCTGGGTCACATGTTATTCTTCGCTGCAACAGCAGGCAGGCTACAGAAAAAAATGTTTTTCTGGCAGCCTGCCTAGCCGCTCATTTCAGTAAAGCAGGCAGTTCTTCCAAGATACCCGTGGATTATACTTTGTGCCGCTACGTAAAAAAGCCCTCCGGTGCAAAACCGGGTTTCGTTATTTTTACAAACCAAAAAACGCTTTATATCACCCCTGACATAAATGAATTAACCCCTATCTTGCAAAGTGACTTCAATAAATAAAAACAGGGAGCCCTCCCAAGGGCTTCCTGTTTTTATTTATTGATCTCTTATTATATTACGCATGATTGTCAGCAATCGCATCCCGACCACGTTCACCCGTGCGTATCTTCACTGCATCCTCTACATTATAAATAAAAATCTTACCATCACCTATATGACCTGTACAGCAAACTTTCTTTATGACGTCTACTACAGTTTCCACGGGAACCTCACAAACAACAATTTCCACCTTGAGCTTCGGCTGCAAACTGATTTCCACCTGCTTACCGCGGTATACTTCCTTATGCCCCTTAGATAATCCACAGCCAAAAACACTGCTGACCGTCATTCCGGTAACTTCGACTTTATTAAGTGCTTCCTTCAATTCTTCCAATTTTTCTGGTCTCGTCATAACTTCAATCTTCGTAATCTTAGACATAGGAATTCCTCCTTATATAAATATAAAGCGCTAAAATAAATCCCCAAAGCAAAGAGGCTTGTCGAATTGAGAATATCCGACAAGCCTCTTTGCTTTGATATAATATATATACCATTAAATCCGGGATTTTGCAAGGTATTTTTTAATCTTCCTTAAATTCACGGATAACAACCTTTTCATTTCCGTCAACAGAATCAAGCTGGACACTCACTACCTCTTTCGACGATGTAGGAACATTCTTGCCTACATAATCAGCACGTATCGGCAATTCCCTATGACCGCGGTCAATCAGGACCGCTAACTGAATACTACGCGGACGGCCCATATCGATGATAGCGTCCAAAGCGGCACGGCTCGTTCTTCCTGTATAGAGTACATCATCTACCAGCACGATGACCTTTCCTGTAATGTCTACCGGCAACTGCGTAGGCCTTACAATTGGTTGATAGGATAGTGTAGATAAATCATCCCTATAAAGCGTAATATCCAGAACCCCGACAGGCGGTTTTGTTCCCTCAATACCCTCAATTTCTTCTGCAAGCCGTTCCGCTATAGGCACACCACGTGTCCGTATACCCACAAGCACGATATTATCTACACCTTTATTCTTTTCAATGATTTCATGTGATATACGCATTAAAGCACGGCGTATTCCCTTGCTATCCATCAGAACTGTTTTATCTACTAAAGCTGGCATATCTCTTCACTCCTATCATTTATTGTTCCGCAATGCGGATAATATCTTTTGCATATCCCGCGGCAACGGCGCAGAGAAACTCATTTCTTCTTTTGTACGCGGATGCACAAGTTCCAAAGAAATCGAATGCAGTGCCTGCCCCTGGATTGCAAATATTGCTCTTTGCCTGCCATATTTAGGATCCCCGAGTAATGGGTGTCCTATATATGTCATATGGACACGAATTTGATGTGTCCTTCCCGTGAGCAGCCTGCATTCGACTAAAGTATACTTCCCAAACCGCTCCAAAACCCGGAATTTAGTCGTAGCCGGCTTACCATTTATAGCTACAATTGCCATTTTTTTTCTATCTGACGGATGGCGGCCAATATCTCCATGAATAATACCCGCATCTTCCCTAATGTTGCCTACGACAATCGCCCAATAAATACGATGCGCAGTCTTTTCCTTTATTTGCTCTGCCAAATCAAGATGTGAAAAGTCATTTTTCGCCGCCACCATCACCCCTGAAGTGTCTTTATCAAGTCGATGTACTATGCCCGGACGAATTTGTCCATTGATACCTGACAAATCATGGCAATGGTACAGCAACGCATTCACCAAGGTGCCATGGAACACCCCTGCTGCAGGATGGACTACCATCCCTCTGGCCTTATTGATTACAATAATATCCTCATCTTCATATAAAATATCCAAGGAAATGTTCTCTGGAACCAAATCAATAGCCATAGCCTCAGGAAGGATTAGCGCAATCTGCTCACCGGCTTTTAGCTTATAATTTACTTTTCTGTTCTGTCCACTCACCTGCACACAGCCTGAAGCAATAAGTTTTTGTATATGCGAACGTGATAGTTCATTTTTTTTGCGTGCCAAAAAAACATCTAAACGTTCTTCTTTCTCTGCCTCAAAAATTATTTTTTCTTCCATCAGTTATCCTTTATCTCTGTCTTGAATAATAATGCATAAATAATACAGCCCACCCCAATAACAATTGCTATATCAGCTATATTGAACACTGGCCATATACGAAAATCAAAAAAATCAGTAACCATACCATGCCTTATACGATCGATAAGGTTCCCCGCAGCGCCGCCAAGAAGCAATGCCGATCCATAACGAATCCATCGATTACTTCTTCGCAGTATCGGATAGAAATATACCGCCGCACACAAAATGGCAATCCCCACAAGGATAAAAAACATTTGCTGATTCTCTAAGATGCCAAACGCAGCTCCGGGATTTAAAATATAAGTAATATGAAATACATCACGAATCACCGGTATACTCATGCCAAGCGGCATGGACGACTGGATATAAGCTTTTGACAGCTGATCCAATCCTATAATCACGAAACTCAATAAAAGAGGCACAAAAATCCCTGTCTTTCTTCGTCCCATTAGCTATATCCCATCCTTGTCATTTACATATAACAGCCGGACGGATATTCTCATCGTTTCTTTGCAATATAGTTCTTATAGATAACGTTTAAGCAATACTCCGGTCCTTCCCTTCTTCGTCTGTCCACGAACTTCAGTAACCTCAAGGCGCCCTCTGCCACGCATAGAAAGTATATCGCCTTCTTTGACAATCTGCGAAGCATTCTTTACAGATTGCCAGTTCAGCTTCAGCTTATCTGCCGCTATATCTGCCGCAGCACGACTGCGTGAGGAACCAAAGCCTGCCGCAGCAATAGAGTCCACCCGGAGAGATGCTACCGTAACACTTATTTCTTTACAACGCTCATCTTTCGGAGTAATAGAACCTATATCATCTAAGTCACAGCTCACACGAGTCGCGCCAATTTGGGTGAATTCTCGCAAAAGAAAGTCGACCATATTCTTATCTGTCAATATTTTAACATTCTCTGCAGCAATCAGCAAATCACCAAGCTGCTCACGCTTGATTCCCATCCCCATAAGCGCTCCCAGCACATCACGATGTGCTAGATGATAAAACTGTTCGTTCCAAACAGCCCTGAGCACTGAAATATCAAAAAATGGCTGTCCCATAAAATCTTCATGGACAAACACCGCCCGCTGCCGTTCTGCTCCTGAATAGCCTCCGTCAAAGTTCACTTTAAGTCCGGGATAATTTGCCACAACGGTTTCGGCAATCTCTATCCCGTAAGGATCCAAAAACCCCGAAAGCTTAAACTTCCGGTTTTTCGTTACCTGCTCTGCCATATCTACGAGGCGCACCGCTGTATCGGCTCCCTCTGTACCTTTATAATACCGGATTATTTTTTCACTGTTCACTGTCATTACATTGCCCCATTGCCCTTGACTTTTCTGTTGCTGCCAATACCGCATCAATAAGAGCGCCACGGACACCGCGCTGTTCCATGACACGCACACCTGCAATTGTTGTTCCTGCAGGTGAAGTTACCTGATCCCGCAGCACATCCGGATGCAGTCCCGTCTCTAAAACCATCCTGGCCGCACCCAGGAGTGTCTGCGCCGCCAACGTGATGGCGGCCTTACGCGGCAATCCCGCGGCTACGCCTCCATCCGCCAGTGCATCAATCATTAAAAAAGCATATGCCGGACCACTGCCAGAAAGACCTGTCACTGCATCCATGACCTCTTCCTTTACGCAGACAGCCAGCCCCGCTGCTGATAAAATTCTCTCGACCCTGTCCCCGTCTTCCTGGGAAGCCTTTTGACCCAGCGAAAAAGCAGACATTCCCTCGCCCGCTGCCATAGGTGTATTCGGCATAACACGAATAACCGGCTGCGATATAAAGTGTTTTTCCAGGACACATAGCTTCATACCAGCAACAATAGAAACAACAATTGTATCCTTCTGAAGCTTTTCACAAACTTCGCGTATAGCCGTCTCTGCAGCCTGTGGCTTGATTGCTAAAAAGAGGATGTCTACACTAGATAAAAAGCTGTCAGCCCCCACCATAGCAGACACTTTGTATTTATCCCTCAAGTAAGCACAACGCGTTTCCTTATGATCAGATATATATACATCATCTGCTGCAGCCACGCCTCTGGACACAATACCTCCTACTAAGGCTTCCCCCATAGCTCCGCCGCCAATAAACCCTATCTTCATTTCTTATCAGTCCTCCTGCTTCAGCCACGGCATCTCTGTCGATACTGTTTTATGTTCCTGCGTATACGACACATTTACGTTGCTGGGCGCACAAAGGAATACATTACGCCCTACTTTTTTTATTTCCCCGCTGAGTGCATACGTCGTACCGCTTACGAAGTCAATAATCCGTTTGGCGGCTTCCTCATCTGTATTCTCAAAATTTATCACCACAGGCCTTTTCTCTTTCAAACAATTGGCCACCTGCTGTGCATCATCAAAAGACTTAGGTTCAATAACAATCACCTTCATCTTATAGGCAGCTACATTTTCCTTCACTGAAGAAGAAGCATGAAGATTGACCACATTGTTCGATGACGCAGAATTTTCATTCAAAAATCGTTTTTCTTCCTCATTCACAAACATATCCTTCTCTCTATTGTCACTGCCTTTATCTCCAGGATCCGTCAAACCGATTTTTTCACAAACCTTGTCAATAATCTTCATCTATATCCTCCCCCTAATACTGACGCTGCCCGAAAATAGCCGTACCTACCCGGACAATATTAGCACCTTCTTCGATAGCAATCCTGTAATCATGGGTCATACCCATTGATAAATATTTTATATTCGCTGTTTTAAACGCTATTTCCTTCGCTTCCTGAAAAATTTCATACATTTCATGAAAAAGTGGTCGGCAATCTTCGACCTTTTCATAGTTCGGTGCAATGCACATAAAGCCACAGAGCCTTAAGTTGCCAAGGTTATCGATCTTAGCAAGCAAATCAGGCAGATTCTCTCTATAGATACCAAATTTACTTTCTTCTCTTGCCAGATTCACCTGTACAAGCACATCCTGCACCTTGTGAATCTTCTCTGCTGCTTTATCCAGTTCAACAGCTAGCTTCTCACTATCCACGGAATGAATCAAATCAAAAATTTTTACTGCCTGCTTTACCTTATTCGTTTGCAGATGCCCGATAAGGTGCCATTCCACATTGCGTTCAAGCGTAGCATTTTTCTCGATGGCTTCCTGTATGCGATTCTCTCCTATGGCTGTAACTCCTGCATCTATAGCCTCACGCATAGCATAGATATCATGATTCTTCGTTACCGCAACGAGTTTCACATCATTCTGTTGTATTCTGCTACACCCTGTTTTGCATTTTTCTATAATCTTCTCTACCTCATGCAAGTTTTCCTGAATCATAAAATTCCCTCCATCTGCTTAAAACTATATATTGATTTTAAAGCCTTGAAACAGAACTGTTATCATTCTGTTACTTGGCCCTATTCCTTGCCAAGCAAAAATTCTCGCGTCAATTCAGCAGGTTCATTTCATTCATGCTGCCTTAAAGAAATAATTGCTCCAATCCTGCCGGTTTTTCCCTTCTCCGCTCTATAAGAAAAAAACACCTTTGGATTACAAACCGTACAAGCATCTGCTTTATCTATATGCGATGGCAAAACTCCCACTTCTTCAAGTTGCAGCTGATTCGCTGCCCATAAATCCAAATGAATGTGGTGGTCATTTTCCCTGACAATAACATCCCTATATTTTGGAAAAACATCGCAGAATTGCTGTGCTACATTATCGCCAACTTCATAACAGCAGGGCCCGATAGATGGTCCGATACCGACCAGGCAATCGGCAGGACATGTGCCGAATTCACGCTGCATCGCCAAAAGAGTTTTCTGCGCAATTTTCTTTATAGTTCCTCTCCAACCACCATGCGCCATTCCGATTGCATGGTGCTGTGCATCGAAAAATAAAATGGGTGTACAATCTGCAAAACACAACATAAGCGGTATATCCGCCTCATTCGTAATCAAGGCATCCGTCTGTGGTAATGCATCCGCATATACCTTGCTCCCTCTTCCCGCATCCTTACGAGTAACACGGGCAATATACTCTCCATGTACCTGTTCAGGCGTACAAAGTGACTCCGCCGACACGCCCAAAGATTCGCAAAAAATCTGGCGGTTTTGGCACACAGCTGCGCTGTCATCCCCCACATGCAAAGCCAGGTTCATCGCAGCAAAAGGAGGCTGACTTGTACCACCAAAACGTGTCGATATACCATGTACCAGTAAAGATGACGAAAAGCTGGAAAATTTTCCATGCCATATATTTTTACCAGATTTTTCTAAGTAGAAACTCATACCTTGTTCTCCTATCCGCTGCATACCCCACAGCGTCTGCAGCCGTCGAAACACTGAAGTGTTGGCTGCAGTTTCTCTGCTTTTATCAGTTCTTCATACAAATACTCCCTGCGGCAGCCAATATCTAAAATATCCCAAGGAAATATCTCTTCTTCGGCCCGCCGTCGATAAAGATAAAAATCCTCATTAAGGCCAGTGCCCCGCAAGGTACGTTGGAAAAACTTCACACCGCCGGCCTGCTGCGCTGCGTAAAGTACCTGGGAAATCCTGCGATCTCCCCGTGCCAGTATCCCCTGCACATAAGATTCACGAGGAGACTCGGCAATAATATCTATATTTTTGCAAGGCTTTACAGCTGTGCGCAGTATTTTCAAAATGTCCTGTACCTCTGCCTGTCCTGCCATCGGCAACCACTGGAAAGGAGTAAACGGCTTTGGAACAAATGGATTGATACTAAGGGTAAGCATTCCGTTATGATGTCCGGCATCCATATAGTCCCGAAGTTTATAAGCCAACTGGATAATGGCCTGCACATCTTCTGGTGTTTCCATAGGAAGCCCAATCATAAAGTACAGACGAAAATTTCGTATACCAGCCGCCAGTCCTAGCTCCATCGCCTTAAAAAGATGCTCTTCCTCAATCCCCTTATTGATAATTGCCCTCATTCTTTTACTTCCGGCCTCAGGAGCCATCGTCAATGTCTTCAGCCCACTGCTTGACAGAGAATCAACCAACTCTTTTGTCACAGAATCTACCCGGAAAGATGCAACCGACATCGAAAGGCCTTCACCTAATATATCCCGGCAAAGCATATCGATTTCAGGATAATCCGAAATTGCTGCCCCCATGAGGCCAATGCGTTTCTTGTAATGTCTGGCATCATGCACCATTTTTTCAATAACGGGCAATGAACGGTTACGCGGGCGTCTGAAACAATAGCCCGCCATGCAGAAACGGCAATGGCGTCCACATCCACGGGCAGTTTCTATAAGATATAAATTAAATTCCGTATTTTCAGTTGTCACTACCGTATGCGCCGGATAAGCATCCAAATCATGCACCCACTGGCGGTACACACGCGATGGTGCTCCCGGCAACGGTTCGATAGCTGCAAGCGTACCATTCTGTGCATAAACATGCCTATATAAGGACGGTATATAAATTCCCTGCACCCCGGCCAAAGCCTTTAACAGTTCAGAACGTGAAACTCCTTTTTTCTTAGCGTCATAATATATATCCATAAATTTCTGCATGGTCTCTTCGCCTTCACCAATAATAAATGCATCGACAAAAAGACTCAATGGTTCCGGATTAAAAGTGGCACAAGGCCCTCCTGCAATTACAAGCGGAGCATCTTCGCCCCGTTCCTCAGCCAGCAAAGAAACTCTGCCAAGCTCCAATATCCTTAATATATTAAAATAATCCATCTCGAAAGATACCGCGAATGCAATAATTGGAAACTCCGACAATGGCGTCTGGGTTTCCAGACTTAAAAGCGGTGTACGCGACCGCACATATTCCATTTCCTCTTTTCGTTCAGGCAGAAAAAATCTCTCACAGGCTGTGTCCGTGCGCTCGTTCAGCAACGCGTAAATAATATGCAAGCCAAGATTCGACATACCTACAAAATATGAATTAGGATAAATAAGAGCAAATCGCTCGCGCAACCCTGCCGGAAAGGCATAATATCCTTCTTCACTCTTCAGCCGCTGGCGTAAATTTTCTATTAATTTCCAAGACAAAATATGTTCCTCCGCTTCATGAAAAATAGCCCACAAAAGTGAGCCATTCCCCATATCTTCAGTCTTTTCCCTTTTTTGCCAGAATAAGTCCATCCAGCTCATCTCTGAAGTTACTGATATCAGCAAATTTACGGTACACAGACGCGAAACGAATATATGCCACTTCATCAAAACCCTTCAGATTTTCCATAACGATCTCACCAATGGCTTTTGCTGTGACCTCACGTTCCATAGTATTATGCAGTTCTTTTTCGATATCATCCGCTAAAGTTACTATACGTTCCGTGGGAATATCTCTCTTATCACAAGAGCGTATAAGACCGTTCAGCAGCTTGTTTCTATCAAACACCTGTCGGCGTCCATCATTCTTGATAACCATAAGAGGTATTTTTTCAATGACCTCATACGTAGTGAAACGCCTGCCACATCCGGCACATTCCCTGCGGCGCCGAATCGTATTCCCATCATCAGCCGCACGTGAATCAATAACCCGGCTGTCTGCTTTCTTGCAAAAAGGACAACGCATATCTACACCTTCTCTTTTACACTTTTATTCCGTTTGCTTTTTCCTGTCCTGCCAGCCGATTCTGCCCTTAAACGCTTTCCTCCGCTGTTTAAAGGCTTTACCAGACATTTTCTATCATAACCTATAAGATCCGTACGATGCGCAAGGTGTAATGCTTTGCTTACAATCGCATGGTTGCAGGGCTCCCAATACTGCATTAGAGCACGCTGCATCCGTTTTTCCTCATAGGAAGTTGCCGTGTAAACTTTTTCTCCCGTAAGTGGATGTATGCCACTGTAATATATACAGGTTGCCAGTGTCCCAGGCGTAGGTATAAAATCCTGTACCTGCTCAGGCCGATAACCCAAATCACGAATGAACTCTGCCAGTTCTACTGCGTCTTGCAGATGTGCTCCCGGATGGCTCGACATGAAATACGGCACCAGATACTGCTTTTTGCCGAGCTTTTCATTCATGCGGCGAAATCGCTCCGCAAACTCCAAATATATATTCTTAGCAGACTTTCCCATAATCGTCGTTACACGTTGTGAGACATGCTCCGGCGCAATTTTCAGCTGCCCACTGATGTGATATTTGCAAAGTTCCCTCAGAAAATCATCCTTCGCCAACAATAAATAATCGAAACGTATCCCGGAACGGATAAATACCCGTTTCACGCCGGGTAAAGCACGCAGTTCTCGTAAAAGTGACAAATAATCGCTATGATCGGCTATCAGACTGCGGCACGGAACTGGAGACAAGCAGGACTTGCCCCGGCAAGTTCCCCGCTGAAGCTGCATATCACAAGAGGTTCGGCGAAAATTAGCCGTTGGACCTCCCACATCATGTATATATCCTTTAAATTCCTTCATATGGGTAAGCAAGCTCGCCTCACGAAGAATTGATGCATGGCTGCGATGCTGTATAATACGCCCCTGATGCGAAATAATTGCACAAAAATTACATCCGCCGAAACATCCCCTATGGCTCACCAGACTGAACTGTACTTCCCTAATAGCCGGAACTCCGCCTGCCTCATCGTAACAAGGATGCCACATGCGTTCGTAAGGCAAATCATACACTTCATCCATCTCCGCCTCACTGAGCGGCATTGCCGGTGAATTCTGGACCACGCAAAATCCATCCGTCTGCTGAACCAGCTTCCGTCCACGTATCGGATCCTGTTCCAAATACTCTATTTTAAAAGCCTCGGCAAAAAGATTTTTAGACTTTGTTACCTCCGCAAAAGACGGCAGCTTTTCATAATCCCAGACATAATCAAAATCAGGTACCTTGTAACATGTGCCTTTAACATCCTGAATATCGCTGACAGGCAACCCCTGATGTAAATCCGCTGCTATTTCAAGAATCTGGCGTTCACCCATCCCATATATAAGCAGATCCGCCTGACTATCTGCCAAAATAGACCGGCGTACACAATTCGACCAGTAATCATAATGTGCCAGCCTGCGAAGACTGGCTTCAATGCCCCCGATAATAAGCGGAACATCCTTCCACAACTGCCGTAAACAGTTACAATAAACAATAACCGCCCTTTCCGGCCGGCAGCCTGCCTGACCACCAGGTGAATAAGCATCTGCATGTCGCGTCTTTTTAGCCGCAGTAAACTTATTCAGCAAAGAATCCATATTACCGCTGGATACAAGGAAACCAAGCCGCGGTTTCCCCAGCCTGGCAAAATCAGTTGTACTGCGCCAGTCCGGCTGTGCTATAATTCCCACACGATAACCATGCTTTTCCAATAAACGACAAATAATGGCCGGGCCAAAGCTTGGATGATCGACATAAGCATCGCCGGAAACAAAAATAAAATCCAGCGCATCCCAGCCACGCTGTTCCATATCCGTCCTGCTAATCGGCAAAAAACCACTCATTAAAATTCCTCTTTTATTTTATGTCCTCGACTTTATCTTTGCTGAATCCTTTCGAAACCACTTCTCCTATTTCGCCCAACTTTCCAATATCCTTACCATTATGCGTTACATCAATGGCACCAGCATTGCCCGCGGTGATGACCACCTTATTCTGCCCTTTCCAGGAAAAAGATTTTCCCTTTTCTACTGTACCCTCAAAAATTGTTTTCCCGTCTGCCTCTACTTTCATCCAGCAGGCAGCCGTGAATTTAGCCGAAATCTCAACATCATCGAACTTCTTCTCTTGTGGCGCCGCAGGTGCGGGAGCAGGCGTTTCGTCCACGGTTTTTTTTGTCTCCGTGACCTGTTTTGGCGGAACTGGTTTAGCCGTATTCTCCGAACCTAAAAAGAAATAGGCTCCCCCCGCAATAAAGAAAAGGACCAACACCCCTACCAGGAGTTTTTGTGATCGCCTGGATTTTTCCATTCGCTCCTTGAAATCATCACTGGAACGTGAATTCACCCCGGCACTGCCCGTGTCCCTGTATTCCATCTGTTTGGGCTTATCAGACACAGCTTCAGGCTGTGTCTCGGGCAAATCTGCATGAACCTCTTCATTGTATTGTTGCAGAATTTTTCTCGTATCCAGTTTCAAGAAAACAGCATAATTCTTAATAAATCCTTTGGTATAAACTTCACCTGGAAGTGCATCATATTTTTCATTCTCAATCGACTCTATATAAAAAGCACGAATACTTGTTTCTCTCTCAACATCTTTTATCGTAAAATTTTGCCGTTCACGTTCCTCACGCAAAATATTTCCTATCATTTTAAATAATTCCTCCTCAAAATTTATAAAACATAGCAATCATCCTTTATTATACATTAACCATGCTCTGAAAACAAATAAATCCATGCTTTATTTTCAAGTTTTTCTATTTTCTCTTATAAAACTTTAGACACATTTATAGTATAATAAAAAAACGCAGACACAATATTTGCATCTGCAAAAAAACAGAACGGGGTGATTCTCTTGTCTTTAAAAATAACTGGCTATTACAAGCTTCCAAACGATTCCATGCCGCAGCTCATAGATTTCAACGAACTTTTCAATACATCTTTCATGCGAAGATATACCCGATATCGTTCCTTTGAAAAATTTCTGCTTGGTGGAAACTTCCATATTACATGTCAGAAAGATTTTGAGGAGCTGTCTGAAACACGTATGGATGCCTTTGTCAAAAAATCTGCAGATTTCTCTTCCTGGCAGGAAATGCTCGATTTTGCTACCGATAAATATATTTGTACAAAAATTTATAAGCCAAAAACAATAACCCCTGAACATAAATAATTTCCAAATTAGGATTATTGACCTATCAAATCAACAAGTGAATTTCGGTGCTGGGAATAGTAAACAGCCACCTCGAATTGAACGGAGAACGAAGCAGCGAATCCTGTACAAAGAGATTGTGGCTGCCATTGGGAAAAAATATAAAATAAAAATCCGCACTCCATAGTTTATAGGAGTGCGGAAAAGAATTTAATCGATCTTTTCGGTTTCTTGTTTACAAGAATCAGCTTTTGCTTTAACGGCTGTTTTGAAATTCTCGTAAGTTTGGCAGTAAAGCTCATAGATTTTCTCTTCGGATAAAGAGTGAAGCTCTGGCAGGCTTTCGAGTTTGAGCATGGTTAGTTGATGCAGGAAGGTGCAGTGTGTACCATATTTTTTATCATGGTTTTTAGGTTTGGAGCTCATTCTATCGCCTCATTTCATTGTAATACTAAATAGATTCGTGCTTTATGGGAGAAAACCTGCTTTATCTATAATAGTTTTTAAGTATCGATGGGTTACATGCAATAAAATGTTCTTCTCAAACAAAAAAATAACGTATATTGACAACGCAGCGTCCTTATTTTTGCACTGCGAGGACTTGCTCCCAACGTATAACGCTTTTACCGATGAACAGAAAGAATTGTTCTGACACAACAGCATCGCTTCAGTTCACAAAAACCGCAATAAGCACACGGAAAAAAGGATAAAGAACGCTACTGCAGCATAATCCACGACCACCATGTGGGTTTCCGACATAAATGTACGTCGGCTGCTATCCCCAAAGCCACGCATTTCAAGGCTTACTGCCATGTTTTCACTACGTGCGATGGCTCGAAACACCATAGGCTTTATCAGCATCATATAGCTGCGCATACGATTATATGGAGAGCCACCGCTTTTATACCCCCGGCATGCCTGTGCTTCTGAAACACTGTGACTCTCTGCCAAAAGATCTGGTACGAAGCGAAAAATTGCCGTAACCATGAAGGCATAGCTATATGACAAATGACACTGTTTCACCAAGGCTGCCGTCAGCTGTTGTGTCTTTGTGGAAAATAATACCAATACCATTGAATTTGCCATGATGGCCATGCGCATAGCCGACAGCAGGGAAAGTGTAACAGAGGAGCCGCAAAGGAGCTGTATCCCTAACAGCATGCAGGCAAAAACAAACAGCATCGCAAGGGCCCGTGCAGCACTTTTCTTTTTTGTCAAAAAAAATACTGACACATATTCTGCACCTAAAAATACAGCCAATACCAAAGGTTCAGTTGTCAAAAATGAATTTATAGAAACCATAAGGGCTAAAAGTATTTTTGTAAAAGCTGCTAAGTCACGCATGCGTACCCGTCCTCCTCACTAATTTCGCATATATTTCTGCCGGCGTGAGGCAAATTGGCAGCCCAAGCTCCGCACTCACGCGCACCGCCTCAGGCAGTTCAAGCCCCAACGCCTCCGTTTTTTCCTTGTCTGAAAAAAGCTCTGCCGGCTTACCCTCAAAGCCAATATGCCCCTGCTCCAGTACGAGCATCCGTGTTGCATGTTCAGCCAGGATATCCATATCATGTGTTACGAGGAGTATGGACATTCCTTCCTCATTCAACTTTCTCATAAGGCGCAAAAGCTGGACCCGTTCCCTGCAGTCCTGCCCTGAAGTCGGCTCATCCAGGATAAGTACTTCAGGCTCTGCTGCCAAGGCAGAAGCAATTGCCAGTCTTTGCTTCTGTCCTCTGGACAAAAGCTGCGGCGACCTTTCTGCAAATTCCAGTAAAGCCACTTCCCGCAAAGCCTTTCTTGCTTTTTCTTCCGCTTGTTTTCCAGAGTATCCATGCTGAAGCGGCGAATACATTGCCTCCTCTAAAACCGTATTGGCAAAAATCTGGCTGTCAGGATTTTGAAAAACATAACCGATAACGGCCGAGCGTTCTGCCGCCGGGGATTGCGTAACATCACGGCCATCGAAAAACACCGTTCCCTGCTCCGGTTTTAAAAGTCCCATAACAAGACGTGTGATTGTAGTTTTCCCCGTCCCATTCCGGCCTGCAATTGCCAGGATTTCTCCATTTCTCAGTGAAAAGCTGACATTTTGTATGACTTTCTTTTCTTCATTATAGCCATAGGTCATGTCTCTTATTTCAATCATGACAATTCCCCCAATTCCAAATAAATTTTTGTCTGCAAAGGGATTGCTTCTGCATAAATGTCATGTTCGTACATATATTCCATCCCTTCCTGCATGGTACCCGCAATCTTCAGTCCGCCATCCTCAAGTACAAGCATTTGCGTCGCATAAGGCAAAACATATTTCAAATCATGTTCGGCTGTAATGATAGTTGTTCCGTATTTTTCCCTTATATCTTCCAATAATGTATAAATTTCTCTGGCTCCTTCAGGGTCTATAGCAGCCACAGGTTCATCCAAAAGCAATATGTCCGTATGCAGTGCCAGCATAACAGCAATTGCCAGACGCTGTTTCTGCCCACCTGACAATGATACGATTTTTCTGTTCCCGAATCCAGCCAGCCCAGTCATTTCCAAAACTTCCTGCCGACGTTTTTGTATTTTTTCCACCGTATACCCGGCATTTTCCAAGGAAAAATCAATTTCATCACCAACATTTTCTGTTACAAGCTGTCCTTCATAATCGGCCATAACCATCCCAGCTTTGCTTTTCAAAATCTCACGTGACGACTCCAAAATATCGATTCCATTTACCACAAGCCGACTGTCCTTCATATCTTCAAAATAATCCATGCGCGCGCCGGCAATCGTAAGCAGCAAGGATGTTTTTCCCTCTCCATTCGCTCCTGTTACTACGGTAAAAGATCCCTTGGGAATTACAGCATTGACATTTTTCATGCTGAATTTTTTCTGGTTTTGGTTTGAGGCAGTCGCATTGAATATCCTGTCAGCCGGATGATATAGCAATTGTCCTGCAACAGCTCCCAGACAAGCAACCAAAAGTACTACCGGAAGCATGGCAAAGAGAAAGACATTCATAGGCAGGCTTAAAATGATTTTAGTAAGTAGTACAAAGCTGCCACCACTGATAAAGGTCGTAACAAAAACCAGTAATACCGGCTCAAGATTTATACGAAACAAACGTATCCGGCAAACATACCGCCCTGCAAGCATCGCACAAAGCAAAGCTGCCAACGGATCGCTCACAAGGTTCACATAAGGGATAGCAGCTTTCGAAGACATTGTCGCCACCAGCCCGGACACTATCCCGATGCCAAAACCCTGTTTCGCTGAAGGACGGCAGAGCATGATTGCCAGCGTATACATGACAATATTCCAGTTCAAAGATATGCCGCCTATATTTGGTGAAACCATACGAAGAATTACGCCGATCGCCAGAAACAATATCGTAATAGTTATCCAACGAAGATCTTCTCCTTTTTTTTCCTGAAATCGAATATTCTGCATGTCTTTTCCCTCCTAAAATATAAAAAGCCTCTCATCCCGGTAAAGGGACGAGAGGCTTTAACTCACGCGGTACCACCCTTGTTGGCATAATGCCCAACTCAGTACAAGGTACAGGATAAAATCCGATACCCGGTTTCTGATAACGGCGAAACATTCCCGACAGCTCCTACCCCAAAAACGGCTCAAAGCTGTATCTCACAGATCCATTCACTTTATCAGCTTCACCGGACTCGCACCAAACGCCGGTTCTCTGTATCTGCCTTCCTAAAGCTACTCTTCCTGTTCATCGACTGTACTCTATGTATGGACTTATATTAACAATCTCATGCAAAATTGTCAAGCAATAATTTACATTTATTTTTTCAATTCCCGTATATCGGATACAATTTTCTGCAGTTCCAATAAAAATTCATCCACATCCTGCTCTACAGTTTTATTACCCATACTGACACGAATTGCCGAATTTGCCTTTTCCGCATCCTGGCCCATAGCAAGCAACACATGAGAAGGCTCCAAAGAACCAGCACTACAGGCACTGCCACCCGAAACAGCAAACCCTGCCATATCAAGGCGCAAAAGAAGCACATCACTTTCAATGCCCTGTATACCAAAATTCACATTACCAGGTAAGCGCTGCACACGTGAACCATTGATCCACGCACCATCTATACATAGAACTCCCCGTATCAGCCTCTCACGCAGAACCGATAAACGTTCCATTTCCTCTGCCAATGAAGCTGCAGCAAGCTCTGCAGCCATACCCAGACCTATGATTCCCGGAACATTTTCTGTTCCGGCACGCATATTTCTTTCCTGCGCGCCTCCATGCATAAACGGAACTATTCCGACACCCTGCCGCAGATAAAGAGCACCAATTCCCTTTGGTCCATAAAACTTGTGCCCGGAAAGAGACAACGCATCCACCTGCATCTTCCGGACATCCAAAGGAATATGTGCCACAGCTTGTACAGCATCCACATGAAAATAAACGCCCTTTTCTTTCGTAAGCACTCCAATTTCTTCAATCGGCTCGATTGTTCCGACTTCATTATTCGCCGCCATAATGCTTACAAGAAGCGTATCATCATCCAAAGCCTGTTTCAGCGCTGTAATGGATACACGCCCTTCCACATCTACTGGCAGATAAGTCACGCGAAATCCCTGCTGCTCGAGCCACGCACAGGTATGCAGTACAGCGTGATGTTCTATCTGTGTTGTAATAATATGTTTCCGCGCATTTTGATTCGCAAGTGCGATTCCCTTGATAGCCCAGTTGTCACTTTCACTGCCGCCACTCGTAAAAAATATTTCCTGCGGTCCGGCACACAAAAGCGCCGCCAACTGTCCGCGCGCTTTTGCAACTGCCTGGCGCGCTTCCTGTCCAAAGCTATGCAAACTTGAAGGGTTGCCAAAGACACCCGTCATATAAGGAAGCATCCTTTCCGCAATGTCCTTGTCCAACGGAGTCGTCGCCGCATAGTCAAGGTAAACCGGATGTCTCATTTTATATTTCCTTCCTGCTTGCTATTATCGCGGCAAAGTTCAGCCAACGTAATATTATTCAGTACATAATTGATACTGTCGCATACCTTTTCCCAAACCCCGCGTGTTACGCAATGTCCCGCCTTAGCACAACACTGGTTTTCTGCCTCCGCGCTTGTCAGCAGACAGTCAACCAAGGCAATAGGCCCCTCCATCGCGGTAACGATTTCGCCAATTGTCACCTTTTGCGGTTCACGCGCCAACATATAGCCTCCCTGTGCACCACGCACACTTCTTACAAAACCGGCATTGCGCAACGTGGCCATGAGCTGCTCCAAATAGTGCTCCGAAATCCCCTGATTATCCGCGATGCTGCGAAGGGACACGGCTCCCTCTCCATAGTGAAGTGCAAGCTCATACAGAGCTGCCACACCATATCGTCCTCTTGTTGAAAGCTTCAAAAAATCACCCCGCAACTCCCAGTAAACTAATATGATTTATTACCTATCAATATAGCACAGCCAGTCTTGTCTGTCAAAAACCTTTATTCTCGTTCCGGCCAGCATTTCTTTAAATACGCCTGCAATATTTTTTCTTCACCATTCTCCGACGGGTGATAGTATCTCTCCTCTTTCATCTCCCGCGGCATGTATTCCTGCCGCAGGAAATGCTCTGGAGCATCATGCGGATACATATAGTCGGTACCATGCCCCAGCTTCTCTGCGCCTTTATAATGCGCATCCCGGAGATGCATGGGTACAGCCCCGCAATTGCGACTGCGCACATCTGCGAGCGCATGATCCACCGCCATGTATGACGCATTGCTCTTCGGGGAAGAAGCCACATATATGACTGCCTGGGCAAGCGGGATTCTGGCCTCCGGCATACCGACAAACTGTACTGCCTGTACAGCTGCCATCGCCACTACCAAAGCCTGTGGATTCGCATTCCCCACATCCTCTGCGGCACAAATCACTACACGGCGGGCAATGAAGTTTGTATCCTCGCCCGCTGCAATCATGCGTGCCAAATAATGCACCGCAGCATCCGGATCGCTGCCGCGCATACTCTTGATAAAGGCTGAAACCGTATCATAATGATTATCACCCTTTTTATCATAACTCTGCATACGTTCTCCCACGATGCTTTGCAGGCTTTCCATAGTAATGCTGCCTGCCGGGGTGGCTATCATAGCTGCTGCCTGTTCCAAAAGATTTAAAGCCATGCGCCCGTCGCCACCAGCTAACTGCGCCATAGCCTCCAAAACCTCATCCGTGCAGCACAAACTATTATTTCCCAGGCCACGTTCCTTATCCTGCAAGGCCTGCCGCAATATACGCACAATCTGTCCATCTGTCAGCATGGAGAGCCGTACAAGACGTACACGGGAAAGCAATGCGCGGTTCACTTCAAAATATGGGTTTTCTGTCGTCGCTCCAATCAAAATGAGCCTGCCATCCTCTACATAAGGCAGCAATACATCCTGTTGGCTTTTATTGAAACGATGGATTTCATCTATGAATACAATTGTACGTTTTTGATAAAATTTTCTTTGCTCCGCTGCCTCATCAACAATCTTACGTATATCATTGATCCCCGCAGACACCGCATTGAGTTTTTTAAACACACTATTTGTAATGCCGGCAATCATCTGGGCAAGCGTGGTCTTACCCGTACCCGGCGGACCATAGAAAATCATCGAAGGAATTTGATCGGCTTCAATCATTTTTCTGAGATACTTTCCCCGGCCCACAGCATCCTCCTGCCCGATAAACTCATCAAAATTACGTGGCCGCATACGCTGCGCCAGCGGTTCATACCGATAAGATGCCGAAGACTCCGCCGCAGAAAACAAATCCATATCATCCATTATATCTCCCCCGTCGACCCCATGCCGCCATGACGTTTGCGCCCGCACCCTGCGACATCGCCATCCACAACAAGATAAGAATAGAAAATCCCCTGGGCAATACGCATCCCTTTATCAATATGAACCTCCTCTGTCCCATGATTGATAAGCGCAACCATAATATGGCCTTCGTTATCCTCATTATTGTAATAATCGGCGTCAATGATTCCCTGCGCATTGATACAGGAAACCAGATTTTTGATAGAAAAACCAGATCGCACATGGATTCCCAGATACTCATTCTGCTGCATATAAACCTTAAGACCGGTCGGCACCAAAGTTACCTTGTGCGGAGAAAGGACGGCCTTCTCCGCGGCTTCAATATCGTACCCGGCACTGCTGCCAGTTTTCCTCTTAGGTAAATGGATATCTGCACCGTTATAACTGCTTACAACTTCAAATCCTCTTTTTCTCATCATTCTCTCCTTGCGAACTTTTGTTCTTTTTCTTATGAAAAAATAGAGCAAAGCGATTACAGCTTTGCCCTGTCAGCTTATGCTTGTCCATCGTCTTTTTTCTCCAGCTCATAGCTTCCGGTAATCGGCTTCGCCGGAGTAATCGTAGATATAGCATGTTTATAAACAAGTTGCTGTTTGCCAAGCGTATCAAGAATTACGGTAAAATTATCGAATCCTTTTACATTGCCCTTAAGCTGAAATCCATTGACAAGATGGATAACTACAGCAATGTTCTCTTTTCGTACCTGATTCAAAAAACTATCCTGTAAATTAATAAATTTTGCTGGCATTAAAATCCCCCCTGCATTTCCTTATAAACCTGTCCTGCATAATTAGAATTCTCCCTTAGCGGCAAAATATCCTGCTATATCGTTATAAACCATTTCCAAAAGGCTTTTTTCCGGCATAGTCCCCACATCGTACCAATGAACATATGGCATTTTCCTATACCAGGTCAGCTGTCGTTTGGCAAAATTTCGTGTTGACTTTTTTATCTGTCCAATCGCACTATCCCGTGTGATTTCTCCGCAAAGATAAGCGGCAGTTTCCTTGTAGCCAATCCCCTGCATAGCCTGTGCCGTACGAGGTACACCTGCACGCAGCAAGCCAGATACCTCATCCTCAAGACCCGCCGTGAACATAGCATCCACACGGGCATTAATACGTTCATACAGATCAGCACGTGCACGGCAAAGACCGACAACATAAACATCATAAGCCAACAAATCCGCGGCCTGTTGTTTATCCTGCGAAATGGTTTCTCTGCCAAAATGGTAGACTTCTAACGCCCGGATAACACGTCGGAAATCATTTACGTGCAAACGGCTAGCTGCTGCTGGATCTACCTGGGCCAACATCGCATGCACATAGCCCTTTCCTTTTTCCACGGCCAGATGTTCCAGCTCCTGACGATAGGCTGCATTTCCCGGAGCCGTGTTGAAGCGATAACCTTCTATCAATGACTTTATATACAGCCCCGTTCCGCCAGCCAATATAGGAATACACCCACATATATTAAGCTTGCGGATACGCTCCACCGCCCGGGCTTGAAAATCCGTTACGTTGAAGCTTGCTTCCGCAGGCAATATATCAATAAGAAAATGCTTCACTCCAGCCTGTTCCTCAGCGGTTGGTTTTGCCGTACCAATATTGAACCCCTTATAAACCAGCATAGAGTCACCAGACAATATATCTGTATGCATTCTAGCAGCCAAATCAATCGACAGCCTGGTCTTCCCTACGGCCGTCGGTCCCAAAATCACAATTAACTTTTCCCGGCTCACTTGACAAGCTCCAGGACCTCTCCCGGCTTTACAATATGAACTTCCGCACGTGACATAGTTTCTGTAAGCTCCTTATAGCGCTCAACTTCCTGCGAAATAACCGGCCATGTATTATAATGAATTGGAATTACATGCCGCACATTCAACCATTGTGCCGCTACCGCTGCGTCCTCAAGACCCATGGTATAATTATCGCCGATTGGCAGCAACGCATAATCAAGCGGATCCTTGTGCCCAATGAGCTTCATATCACCGAACAAGGCCGTGTCACCCGCAAAATATACATTGATCCCGCCCATCTGAATAACGTAGCCGCAGGCTATTCCACCTGGTACTCCGGAGCTGTGCAGCGCTAAAGTCATGCGTATCTTCCCAAAGGGGAGCTGCTGTGAACCTCCGAGGTTCATCCCATGCACCTGAATGCCGCCTTCCTGCTGCACACAGAGCTGCAAAACCTCCGGCACACCAATCACCACCGCACCTGTTCTTTTGGCAATCGCCGGTGCATCACCCAGATGATCCTGATGCGCATGCGAAAGCAAAATATAATCACATTCTATTGCCTCAGGCTCCGCAGTTGCCACAGGATTTCCTGTGAAATATGGATCTACCAGCACTTTATACTTTCCATCATCCAATAAAAAGCACGCATGTCCAAAATAATGAAATTGCAACATAAAACAACGCTCCTCTCAAACTGAAATATACTATATACAAAAATTATACACCATTTTCTTAAGAAAAAACAGGCAGACGATTGGATTACTTCAAAAGGCTATCGTTCAAAACACACAGTCATACAGGCAGCCGTCATGCAGCAGCAAAACATATAAAAGAAAGCCCCTCCTGTAAACATCCAAAGACGAACTGCAAGTTCATTTTCTGGACATCTCCCGAGGGGCTTTCATTAGCTTCAAATCTACCGGAATTTATCGAATTAGTATTCCCAGAACATCTGTTGAATTTTTTGAGGATCCGTCGTTTTTGTTAAAGCAAGCATCAACAAAATACGTGCTTTTTGAGGATTTAACGTATCAGACGCTACAAAGTGCAGTTGATCGTCATTCGCCTCGCCATTACGTGCGATAATGCCATTACCAACGCGAGAACTTCTGACGATTACGACGCCCTTTTTCTGAGCATCAATGAGTCCTGCTTTAACATCCGTAGACAGGCTGCCATCACCAACGCCTGCATAAACAATGCCCTTTGCATTAGCACTTACAGCTGCGTCAAGCATAACCCGACTATTATTGGCATAGCCGTATGCAATATCTACCTGCGGAAGTTCCGTCAAGCCACTGACATCAAATTCAGTTTGCGCCGTATGTTTGCGGATGGATTCTTTGTAAAAATGTGGTTTGGAATCTTGCATATAGCCCAGATATCCAAGCTCAGGAGCTCGGAATGTATCGCATAATGCCGTATTTGTTTTCGTTACATCACGAGCACCATTAATCGTATCATTCAAAGTAACCAGTACCCCCTTGCCAACCGCTTCTTTGCTGCCAGCCAGGATAACTGCATTATACAAATTAATAGGGCCATCAGCGCTTAATGCTGTAGGTGGACGCATAGCACCGACAATGACAACTGGTTTGTCGCTTTTTACCACCAGATTCAGGAAGTACGCCGTTTCCTCAATAGTATCTGTCCCATGGGTGACTACGATACCATCGACATCATCACGAGCTAACAATGTATTAATGCGGTCAGCGAGTTTAAGCCATACTGCATTCGTCATATTCTCGCTTGCAATTTGGCACACTTGTTCTCCCCTAACATTGGCCACTTTTTTTAATTCAGGAACGCTGTTGATTAAATTCTCCACAGGAACGGTAGCCGCAGTATAGCCAACTGTTGTTGTTGAAGTTGCACCCGAACCGGCAATTGTACCTCCCGTTGCCAAAATAACTACATCAGGAAGTTTTTGTGCGGCAAATGCTGCCTGGAAGTTTAACAACAATGCGCACATCAGGACCAATAATATACTACCTACTTTTTTGTACATACCTGAAGTTCCCTTCTCTCTTAAATTAATTTCTATATGTGCCAATTTTAATATAATTTTAAAAATTATACAATATCAAAATATTCATATTAAATATAACAAACTTAGGGGAGTACACTCACAAACAAAATCATATCGACAAACGCGAAAGGTTGCAGCCGTTGATTTATAATGCAAAATATAGTTATAGCGCAACAGAAAACTTTTAAAGATCCTAACCAACGAATACCACTTCATCTGTCTCCTGATCTGCCCCTTTTTCGCATTCACTATTAGAGGAATAGATAACTTCCGCATCGAATAGTTTTTTACGTGGTATTTTTCCTGCTTTGATTTCCAACTTCACACAGTTCAGTCAAAGCTTACGCCCATAGACAGTTTTCAGTAAGACACGTATGTCCAGCAAAACAATCAAGATGTCCCATCTGCATAACATTTTCTACTGTAAAGGCAAAGAAAGGCGTGAATATAGGCCATGAAAAAAGAAATTAATGTATCCGACTATGCTAAGGAGATTTTGCAAGCTTTACAAAATGGTGTTTTATTAACAACAAAAACGAACAACCGAGTGAACTCCATGACGATTGCCTGGGGAATGTTGGGTATCGTATGGCGAAAACCCACGTTTATAACCTTTGTTCGTGAGGGACGCTTTACCAGGGAGCAGCTTGACAAAAACGCGGAATTCACAGTTAATATTCCATACGGTGCATATGACAAAAAAATTCCAGGCTACTGTGGAACAAAAAGCGGCCATACAACGGATAAAATTAAAGAACTCGGTCTGACCCTTGAATCTCCATGGATAATTTCAGTTCCAGGCATCCGGGAACTGCCTTTGACACTTGAATGTAAAGTCGTCTACAGACAAAAACAAAATTTACAGGCCATGACACCGGAAAATCAAGCCGCTTGCTATCCACAAGATGTTGACAGTTCTTTTTCTGGTGCAAATAAAGACGTTCATATCGCTTATTATGGCGAAATTGTGCATGCATACCTGATCGAGTAATGTAATAAAAAAGCACACCACTGCACAACTTGTGCTCGATGGTGTGCCTTTTTTATGTAATGCAAGCCGAAAATGGTACCATGAATAAAATCATGCTGGTTCCTGCCTTACCCATATTGGCTGAAGCAGACTATCGCAAAAATGGCGTAGTGCCATCTCCTCCGATTGCCCGACAGCAAACTGCTGCCTGGCTGCCTGCTCCAGATAAAGCTCATCATGCCCAATCACACGACTTGTCTGCTGAATCTCCTCTATAATCTGGTTCTGTGTGAGTTCAGTGCCTGATTCGGACAGAGTAGTCAAAAGCAGTGCCCGCACGATAACAAACTGAACCAGCAGACGGAACCATCCGAGGTAAAATGCCGGATCTGTCTCGGTAATAAACATATCTTTAAATACCTCATTCACAAGATAGGTTTCCAATAATGCACTATATTTCGGCAACAGAAACAACTGATAAAGTTCCCGGTCTTCTATATATTGCTCCACCCCCTTACGGGGAATCAATGCCCTGCTTTTCAATTCCCAATGCGCTAAAACCTCTTCCAATTGCTGACGAAAATCCGTACGCAGTGCAGGATTCTGCAACCGTTGAAAAAACAAGTCCCGTATACTCCCCAGCTGCTGTTCCACTACATCATTGCAGGGCACAACATTACCAGTCAGTACAGGTGTAAGCTCCTCTGTATGCAGCAAACCTTGGTAGTCGTCCATGATATGCTCAAATTTCCTCTCTGCATGATGGCCGCACATTCCTCCTGCCTGCCAAAAAAATTCATTTGCTATTTGCAGCCGCCTTGTCAGCGACAGCTTACGATCCTGCAAAACATGAATTAAAAACCGTCGCAACGGCAAACAATTTACCTTCAGGCGCTGCCCCTTATCGGTGATACGCAGCCCATCGAGTTCTGCAGCCGCAATTTTTCTTCTCACAAAACGCAGCGGCTCTTTACGTTCCAAAATTAAATGTACAGCTTCCGGACAGGATACACAAAGCGAGCGTTCTACAAATTCTTCATTCCATATATAAAGCACGCGTGGATACGTACGACAAGTCTCAGATAAGTTTTTTTCGTCCGTCCTTCTTTGAATCATACAAAGGCCATCATTACATAAAAACAAACAGCGGTTTCCCTTTCCCATGCGAATACAGGCAATATCTTCTTCTCCCTTGCGTGTACGCTCATTTCTATGTACAATCGCACGCGAAAGCATGGTTTTAAACTCCGTATTATTGCTTTTTTGATATCGTTCGCAGGTAGCTTCATCAATCACAATATCCCAGCCCTTGCAGCAGGTATCGGGGCAGCGCAAACCATTACAAGAAAACTCCGTCATATAATCCGGCTCAATAACCTCCAACATAGTTTGCTCTCTCTTCTTTTCCACCTTTTATGCCCCCATATTTCCCCATTATGTCAATAAAATAAATTTCTGTATACAAAAAAACTGCTGCTTGCTGCAAAAAAATGTTCGTTTCTTTTTATGTCAAATCCATTGTCCGCCTTGCACTATCCGTATAGAAAAGTACGAACCCGCCCTTGCGCTCATAGCCTGTATTCCAAAGTTCAGCCAACTGCAGCCAGCACCATGAACCATAGGTTACAACCTTGACCATGAAAGCATCTTCAAATTCCTCATAACCTGTAAGCAAAAACCAATGCCATACATAATCACGAAAGCTTGGATCTGCATGCTTTAACATCAGATAGGGAATAGGAAAGCCCTTGTCAATTTGTTGGCGAATCATATCTTTAGTTTCTGCAAGACGATGTCCGCCTTCCCAGGCAGATAATTTTATATCCATTTCTCCACAAGCAGAAAGATATTTCCCAAAACCATCCACATATATATTTAAACGGTCAATTCCCGACATACGTGGACGCAGATATGGTTTCATGATCTCAGAAAAACGAATGTAGTCCTCACGCGTTATATTGTGTGGAGCATAAGGATATAGATTCGCCTTATCTTTATACAGCGAAAAATAAATACTGCAATCACAGGCCGTTACTGCCGCACAGCCACCAAGCCGCATCCAGTAATTGGGAAACCATTTCTGACAGCCGCCATAAGCACTACCAATACGAAAATAGTTAAGCTCTTGTTTCATTATCTAAAATACCTTCCACTATCCCCTGCAATTTACGCATTTTTAATTATCCTTCCCTGCTCAGACACGAAATTTATCTACTGCTGCCCGAAGCTCTTGTGCCAATGTCGAGAGTGCTTCGCTTGACGAGGATATTTCTTCCATGGAAGCCAATTGTTCTTCAGTCCCCGCCGAAACAGTTTGTGCCTCACTTGCTGATGATTCACTCAGCGTCTCAATCTTTCTGACAGATTCAACAATTCGCTGGCTGCCACCCGCAATCTGTCGAATAGCTTCTGAAATCTCGCGAACCTGATCTGAAACCCGTGAAACCATTTCCACTATATCGTCAAAGGCGGCACCAGCCGCAACGACCACTTCAGCCCCGTTTTTAACCTCACGGGTTCCGTTATTCATGGCTGCAACAGCATGATCCGTATCGCTCTGGACCTCACCAATCATCTCAGCTATTTTTTGTGTTGCTTCATGAGACTGCTCTGCCAGTTTCTTTACTTCATCGGCAACCACTGCGAAACCTCGTCCCTTTTCTCCTGCCTGAGCTGCCTCAATAGCTGCATTGAGCGCTAAAAGGTTGGTTTGTGCAGCAAGACTGGCAATCGTATCGACAATTTGACTGATTTCTTTTGAACGCGCACCGAGCTTGGCAACGACCTCAGCCGATGAATTAACCGTGTTCTCAATATACTTCATCTGGTTTACGGCTTTTGCCACTGTATTTCCTCCATCTTTCGCCTTTACAACAGCCTCGGCTGATTGTTTTGCTATTTTATTGGAGTTGTCAGCGGCTTGCTGTATACCCGTCGATATTTGCTCTACAATGGCAGAAGTTTCATTTACCGCCGATAGCTGTTCCTTGGCTCCACTCGCAACACTATTAATAGAAGAGGCGATCTGGTTTGCTGCTAAGGCCGATTGCCCGGAACTGGCCGTAAGCTCTTCACTGGATGCTGCTACTTGTTCAGCGTTACTCATAATCCGCGACATAATATCCCGCAGACTTGCCAGAAAAGAGTTCACCGTATTCGCCAATTGAGAAATTTCATCTTTTCCCTTAATGTCAATCCGCTGTGTCAAATCACCACCACTATGTGCTAACTGAGTCAATTCTTGTTGCAACAAATTGATGGGGCGTGTAATCTGCTGTGTCATAATAAGCCCGGCAGCAATCCCTGTAATAACAGCTCCTGCCGACACGCTTAGAATTACAAGCAGCAAAAATCTCAATCGGGCCGCAGCAGAAATTGCGTTGTCTTTTGCCATTTCTGCTTCAGTTGTTACCAATTCATTAAAACTCGTTTCTAATTCCTTACGCGTTTGCCGACCATCTGAAAAAGACAACTGTTTGGCTTCCTCTGGTTTTCCAGCGAGATACAAATCAATTACAGTAAAATTAACCTGCGTAAATTTGGAATGCTCTTGGTCAATCTTTGCCAGTAATTCCTGTTCTTGTTCCGTAGTAATAATTTTTTTTATACTTTCAATCCGATCCTTTATTTGTTTGGACTTATCGCCAATTTCTTGTTTAAACTCAGGTTTACCAGTAAGCAAAAATCCTCTTTCATCATTCGCCTGCCCTGTAAAATAGAATTGAATTTCCCTTAATTTAACAATTACAATATCGTCCTTCTGAATTATATTTTGATAATAACCATCAATGTTATTAAAACCGTATACGGCAACACTAGAAATAATCATGATCAACAAGGAAACAAATATATATCCCAATAATAGTTTGGCTCTAATTTTCATCAAATCCACCCCTTTCGATACCTCAAGAGTTTATCATCGCCATTGACTATGGTTCATGAAACCTGGTAGTGCCTTCGCAACTATAAGCTGTAATTCTATTATTTTGTTTTAAACTCCTTCCTATTCTTAAATATTTCATGGTATTTTCGGAATGTGAAGACCCTTGACGCAGGTGAAAGGGTGGGCACTATCATCCCCCGTGTCGGACTTGCAGCAACGAGCAGGTGCCCAATGCTGGGTGCACGTAAAAAACTGCTGTCCAATTCGACAGCAGTTTTCCGAATAAGCCGATGCAAGACGACCAATATTTTTTCCCTTATTTCATTGTCTTTTTGCTGAACTGTATCCACTATGTATAAGAATATGCACGTAATTCATTTCCGACCGGGGAAGCTCTGTTTCTCAAATTTTTCTGCAACCACCTTCAGGTACTCAACAATCGGCAGATGCTGTGGGCAGGTACGTTCGCACTGTTTACAACCAATACAATCGCCTGCCCTACCGTGTTGCAAGGCAATGTTATTATAGTAAACCATCTGGCTGGAAAAGCTTCCCGTGGTACGCATAATGCTGTTATATAGGGCAAAGTACTGCGGAATCGCAATCTTCTTTGGACAGCCATGCGTACAGTACGCGCAAGCTGTGCAGGGAATTGCTGTCGCATCGTTAATGATTTTCGTGACTGTCCGGATAATTTCCCATTCTTCTTCATTCAATGGCTGAAAATCCTTGAACGTTTCTGCATTATCACTGACCTGCTGCAGCGTGTTCATGCCGCTGAGTACCCGAAATACGCCCGGCTGACTCGCCGCAAACCGCATGGCCCAGCTGGCTATTGACGCCTTTGGATTATATGCTTTCAATAATTTTTCAGCTTCCTCCGGAAGATTTGCCAGCGTACCCCCTTTGCATGGCTCCATAACGATAACAGGTTTATGATATTGATTGGCAACCTCCAGACAACGACGCGACTGTACATTTGGCTGCTCCCAATCCACATAGTTAATCTGCAACTGAACGAAGTCTATTCCCTCACCGTGTGCCGCCAGGATTTCATCCAAAAGCTGCGGCGTGTCATGGAAGGACATCCCCACGACCTTAATCTTACCTGCCTTCTGCATACGCTGTACAAAATCAAAAGCACCATAATTACAACATTTCTGGTAGACATTCGTCCCCATATTGTGTAGCAAATAAAAATCAAAATATTCGACACCGCAATTTTTACACTGTTCATCAAAAATCCGCTGTAAATCTTCCGTATCCTTAAAATCCCGAAGTGGCATTTTGGTTGCAAGTTGGAAAGATGTCCGTGGATAACGATTGACCAGAGCCTTCTTTATGGCTTCTTCCGCATGATAACCATGATACGTATACGCCGTATCAAAATAAGTAAATCCCTGCTGTAAATAGTTATCGAACAACACCTCAATCTTCTCATAATCAAAGGATGCCGGATTATTTGCATCGAGTACTGGCAAACGCATACATCCATAACCAAATTTTTGTTCTTTCATCAAATCCATGAAGAATCGCCCCTCTCATGATTCACCAATTTCTATCTAAAATCATTTTCCCTCTCAAAATTTCAAAAAAAAACGGTGTACTATAGCCAATATAATGCACCTGCATATTTACGGAAGTTTATTATAGTCTGCTTCCTCTACAGGTTCCAACCATTCATTCGAAGAGCCCTCCGCTGGAACTTCAATAGCCACATGGGCAAACCAGCTGTCTTTTACTGCTCCATGCCAATGCTTTACCTCCGGCGGGATATTGACGATATCTCCTGGATGCAGCTCTCTTGCTGCCTCTCCCCAGGACTGATAATAGCCGCGCCCTGCTGTACAAAGCAAAATCTGTCCACCTTTATGATGAATATGCCAATTATTACGGCAACCTGGTTCAAAGGTTACATTACCTACAAAAAGACGATCTTGCGAAAGCATATTCAAGTAACTCTGTCCAACAAAATACTGCGCAAACGCATCATTTTTTTCCCCGAGAGGAAATATACTGAAATTTTCCTTATCCATTATGAATAACCTCCATTTATTTTTCCTTATAAAACAATGTATCACCTGGAGTCTAGTCCAAGTCAATATTTTTTTAAGCAATGCAAAATGAAATTGTTTTTCCCATATTTCATCACTTATACTGAATACTTTTAAGAAAGCATATACCATAGTGTGTCACTACAGTGTAACAACCTAAAATGCCTAAAAAATCAATAAAAAACTGCTCAGGCGATGCCACTCTTAAAATGCCAAAGACATGCTTCATCAACAACATATCTCCGATATGATTGGCAAAAGATGCCTCCATTCCATAGATGACAAGAATGAACGCCAGGATATATCCCATATACTGCGTAAACTGTGGATACAGCTCTAATCCCAACCGACGGCTTAAACGGACCCAAATCATTTCCCAATGGAACCCCAAATGGATACCCAGCAGGAGAAAACACGCATAAGAACTCCCCTGATGCAGGCTATGCACCCAAAGTGTATTCGTACCATGCAATGCCATGGAAGGCATCACCAATTGTGAAATCAATATGCCTGAAACCATGGATAGCAGAAAGGCGATAACCAGCAGGAAATTCACTATCGTCAATAAAATCCAATATATGTTCCGCCTCCCTGTAAAAAAAGTCTGATACCCATGTATATTCAGCCCATTATGCCATAATATAAAGAAAAACAGAACCATACCTAAGACTTCATGTGGCCGATTCCCTGTGAAAGGATAATTCATTACGGCCAGGAACAAAACCACTAACAATAAATTCAAAAGATTTCTTTTCAATCGATTCCACCTGCTTTATTCAATACATACGCAAGATGATTCCTGCAAACTCTGATCAACAATTTCCTGTGCCATTCGCCCATACTCTGCCTCCGTAAGGCTATTACTGTTTGCTATATCAAAAAGACAGTGCAGAGATGCTCCTCCTATTACTAAAACTGCTAAAACAGTTCCTGTTACAAATTTTTTCATCAAACTACCCCCTTTCGCAAAATAAATGTTTCATCAACGTCCAAAATAGCCTTCAATTTCCTTCATACGCCCTTCAATATTGACATGGAACGGACAGCGCGGTTCACATTCGCCGCATTGTGCACAATCACGTGCCGTACGATTGAGTCTCATATAGTGGTCTTTTGCAAGTCCATCGCCAGATTTTGCCAAATCGTAATATTTATTGACCGCAGCAATATCAATACTGCCTATTCAGTTTCTGCTATATAAGACAATCTAAGATTACATCCTCCAAGTACAAATCCCACAGAGCCCAGTCCCATGCCACGTATAAAATCTCTTCTTTTCATAACTGCTATCCCCTCCCCCAAAACCAAGCAGCCTTAGCTTTTTCTTAGTCTATTACCCAGAGTCAGCTCAATAGAAAACCTTTTTTGAAACCAAACGTATTCGGTTAAATATAGTTGTAAAATAAATGCTCCTATAGCACGGTAAGCCATTGTATATTGTCGTGATTTTTATACACATGTCAGCGGCAAGCATAGCTCGCAATAATATGAATTGAAACTCCTATGGTCACGTAACCAACAACATTATTATATATTCATTTCATCATGCCTATCTTTTTCAGCCACGGTTCAACATCGCGACTGTCATTGGCTGTAATTCCATCCACTATTTTTGCGTTTGGTACAAGCTGCCGGATTGCTGGCATACTCTCCGCTAAATCACTGCCACCACTCGTGCAGAATGGAATTATCACCTTACCAGACAAATCATAAGACTCCATGAACGTATAAACCGCCATGGGCGCCGTATGCCACCAAATCGGATAACCAATGAAAATCACATTATAGTCTGTCATATTTTCTACTTTGTCAGCAATCGCTGGCCGGGAATTTTCCTCAACCTCACGTTTTCCAACTTCCGTAGTAGGTTTATACTCCGTCGGGTATGGTTTTACGGTTTTTATCTCAAAAATATCACCACCAACATCTTCATGAATCTGATTTGCAATCTTTCGTGTATTCCCGCCCCAAGAGAAATAGGCGATCAACACCTTTTGTCCATTTTTCGCTTCCGGCTTACCAATAGCATTGCTCTCTGCACTCGCGACTGGTGCCTGTTGTCTTGACATGGACAACCGTCCCATAATTTCATTTTTATAATAGTAACCACCTCCCAGCAATAAAGCAGCAATCACACAAAAAATAATTTTTTTCATATCGTTACCTCCAAATCTTTTTGATTTCCTCAAAATAATCATGAGCATCATAAGCAATTTCAGATTACCCGGTACCGCGTCCAAGTCCCTCGCAAATAGCGCACTGAGAAAATTACCGCCTTGATCAACCAATCAACAAACATAGCAATCCATGTGCCGAACATTCCCATCCCCAAATAAATTGCAAATACATAGGATAAAGCAATACGGCTAAAAATCATGGACAATGTCCCGACTACCATCGGAAATCTGGCATCTCCTGCAGCACGCAACGTGACCGGCAAAGTATAAGCCAGCGGCCAAATAAGAATTTCGATAATGGCATGTGCCCAAACAATTTTATACGCCATCGCAGTTGCATCTGCCGACAGTCCATAAAGATCCATGATGGTCGGCAAAAGCATAATGACAATAAAGCAACTTATAATTTGGGCTATATAAACGCCCCCCATGATTTTCTTGGTATAATAACGCGCCTGCTCGTAATCTCCAGCACCGATACAGCGCGCAATGACAACCGTTAACCCAAACCCAATCGCCATACCGGGCAGGGCTTCAAACATAACAATCGTACCGCCGACGGCATTTGCAGCAATAGCTGCTGTACCAAAAGTGGCAACCAAGCTTAGTACAAGGATGCGCCCAAAATAAAAGAGCCCGTTTTCCAATCCATAAGGAATGCCTATATTAAGGATCTGCTTGATTAACTTTAGATTGTATTGATATTTTATCGTTCTGGTAAGATAAAGAGATTGTCTTTTGTCCATAGCCAGCGTCAAAATAATAACAGCAGCGGCGATACGCGCCAATAAAGTTGGAATGGCTACGCCCTCAACACCAAAATGGAATCCATAAATAAGAATCGCATTTCCGGCTGCATGAGCAATATTCATCGCGAGCATAATCAGCATGGGAAGTTTAGCGTTCCCCATCGTTCTGAAAATGGCGGATCCGGCGTTGTATAACGCCAAAAAGGGAATCGAAAGTGCTGTAATCATCAGATATCGATCCGCATTATCATATACTTCAGCGGTTATCTGCCCAAAAACACCATGTAAAATAAAAGGCTTCAACAAATAGATGCATCCCATAATCATGATGGATGCGATTCCGGCAAACCACACCAACTGGTTTGCTGTATTTCTTGCTTCACTTTCTTTCAGCGATCCTAAATATTGTCCGGCAACAACGGCTCCGCCGGTTGATAAGGCCGCAAAAAGGCTGATTAAGAGTGCCATAACAAAATCGATAAGAGAAACCCCGGATACTGCAGCTTCCCCAATAGAAGCAGCCATGATAGAATCCGCCAACCCCACAAGATATTCGAGAAACTGCTCAATAATAATGGGCAGAAACAATTTAAATAGATCATGATTACTAAAAAATTTTGTTTTAATTAAAATATGATTCAGTTTCCTTTCAGAATTTGATTTAAACGATTGATTCCGCTGCTTCATTTACACAACGCAGTGCATTCAAGCTACGTGGATATCCAATAAATGGCAGGCACTGTGAAATTATTTTAATAAGCAATGTCTTATCATTGCCAATACGCATATTGGCTTTGGCATGCGAGGTTAGTTGCGGTTCACAGCCTCCCTGCGCCGCTAAAAAGCAAAAAGTGATCATCTCACGCTGCTTGTAGTCGAGACCGCCGCGCGTATAATAATCTCCAAAGCAATTATCCGCCAGCCAGCGATTAATATGCCGGCTTTCTTCCGGACCGGACTGAGGAAAATTCTTCATTCCTGCCCCAAAAATATTGATCTGCGCTTGAATGCCCTTTTCCAATCGATTCGCCATCGTCGTTTTTGCCTGTCCCTCTAAAGGCAATTTAACTCCGCAGCTTTCCAGTACTTCATTGATTCCCTTCAGGAAAGGAAATACGCGCCCGATTCCCAAATAAGCCACTGCTTGATAGACTACTTCCTTTGCTTCAACCGGTGTTACGCCAAAATTCAGCGCTGCCGGTAGGAACGCCTTAAATTCATCAATACTTTGACTTCCAATGAGGGTGGCGAGAATAGCCATCATCCTTGTACGGTCAGCCAAGTCATCCTGGTTTACAACCTCATCAAAAGCAAAATTATCAAACCGCTCAATAAATTCAGGATCGGTTTCTCTAAATTTTGAACTATATCCTGGAAACATTTTTTCATGATATAGTTTGGCATTTTTGCTAGATACCATTCTCATCTGCTCCTTTTAATTTTTACGAGCCTTATAAATAAGGTCCCATAGTTTGTTATAAATATTTTTTAGCTGTACTTAGCTTAATCAATAGAAATCAGTTCATACTTATCATTGCCCATTTTCAGTTTACGCATAGCATCCAGTTGGTGTAGACCATGGCGTGACTCCATACGTTCCACAAGATCATGTTTCTCATTTTCTGGTTTGGCATAAACCATATCGACTGCTGCCTGGTCAATTGCCAGAATGTCTGTCGACGCCAAAATTCCAATATCAGAAATTTTCGGTTCAGCCGCACTCACTCCGGCACAATCGCAGTCCACCGACATACGGCGCAGGACGTTGATGAACACAATATGTTTGCCGAAATAATCAATCGTCGCTTTACCTGAATCAGCCATGTTTTCCATAAACAAATCTTTAGTCGCCATATCTCCCCAATCAGACCCCTGTGGCGCTGTTGGCTTTCCAAATCCATGTACCATACGTTTACCAATTTTCCCATCGGCACAGCCAATAGCAATGTTCTTGAGAGAGCCGCCAAAACCACCCATAGCATGTCCTTTAAAATGGGTAAGCACAATCATCGAATCATAGTTCACAATATGTCCGCCCATTGATACTTCGTTAAGATGAAGGGCATTGCGAACTGGCAGCATAACTGTACCGTCCTCATCCATGATATCTACCGGACAAAAAGTCCAACCGTTGATTTCTAATGTCTTACGATGCTTTTCAGTCGTGTCGCGGTCACCTGTATACATAGTATTTGTTTCAACAATTGTGCTGTCAGGAACATGCGTCTGGAATGCCTTGACCATATCGCGCGGCAAAATATTGGGACCATGTTGTTCACCGGTATGCAATTTGATCGCAACCTTGCCATAGATACTTTCATTCATTTGGTCATACAAACCGATCAAATGATCTGCATCTATCTGTTTTGTAAAATAAACTTTTGCGGTAGAGCCCACCGTACTTCCACCCGTTACTTCTGTACTGCCGATAACAGGTGCCTGCGCCCAGGACTTTTCTAGCCCTTCGAAACCGGAAAGAGCTACTCCAACAGCTGTTGCTCCAGCCAATTTCATAAAACTACGCCTTGAAATCCCCATAAAAACTCGCCTCCTATTTTTATGCAACCATTGACTTTATTATGGATTAAATTCATCGTATCACTTGAAGTTAACTCCAGTACAAGTGTTTTCGGAAAATAAAAGCAAAAAAATCTAAAAAATTTTATACTAATGCAGCGTTTACTTTATTGTGGCAGCAGTTAGCTGGCTTTTTTTATTTGCAACAACCATTTTGAAGAACTTTCCTATTAAATAAGGAAAGTATCGTACGATAACTTTCACCGCAAGGACCGTTTAGTTCATCATTTGCTAACAATATCAGTTGACGCCGCCATCTCTCTCTGTGTCTTATAATCGGTAATCCGCTCTTCCAGACGATCAATCGTAGCTTTTAAAGCCTGTGAACCGAGTACCATGCGGAGCGGTGCAGGACTCTGGTTTACACTTTCGATAATCCGTGCGGCCATTTTTGCTGGATCGCCTGGCGCGAGCCCCTTGGATGCATCCAGCATATCTAAAAACGCATGGCAGGATTCATATTCCGGCATGAGATTTGTCACTTTAGCACTGCCATAACGGAACTCCGTACGGGCTCCGCCTGGTTCAACAATCGTCAGGCCAATGCCAAACTGGGCAACTTCCTGCGCCACCGACTCACAAAAGCCTTCAATACCGAATTTCGTCGCATGATACAAAGAATTCGCCGGATAGGCAACCTGACCGCCATAAGATGAAATCTGGATAATCCGTCCGCCTCCCTGCAGACGCATATAGGGAAGCACCGAACGGATAATCTGGATCGAACCCGTAAGATTTGTCGCCAGAATATGATTTACTTCAACATCCGAAAGCTCTTCTGCACAGCCAAAAAGTCCATAGCCAGCATTACTTACGACCACATCAATTTTGTTATATTTTTCAAAAACCTCCGAAACTGTACGATGTATTGCCGGAACAGCAGTTACATCAAGTAACTGGCAATCAAATGTATCCGGATATTTCTTAATCAAAGCCTCCACTTTCTTGCGACTGCGGACCGTGCCAATGACCCGATGGCCTTGTGCTAAAATCTGTTTTGTTATTTCATTACCAAAACCGCTGGATACACCAGTAATAAACCAAGTATGCATTTTATATTTCCTCCAAATTTTTATTCATTGAATTGGAATACATATCTCTTTTCTGTTTTCATTTTATAATTTCTAATAACTCCAATCAATTCCGATTTCCTGCATTATCCATAAGAAAAACTTATCCATTGGCAGCAAAAAAGGACTTGCCGATGCAAGCCCTTCCTGATCATCCTTCTTTATAAATTTAGATTTCCTCATCAATTGGCTCTACCAGAAAATGCTTTTTCAAAAGAGCCGCAAAATTTTCCATATAATTTTTCACTGCATCTGCCCGCCAAAAAGCATAATATTTACGGTACACCTGCTTATCCTTCCAAGCAATAGGAATATTGCGAACTACCGCGTCTTGATCTACCAGCTCTCGAACGAACTCAATCGACATAAATCCTTTGCCCGGGACCACTTTTAAAACACAAACCAATACAAATTATTGTATCACAGGATTCGCCATAATATATGACTGTATTATAAGTTGTCTATGTTTGTTAACTGCGATTTTATTACCTGATAATTGCTAACAAATTGCGTATATGTATCTTGCCCTTTTCCATAAATTGTTTTTGCTTTTGCATAATTTTTCTGTGCACCAGAATTATTCTGATGAAATTCTAAATTTGCACCAACACGCATCGTATCACAATATTGTATTGATAATGTCAGCGTATCTATAAATTGACGTTTCAAATCTTCCGTACCTTGGGGCGCTGTAATATAGTTCACTTGGTTTCTTAAGCCTGTACGCATAGATTTTGCCTGTTCCAATAAAGCAAAATAGTCAAGCCAAGTATATCCACCATTGCGCAAATTAACAAGCAGACTCCCAAAATCAGTTTTTTCACTATCATAGTCTTGAATCACATTATCCATTTTTTGAAAAAACTCATTCATCACGGCTAGTTTATCCAGTTTTTCTTGATTTATTTTCCGCTGATCTTCCACAAATAAAGTTAATTGATGTGGTAAAATAGAAAAATCAGTATTTAATGCAAATGCTGTATTTGGAACATTTATTTGCCTCGTTAATGAGATTATAATATCTATATCATCCTTAATATTAGCTATCACATTATCCGTTTCACTACTTAATGGCTTTTGAATAGCTAAATTTGTCTGTTCCAAAACAGTACTTTCTTTTTGCAATAGGTTAATAAGCGTTTTTTGTTGAGATGCATATTTCTCTAAAGGATGTTTTTTTGATATACGTCCCTCTATATCATCAATGGCTGCTTTCTTTTCTTGTAACTGCTTTTGAATGTCATCACGTTTCTCTTTTTTCAATATATCAGGTAAGGTCTCTTTTATCAAAGTATCATTTGCGTCCTCTATGTTTCTTGAAGCTTCCTCATATTGAAGCAAATAATGTGTTTCGCTCACATAATTATAATAATAATATGCCCCACCAAAAGCAGCGAATAAGACAAGTAAGCCTGCAAGTCCATATTTAATATACTTTTTCCTGCCCCATGTTCTAATTTTTTCTCCAATAGAATTTTCTTTTGACTTTTGAGTGTAAAAACTATACCCGCAATTCTTGCAAAAATCTGCTATTGCTGGATTCTTAGCTTGGCATTTCTTACAAAGCCAGTCTTCACGTCCTCTACAATCATTTCCGCATTTAGGACAAAAATATGTCGTAGCATCAATTTCCGCATTACAATTTGGGCATCGTCTAGTCATTATTTTTCCTCCTAAAACACCATCATCAGCCGCACCTAACAAGTACAAGCCAGCACATATTATCATAATTATGTGATAATATGTGCTGATACTAGTATGTAAATTCAGGCATGCTTACACCTTAATACTTCTATTTTAACAAAATTTTGACAATTTCTCCCTTATCCCGCCGATAAGTTACCTCAATCGCCTGGAGCCACTTCACTATTGATTTATGCGTCACCACCTCTATATTGATAAAAATATTAATTATTATTTACTATCTTTTTTCTATAATCATGCTATACTGTACTTAGATGCTTTACTCAATCTTTACCGTATCTGATCCTTGATGCGGTATTTTTTATACCCTTTTACCTGCAGCCAAAACCCAAAGCTCTGCCGCAGTTCATTATATTCCACTATATTTTTATCGCAATTTTCAAAGTTTTCTCTAGTGTTTCAATCATATGAAAATAGTAGGTTTCTCTGTCTTCCAGAACCCCAAAACGCAACTTGATCTCTGCTGCCGTACGTGACAGGCTGCATAATTATTCACACAGAACAGCAGCTTTCAAAAATTACTGATTTGAGGCTTAGGGAAATTACATATATTCATTTTTAACCAAATTCTTATTTAACTTAAGCCAGTTTATAATCTAACCTTGTTATACTATAAACATCAAGTAAAGGGAAGTGCTGATCATGACAAGCAGATTTACCAAATGTTTTCTATCACTCTTCTTAGGAATTGCAGTATTTACTGGACTATCAGCAAATCTTGCAACTGTGACAGAAGCATCCCCTATACATCATGTAATCTATTTAGATGATGCGCCTCCTCCGCCTCCGCCGTCCCATCATCATCATCATCGGAATGATCCACCACCTCCACCGCCACCAACAACGGCACCTCCCCCACCACCAGAATATCATCCGTGGTAATTAATATTTAGAAAGAAGTGATTAAAATGTTAACTATAAAATCTAAAAAGATTATGTCGTTGACTCTGTGCACCTTATTAGCCACCAGTATCTTCGGAGGAGTTGCTGCTGAGGCACATCCATTTGGTGCCCCGCCACCTTATACTCGTGACTACAAAGATTCCTCTAATTCACATTCTGAAGGTGAAGTTATTACCGCTGGGATCGTCGGTGCCGTTGTTGGTGCCGTTGTTGCAAAAATTACATAATCTCAATCCTTTCAAGAAGAGCTTCCCTGTTTTGGGGAGGCTTTTTTTGTTTTAATAGACATGAAGAAACGCACTAACATTTGCTATTTTTATACATCTGTCTCGTTTTATGTTTATATTTTAACACTAACAAAGGAAAATTCCCCTTTGTTAGTGTTAAGGTTTCGATATTATTATCTCTTCAAAACGGTATGTTACATTTGCGGCAGCGGTGCCTGATAAACTCCTTTTTTATGGAAATCATACCACGCTAAAATCTTCTCTTCTGGTGCCACATGCAAAGCTAGCAAAACCTCTCGTGCAAATTCCATGGATGCCGTTCCATTTGCCGTAATGATATTGCCATCGCGCACCGCAGGTTCTCGAACATACGCTGCTTCATTGGTATAGGCTGCCTTCGCCCAGCCTTTGAGCTCAGCTAAATCATTGCTCGTATGCCGCACCGCATTCAGCACCCCCAAAGCACCTAAAAACACGGTAGCATCACAGATTGCCCCCAAAACTCTTTGCTTGTTCAGGGCCTGACGAACCAAAGGCTCCACCTTTTTCGCCATCTCAGTGCGCCACGACATGCCTCCGGTCAGAATGACCCCTGCAAACTCAGCTGGAATTTCATCCATTGCATAATCTGGCAGAATCGTAAAGCCACCAAGAGATTTTACCGGCGCCTTTGTCAAAGAAACGGTTTTTACTTCATAGCACTGCCCTCCCAACGCCAACAAGAGCGATGACAAATAAGCCGCCTCCCAATCTGCAAACGGCTCGACCAGTACAAAAAGAATCTGTTCCTTCATCCTTCCATCCCCAATTCTTTCCCCTCTTGCTAAAAGAGAAGTTTCCTTGATTATAGCACTTCTTTATTTTAAGAACAATTGTTCTTTGAAATTACTACGTATTTAGAAAACCCGGATGCTGCAATAGATTTTGGTAATTTATTGCAAAGGTTATGCTCTGCACATATATTTCAAAAATTCTTCAATGCACTGCCAACCCGCTTCGGCCTGCACCTTATCCCCAGTGTTGCCGTGCGGATCGAAAAACCCATGCCGAGCCGGAAACATTCTAGTCTGCACATTTTTCTTCCCCTTCAGGGACCTAACGACAGCCGCCATATCAAAGGAATCCTGCTGTGCAAAAAGCAACAGGGTTGCGCAGCGCGGCTCGACCTCTAAATAATCCCGGATTCTCGATCCGTAGCAGGCAATCACGCCGTCCACATGTCCTAGTGCACTGCAGCGCCAAGCCAGGGTTCCCCCTACGCTAAAGCCCAACACGACAACCCGGTCATACGCTGCCTGCAACTCCTCCAGCAGATAATCGACATCCCGATAAGCACCAAAACCTATGTGCTGCTGAAAATACGTATAGGCTGCCTGCCCTTCCTCATAGCCAAAAGGTGCCCGCAGCCATAGATTAGGGCAAAACACATCGATTCCTCGTTGCTGATATGAAGTCTTTACATCTTCCATGAACGCATTGCAACCATATATTTCTGGTAAAAGCACCAGAGCCAGCTCTTTTCCTGTCATATCTTCCTCCATGCCTTAACTCTTATATATCTCGTCAACAGCCCGGACAGTTCCGTGCTCACTTTGCTGTAAAACCTCAAAAGCCATTTCAACGGCCTCGGGAATATCGACATGTGCTAAAAATTTTTTTCCCTTCGGCCCATAGCCATTCTCATCATCCCGCAGGCGCGGAATCTCTCCCATGAGAAGCGTCAGATACCGTTCCATATCCCACAGACCCCAATACCTTTGCCGAAAAACCAGATTCCCATCCCGGGCCAGGATTTCCGGACGATAGGGCGCATAATTGATGATTATCTTTTCTCCCGCTTCCAGCACCGCTTGAAAGGTCGCATCCATACGCCGCTGCATCGACGCATCCTGCAGGATGAGCAATGTTTTAGCAGCACAGCCAAGCTCGCGAAGCTTCGCCAACGCATACGTCACATTATTGCCGCAGTTCGTCGATTTCTTCTCTATGCTGCAATCCTGCATCCCATACGAGCAAGACAGATACTCCGCCATCAGTTCCGCCTCAGCGCGTCCCTCCGTCAGCATCTTTGGAAAACGCTTGGCAAATGCCTTCTGCAATGCCCGCGTCGTATGCCCAACGCCACCAACCAGCAGCAGTTTATTCGCCAACCCTGCCTGACAGGCCCGTGCGGCAACATCACAACCAAAAGGAATCGCACCGCCAAACAAAATGAGGACATCCACGGCAGCTATTCCATATTTCATTTGTAAAGCATCTGCCGTAAGCGCAGGAATATCCCGTTTTGCCAGATAATCTGTTAAAACGTTTGCCGCTGCGGCTTCTTGTTCCAAAGCAATCATAGCTCAGCCCTCCCTACCGTAACCACTTACACCGCCTATATTATAAGTAATGTCTACTGCACAAAAGCGACAATACTAAAATTCTTCGTTTCAATTTTTCATTCCTTCATAGACACGCCAAATCTAAACTGGCTCTGCCTTATTGAACAAAAAGATCCTGCTCTTTATCCTCCTGCCAGATATACTCAATATCCTTGGCATTCTGCCTAGCTATTTCTATACCATACAAATCACTGATAAATCCCAAGGCCATATCAATTCCTGCAGAAACACCAGAAGCTGTATAAAACTTGCCATCCACTACCCAGCGGGCTTTTTTTTGCCATAAAACCTTGGATGAAGCAGCCACCACCCAGTCAAACGCCCTCTTATTCGAAGTTGCTTTTCTTCCATCCAGAACGCCTGCTTTTGCCAATAAAGCTGCCCCCGTACAAATGGAAAGGCAATATTTTGATAACGCCGTGATTTCCCTCAATGCCTGCAAAAACTTTGCATTCTGAATCAACAGACGTGTTCCCATGCCGCCCGGCAAAACGATAATGCCCTGCGGTTCTATCTGTGCCATCGGTTTTGTTCTTACTTCCAAGCCTTGCGCACTAACTACCTTACCTCCATCCAAAGAATAATACCCGATTGTATGTTCTTTATTGCGGCCAAAAATTTCCACCGGTCCAAAGATATCTAACGTCTCAAAATCATTGAATAAAATACTATTGAATGTCATCATGTCATTTCCCCCTTGTTTCCAATAAATAGTTTTTTCTAAAGCTTCGCCGACACCATATGTATAAACGATATTTCTTCATATATTCTTTCTTAACTTTGTCAATCATTTTTCTTGTCAATCCCTAAATTCTTATCCGTCATTACGCAGCTTTCCATTTAATACGCATCGTATTTTTACTGCATTTTCCCGATATATTCTTCATAAAATGCCATCTTCTGCTCTAAATGTTCCCGGTATTCTTGCCACTTTGCCTGCTGTGCCAATACGTATTCCCTATGCCGCCGCAACATCTCCAAACGTTCCGGCATTGTGCTGTCGCCTTCGTAACGAAGTGCCGCATATCTCTGTATATCCCGCAGCAGCATGCCCGTATCCTTTAACCGTTGAATAAACTGCACCCAGGCAATATCCTGATCCACATAATCCCGACAACCCGCAGCATCCCTCTGCACCTGAAGCAACTTTTTCTTTTCATAATAGCGCAGCGTTGATGCCGGAATCTCCGTTGCTGCTACAATTTCACGAATATGCATCATCTCACCCCAAAAACTTCTTGACTTAAACTATAGTTTAACATTTATAGTCAACAGTATAAACCTAACAGGAGGCAAAAGAAATGGAAAAGACACGTTTTGAAAAAGGGACCGAACAGCTCGAAAAGATTGATGGCACTGGCGGCGAAGAAGTCGTACAGTCATTGCAGGACATCGCACCGGACTTAGGACGCTACATTGTCGAATTTGCTTTTGGCGATATCTACACCCGCCCATTGCTGACACTGCAGGAACGCGAGCTCATCACCATTACCAGCCTGTTGACTGCCGGAGGATGTGAACCACAGCTCGCAGTTCACATCAAAGCATCCCTGCATGTCGGCATCACACCACAGAAAATCATCGAAACCTTTCTGCAGTGTATTCCTTATACAGGGTTTCCCCGCGTACTCAATGCCGTATTTACCGCACAAAATATTTTTAAAGAACAACCGCTTGCGTAAGCCTTCAAAAAAACAGAGTGCTCAATGCCCTCTGTTTTTTTGCTGTATGCACACGATAATGGCATATTTTTCAACGGCTCAAAGCAATTTTCACTTGTAACCCTTATTTTACTGACCCTTTTGCGGAAAATATTCCCTGCAAGTCCGAATATCGGCAAAGCTACGATTCAGTGACGCAAAATATACGCTTTGCACAATTTCGGCTGAAAATACATTTCCATTCCACTCCAAAACTTTGGTCGCACAAGCATCCGAAACAACACAATCCGTCATTCCATACTCAACCATATAATCGATGCCTGCTTCCTGCATAACCGAAACGGCAGACAACATTTTTTTGCCACGCACAGTCAGATAATACTTCACTCGGAGAGGACATCCATCATACGTCTTTTGTCTATAACTCCATAGACTCGCAAGTCATCCAATTGCTCCAGCAGCATTTTCTGGCTGATTTCATCAATCGCATGATGAAGATCAAAAAAGGAACAGTTTCTGCCATCTAAATGCCGCCTGTTCTGCTTGAACCCTACACGAACAGCTATAATAAACATCATTTACCAGGATTCATAAGAGACGATATCTTCCAACGCTTTCCGAGCACGTTTATCAGGCTGTTCGGCGGCATACCCCAGTGTGACCACTGCCGCGATATAGTAGCCAACTGGAGCATTTACTGCCCACTGCATCTCCTCCTGCGCAAACCAGGCCGTCCAACAAGTACTGATTCCCTGATGCTGCGCTTCCAACACAATATGCTCGATAGCAATCGCACTGTCACGGATAATCAACTTGATATCCGGGTTCTTGCTGTCTTCTCGTAAAGCTCCCAGCCCCGGCGCTTCGGAACGACTGCGGATATCCGCCGCACATACTAGAAAAATTGGTGCTGTCATCATCCATTTTTGTTGATGATCTGCCATCATAATACGCTGCCTTGCTGTCTCGTCACGTACCACCAAAAAGCGCCAAGGCTGTGTATTACTGCCCGATGGTGCCAGCCGTGCATTCTCTAATATAGACACAAGTACGCCCTGCGGCACGTCCTTAGCAAGATATTTACGGATACTCCTGCGTTCTTTGATTTCTTTCATGAATCCGCCCCCCTATATTATAAAAACCACTGGCCTCCTATTTGCAGGCAACGTCCCAGCAGACTAGCACTGTGCTGTGTCCTTATAGCGTCATTCTAGCAAATCCCCTTCAAAAAGCAAGGGTTTTTAAAAACCTTTACAAAAACCATCGTAACTCCGAATGAGTTAAGCAATAAAGAAAGAGAGTGTCTGATCATCAAGATTACGAACCGTATACCCTTAAGCAAAAAAAACACCCTAACGATTTTTTTCAAATCACTCGAATGAGCCGTTCCTTCTAACTCCGCTTTGGTGACCAAGTCATTGTCGCCATAATCAACCGGACTGTATCGAAAAAATGCTACAGTTCTTGCATATTCCGCAACTTTATATTTATCTGTCTGTAACAATTTGCGTTAGTAATTTCAAAGATAATACCTTACACTACCGAATTTTATAAATACCTCTTGACACTCTCACTGTATTATTGTACTATGTGATTAATACAATAATACAGTGTAAAGGAGCATTCACTATGGCTTGGGATTTTACAAAAGATCGACCGATCTACACCCAGATTGCTGAACAGCTCAAGAATCAAATATTTGTCGGCAAACGAAATCTTGGTGACAGACTGCCACCCGTACGTGATCTTGCTATGGAGGCCGGCGTCAATCCAAACACGATGCAACGTGCACTCGCACAGCTCGAGCAGGAACAGA
>DCFU01000044.1 GCA_002319795.1 Megamonas sp. UBA1796
TTAGGAACGCTCTGCTGCTTGACTCCATTTTCCCAAAAACGCTCCCCAAAAATAAAAAGGGGCGCTTTTTGGGGAATTGGAGATTCAGTTTTTGGGAAACCGACACTCATGAATATACGCTTTCGCCCCGTATTACGGGCGTTTCAAGCCAATGTTCATGAAAATCAAAGCGATATGCTTTTTCCCAAAAAGCATAAAAGAAAATATCACCATGTCGCGGGGCACTGCCGTTTATTCTGTAAATGGCATTTTTCTTTATTCTCTCTGGCTTTGCCAGTTATGCCCGCCACTCCATGGTGACTGCTCTTTTTTACAAGCAGAAACCCCTATATTTTCGCGGGTTGAGGATAAAAAAAAGGCCCTGCATTAGCTTCGTTAAAAGCTCTAATGCAAGGTCTTTTTGTCTATGTCGGCGGGTTAGCCATTTTGCCCTTATCAGAATAAATGGCAGTGCCCCGTGACATTATTATTACTCGAACTCAATGGTGGCTGGTGGTTTGCCGGTGCAATCGTAGAGCACACGATTAACACCATGAACTTCATTCACGATGCGGCTGGCAGTTTTTGAAAGCACATCCCACGGAAGCTTTGCGCTCTCAGCCGTCATGAAGTCACTCGTCATTACAGCTCGCAACGCAATAGCATAATCATAGGTCCGGCCATCCCCCATAACCCCGACAGAACGCATGTTCGTAAGTGCCGCAAAGTACTGGCCGAGGCTCTTGGCAACACCTGCCTTTGCTACTTCCTCACGATAAATAGCATCGGCCTCCTGTACAATTGCAACCTTCTCCGCAGTAACTTCACCTATAATACGAATACCCAGCCCAGGACCAGGGAACGGCTGACGGCTGACAAGATACTCCGGTATGCCAAGCTCACGGCCTGCCTGACGCACTTCATCCTTGAAGAGCAGGCGCAATGGCTCCACTATTTCCTTAAAATCCACAAAATCCGGCAGGCCACCAACATTATGATGGGATTTTATCACCGCAGATTTCCCGAGGCCGCTTTCGATGACATCCGGATATATCGTCCCTTGTACGAGATAATCCACCACGCCAATTTTTTTTGCTTCCTCTTCGAATACACGAATAAACTCTTCACCGATAATCTTGCGTTTCTGCTCTGGATCCGTAACTCCCTTCAGCTTTGTATAGAAACGTTCTCTGGCATTCACGCGTATGAAGTTCACATTGTAGGGACCATCCGGTCCAAACACAGCTTCTACCTCATCCCCTTCGTCCTTACGCAGGAGTCCATGATCCACAAATACGCAGGTGAGCTGTCTGCCAATAGCCTTGGATAGAATAACAGCAGCTACAGAGGAGTCCACTCCCCCTGACAAGGCACAGAGAGCCTTGCCGCTGCCGATTTTTTTACGCAAACGATCTATTGTTGAGGCAACAAAAGAGTCCATCTTCCAATCGCCAGCACAGCCGCACACATTGAATACAAAATTGTGAAGCATCTTGACGCCCTCCACCGTATGCATGACCTCCGGATGGAATTGCACAGCATAAAGCCTTTCTGCTTCATTTTCCATTCCAGCGACCGGGCACACCGGCGTAGAAGCCGTAATTTTAAAGTTTTCTGGAGCCTTTTCTATATAATCTGTGTGACTCATCCAACAGATATTCTTTTCTGAAACACCTGTAAAAAGTTTTGAACCGCTATCTTTTACTGTAACTTCAGTTTTTCCATATTCACTCGTTGGTGCCGTCTTTACAACACCGCCAAGAATATGTGCCATAAGCTGGCAGCCATAACAAATCCCCAGCACCGGAATTCCCATCTGAAGAAGTTTAACGCTGCATACAGCAGCATCCTTGCTATAGACACTGTTCGGCCCTCCGGTAAAAATAATTCCCTTGGGAGCCATTTCCTTTATTTTCTCCAGCTCCAGTGTATGGGGATGTACCTCACAATATACATTGCACTCTCTCACACGTCTGGCAATTAACTGGTTATACTGTCCACCAAAGTCCAGGACCAAAATCATTTCGCTGTGCTCATTGCTCAATTCAAGTTGCCTCCTCAATACTATTGTAAAACAATTATAGCATAGGACAGCCGTCTTTTACCAGCCCGCAAAAGAAAAGAGGCAGAGCTGTAACTCCGCCTCAAGCTTGTCCTTCATTTTCGACTAGAAATTCCTCGACAGCAGCACGTATTGCATGACTGTCGAACCCACGGCCATAAAGATGCTGCAGCATCTTCTCCCGATCTGCCTCCGGCTTGAATTTAATGTGCAGGCAACGCAACGCGGCCTGCCTCTCACGTTCAAAGCTATCCTGTGGTACGCAGCTTTTCACCAACGTACTGTCAAAACCACGTTGCATAAGCTTTGCACAAATTTGCCGTACACTCAGACGACTTTCCTCATAAAAATAGCGGAACTGACGATTACATACTGCCTCATCATCCAAGTAGTGGCGTTCCTGCAAACGTACAATAGCAGCTTCAATTTCTTCAGCCCCATAACCACGCTGTTCCAACTTCTCTTTCAGTTTATGTATACTGTGCTCCTGACGGGCCAGGAGATCGACAGCCTGCACGAGTGCTGTCTTTTTACTCTTCTGCCGATGCGGCATCATTTTCCTCAGCCTTCTGTTCTACTTCTTTTTCCTCAACCTTTTGCTCTACTTTTTTTTCCTCAAGCATCTGCTTACGGATTTTTCCTTCAATCTCTGCATAGAGCGCAGGATCCTGCCGCAATGCTTCTTTTACATTCTCTTTGCCTTGTCCCAGACGATTACCCGCATAGGAATACCATGACCCACTCTTATCCAGGATGTCCATGTCAGCAGCGATATCAATGATACTGCCTTCCTTAGAAGCACCTTCGCCATACATGATGTCAAACTCTGCTGTCCGAAACGGCGGTGCGATTTTATTCTTAACAACCTTAATACGCGTCCGATTACCGACAATATCTGTGCCCTGCTTAATTGTATCAATTTTACGCACATCCAGACGTACAGACGCATAGAATTTCAATGCACGTCCACCCGTTGTCGTTTCCGGACTGCCAAACATTACGCCGACCTTTTCACGAATCTGATTAATGAAAATCGCCGTTGTACGGGATTTGCTGATGATACCTGTAAGCTTGCGCATAGCCTGACTCATGAGGCGGGCCTGCAGCCCCACATGTGAATCTCCCATATCACCATCAATTTCCGCCTTTGGAACCAGTGCAGCTACGGAATCAACAACAATAGCATCTACAGCACCACTTCGTACAAGTGCATCTACAATATCAAGCGCCTGCTCTCCTGTATCTGGCTGTGATATAAGCAAATTATCAATATCAACGCCCAATTTATGTGCATAAACCGGATCAAGTGCATGCTCAGCATCAATAAATGCCGCTATACCCCCAAGTTTTTGTGCTTCCGCAATCATATGGAGCGCAACGGTTGTCTTACCGGAAGATTCTGGCCCATAGATCTCGATAATACGGCCTCGCGGAATCCCACCTACCCCCAATGCGATATCAAGTGGCAAAATTCCCGAGGGGATAACTTCTATATTCATATTTGTGGCCGCCTCACCTAAACGCATAATCGAACCCTTGCCAAAATCTTTTTCGATTTGCTTGATCGCGCTGTTCAATGCTTCCATTTTATCCATATTTGCTTTCCCGTCCCTTTCCTTCTCTGTTTTTGATTATACCAAACATGAGTTCCTATTGCAATGGCTTTAGATAAAAAAGGTGCAGCTCAATGTGAACTGCACTTTTTTGTTCCATTACTACATATAATCCACTGGTGTCTTCTTCTTCGCTTTTTTAAGGATTCCCATTTTCGCCGAAATATACTCAACAATAACAAAGAACGCCGGTATAAGGAAAATCCCCAAGGATGTGGCAAAAAGCATACCACCGACAACCGCGACCCCCATGCCATTACGTGAAGCTGCCCCCGCTCCTGTAGCTACCGCCAACGGCAGACAGCCAATGATAAAGGCAAACGATGTCATAAGAATCGGGCGAAGCCGCAGCCCCGCAGCCTCAATTGCAGCCTTCACAGGTTCCATGCCCTTGTCAGTACGTACCTTAGCAAACTCAACAATAAGAATAGCATTTTTAGCTGCCAGACCGATAATCATAATAACACCGATCTGCATATAAACGCTGTTCTGCAAACCAGCATTCTGATGACCAAAAAATGCTTCAAGCATACTCATTGCATATTCGGAGAAAAGTGCCCCGAACACACCTGTCGGCACTGTTAGCAGTACCGCATATGGTACACTCCAGCTCTCGTAAAGAGCTGCCAGACAAAGGAAAACAAATACCAAGGCAAGTGCAAGAACCTTCATGGTAGAACTACTTGCTGTCTTCTCTTCGCGGCTTTGCCCGGACCATTCAATATTGAAACCGACTGGCGCCGTCTGATGGACAAGATCTTCCATAGCCGTCATAGCCTGCCCTGAACTATAACCAGAACCGGCATTGCCCTGAATCGTAATACTGCGTGCACCATTAAAGCGCGAAATAATAGAAGCACCTGTACCTATTTTTGGTTTCAAGAGCGTATCAAGCGGAATCATTGTGCCAGAAGAGCTCTTAACAAAAACAAACTTGGCCGCCTCAGCTTCATTACGATAGGTTATATCGGACTGCAGCATAACTTTATAGGTACGCCCAAAGCGATTAAAATCATTGACCTGCAACCCGCCAAAATTAACCTGTAAGGCATTAAATACATCGGAAAGACTCACGCCAAGGTTCTTGACCTTTTCACGATCAACCTCAAAATCATAGTCTGGTGAATTGATTTTATAAGTTGTACGAACTCCCTGCACTTCAGGCCGCTGGTTAGCCGCCGCCACAATCTGCTTAGTGATTGTATCAAGCTCTTCATCTGTGTGTCCGGACATATCCTGCAGCTGCATCGTAAAGCCACCAACCATGCCAAGGCCTGGCAACGCTGGCATGTTGAATGCCAGGATAGATGCTTCCGGATAACCCTTTGCACCCTGCATAAACACCTTGCCAACCTCTGCACCCACACTCGTATCCGACGTAGTCCTCTCACTCCACGGATTCAACCCGACAAACAGTGTCCCAGAATTTGATTTTGAAGCAAAAGACAGTATATCAAACCCAGTGATTGCCATTACATCGCTGACCCCAGCGTTCTCTTTAAGCTCTGCCGACAAACGGTCAACAACGTCCTGCGTCCGATTCAGTGATGTTCCTTCTGGTAAAGTTATAGAAGTTACATAAAATCCCTGATCCTCATCCGGCACAAAGGTTGTTGGCAGAACCTTGTAGAGGAGACCCGTAAGGCCAACCACAATAAGCATAAAGACGATTGCCAGTTTAGCATGATTGATACACCAGGCAACTGCACCAGTATAATGCTCCTTCGTACGATCGAACCAGTCATTGAAACGATCAAAGAAACGGCCCAGTATTCCTTTATGCGCATTGGGATCATGTGGCTTTAGCAGCAACGCACAAAGAGCTGGCGTCAGTGTCAAGGCAATGAACGCCGAAAGTGCCATAGATATAGCAATTGTCAAGGCAAACTGCTTATAAAGTACACCCATCATCCCGCCAAGGAAAGCGACCGGAATAAATACAGCAGAAAGCACACAAGCAATAGCCACAACCGGTCCTTGTACCTCGTTCATAGCCCGTTGCGTGGCACTCTTTGGTTCGAGGCCACCATAGCGCATATGATGCTCAACATTCTCAATAACAACAATAGCATCGTCAACAACAAGACCGATAGCTAGCACCATAGCAAACAGCGTCAGCGTATTAATAGAAAAGCCTAAGAACGTGAATGCCGTAAAGGTTCCTATCAAAGAAACCGGAACTGCCAGCAGTGGAATAAGCGTCGCCCGCCAGCTCTGCAAAAAAATGAATACGATGAATACAACCAATAAGAGTGCTTCAAAGAAAGTCGTTACGACCTCCCGAATCGACTCTCTGATATATTTTGTACTATCGACAATTTCCTTATATTGAAGATCCGGCGGGAAATCAACCGAAGCTTCCTGTAATATCTTGCGAACATCGGCGACTGTCGACATGGCATTCGCATCATTGGTAAGCTGAACGCCAAAACCAACTGCCTCTGTGCCATTCGCCTTAGAGACAACATTTGTAGTCTTCGGACCGGTTTCCACACGCGCAACATCCTTCAAACGTACAAAGGAACCATTCGATTCCGATTTGATGATGACATTGCTGAAGTCCTCCGGCGTTACAAGCCGGCCCTGCACTTTGCCTGTATACTGTTTTTCCTGCGTATCCGGTGCCGGCATCTGTCCAATAGTACCAGCCGGGGCCTGGATATTCTGTTCCTTAATCGCTGAAGTGACATCTGCCACCGTAAGCCCGAGTTCAGCAAGCTTGTCCGGATTCAGCCATACACGCATGGAATAATCCGAACCAAAAATATTGACATCGCCGACCCCGCTTACACGTTTGATCTTATCCAGCAGATAAATATCCGCATAGGTTTTCATAAAAGTACGGTCATATGTGCCATTCGGCGAATACAACGAAACCATGAGTGCCATATCATTCGATGCTTTCTTGGTTGTTACGCCGGCTGACTGAACATCCGCAGGCAGACTGGTATTCGCGATCGCGACATTGTTCTGAACTTTGACCGAATCCATGTCGCCATCCGTGCCAAGTTTAAAAGTGACCGACAAGCTGTAGCGCCCGGTATCATCCGAGTTGGAACTCATATAATCCATACCCTGCGTTCCATTGACCTGCTGCTCGATGACCTGCGCTATTGTCTGATTAACAACATTCGCATTGGCTCCAGTATAAGTTGTACCTACACTGATTGTTGGCGGTGAAATTTGTGGATATTGTGCAATTGGCAGCTGCACTGCCGAAATAACGCCCAGAATCACTATAATCACCGAAATAACTATCGCAAAAATTGGCCGATTAATAAAGAATTTTGACAAAATGTCCCCTCCTTACGACTGTGACGAAGCTGAAGTTGCTTTTTCCGTCGGGGACGCTGTAAGCGAGAAGCCCATCTCTTCCGGGCTGACCATCGTAACATTGAGGTCCCTGCCCTCCTGAAGATTCGTCAGGCCCTCAACCACAACTGTATCGTCAGCGGAAATGCCGTCCTTGATAATATAATAGCTGCCAACCTTTTCTCCAAGCTGGACCGCCTTCGAAACAGACTTGCCATCCTCGCCAGCAACAATAACAAAAGATTTATCCAAAAGTTGCTGCACAGCCCGCTGCGGTACCAGCAAAGCATTCGGAACTACCTCGCCACTCAGTTTCACACGTGTAAACATCCCCGGCAGCAACATACCATCCGGATTGCTGAAAAGGGCTTTTACCGTAAGCGTTCCTGTGTTTTCCGAAAGCGCCCGATCTGCCTGGACTAGTTTCCCTGGAAGTGGATAAACCTCACCGTTGCTCAGTGTAACTGAAACCGTTGCACTATCCATACTGCCAGAATTCAACGCATGCAAATCGACATATTTCAGATATTCAGTCTCACTGATACTGAACTGTACAAAAACCGGATCAACAGAACCAAGTGTGACCAGACTCGTCTGTCCGGCTGTCGCATAAGTACCTACAGCCACATCATTAACATCAAGACGCCCGGTCATAGGTGCATAAACCATCGTATCATCGAGGTTTTCCTGCGCTTTCTTTAAAAGTGCCCCATTCGCCTGTGTTACAGCCTCATACTGATTTACATTGGATTGCTGCGTCGTGACAGTCTGTTCAGAAATCGCGTCTGACGACAACAATTCCTGATCACGTGCAAGGTCGGTACGCGCATTATTGAGTGTTGCCTCGGACTGCGCGAGTGTAGCCTGTGCAGAAAGCACTGCAGATTCGTATTGACGCGAATCGAGCTTATAAAGCGGCTGTCCCGCCGTCACTTGCTGCCCGCCTGTAACGTATTTTTCCACAATCGTGCCAGATACTCTTGGCTGTATTTTTACTTCATTTTTTCCTTTGACCTGCCCCGCATATTCATAACTGAGCGGTGTATCCTGTGTGATGACTTTCATAGCCTTTACCTGCACCGGCCCACCGGCTGTGGATGGCTTCTGGCTGCCGCAACCGGAAAGAAGCGCACCCGCTGCCAAGGTAACAGCTAGCAGCAGGCTGCCGGCTTTCGTATTCTTAGTAAAAAACAAAATAATTTTACCCCCTTTTATTCCATCCCCAAAAGGCCTGTACTCCTTCTGGAAAATAAATACACTTATAAGTCGATAGTAAATAATTGTTTACTATCAGCTTGTTCTATAGTATATTATATTTATATAAAAGTCAAGATACTATATATCCAAATGAAATGAAAGAGGTGGCTATCCGTGCCATGGCAATAAATGACCATACTTTAGATTATACCCTGCTCTCTGAAAAATTCATCGATACACTCTGTTCTATCCATCAGAATTTCTTTCGTCAGACGGCAATCCCTATTCCCGGCAACAATTTCATGGTGCTCGTTGTCCTGCAAAATGAAGGTACTTCGACAATAACCAAAATTGGGGCCTTACTTCACATGTCTAAGCAGCAAATGACACCTATCGTAAATAAGCTTACCAAGGATGGTTATATATTAAAGGAAATATCACCTGAGGACCATCGTTATATCAGGATTTCCCTTACAAAAAACGGTCAGCAGCTTTTGGATGAACATACTGAAAACATACGCCTGCGATTTGAACACAGTGTATCAAAGCTTACAGATGCTGAAATCAAAAGTTTTACCTCCTCATTGGACAATTTTGTTTCCTCGATAAACAAAATGTATCACTCAGAGATTGAAAAATAATTTCTATGATGTATAATTTAAAGAGATTTACAACTGAAGTCTATTTTTTCAGTCATAAATCCTTTACGAATCCTGAGGAGGTATATCTATGCTAAGAACTCACAAACTCGCTATTATCGGGCTGGGTCATGTTGGCTCGGCTGTTTTGGCTCGCGCTATTGCCTGCCAGCTTGCAGCAGAAATTGTTTGTATCGATATTGACGAGAAAGTCTCACACGGCGAGGCACTTGACGCCACACATTCAACTCCCTGTACCTTTACACCCGGCATCCACGTATATGCCGGTGGTTTTGAGGAATGCCATGATGCAGACGTCATTATCTGCTCCGGCGGGCCAAGCATCCTGCCAGGCGAGAAGCTTGACCGTCTTATCCTGGCTGAACGAAATGTAAAAGTTATCGGCGATATAATGAAAGAAGTCACACATTATACACGCGATGCTGTTTTCATCATGATTACAAATCCCCTGGATGTCACAACTTATTTGGCTGCGACAAAGTTTGATTATCCTGCAGGCAAGCTCTTTGGTACAGGTACAACGTTAGAAACACTGCGTTTTAAACGTATTATTTCCAACCATTACCAGGTAGATGCCAAAGATGTACAAGGCTATATGCTCGGTGAACATGGCAATACTGCATTTCCTGCCTGGAGTACCGTGGGGATTGGTGGAATCCCGCTCAAAGACCTCGATGCATTATTTGCTTCTAACGAAGCCTTTGATAAAGAAAAAACAGCCCAGGAGGTCGTCCATGTTGCCTACGATGTTCTGCTTTCCAAAGGCTGGACAAACACAGGGATTGCCATGGGCGCCTGCCGTCTGGCAAAAGCAGTATTTTTCGATGAACATTGCGTAACACCTGTCTCTACTCCACTGGATGGTGAATACGGCCTCCATAATGTTGCGCTCTCCCTGCCAAGCGTTATCGGCAAAGATGGCGTCATCAAACGCCTGCCAATCAACTTGACAGATGACGAGCTTACGGCTCTCCATAAAAGTGCGGAAAGCATCCAAACGGTATTGCAGGCAAACAAGCTTATCTAAATCGGGCACCAAACAAATACCCTCATTTATGGACATCCATAAATGAGGGTATTTTTAATCTAATATAATCGTCTCCAAATCGTTCGGAACAAGAATTTTTCCCTTATAATATGCCTCGGCCTCAGCCGTATAATTTGCCTTGCGCTTCTCCATATTTTTATCCTCCGTATGATAAAGCAACAAATTTTTCACCTGCATCTTTTCAGCAAGTTCAGCTGCTTCCTTGACTGTACTATGGTGCTTCTCATACGGCTTGAATATTTCCCTGTCCTTATAGAGGCAAAATGCCTCTGACAGCAGCCAGTCTACATTTTCCACATATTTCCTGCAATGCTCATTATAAGGTTCATCTCCCAGGCAGGTCAAAGTCACGCCATCTTTAAAACGGAGCTGGAAGCCAAACTGTTTGGCTTTCGTTGAAAGGATATCAAACGCCGTAAGTTCCATTCCCAGAAAAATACGTTTATCACCATCCTTGAGCTCATGAATAAAAATACGCACACCAAGCTGGGCCAAATCTTTTTTCTTAAGCATGAGGCCAGCGGTTGTCTTCAATATATTCACTACAACATCATGGCAATAAAGATGGAATTCACCGTCATATTTTCCCTGGTTCATGAGCGCCGAAATCTTGCGGATAATCCAGATAACACCCAGAACATGATCCGTATGTCCATGCGTCACAAACATATAATGCAGCTTTTTATAGTCCACCCCTGCCAATTTAAGCTGTCCCATAATTCCATTACCGCCGCCGGCATCCGTCATGAAATAATCACCTGTATCCGTCTCCAGTATAAAACAGGTATTAAAACAATTTGTCACCATAGCGGAACCCGTACCCAGCATTATCAATTTTCTCATCCATACACCTCATTTCCTAATCTTGCTTTATCCATATTATAACATAAACCATTATACTCCACACGCAAACTGTCTTCGAAGATAGCATCTGTCTGGAAAACGAACTTTGCCTTAGGATATTCCCGCTGCCATTTCTTTACATTGGAATTTTTCATTCCACGCAGCTTTGAAGTATCCCGAACCGTGTGATGCACTACAACAATACCGTCCATAACACCAATACGATGAAAAATACATTCTGCCATATGATCAAAAAGGCTGCTTTCCACCAGTTCACCAAAAGCCGAATGATACGGCCCCGCAAGGACGGTTCCCTCTCTATCAAGTTCTGCACTCGATTGCAGGCCTGTACGGATTACACGAATTCCCCGACGTTCCAGCCTCAGCTTCATGCAGGCAGCGATGTGCACCGCTTCATCCATAGACAACGGTGCAAAATCCCCTTGTTCATACATAGCAGCAAGCTTGGTTTCCTGGATCACCACGGTCGGATAAATACGAACAACATCTGGCTGAATACGCAATGTTTCCTCCAAAGAAGAGCGCATCGTCTCCAGCGTATCACCTGGCAAGCCTGGCATGAGCTGAATCCCGAGGGTAAAGCCCGCTCGACGTACAAGTTCCGCTGCCCGGCGGATGTCCTCAGCTGTATGTCCCCGCTCTGCCAGCCGGAGCACAGAATCCGCAAAGGACTGTGCTCCAAGCTCAATGGTTCTGACACCCATGCTCCAAAGCATCTGCAGATTTTCTTCATCAATATAATCGGGTCGTGTAGAAAGGCGTATCGCATTTAATTCACCGGTGTGAATACGTTGTGTTGCTGGTGTCAAAAGACCATGCTGCAATTCCCTTGGCAATGCCGTAAAGCTGCCACCATAAAAAGCTGCTTCGATATGATATGGACGCGTAATCCGCTGTAAATGAAAGTCCAGAATATCAGCCACCATAGTTGGAGTAACATTTGTTTCCCTGCCTGTGATCTTACGCTGATTGCAAAACACACAGGTATGCGGACAGCCAAAATGGGGTGTGAATATAGGTATGATATAATTGCGCATCGTTATCTCCTCAAATAAAGAATCACAAATTATTTCCACAAAAAAGGATGGCCAAGGCCATCCTTTTACTTATTCTTCAGTTTCTGCAAGGCTTCATGTGCAGCATGCTGCTCCGCCTGCTTTTTTGTTTTTCCTGTACCTGTCCCATAAGCCAGACCATTGATCTTCACCACAAATTCAAAAATCTTGGCATGATCCGGACCACAGGCAGATAAAAGCTCATAAGAAACTGACTGATCTGCTTTTTTTTGGACTGCCTCCTGAAGAATCGTTTTATAATCCTTCAGATTATTACCATTTTCTATCTCCAGCAATTCCTCCCGCAATTGTGCGAGCACATAGGATGACGCAGTTTCCCAGCCGCCGTCCAAGTAGATTGCACCGATAACAGCCTCAAAAGCATCTGCCAGAATAGAAGGCCGCTGACCACCGCCACCGACCGCCTCACCATGGCCAAGTAAAAGGTAATCACCTAAATGGAGTTCCCCGGCACGTCTGGCCAAAGAAGCCTCACAAACCACGGAAGCACGCGCCTTGGTCAATACTCCCTCCGGCAAATCCGGAAAATGCTGGAAAAGATACGTACTGGATGCAAGCTCCAAAACAGCATCACCCAGAAACTCCAGACGTTCATTATGTATAAGCTGCCTGGATTTCGCTTCATATGCATAAGATGTATGCGTCAGGGCCTGATGCAGCAACGTAAGATTTGAAAATGACACTCCCAGACGCTGTGCCAATTCCTGCAGAGCTTGTTTCCTTTTCGCCGGCAAATTTTCTGCCATTTTAATCACTTCACAAATTTCTTAAGCAAAAGACATGCATTATGGCCTCCAAAGCCAAAAGAATTGGAAATAGCTGCCCGTACAGTCTTTGCCCTTGCCTTATTTGGAACATAATCTAAATCAAGCCCCTCATCCGGGGTCTCATAATTTATCGTCGGCGGCATCATATCATCCTGTACTGCAAGCACCGTAGCTATGCACTCTATCCCGCCTGCAGCACCCAAAAGATGTCCCGTCATGGATTTTATGGAGCTCATGGCAATATTCTTCGCATGCTCACCAAATACAGTCTTTACAGCCATCGTCTCACATTCGTCATTAAGATGCGTCGAAGTGCCATGGGCATTGATATAATCAATATCCTCTGGTTTCATTCCTGCATCTTTGATTGCGAGCTGCATGCATTTAGCCGCCATGACTCCACCTGGAGCAGTCGCTGTAATATGATACGCATCTGAATTAGAGCCGTAGCCTGCAATCTCTGCATAGATATGGGCACCACGTTTTTCCGCGTGTTCCAGACTTTCCAATATCACGATGCCAGAACCTTCACCCATGACAAATCCACTGCGGTCTTTATCGAACGGGCGTGAGGCACGCTCAGGTTCATCATTGCGATCCGTGCACAATGCCTTCATAGAACAGAAACCTGCAACTGCTGCCGGAGAAATACTTGCTTCCGTACCGCCGGCAACCATAGCATCTGCATCCCCACGCTGTATCACACGATAAGCATCACCAATGGAATTTGTACCGGTAGCACAGGCTGTAACTACACAGCTGCTTGGACCCTTGAGTCCAAACGTAATGGAAACCTGCCCGGCCGCCATATTGGCAATCATCATTGGTATAAAAAACGGACTGATGCGGCTCGGCCCTTTGTCAAAAAGCTTCTTGTACTGCTCATGCATTGTTTCAATACCGCCTATGCCAGTACCGACAAAAGTACCAATGCGTTCGCAGTTTTCCTTCTCCAGTTCCAAGCCCGCATCTGCTATAGCAATTTTTGTTGCCGCCACAGCAAACTGTGCATAGCGATCCATACGCTTAGCTTCTTTTTTATCGATATAATTTTCCGGTTCAAAGTCCTTGACCTCACCGGCAATCTTCGCTGTAAATTCAGTAGCATCAAAGCGGCTTATTTTACCAATGCCGGATTTTCCAGCCAAAAGAGCTTCCCAAAAAGCATCCTTACCGGTGCCAATCGGGGTGATTGCGCCAATACCAGTAATCACTACCCTGTTACTCAATCATAACACCTCACACAATTAATTGATTGCAGCCGCCTCGGCCTGAAGCTGCTCGAATATTTCCTTAACAGACAATATTTCCTTGATACGACTGATATATTCGCCCGTAAACACAAGACCTGTCTCAATATCACCCTGCTGCGCACGAATAAGTGCCCGGATGATGCAAAAATTATGTTTGCAGGCCTTTAGACAATTATCACAGGTCTTAGGAGGTACGGTTCCATTCATTATCCTCTCCGCAAACGGATTACGCACCGCACGGCCTGGTAAGCCTACCGGGCTATGTATCACAACAATATCCTCCGGCCTCGCCTTTAAATAAAATTCTTTCAAAGCAGGAGCTGCATTTGATTCAATACTGGCAGCAAAGCGTGAACCCATTTGGACGCCATCTGCTCCCATCTTTATAAGATCAACAATGTCCTGGCCGCTTAAGACACCGCCGGCTGCAACAACCGGAATATCAACGGCTGCCCTTATATTCGGAATGAGTTCTTTTATAGATGTACTCGTACCGAGATGGCCTCCGGCTTCTTTGCCCTCTACAACAATTGCTGTAGCACCAAGACGTTGAGATATTTTCGCTAATTTAACAGAAGAAACTATAGGTACAATAGGTGTCCCTGATTCCTTGCCCAACCCAAACATGTCACGCGAAAAACCTGCACCCGCAACAACAAGATCTATTCCTTCATCAATCGCAGTTTTTATAATCTCACTGAACTTCTTTGCGGCAACCATAATGTTGATTCCGATAATCCCCGGAGTAAGCGAACGTGCGAGCCTGATTTCATAGCGTAATTCGTCATTAGACATACCTGATGCAGCGATCAGTCCAATACCACCCTGATTTGCTACAGCTGCAGCCAGACGTGCAGTGGATAAACGAATTGCCATTCCACCTTGAATGATCGGTACTTTTGCTATTTTAGTGCCAATTTTCAGCTCTGGAAGCTTCAAGATAACTCCTCCAATCCATTCTCCGCGTACTTACCTTTAGAAAGTCCCGCGAAATTTTTCACGGGACTTTTCTTAATCAAAGGTAAGACACTCAAACTTATTTGTTTTGGTCTATGTAGGTCACAACATCCTGAACTGTCTTGATCTTCTCAGCAGCCTCATCCGGAATTTCTATACCGAATTCTTCCTCAAAAGCCATGATCAACTCAACTATATCCAAAGAATCTGCACCTAAATCATCGATGAAAGTGGACTCAATTGCAACCTCGTCTGCTTCCACACCTAATTGTTCTACTACGATATCTCTAACTTTTTCAAAAGTCGACACGTCATTCACCTCCCTCCACTGATACTAAATCTATTTACATCACATGACCATGCCGCCATCTACATGGATGACCTGACCTGTAATATAAGATGCCTGATCGGACACAAGGAACAGCACTGCATCAGCGACATCTTCCGGTTTACCCGCCCTGCCAAGCGGAATATTTCCCGCCATAGCTTCCCTGACTTTATCTGGAAGAACCGCTGTCATATCCGTCTCAATATAGCCTGGAGCCACCATGTTCACCGTAATACCTCGTGAAGCCAGTTCCTTGGCAATGGATTTTGAGAATCCAATAACGCCAGCCTTAGCTGCCGCATAATTTGCCTGCCCGGCATTGCCGGTAATCCCAACAACGGATGCCATATTCACGATACGCCCGCTTTTCTTCTTCATCATGAGCTTCGAAATAAGTTTTGTACAATGGAAAATACCCTTGAGATTCGTATTAATAACGGTGTCCCAATCCTCTTCCTTCATACGCATAAGAAGGTTGTCACGCGTAACACCTGCATTATTGACCAAAATATCAATCTGGCCAAATTCCTCCACGGCATCTTTAACCATTTTCTCAACTGCTGCCGCATCCGATACATCCGCCTGTGCCAGCATGGCCCTGCCGCCCGTGCTGACAATTTGCTGCCTGACTTCTTCTGCAGCACTCGCATTCCCTGCGTAATTCAGTACTACGGCAGCGCCTTCTTTTGCCAAGCGAAGTGCAATTGCTCTTCCTATTCCCCGGGAGGCCCCTGTGACAAGTGCAACCTTCCCACCTAAAAGCATATTAGCGAACCTCCTTGAAATAGTCAAGCATTTTTTGTAAAGAATCCATATTTTCTACATTCATGCTCTTTAAAGCACGATCTATTCTCTTATTAAAACCGCAGAGCGTCTTACCTGGTCCAACTTCAACAAAAGTATCCGCACCGAAGCCCTTCATCGTCGCCACGCAATCCTCCCATTTCACCGGGCTGGCTGCCTGTTTCACAAGGTTTTCCTTGATTTCCGCAGCCTTCGTAGCAATCTGGCCTGTCACATTCGCGACTACCGGAAACTGTGCATCCCGGATTTCAACCTTATCGAGTTCGGCAGCAAGCTTGACCGCTGCCGGTTCCATGAGCCGACTATGAAACGGAGCACTTACCGGCAGTATAACGCATTTTTTGGCACCTGCCGTCTGCAAAAGTTCAACAGCCTTCTCTACACCTGCTGTTGTCCCTGCAATGACCACCTGCCCAGGACAATTGAAGTTGACTGCCTGCACGGAAGCCTCTGCCGAAACCTTCTCGCAAACTTCAACGATTATATTCCTGTCAAGACCAATAATGGCAGCCATACCGCCCTCGCCAACTGGAACAGCCTCCTGCATAAAAGCGCCTCGTTTGTGCACCAGAAGCACTGCATCCTGAAATTTAAGCACACCAGCCGCTACAAGCGCCGAATATTCGCCCAGACTGTGTCCGCCTGCAATATCCGGCTGAATACCATTTTCCCTGAGCACCTCATTTGCAATAACGCTCATAGTGAGTATAGCTGGCTGCGTATTCGCCGTCAAGCGCAAATCATCCTCAGGCCCTTCAAAACACATCTTCATAATTGAATAACCAAGGGCCTCATCAGCCTCTTTAAAAAGTTTTTTTGCTACATCATAGTTCTCATAAAATTCTTTCCCCATTCCAACAGTTTGTGCACCCTGTCCTGGGAAAACAAATGCAAGCTTATTCAAGTTTTTTCCCCCATTCCAAATCAATTTAAAAAATTTATTGGCAATCTTGCTGAATTGTATTTATAATTGCGGGAACTCCATTCATAAGTTCCTGGATAATTTCATCTACCGATTTAATTTCCCTGAGCATACCTGCAATCTGTCCAATCATCACAGAACCATTTTCTACATCACCCTTATGGGTGGCCAGATGAAGCTTGCCGGCGCCCAGTTTCTCAAGTTCCTCTACGGATGCGCCATGGTTTTCACAGTCCAGATACTCACGTGTAAGCTTATTAGCGATAACTCTTACAGGATGACCCGTAGAACGTCCGGTAACAACAGTAGACCGGTCTTTCGCCTTAAGTACAATTTTTTTATAATTATCATGTGCGATACACTCCTGAGACAAAACAAAGCGTGTCCCCATCTGTACGCCTTGTGCCCCCAAGGCAAAGGCCGCTGCCACTCCGCGCGAATCAGCAATCCCTCCAGCAGCAATGACCGGCACGTCAACAGCATCCGCAATCTGCGGAACCAATGCCATAGTCGTAATCTCACCGATATGGCCGCCACTTTCTGTTCCCTCAGCAATCACTGCATCTACACCCGTACGCACAAGCCGCCTGGCTAAGGCTACCGAAGCCACTACCGGGATAACCTTGCTGCCGATTTCCTTAAGTGCCGGAATATATTCGCCGGGGTTACCCGCCCCCGTTGTCACAACAGGCACCTTCTCGTCAACGACAACCTGCATAACCTCTTTGACAAAAGGAGACATGAGCATAATATTTACGCCAAACGGTTTATCCGTCCATTGCTTCGCTTTTCGTATCTCCGCCCGCAGGACATCCGGAGGCATATGTCCTGCACCGATGATACCAAGCCCGCCCGCATTGGATACTGCCGATGCCAACTCAGCCGTGCCAATCCAGGCCATACCACCCTGGAAAAGTGGATATTTTATGTTCAGCAGCCTACAAATCGCATTTTGTTCAAACATATAGTTAATCCTCCCTCGCCCATCTCATAATACAGGATGCCCATGTGAGACCTGCTCCGAAACCAGAAAGCGCAATAATATCACCTTTCCTGAAACGATGCTGTTCTACCGCCTCTGCCAACGCAACCGGAATGCAGGCTGCCGACATATTTCCGTATTTCTGTATATTAACGATAACCTTTTCCATTGGCAAATGCAAGCGTTTTGCCGCGGATTGTATGATACGGAAATTGGCTTGATGTGGTACGAGCCAGTCAATTTCCGTCCTGTCCATATTAATCTTCTTCAATGACGTCAGCACCGTTGCGCCCATCGTTTTGACAGCGAATTTAAAGACCTCCTGCCCATTCATATGGATGAGATTCATCTTTTTCGCAATCATTTCCTCTGTAACCGGATGAAGACTGCCGCTGGATGGAATCTGGATTGCATCCGCACCGGAGCCATCACTTCCCAAATCGAAACTTAGAACACCGTAGCCGGCCTCAACCTCGCCATAGACAGCCGCTCCCGCACCATCGCCAAAGAGGATACAAGTATTGCGGTCCTCCCAGTCAATATATTTTGAAAGAGTCTCCGCCCCAATGACCAAAACCTTTTTGTATATACCATTCTCAATGAATTGTATCGCCACGCTGGAGGCATACACAAAGCCAGAGCACGCCGCTGATAAATCAAATGCTGCTGCATGATGGGCCCCTAAACGGTCCTGCAGGATGCATGCCGTAGAGGGCACGATCCTGTCGGAGGTCAAAGTAGCCACAATTATGAGATCCAGCTCATCCGCTCCAACTCCCGCATTTTCCAGAGCCCGCTGTGCCGCTCTGAAAGCCAGCGCAGACATTGGAACATCCTTATCCGCTATGCGGCGTTCACGAATGCCTGTACGCTCGACAATCCAGGCATCATTCGTATCAACCAGCTTTTCTAAATCCACATTCGTCAAAATTGTATCAGGTACATAAAATCCTGTACCCAGGATGCCAGCACTACTTATTTTCGCAATCATTCGTCAGCATCTCCTCCTTTTCGATATTATCCCGGATATGTGCAAGAATATTTTCTTCTACATACTCGCTTGCTACCCCAATCGCGCTGCACATAGCCTTCGCGTTGGATGAACCATGGCAGATAATGCAGCAGCCATCCACGCCTAAAAGCGGTGCACCGCCATATTCTGCCACATCTACTCTCTTCGCCAGTTTCTTAAGCACTGGCGCCAAGAGCAACGCCCCGAGTTTCGCAAAGAAGCCCCCTTCCCTGATTGCTTCCCTGATAAGCTTCAGGATTGTTTTCGCCAGTCCCTCTGCAAATTTTAGCACAACATTGCCAACAAATCCATCACAAACGACAACATCGAAATTTCCTTTCGTAATATCGCGCCCTTCCGCATTGCCGGCAAAATCGATCGTTGTCATATTTTTTAGCAGTGGATAGGTAGCCAATGCCTGCTCATTCCCCTTGGTTTCCTCTTCTCCAATGTTTAAAAGGCCCACACGCGGTTTTGCCACATCAAACACATACTGTGAATAAACCGATCCCATCACTGCAGTCTGTAAAAGGTGCTTGGGTTTGCTGTCTACATTGGCACCTGAATCCATAAGCAGCGTAGCTCCACCTTTCAAGTTTGGAATTGGCGTCGCAATCGTTGCCCGATCAATGCCTTTGATACGCCCCAATATTAAAAGAGCTGATGCTACAGCAGCTCCCGTGCTGCCAGCCGAAACTACCGCATCGCAAATACCGTCTCTGACCAGACCCGTAGCCACGACAATCGATGAATCCTTTTTTCGGCGTACAGCTGTGACCGGGTGCTCTCCCATCTCAATAACTTCACTTGCATGGTGTACAGATATTTTCAACGTTTTGCCGGATTTTTCCCGATGCAGTACTTCTTGTATTTTTTCTTCATCACCGACAAGAACAATTTCACAATCATACTTTTTTGCAGCACGTATCGCACCAAAGACAATCTGCTCTGGTGCGAAATCGCCTCCCATAGCATCAACTGCAATTTTCATGATAAGGCCTCCCCTATTTTTCATCCCAAGAAACCATAATGAATTTCGCACGAAAAACCTCTTGCGTCTCATTTCTTGTTTTGACCCAGACAAAATATTTGTTTCCACGCTGACGGATGATTTCCGCCTTGGCTATAAGTTTATCACCGACATGCACCGGTACCTTGTATTTAAGATTCGCCACACCAGTCACAGCCATAGGTGCATCAATGATAGCCAACGCCAAGGAATTCGCCTGGGAAAAAACATAGTGTCCCCGCGCTACCTGGGATTTGGCAAAAACCATATCATCTGTGATGCGCAGTAAAGAGATACCTGATTTTCCCAATTCTAAATCGATGAGTTCGCCAATTACCTCACGTCCCTCAATCGATTTCACCTTCGTTTGCGCATGTTCCGCCATTTTGCGTATACGTTCCCGAAGCTCAGGAATACCAAGTTCCAGCCTGTCCAGACGAATGGTCTGGATACTCACCTGCAAAAGCTTCGCCAGCTCTTCATCTGTAAGAAACGGCTTTTCCTTGACCTGCTCTATCAATAATTGTTGTCGAATTTTTTTCTTTACATATGCCATCAATTATCACCTAATTTTAGTACTAGCTACTACGACCAGTTACAATGGAATTATACCCATTTCCGCCAAAAAATGCAAGCAAAAAAATGAGCAGGACATAATTGCTTATCCCCTGCTCATTTCAAAGACATCTTATTCTTCAGACGTAATTACTTCCTTGCCATCATAATAACCACATTCCGGGCAAACATGATGCGGCATCTTAGGCTCATGGCACTGCGGACATGCAATATAACCTGGAGCCTCGAGTTTCCAATTGGCACGACGCGAGTCACGGCGAGCCTTTGACATTTTACGCTTAGGTACTGCCATTCGGGGTACACCTCCTTAAAAATCCAGCTTCAAAACAACTTATTTTTTCTTTAATAATTGCTGCAATGCTGCCAAACGCGGATCAATTACCAGGCGATCGCAGCCGCAATCACCAAGATTCAAATCCGCTCCACACTGTGGACAAAGTCCGCGGCAGTCAGGCCTGCAGATATTATTCAACGGCTGTGCCGCCAATACGGTATCGCGTACGAGATCTGCAATATCAATGGCGTCTCCGCTAAAATAATTCACAGCTGCGTCTTCTTCCCCATCCTCATCTTTTCGCTGGAAGTCTTCCGAAAAACTATGCTTCTGCTTTTCAACGAAATGACCAAGACACCGATCACAAATAAAGGATTTATCACAAGCAACCACGCCCTGGAGCCGATAGCTCGAGCCCACATCTGTGACAAAACCACATACTGTAATCGGTCCTTCAAAGGAATAATCCGCATGGATTGCATCAATATCAGCCGCTGTAACCACAAAAGAAAAATCTCTTTTCTGCGCAGCGTCCAATCCAGCAACATCTACTATCATCATTTAGCATCAACCTCAATCCATTATAGCGACCGGCCTGATTTTTGTCAAGGAAAACTCCTTGTCTCTGCCAAAATCATAAAATCTCGTTCTGGCTTCCCATGCGGTATCCTGAAAGGTCCAGCGTCACATAAGTAAATCCCTGCTGCCTGCACGCGGCGACAATTTCTTCATGATGCTCCAATATAGCAGGAAACGCAGCTGCTTCCACTTCAATACGGGCAAGATTTCCATGATGGCGCACACGCAACTGCCCGGTAACGAAGCTGTGCAGGAAACGTTCCATACCATCAACCTGCCCCAGTCTTTCTGCTGTGAGCGGCAATCCGTAAGCAATCCTTGAAGCCAGACAGGCAGCACTCGGCTTATTCCAGACGGGAAGCCCCCATTCCTTTGCCTGCCTGCGGATATCCTGTTTGTTCCAGCCGCATTCCATGAAGGGTGACACCACCTTTGGCAACTCAGCGATTGCTGCCATCCCAGGGCGATAATCTCCTTTATCATCAAGATTCGATCCATCGGCAACAAATGCGTAACCATTCTGTTCTGCCCAGTCACACAACTTTGTGAAACGGCTTTTTTTGCAAAAATAACAGCGTTTTTTATCATTTTTCACAATCGCAGGCACATCGAGATCCCCTGCCAAAAGCACCTCATGGCGTATACCCGCAAGCTGTGCACATTTTCTTGCATCTTCCAGTTCTTCTTTGGTTAACAGCTCTGAATCCGCCGTTACGGCAGCCGCATGTTCTCCCAGTGCCATAGCTGCGGCTTTTGTAAGCACAGAACTGTCCACGCCCCCAGACAAAGCGACCACGATGCTCCCATAAGAACGCAGTTTCTCCAACAATCCTTCCAGCTTTTCCAAAATCATTCCCCCAAGCGTGCTCGCAGCTCCTGTAAAGCCTCCTGCTGCACCAGCTTAAATGGTACACGATGCTCTGCGGCTAACCGTTTGCAATCTTCATATTCTGCAGAAATCGAAACTATTTTCCCCTTATAGGCACTTATCTTGCAGGAAACATCTCCATATTTGGTTTCTACGTGCGCAACACGGCGTGTGGCTTCCCTTCGCTGCTCTACAGAACAAATACGCATGCCTATGCTTGAGGTTTCCTCAAAAACGATATCACAGCAGCCTTCCTTATGCGCTTCATCTACCAATACAGACAATTTTTGTGCGGGCCGGTTTTTTTTCATAAAAATCGGCGTCGTCCATACATCCAAAGCGCCTGCTTCAAACAAGCGTTCATATATATACCCATAAATCTGAGGATTCATATCATCAATATTCGTTTCAATCAGATAATGTTTGCTCTCATGCTGCTCCTTGTATTTACCTATATAGATACGCAGCACGTTCGGAATATCGAGTTCCCAGGTACCTGCACCATACACAATCTGCTCCGTAAGTAAATCCACAGGCAGGCTCTCCGCATATTCCGCCAGTGCATGGACAACAGCTGCCCCGGTAGGCGTTGTAAGTTCCTTCTCGGCTCCCTTATGGTAAAACGGTATGGATTTTAAAAGCTCAGCTGTCGCCGGAGCCGGAACCATAATGGTCCCATGTGCACATTGAACAAAACCACTGCCTACATTCAAACGGGAGACGAATATCTTTTCTATGTCCAGGTAGTCCAGACAGATAGCAGTCCCAACAATGTCCACAATAGAATCGACAGCCCCGACCTCATGAAAATGCATCTGATCCGCCGGCATATTATGTACTTTTCCCTCCGCCTCAGCCAGACAGCCAAAAATCAATAGGCTCTGCTTTTTCACCTCGGCCGACAGCGTGGACGCCTCCAGCATTTCACGGATATCCTGCATGGTCCGATGCTCATGCGAATGCTCTTGTACATGCTCATGGGCATGTATTTGATGATGTTTATGAACTTGATCCGTAAGCTTCACATCTACATATACAGCCAATATTCCATTTTTCTTCACTTCATCAACCTGCAGCTGAAAATCGGCAGCAACAGGCAGTCTGGCCAGTTCCTCAGAAAGATAATCCTTCGGCACACCCGCCTGTAAAAAAGCCCCCAAAAGCATATTCCCACTAATCCCGGAAAAACAATCCAAATAAATAGCTTTCATGTCTTCTACCTCATATGATTTATTTTACTTGCAAGCGCGCCTGCTCCGAAGCCATTATCTATATTCATAACAGCCACACCCGACGCGCAGGAGTTCAGCATAGCCAGAAGCGCGGATAAACCATGAAAAGATGCTCCATAACCTACGCTTGTTGGCACAGCGATGACAGGCTTGGGCGTAAGCCCTCCTACGACACTTGCCAATGCACCTTCCATACCGGCAGTCACAATAATTACATTGGCCCGTTCAATATCCTGCATATGCGCGAACAAACGATGAATACCTGCCACACCGACATCATAGCAGCTTCTCACTGCATTGCCCATAAGATGTGCTGTGAGTCTGGCTTCCTCCGCTACAGGCAAATCACTGGTACCTGCTGCCAGTACAAGTACCTCCCTGCTGGCATCTGGTACTGTCTTATTACGTTCAACGTACAGCATGCGTGCAGGCGTATTATACTGTACATCGGGCAATGCCTCCTTCATATAAGCATACACGTCAGGTTCAGCTCGTGTTGCTATGATATTTTCCTGCCCATCATGATACAAGGAAAGCATGATATCCCGGATTTGTTCCTTTGTCTTCCCTGCGGCATAAATCACCTCCGGAAATCCCTGCCTAAGCTGGCGATGATGATCCACCATCGCAAAACCCATGTCCTCATAAGGGAGTTTCTTTAACATGCCAAGGGCATCCTGCAGGGTAACAGAGCCTTGCTTATATCCCCTGAGCAGATCCTCAAGATCCTTTTCATCCAAGCATACGCACCTCATTCCCATTTTCCTACTTAACAGTATATATCCTGACGTCAGCTCCAAGTCAAGTGCTTCTATAAAAAAAGCTCCTCTCAGCCGAGAGGAGCCTGCTTTATTTTTCTTCCTTATCCTGGTTCAGCTCTTCCTTCGCCTGCTGCACCACCTGCAGCGCATTACCTACATTTGTAATGAGATGATCAAATACCTGATTTGCATATTGATCAGCATCATCTCTGAGCTGCTGGGAATTCTGCATTGTTTTTTCCATAATTTCTTTTTCCTGTGCCTGCGTCTGCTCCATAATAGTTTTTGCTTTTTCCTGTGCCTGAAGGGCCACCGCACTCTCATCTGTCAGCTTAAGGGCATAAGCCTTGGACTGCTCTACAATCTTTGCAGCTTCAGCATTCGCCGCATCCAATATATCTTTTTTTTCTTCCATGATTTTTGCCGCACGCTCGAGCTCCAAAGGAAGCTCATTGCGCAAATCTTCAACAAGACGCACCAGATCCGTTTCCTCAATGATGCTCTTGTTCGTAAACAGAAGATGTTTTGCATCGACCACCAAATTTTCAAGTTCATCCAAAATTTCATTTACCGTCATCTGATTAGCCCACTTTCTTTTATTTTGACTTTTCTTTATAATCAATGTCCCTCATATGTTTTTGAATAGCCGCTTCCACGCAGACGGGTACCAATCCTGTGATGCTGCCATGAAAAGCCGCCAATTCACGTACACCTGAAGAACTCACAAAATAATATTCCTGACTCGTGAGCATAAATACGGTCTCAATATCAGGAGCAATATGCTTCAGCATCTGCGCCTGCTGCAATTCATATTCAAAATCCGTTACCGAACGAAGACCGCGGACAATGAACCTTGCCCCCCGTTTATGCATATAATCGGGCAAAAGACCAGAAAACGAACTTACCCGCAGGTTCGGAATGTGTCCGGTTGCTTCCCGAATAAGTGCTACACGTTCCTCAACCGGAAAAAATGACTGTTTGCGTATATTATGGAACACGCCAACAATAATCGTATCAAACATCCCGCTTGCCCGTTCAAAAATATTAATATGTCCATTGGTTACCGGATCAAAACTCCCTGAGCACACCGCAACCCTCATTTATATCTTCCCCTCCTGTATACAGCTTCTTCCTGTGAAAAATACTCAATTGGGTTGTTGCACCATACCCCTGGTTGCGCACACATTCAAAAGACTGCAATACCGGAACGTCATTTTCGTCTCTGCCATGTTCAACAACAACAATCGCGTCCGGCAGCAAAAGCCTGCCTGTATCAAAAAAAACAAGTGTTCGCTCCCAAAGTCCCTTATGATAGGGTGGATCACAAAAAACCAGATCAAACCTGCGCCCCGCAGCAGACAATCGCTGCAAGGCCTGAAATACGTCCCCGCGCAAGATTTCGGCACGGTCGATTAGATGTGTATGGATAGCATTATCCCGAATGAGCTTGTCCGTTACCTTATCGATGAAAACGGCCTCCGATGCACCACGGCTCAAAGCTTCAAGCCCCAATCCGCCGGTTCCCGCAAAAACGTCAAGAACCTTCCGCTCAGGAATACGATCCCCTAATATGCTGAATAAAGACTCTTTAATACGATCTGCTGTAGGCCGTGTCTCCAATCCCTTCGGCGTCTTGAGACGGCAGCCCCTGGCCGAGCCTGTGATGATCCTCATATACCCACTCCATTATCTTACTATCAAACCCTTCTCATTTTACCATATTTTTTCTGATTCGTGAACTATTCCATAAAAAAGATACAATTTACTATTATAGGTAAAATTTTCGTAAAAGAATCCGGTATGTTATAATAGAAGCAATTTATGATTTTATGCGATTTGCAGGAGGGCCCTTATGAACCAGCGTATTTTTCTGCTTGTACTCTTTGTCTCAGCTATTCTCGGTTTTTACAACTTCATCCTGCATCCGCAATATACTTCTGTACCCGCAACCGCACAGGCTCCCGGGGCACAAAGGATACTGCTCATCCCACTGGATAGCCGCCCACCCTGCCGTCAGTTCGTTATGGATGCCGGAAGTATTGCCAACACAGAAATCATCACGCCACCGAACGAAATCATGGATTACTATACACAAGCCGGTGATACCAGTGCGCTTATGCATTGGCTGGAAAATAATATTGCCGGGTCCGATGCGGTAATGCTTTCCATAGATCAGCTGCTGTATGGCGGTCTGCTGGCCGCACGCGAAGCTGATACGTCCGCAGCGCAAATCGACACTTTAACAAACTTCCTGACCGACCTGCACTCAAAGCATCCTGCGATTCCACTCTATGCCTTCAGCATCCTGCCACGGCTCACTCCGCCTGACAGTATCGAAGGTTATAAGGAACGGAAACACCTCATGGAATATTCCCGCCTGCTTGATAAACGCACGCAGGAGGGAAACCCAGAAAAAGATTCTTCCCTAAAACAGCTTGAAGAACAAATTCCCCCGCAATACTTACAGAAATATCGTATGCTTTTCAAGCAGAATACCCAGCTCAATGAAAAACTCAGCCTTATGGCCAAAGATGGTGTTTTGAAACGCCTCATCATAGGACAGGATGATGGCGAGGTTTTCGGCATTCCCAACATGGAAAAACGGAGCATCTATCGATTTCTGTCTGCACAATCGATCCCAGAAGAAAAGGTCTATATAACACATGGGGCAGATGAAATTGCTCTGACCCTGCTGGCAGAAATCCGCCTGAATGCCCACAACTTCCGCCCTAAAATCTATATAGATTATAATGACAAAGCTACGCCTTCACTGGTCATGCCATATATGGCCAGCTCCGTCACCGTGACTGCTGCAGAAAAAATCCGCATGCTCAACGGTGAAATCGTCTCCTCGCCGAGTGAAGCCGATTTCATTCTTTTCATCTCTTGCGGAACTCGCGAAAGCCTTGCCTCTCGCTATGATAGTGTGCAGCGGTTAAAAAAGTATGTTGCTAAAGGCAAAAACGTTGCTCTGATAGACCTCAGCCAGCATTTCCAGGCAGAGGAAACCCTGCTTCCCCTTCTCATCCAGCAGGAGGTACCACTGAACGCCTTCATCGCTTATGCTGGCTGGAATACGACAAGCAACTCGATTGGTACGGCACTCGCCCAAAGTCTGCTTTATATTTACGGATTGCAGGAGGCTTCTACAGAAAGTGAGGTATTGCGTCTCTGCCGAAGCAATCTCACCTTCCTGAATAATCGTTATCTGGAAGACTATTTCTATTTGAAGGACGTACTTGATCTTGTCGATACAAGCCTCAAAAAAGCAGGATTCAGGAATGTCAATGACCTGGATCTCGCACATAACTATCGGTGGAGCAATGAAATGCTCCGGCAGGCTATGGTGCAACGTATTACTACCTATAAAAATACACGTGCCTTTCGTGCTCCATTTACGGTCTGTTCACCTGCGGGGACTATGACCCTGCAGGCCCACGACCTCACTGCCGATATGAGTTACCCATGGCCACGCACCTTTGAAATCTATCTGCACTCCACCTTGTACCTTGACGTAATCCACTAACAAAAAGGCTGCCATCCTGAGATGCAGCCTTTTTTATATGTCTCACGCTCCTACATAAAGAGCCTTGACCGTTATATTCACTTCACGAACAATCATGCCTGTCATATATTCGATAGCTTCCTTAATCCTTCGCTGTGCCTGATGGATAAGCGTAGGTATATGTTTTCCATAGGAAAGCACCACCTCACAAAAAATCTCAATGCCACAGTCCTCGTCCCCCTGCCATATGTGCTTCACACGGATGGTGCCGACCTTTGTAACATATTCCTTTTCCCCGACAAGCTGACTCACAATCGCCTTAATGGCGGAGTCATCTATAATAAGCTTGCCATAATAGCTGAACGCGGGCCGCACAATAGACTTTTCGCCCAATCGTCGGCGCCGGGTGCGCGATTTCTTAAAAAAAGACTGTATCGGATCTATGAGGTACCCGGAAAAATGTGGTTTGAGTTCAATCGTCGGTACAGGAATGATATGTTTGCCTTCCTTTATCCTGCACATATAAGCCTTTTCCATTTCTGTCTTGGTAGCGATATCCTCAATATGAATAATTTTTGCAATTGACGGAAGCTCCAGAATCTTTGCGATTTTATACACCATATTCTCTGAAGTCCCCAGAATCAATATACGATGTGGCTTGACCCGCCGGATAGCCTCACAAACCTCTTCGGCATGCCCAGGCAAAATAAATATAGCCCGCCGTACGGCCATAATCTTGCTCTGCTCCCGCTTGGCCGAATGTCCGGCAATAATCTTGCCGTCTTTGATGAGAATCCCGTCATCAATGAGTGCATCCGCTTTATGCTGATGCGCTACAAGAAGCGCACGATGACTCTTACCTGTTCCGCTCGGGCCCACTAAAGCTATTACATCCATTTCTTTCTCACCCAACCTGTCATCAAAATCATAGTACATTGTCTTAAAGTATCGAAGCCGGCTTGAAAAACTTTTCTGCATAAACATCCTCTATCGTAAACATCCCAAGTTGCTGTGGATAACGCGTAACAAAACCATGAAAATCCGAGCCACCAGAAATAAGCAGATGATGCTCCTCTGCCATACGGCGATACCGCTCCACATCTTCCTCATCATGCTGCGGATAAAAGACCTCAAGGCCTTCTATACCTTTATCTAAAAGAGATTCCACCAATTCATCATCATGTATAAGCCGGGGATGGGCCAACACCGGTATTCCCCCTGCATCTTTGATGAGCTTCACAATTTCTTCCGTTTCCAACCTATAATGCGGCACATAAGCAGGTTTTCCTTTGTCAAGGACCTGCATGAAAACATCGTTCAGACTAGCAAAAAATCCCTTCTGCACAAGTACGCGCGCTATATGCGAGCGACTAATGGCCTTACTCGTACCTGCGAGCTTCAGTACCTCTGCCTCTGTAATCGCATACCCAAGTTGCCGAAGTTTCTCTACCATCTCCGAAAAACGCGTCCAGCGTGCTTCTACGACATCGTTCAATTGATCCGTAAGCTTACGATTGTAAATATCGATATTATAACCCAGGATATGGACATCATGCGTGTTATGATGGGCGCTGATCTCAATCCCAGGAATAATATGTATCGCCTTGGCCGGATAAAGCCCTGCCTCATAGAGATGGCATATACCATCAACCGTATCATGGTCGGTAATAGCTATATAATTCAATTTTGCAGCCACTGCTGCCGCAACAAGTTCCTCCGGCGCAAGTTTGCCGTCCGAAAAGCTTGTATGCATGTGCAAATCACTTGACATCCCATGCTCACTCCAATATCATATGGCCTTATCATATCACAAACCATAACAAGACACCATACTTAATTCCTATTGACATAATATAAAAATCATACAGGCTCCATAAAAGGAGCCTGTATCAGCTTCCATGCCATAGAATTTTCGCTCGTGCTTCAGCGTGGTCCGACAATAAGCTTTATTGCCGTACGTTCCTCACCATCTATCTTGATATCCGTAAAAGCCGGAATACAAATAAGATCTACTCCATGTGGGGCCACAAAACCACGCGCAATAGCCACAGCCTTTACCGCCTGATTAAGCGCCCCGGCACCAATTGCCTGCATTTCTGCGGTTCTTGATTCACGCAATACTCCGGCTAACGCTCCAGCAACCGAATTAGGATTTGATTTCGCAGATACCTTCAGAATTTCCATGATTAGCACGTCCTCTCATACAATCGAAAAAAACCATTACTAAATCACCTAGAGCACATATAGGGCAAACACTGCATACCATAAAACAGATATAACAAATATACAGTTCTACTACCTTTTTTTACTACATTCTGCAAAAATCCGATAAATCCTTCTTTTTCGGCCTGTCGGCTCATTCTGTGTCTGTCAACAACAAACGATCAATTGAAATGACCTTATTTGTAGTATCATTTATTTCTACCAAAACACCCGAATACACATTGGGTCCATCCGCCAAATCAAAACGTACCGGCCGACAGGTAGTAAATTTTTGCAAGATACATTCCTTCTTGACTCCCAATACAGAGTTCCACGGACCTGTCATACCCAAATCCGTGATATATGCCGTCCCCTGTGGCAGGATACGCGCATCCGCAGTCTGTATATGTGTGTGTGTCCCCACTACGACATCAACTCTGCCATCAAGATACCAGCCCATGGCCATTTTTTCCGATGTAGTTTCAGCATGAAAATCCAAAATAATAACATCGCATTGTTTCTGTATCTCGTGAAGTATATCCTCGATTTTTTGGAACGGGCAGTCCATATCCGGCATAAAAGCCCGGCCGGAAAGATTGACTACGCCGATGTTCTTCGCTCTGAACGGATAAATGCACCAGCCTTTTCCTGGTGCACCTTCAGGATAATTTGCCGGCCTCACGAGGAAAGGTTCACTATCAATAAACCCCAGAATCTCCTTATTATCCCACACATGGTTGCCTGAGGTAATAATATCTGCCCCAGCATGATAAAGCGCATCCAGGGATTTTCGTGAAATGCCCTTGCCGCCCGCAGAATTTTCACCATTCACAACAACGATATCGATACCCTGTTCCTGCCGAAGTTTAGGCGTGTATCGCGCAAAAGCCGCACGGCCGGGTCGACCGCAGACATCTCCTACAAGCAAGATTTTCAAACAAAGGCCCCCATTACTTATTGAATACCATGACACGGCCCTCTTCACGCACTCCAATCATACGGTCCGTAACACGATTTATCTTCAAATTCCCTATCATATGATCAATCACTTCTGCCTGTGCAGTTTCAAGCTCAATATCCGACGACTCATTATTGGCCAGCTCCATGATAAGTATCTCACCAAAATGCTCACGTATAAGCGCCGTAATCAGGTCAATTTCGCCGCGTGATAACGTGTGTACGTCACGCGAAATATGGAGAAATGATGTGTTCCCCTGTGCCTCTAAAGTTATATTGGTTTTAGCCCCAAAGAATCCCTCTAGTGCATGATACGCCAATATGCTTTCTGCCAATAAATTCCGGACTTCCTCATATTCCGATCCGGATGGAACCCCCTTGAACGCAAATGAAAGCCGCAGAGACTCATCCTTTGGTTCAAAGCTCACCGTACCCAGTTCAGGATAGCAAACAAGTATAGATACCAAAAGATTGATACCATCCATATTTGGTTTTTTGGTTTTTCTAAATTTTTTCATCCTTATACATCCCATTTAATTCTGACAAGCAAAACTATTTTTAGGGAAAAAACAAGGGTGTCGCACCAATAGTACCAAACACCCTTGCTATTTTCTTCCTTATTTTGCATAGTCGACGACACGTGTCTCACGAATAATTGTTGCCTTGATTTGTCCTGGATATTCAAGTTCAGACTCAATCTTCTTGACAATATCATGTGCCAGTCCGATAGACGCAATGTCATCCACTTTATCCGGCTTAACCATGACACGTACCTCACGTCCGGCCTGTATGGCAAAGCATCTTTCAACACCCTCAAAGGACTCAGCAATCTCCTCAAGACGCGTCAAACGTTTAAGGTAAGACTCCAGGCTCTCACGGCGTGCACCTGGACGAGCAGCGGACACTGCATCCGCGGCAGCCACGAGCACCGCTTCTACGGTTATCGCCTCTTCATCGCCATGATGTGCTGCTATAGCATTAATAATTTCCTTCGATTCACGGTATTTCTTAGCAATATCTGCACCTATCGTCACATGCGGCCCCTCTACTTCATGGTCGACTGCCTTGCCTATATCATGCAGAAGACCCGCACGCTTAGCCAGCATGACATCCACACCAAGCTCTGCTGCCATGACACCCGCCAGATAGGACACTTCAACCGAATGCTTAAGTACATTCTGTCCATAGCTCGTACGATAACGCAACCGGCCCAAAAGTTTAATGATTTCCGGATGCAGGCCGTGTACGCCAGTCTCAAAAGATGCCTGTTCACCGGCCTCTTTGATACGCTGATCCACCTCATGTTTGGCCTTATCCACCATTTCTTCAATACGCGCCGGATGAATACGCCCATCCGTAATGAGTTTCTCCAGTGCGATGCGAGCCACTTCGCGCCGTACCGGATCGAATCCGGAAAGAATAACTGCTTCCGGAGTATCATCAATAATGAGATCTATCCCCGTAAGCGTTTCCAATGCACGGATATTGCGTCCTTCACGGCCAATGATACGACCCTTCATCTCATCGTTCGGCAGCGCAACTACCGAAACCGTTGTTTCCGCTACATGATCTGCAGCACAACGCTGGATAGCAAGCGATATAATATTCCGAGCCCGCTTTTCCGACTCTTCCTTCGCCTGCTGCTCATAGTCCTTAATCATGAGTGCCTTTTCATGTTTGAGTTCTTCCTCGGCCTCTGCCATAAGCATAGTCTTCGCTTCATCAATGGTCAGGCTGGATATCCTCTCCAGCTCTACCTTTTGTTTCTCATGAAGTTCACCGATAGCCGCCTGGCTCTGATCCAGCTTGGCTTCCTTGTCCGTCAGGATTTCTTCCTTCTTTTCAAGGGAATCCAGCTTGCGGTCAAGATTTTCTTCCTTTTGGACCATGCGGCGTTCCTGCCGTTGCAGTTCATTGCGCCGTTCTCTTGTATCACGATCCAGTTCCTGGCGCTGTCTGTGGATTTCTTCCTTTGCCTCCAGGATCTTTTCCTTCTTTTGGGTCTCACCCTTGGCCTCGGCATCCTCCAGAATTCTCTTCGCTTCTGTCTCGGCAGAGCCAATCTTCGCCTCTGCCGCTCTCTTACGCAGCCAATAGCCAACGCTGATACCGGCGATTACTGCAAGTATTACCGCTAATAGTAGTTCAACGATAATATTCACCCCCTTTTTTCATTTTTTTGTGGTTTTTAACCCTTTAAATCTTATATGCATTGCATAGAGTGGCATAACTATACTACTTTATTTTAATGTTTTTTAATACCAGTGTCAAGAAATTAGCGATAAAGCCCGTCCTGTCTGATATCAGGCATATGATCTATAAGATTCATCTCATGTGCCAGACGGTAAAAAGTAGTAAGCGCATCCAATGCCTGTGCATCAAAATCCCAGCGAATAACATCGAGATAAGCCGAAAGTTCTTCAAAGGTAAATGGCCGTTCTGCCAGCACCGAGCGAATCGCTTGCGATTTCTTTTGGCAACCGTTCTGGAACCCCCGTAAAATGCGGTCATAGACGAGCTGTAAAAGTTCTGGATACCCTGCAGCAAATTTACGATCCGCCACCCACACAGCATATACCATGCATTTTCCCGTAAACGCTTCCCATTCTTTGCCAAGATCATAATAGTAGAACCCCTGCTCTGGATGATGATGCACATAAAGAGCATCATCGCCAATAAGCAATGCTGCTGCAGCATCCTCCGGAACTGGGTTCTTCACCTCCACATGTCGGATATAATAATTGGGATGCGCACCATATGCCCGCCCCAGGATAATTTTCAACAGGCAATGGGAAGTAGCCGACTTCGCCGTAAGGACGACCTTATCATCCCGCAAATCACCAATAGGTTTCCGCGATACCAGAATAATACTTTGTACCTCTCCATCCGCCCGGATACAAACATCCGGCAATACCACAAGCTCCTCATGCAGCCGTGCATATACAATAGAAGACACCGGGCTGACATCCAGGCGATGATTCACGATAGCATGATTTAATACCGCAGGTACACCCGGTATAACCTGCATTCCCTTAGCGTAACCGTCCTGCTGTAAGCTGTAAGTAAGCGGTAAACAGTTCAGAAAATTTATATGTCCAACTCTTGGATAACTCATAAGAAAACCTCCCATCAGATTTTAATTTCCATGCAATATTTCTTCCAGCTGTCCACAAGCAGCTATGACTTTCCGTAAATCCGCCGAAATATATTTATTACGATGATATATAATACGAAAATTTCTCTTAAAGGATACCCCCGGCACCTGGAAACGCATGAGCGTCCCTGCACGTAAATCCGCCTCTACTGCACGCTTGGAAATCACAGTGACCCCCAGGCCGGCACGAACGGCCTTTTTGATTCCTTCGGCAGTATTATATACGCCGGCGGTCTTAAATACTATATCCTGAGCCCTCATTTCCTGTTCAAACAACTTCCGCGTACCACTGCCTTCTTCCCTTACAAAAAAAGATTCCCGCTCCATTTCCTCTTTTGTGCGCCAGGGCTTTATTCCATGCTGCGGCGTATCGACAAATATGAGTTCATCTTCCAGAAAAGGCGTTTCCACCAGATACGCCGACTGGATTTCACCTTCTACAAGTGCCAGGTCCAATACATCCGTCAGAACCATTTCCTCAAGCTCTGCCGTATTGTGTATTTCTGAAAAAATTTCCAGTTCCGCCTGTTCCTTTTTCAAATATGTCAAAAGCTCAACGAATACAATTTCCCCGATGGTTATACTTGCTCCGATACGCAGCCTGTGGCGTGCTGCAAAAGTACGCATAGCCGCTTCTGTCTGCAAATCGAGCTGGACAACCTGCCTCGCATAGCCCAAAAGCTCCTGCCCCGCCTGCGTCAGGAAAAGGCGTCTTCCCAGGCGTTCAAAAATCCGTATGCCATAATGCTTTTCCATCTCCTGTATGACCTGGCTCACAGAAGGCTGCGTCATAAGAAGTTTATCTGCCGCCCGCGTCATTCCATGCTCTTCGCATACACAAATAAAAATCCGAAAATGTCTTAAAGTCATAGTTTCACATCCATAGGTTTTTACCAATTCTTTTTATAAAATTATACTATTTTACGTATGAATACGCAACTGTTACAATAAACCAAGATTGATTCTGAAGGAGTTGTTTTTCATGCAGCACAAGTATGTAAAAGGTTTTCTTATTTCTTTTCTCTTTGCCGTGCCGGCATATTTTTTAGGACAGTTTTTCCCTCTTATTGGCGGTCCGGTATTCGGCATTCTGCTTGGCATTCTTTTTTCCGGTATAAAGCTGCCGCATTCCTGTGATGAAGGTATACGTTATACCGGAAAAAAGGTATTGCAATACGCAATCATCCTGCTTGGTTTTGAAATGAACCTGTTCCATGTATTAAGCGTCGGCTCTCAATCCCTGGCTGTCATGTTCTGTACCCTGTCGACCTCATTCCTCACCGCTTGGGGAATTGGGCGCATGCTCGGGCTGGATCCTGCTATGACGACGCTCATCGGCGCCGGTACAGGCATATGCGGTGGCTCTGCCATAGCGGCTGTAGCTCCGGTTATCCATGCCGAAGACAAGGATATTGCATTTTCCATTTCAACAATTTTCCTCTTCAATATCATCGCCGTATTTCTCTTTCCCTTCCTCGGGCATCTGTGGGGATTCTCTGACCTGGGCTTCGGCATGTGGGCAGGCACAGCTATCAACGATACCTCTTCGGTAGTTGCTGCCGGCTATTCCTACAGCCCTGAGGCAGGAAACTACGCAACCATTGTGAAGCTTACTCGTGCCCTTATGATTGTTCCCGTCTGTCTTTTCTTTGCCTTCCTGACTTCACGCAAAAAAAGCAAAGAAGAACATTTCAAATTCACCAAAGTCTTTCCCTGGTTTATCCTATGGTTCGTTATAGCTTCCATTATAAATACCAGCGGCATTTTACCGGCGAACCTGTCTCATTTTTTAGGAAGTGCCGGCAAGTTCTCAATCATCCTGGCCATGAGCGCTATCGGGCTCCATACCGATGTCAAAAATCTCTTACGCAATGGACTGCGTCCGATTTTGCTTGGTCTCGCCTGCTGGATTGCCGTAGCCTCAGTTTCCCTGCTTGTGCAGCACAGCATCGGGTTGATTTAAACAGCAGGCAGGATATCCTTTGCACTTGCTAGAATATATTCGCTATAGAATAATCCGAGTGCAGGAGCTGAAATCATGTTGAAATGTACAAAATGTGGACGAGAGCTGCCGGAAAAGGAAGCTCTCGTCCACATAAAAGAAAGCAAGGAGCAGGAAATCATCTGCCCGGAATGTTTTCAAAAATGCGCAGGCATCGACTATAAGACCTTTTCCTACCGAAAGGAAAGTGCCAAACAAACCTTTTGGGCCGTAGCCTTCTGTCTGGCGGCAACCCTATATGCTTTTTCAGAAAAAGGGATTCTCTATGGTATCGCAGGACTTATATGCACCCTTCTCATCTGGCGTTTCGCAAGTAAAATCAAATAACGTATAAAACAAAAGGAGCTGCCATCCCGAAGGATGGCAGCTCCTTTTGTTACCCAGATCAGGCAAGAATCTGTACGTTGACTGCGCGGCTTCTGCCCGGGTTCTTGCTGTCTTCTTCAACATCGAAAGTAACAGCCTGGCCTTCATTCAAGCTTTTAAAACCCTCAGCAACAATTGCGGAAAAATGTACGAATACATCCTCGCCGCCATCCTCCTGGGAAATAAAGCCATAGCCTTTTTCTGCGTTAAACCATTTTACTGTACCTTTGCTCATAATAGGTACCTCCTTAAAAAATTATGATTTCTAAAACCCTCACACAAAAAGCTCACAATTTTGTAAATCATCGGTAGGACGCAATGACTTACAAAATTGTGAGCTTCATTGGTACATCTTAGAATACTCATTTAGGATAGCATACCTGGCAATAGATGTCAAGGTAAAATTCAAAGACACTGCGTATCAAATACCAACGTTACCGGTCCATCATTCACTGACATCACCTGCATATCTGCCCCAAATTCGCCATGCTCCACTGAAAATCCACATGCACGGCATTTGTCCATAAAAAGGTTATACAACGGAATGGCCTGTTCCGGTCTGGCCGCATGAGAAAAACCCGGCCTGCGGCTTTTCAAATCTGCATAAAGCGTAAACTGCGAAACAACAAGCAAAGCTCCTCCTACAGACTCCAAATCCAGGTTCATCTTACCATTTTCGTCCTCGAATACCCGCAAACGGCAGATTTTCTCCGCTAACCGCAGTGCCTCTTCCTCCGTATCCGCAGGACCTACTCCCAGCAAAATAAGAAACCCTCGTTCTATCTGCCCATAAACCTGCCCGCCAATTTCTACCGAAGCCTTGCTTACTCTTGTGACTACTGCCCGCAACGATACATCCCCTCCATTATCGAATATTTTCCCGCTTGGCCCATGCGCTGACTTTTGTATAAAACGGCACCGGCACATGATAGCGCTCCCCCAAGGCAACGACTTGGTGCACAAGACCATCTATTTCAGATGTACCCCCTCCTGCCACATCGCGTTGCATGGAAGTCTGCGAATCTTCTGCCAGATTTTTCATGATCTTCATGCTGACTACAGTCAGATCCACATTGAAAACGACCCCCATTGCCTTGCCAAGCGCAGAAATCTCCCGTACCAGTCCGATAAAAAACTCCTGTTTTTCACCCGGCTCCATAAAAGCACTGGCAGTTGCATGAAAATAAAGCCCGGCAGCTCCCATTGGCGACACAAAACTGAATTTCTGCAGGGCATCCCGCCTGATATTTTTCGAAAAATGAGCCTCTATACCTGCTCTGTCAAGTTCCACTTCCAATTTTTCTGCCACAGAAACGAGACTGCGATCCTGCCCGTCGCGAAAGCCATAAAACACCCGCAAATTTTTCGTTGGCTGGGCAATTACCCCCGGTTCGGCAATCATAGCAAAAATATAGATACAGCCATCCAGCACCGTAATGCCCGGAAGCTCCTGCTGCATGATCTCCCCCGTGCCAAACACATTAAGGATTGGCACCACAAGCGTATTTTTCCCGGCCACACGTCGAACCAGCGGGATTGTATCTGCCAAGCCGTAATATTTTACGCAAACAAAAATCACATCTGGCGTATCCGTATATTCCTCCATTGTACAAGCCTGTACAGGCGATATAACGAAGTCCCCGCGATGCGAAGTCTTCACCATAAGGCCATGCTCTTTCATAACCGCAAGATGTCTGCCCCGGGCAATGAAAGTGACATCGTTACCCGCCAAGGCGAGATAAGCCCCTATGCACCCGCCCGTACCACCCGTGCCAACAATCAGATATTTCATTTCCAGACCTCCTTAAAAACATATCTATTCTTTCGTATAACGATCCGCAAAACCAAAAACCTTGCCAAAATATGTAGCATGCGCTGTGGAACTGGATACTCCATGTGCAGCCCCCTGAATAGTAAGTGTTTCTTTAACCGGCGCACCCGAAGCATCATAAAGTTCCTGCATCATTTCATATGGCACAAGCTGATCTGCATCCCCATGAATAAAAAGTGTAGGCACCTTCGTCTGGCGTACAGCATCCACAGGCCGTACATCCGTCAAATATATGCCGGTCTTTATCCGGCACATAAGATTCGCACAATCCAAAACTGGGAAAGATGGCAACCCAAATAATTTTTTTAATTCCAAAGAAAACATCCTGTATGTATCCGCATAACCACAATCCTCTACAATCGCCGTCACCTGTTTGGGCAGATTTCCCGCCGAAGCCAGCATAACCGTAGCAGCTCCCATAGAAACACCATGCAGCACAATACGTGCCTGCGGATCTTCCGCAGCAATTTTTTGCGCCCACAGTACGATATCCTGACTTTCCAAAGCGCCCATTGTCAAATAGGTTCCTTCGCTGGCGCCGGAAGCCCGAAGATCCGGCGTAAGGACCTCATAGCCATGCTGTAGATACGCATCAGCAAAATCCCAGGTATATTGCTGGTTACAGCCATAGCCATGTACAAGAATCACCCACGAATGACTTGGATGCTGCGCAGAAAAATGGGTTGCAGCCAGATGCAGGCCATCAGCAGAGACAAGCTGCCAATCCTCTGCTGCATATTTGGGCTTTGACGCCGGATGAAGTCCTCCCGAGCTGGTAAATGCTGTTGTAAAAATTGCTGGTGGTGCCTTTGGATTTTCAGCATTGCCACGTTTTAAGGCCAAATCCACGAAATAACCGCCAATAAAATAACTCGCTGCTGTCAGGAGCAGCAAAAGTAATAAAAAAATCGTAATAAAACTTGTTAACACAATTTTTTTCAAAAAACAATCACCCGAATTTCCTGCTGATACTTTCTATAGACTATTTCATCATTATAGGATCTTTTCCCGTAAGGTGCAATACCTTGCAGTTTTCCCGCCCCCCCCGTAAGATCCTCTCACCATATAAAAAAACTGCCACATTATACTATGCAGCAGTTCCTCTGAGTTCAGCTATTTGCAATTTGATTCATCCTGGAAGAAAACGACTCCATCATCGCCGGAAATTGCTCAACTTTCTTCATTTCCTGCTGAATGGTCGCCAATCCATCTTCAAAAGCCTTGACAAATTCCTGTGTGTTGCCTGCACTGCTTTCCAATTCATCCACACTGGCACGGATTCCTTTCAGAATTTCCTCGATTTTGCCAGAAGATTCTATAGAATTCCCTGCCAGCTTCCGGACTTCCTCAGCTACCACAGCAAAGCCGCGTCCCTGTTCTCCTGCACGTGCTGCCTCAATAGCCGCATTAAGCCCAAGCAGATTCGTCTGTTGCGCTACATTGCGTGTAAATGAAAGAATCTCTGCTGTGGACTCAAATTGCTTTTTAGCCTCCTGCGATGACCCAATAACATGCTCCGTATTCCGCACAAGGCTGCCAACTTTATCTGTAAAGCTTGTCACATATCCCGAAATCTTGTTGATAGATTCCATCATGCACTCTGCCTGCTGCTGAAAATCGCCAATCCCTTGCGTAATCTCTCCCCGCCGGTAACCCATTTGAGAAATCGTACCCGCAACGAAATACAACAACTCGGCAGCTGCCTGTATCTGTTCATGCGGTAAAATATGTATTTTTCGTACAGCCTCGACATACTTATCGGGATTGACACCAATCTCTGTGGCATAGCTGCGAAAATGCGCTTCATCCGGCGGTGCGTCCAATACCTGACCCCCTATAATTGAACCGATCTGCATCCCGTTAATCACGATTGGCGCCGCAAAATCACAGAGTCCCGCATGGCAGGAAAGGACCACAGGCTGCTTTGTCTGTGCCGCCTGTCTGCCGCCCTTTAGGTCACAAGCCTCGCAGCGTTTACATCCTTCCAAAGATTTACGCGTATATTCCATACAAAAATCTGTAAAATTGCTGGGCGTTGTCACGGGAGTTCCTGTCATATCCACGGATATACTCGCCATGCCTGTAGCCTTAGCAAATTTATCCTGCAAATCCTGCAGCACCTTTAAATCAATAACCTCCGTAAGCCTTACTTGCTGATTTTCCACATTCTCAACTCCATTGATAGATTTTTTTATATTTTTGTATAATTCCATAATTACCTGATAGAATATCCGGGCTCCATATGATAGAATTCTCATGCACTCTCCCTGCCTGCAGCAGGAATTATGTAGGTCATATTAAGGGTTTAAAGTCCTATTAAAATATAATCATCAATAAATTTTTTAACCAACAATTTATTTGAAATCATATACAAATCTAAAATATAGCATTATTATAACATTATTACGTATATTTTACAAACTATTTTATCCGGATATGAAAAAGAGCTGCAAAAGTTGCAGCCCACCTAAAGTCCTATTTATTTTTCTGTTTTCATTCGATTGATTGCACTCACCAAAGCCATGATGGATGCCGTAATGATATCGGTATCCATACCTGCACCCCAGATTATCTTTCCATTTTTTCCTGTAATTCCAATATAAGCCATAGCCCGTGAGGTGGACCCAATTTCCAGCGCATGTTCGCTGTAAGTCAGATCTGTATATCTGACATCCGTGTTTTCCTGAATTGCATTGCTTACGGCATCCAATCTGCCATTTCCCCGTGCTGTATAGGTAATAGGCTTACCATCAATCTCCATATTCACTTCGCCCACACGCGTACCGTCCGGCTGTTTTTTGAGCAGGAAATCTACCAGCTTAAACGGGATCTCGACATTCACATATGCATCCTGGAAAATCTGATAAAGCTCATCCGCCATGAGCTCCTTATGTTTGTGGTCTGATATTCCTTTGATACAATAGCCAAAATCCTCACGCATTTTTTTCGGCATCACAATGCCATATTTCTCTTCCATAATATAACCAACTCCGCCTTTGCCTGACTGGCTGTTAATGCGGATAACATCGCCATCATACTCACGGCCGACGTCCTTCGGATCAATCGCAAGATATGGAACCGCCCATCGATTTGCCTTCTGTTCCTCACGCCACCGCATCCCCTTGGCGATTGCATCCTGATGCGATCCGGAAAAAGCCGCAAAAACGAGTTCACCAGCATATGGCTGGCGTGCATAGACCTGCATGCGCGTCACACGTTCATACATCTCCACCAGTTCCGGCATATGGGAAAAATCGAGCCCTGGATCTACTCCAAGTGCAAACATATTCATGGCAATCGTTACAATATCTGCATTGCCAGTACGTTCGCCATTACCAAACAGCGTGCCCTCTACGCGGTCTGCTCCAGCCAGCAGCCCCATTTCTGAATCTGCCACCCCACAGCCACGATCATTATGTGGATGCAGCGACAGTACAACATTATCACGATATTTGAGATTTTGCGAAATATAGGCAACCTGGGTGGCATAGACATGCGGCATAGACATTTCCACCGTAACCGGAATATTGATAATCGCCTTTTTATCTGCTGTCGGCTGCCAAACATCCAATACCGCATTACAAACCTCCAAGGCATATTCGGGTTCCGTTCCCGTAAAACTTTCCGGTGAATACTCGAAACGGTAATCCGCGCCAGCTTCCTCGGTAAGCTTTTTCAACATTTTGGCACCATCCACGGCAATCTGCTTTATTTCTTCCCTGGATTTGCGGAAGACCTGTTCTCTCTGCGCAACAGAAGTCGAATTATAGACATGCACAATAGCATTTCTAACGCCCTTGAGCGCTGCAAAAGTTTTCTTGATAATATGCTCGCGTGCCTGTGTAAGTACCTGAACCGTTACATCTTCCGGAATAAGATCATCCTCAACGAGTTTTCTGAGAAAAGCATACTCTGTATCCGATGCCGCCGGAAAGCCGACCTCGATTTCCTTGAATCCCACCCGGACAAGTGTCTTATAAAATTCAATTTTTTCATCAAGACTCATAGGTATAATAAGTGCCTGATTGCCATCCCTGAGGTCAACACTGCACCATACAGGTGCTTTATCCGGATATTCCTTCCGTGTCCAGCTCATATCGATGGCAGGCGGCAGGAAATAACCTTTTCTGTATTTTGTATAATTCTGCATGTTTCATTTCCCCCTGTTCATAATAATAGACAAAAAAATAAAAGGCCCTCATCTCCAAAGAGACGAAAGCCTGGGCTTACGTGTTACCACTCAATTTCATACCTTTCGGCATGCACTCATTCCGGATACCAGCATATCCTCCTGTTTTAACGGTCAGTTCCCGGCTCCACCTACTTACTTCAGCGAGCTGCTTCAAGGTGAGTTTGTATCCGTTTCCTGACTGCTTTTCACCTGCCAGCAGCTCTCTGCACATTCCCCGGATCCTACTATTCCTCTGCAACGCATTTAAATATTTGTTCTTATTAATGAATACAGAATATCACAACTGAACACTTTTTGCAAGTATTTTTTAAAAATAACATGAGTTTGTAAATGTCGTAACTGCCTCATTACAAACATTTCCTTACTGATATCATGGCTCTGGTTCATATTCCTTATGCATATCCCTGTAATGCAGCGTCACAGTCCAGTAATCCCCTCGATGTGGGCCCAGTACCAGGAAAAACCTGCCCTTTATATACGCATAAAAAGTATTCCCATAGCCAACATCATACTGCACCCTGGTCCAGCCCTTTCGTATCAATTCATCATGATAATACTGTGCAACTTCTTCATTTGGTATAGTATAGTCATATACGCTGTTGATCCATCGTTCCTGATTCTTCTGATTTATTTTATAATTGGTCTGTTCCGCACCTTCCGGATGGCAGATACTCTCATACGTACGCACAAGCTGCACTTCGTTTTCCGCACTATCGCCGCCATAGGTAAGCACATATCCCAGTGCCAGCAATACTAAAATTATGCTGCTGTAAACAAAACACTTTCTCACACTCTCACCCTCAGGATTGCCGCAAAATTTCCTATAGACAAAAAAATCCAAGGACCACAGGTGTCAAAAGCACAACTGCCAATGACAACAAGTGGTCCCCGGACCCTGTCTCCCCTATGCATTCCATAGGAGAATCCTCGTTATTTAACAACCATGACCGGAATTGAAGATTCCTCGACAACCTTCTGGCTCACACTGCCGATGAGTGCTCCCTTGAACAAACCAAGGCCACGGCTCCCCATAATAATCATATCACTCTTTTCCGCTGCAGCAATCCGCAAAATAGCCTTAGAAATATTACCCGTCTCGACATGCTTCGCCGCCTTGAGATCCTGCGGTACTTTTTCCCATATACGATCGAATACGATATGACTGGGGATATCTTTGTTTATATTGCTCGCAACATAAACAAAATCTAAATCAGCATTGCATTTCTGCGCGAAGAAAATCGCTTCATCCACAGCTTTGCACCCATTGACAGATCCATCGACTGGTACAAGAATTTTTTTGATTTTCGACATAATATTACCTCCCAACGAGTTCAAATTCATTTCAACTAGTTTCTTTGGTATATATTTCGCGATATCTTACAAAATTCCTTTTTTTACAGATAAATTCCTTAAAATTTATTTGAATTTTTAGTCATTACATGGAGATACCGGCTTATCCAGATACTGGCTCACAATCTTTACGGCACAATAGTCACCGCACATAGAGCAGGCTTCCTCTCCCGCTTTGTTCCTGGCACCGCGCTTGGTACGTGCAAGTTCCGGATCGATTGCCAACTCCATCTGTGCCTCCCAGTCAAGCTGCTTACGAGCCCGTGCCATCTTGAGATCCCATTCCTTTGCCCCCGGTACCCCCTTAACGAGATCTGCCGCATGCGCTGCAATACGCGAGGTAATTACACCTGCATGTACATCCTCTAACGTAGGCAGTGCAAGATGCTCCGCTGGTGTCACATAACACAGGAAATCCGCCCCACTGGTTGCCGCCAGTGTACCACCGATTGCAGCTGTTATATGATCATATCCCGGTGCGATATCCGTCACCAAAGGTCCAAGTACATAAAACGGTGCATTGCGGCAAAGACGTTTTTGCAGCTTCACATTGGCCGCGATCTGGTCATAAGGAACATGGCCTGGTCCCTCGACAAGCACCTGTACGCCGCGTCTCCAGGCGCGATCGACCAGTTCTCCCAGCGTTATGAGCTCCTGGATCTGCGCCCTGTCGGTGGCATCCGCCGTACAGCCCGGCCGCAGGCCGTCTCCCAAACTGATCGTAACGTCATATTTCTCACAAATATCAAGAAGGTCATCATAACGCTCATAAAGCGGATTTTCCTTCTCATTATGCAGCATCCAGCCTGTAAGAAAAGAGCCTCCCCGGCTGACTACATCCATCTCGCGTCCTTGCCGGCGCATACGCGCAATAGCCTCCATCGTCACACCGCAGTGCAGCGTCATGAAATCCGCTCCGTCCTTTGCCTGTTCCTCAACCGTCGCCAGGATATCATCATCTGTCATCTCGACTACTGCCCCGTGCTCCTTGATAGCACGTACCGTGGCCTGATAAATCGGCACGGTGCCAACGATGATGGGTGAATGCTCTATAATCCGGCGGCGTGATACATCAATATTATCTCCCGTACTGAGATCCATGACGGCATCTGCCCCGCAGCGCACAGCTTCATTAAGCTTCCTGAGTTCCGGCTCAATATCCGGAAAGGTACTCGACGTGCCAATATTCGCATTGACTTTCGTGCGCAGGCCTTCGCCTACCCCCCGCGGTATAAGCGATGTATGGTTCACATTCGCACAAATTGCAATCGTTCCCTTCGCTACACGTTCGCGGATTATCTCCACATCCAAATGTTCGTCTTTTGCTACAATACGCATGGCCTCCGTGATTTTTCCCTCACGCGCCAGCTGCATCTGTGTTGCCATGAAAATCCCTCCTAAAAAAAATAACCGCCCGGCATACCGGGCGGCTTTAAATCAAGTAAAACGCCACTTCCCTACGCAGGTATTGCCCCAACAGGTTCCAAGGGTCGACTCATGAAGTCTCTCAGCATAAATGCTCCCCTAGTGCAAATATTCAATTGACTTCCTCATTGTAACAAATCAAAACCGAAATTACAATGGTTTCCTTCACTTTTGATAAATATAAGCCGCCGTCATCGGCAGTTCATTATTTGTCCCCTTACTCAGCAAACACTGATATACGTCGATATTGCCGGTCCTGAAAGCAGCAGCACATCCCTGGAGATACAGTCCCCACATGCGTACAAACTCCTCACCATATTTTTTACCAATCGGCTCCTGGCATTTCGAAAAATTCTCATACCATAAGTCGAGTGTCTTGGCATAATGGCGTCGCAGACTTTCCAAGTGCAGCAATTTGAACGAAAAATCCGGGAATAGTTGGACAGTCTCCCGCAGCGTAGGTACATACCCCCCCGGGAATATATAGGTGCGCATCCACGAATTTGTCGGTGCTTCTCTCTCTCCCATTATGGAATGCAACAAAAAGAGCCCCTGTTCCTTCAGCAAGTGATTGACCTTAGCCAGATAAAGCGGCAAATATTTTTTGCCTACATGCTCAAACATGCCAATACTCACAATCTTATCGAATTGCTCCTGCTTCTCATCCATATCCATATAGTTCGCCAGGCGGATATCCACCAGCTCCTGCAGGCCCAATTCCCGTATACGTTTATTCGCTCCTTCATATTGTTCCCGGCTCAGAGTTATCCCCGTTGCATGAACCCTGTAAAGCTGTGCTGCCCGAATGGCCAGCCATCCCCAGCCACAACCAATATCCAGCAGGTGCTCGCCAGCTTTAAGATTCAATTTTTTGAGGCTGTGATCGATTTTCTGTTGCTGTGCCTGTGCGAGATCATCTCCATCTTGAGCAAAATACGCGCATGAATACGACATCGTCTTATCCAGCCATAACGAGAAAAAATCATTTCCTAAATCATAGTGACGATGGATATTTTCCCGTTCTGTCTGCCCATCCTCTTCTTTAAAATCCTTTAGCAGCGCGGCAAAATGAAAATCTTTTGCCGCGTTTTCCGAGCTGTTCCTGAACATTGTAGAAATAATCGCATCCATTGACCCCTCAAAGTCAATAACACCATGCATGTAGGCTTCGCCCAGCGTTAAAATCAAATCCTGTTTGATGCCAGTAATTTCCGGCTCCTTTTTGAATACAATTTTAAAAGCAGGTGTGCCTTCGCCATATTGGGCCTCCTCCCCATCCCAAAAAACAACCGTAAAATTTCCCTTTTGCCAAAATTTAAATGCTGCTTTTAAAGCTGTTTTTTTAAACATTATACAACACTTCCTAAAAATTTTATATTCAGACACTTCACTGCGAACAGGAAGGTCCGGTGAATCAATATTTTATCGCAAAAAGACAAAAGAAACCCTTCCTTCTCCATAGATAAAGAAGCGAAAGGTTTCTCCCCTGAAATCTTATTTAATAAGCTTGTCCATACGTTTCACAGGAACACTCGTATCCATATGCCCCGCTATGGTTTCTACTTCCTTACCATTCACCAGAATCTGTACCGCCTTGACCTCCGGAAACTCCGTAAGCGTATCGACTATGGAACCGACAAGCATGCTTTCTCCCGTAGACCCTCCTGAGAAGCTCTTTACCAGTTCCTGCGTAAAGTCAACCCTGGCTGTACCGTTTTCCACCTTTATCCCACGCAGTTTGGCTGCCTTTGGTATAATATCAACCTGGCCCTTGGCCGTTGTGCCGGAAAGCAATGACTTCATAGCCGCCGTATATTTATCGGTATCCTTATCCGTCCTGACTTTACGACTTACCGCCAGAAGTTTCGTACCATCTTCATTTGGATAATAAACCTTAATGGTAATCTCACCCACGGCTGATGTATCTTTCTTGTTACCCGTATCCTTATTCTCCGGTGCCTGCTGCTTTACCGAAGAAGATGCCTTGTCCTGGCTCCCCGGCGTATTCTGCGCACAGCCCACGGCCAAAAGCATTGCCAGAAGCGCTGCTCCCAAAACTGCTGTCTTAAATAATCTCATCATAAAAAACCGCCCTTCTTTTCCGGCTCATTTTGCAAGTCTAAATGCCCGTATCCTGGAAAAACTTCCCCAGCCCGCGGCAAATAGCCATAGCCATCTTATCCTGAAAATCAGCCGAGCCCAGGAGCCCTTCTTCATTATAATTCGAAATGAACGCTAATTCAACCAATGCTGCCGGAACTGCTGCATGCTTCACCACATAGAAATTTGCTTCATTGATGCCGCGATCGCTCAGGCCGCCGGCGGCTATAAGCGCCTCCTGCAAATCCTCTGCCAGCGTTGCATCGGCATCCCCTTTCGGATAATAATACGTGGCTGTCCCATGAGCCGACGGACTGGAAAAAGAATTACAGTGTATACTCAGGAACACCTGTGTACCCGGTGTATAGGTCCCAACATTTACCCGTGCCTGCAGCTCCTGCTGATCTGTCGCATTCATGCCATAAACATCACGATCATCTTCGCGCGTCATCACCACCCGCGCCCCAGAGTTTTGTAAAATCGCCCTGACCTTTTGTGCTACAGCCAGCGTTACATCCTTTTCCTGCAATCCTGATGGTCCGACGGCTCCCGAATCACTGCCGCCATGCCCGGGATCGAGAACAATGGTCTTGCCCGTTACACCCTCCACCTGAGCCGGTGAAGACACGGACTGCACGGGTTCAAGCACATCAATTACCAGCCGGAAGGGCTTCCTCGCCTCACGGTCTGCCTTCAGAGTATATACCCGATAATTTTGTGGCTGTGCCTGCGCCGCCAGTGACACCATAACCTGCATATGCCGGCGTTCCAGCTCACGGAACGTCATATAACGTCCCAGCCGCCCGTCAAGTGTAATATCCTGGCGGATATCGCCAATTTCTGTATTTTGCAGATCGATAATAAGCTGTTTAGGCTTATACTGATTTGTATGTACACTGTACTCCAGATTATCATGATCCAGCCCGATTTCAATACGCAGCACATTGCGCCCATTTTCCTGAAGCACATGATATTGGAAATAATTCAACGCATGCACCCGGCCGTTCGCCAGACACAGCGATGGTAAAAACACGAAACATAGCAGCAGTATTCCCACTGCACGCATAAATAACTTCTGCAAAGCCAACAACCTCCATCAAATCAACACGTACGCGGACGTCCGCAGTTTAATGCCTCAGCTGCAGATAATGCAGCCGAGACGGAGTTTTTTCTTTTGATTCCCCGCAAAGTAACCGAGAATCATTTTTAGTGTAAATTTTTTACAAAAAAGCAAACGCAGCCCTTACCATCTTTTAAAGGATAAATTTTTCTATCCCTTTGGCAACGCCATCATCCTGTACCGATGGTACGATATAAGACGCTTTTTCCTTGAGCAGCGGATGTGCATTTCCCATGACAAGAGCCGTGCCTACCGTGTCCATCATCTCCAGATCATTTTCACCGTCACCAAAAGCAAAACTTTGCTCCACAGGTATCGAAAGGTATTCCAATGCATGCAGTATCCCCGTCCCTTTCGTCTCGGAACGCGCATACAGCTCAAACTGCGTATGCTTAAACGGATCCATAACACCTGTCACGCCCGAAAGGCTGCTTTCCTTGGTAAATCGATCATACACACAAGCAAATCCCCGGTTATCCGGAGAAAGAAATTCCATTTTATAGGCTGTCGTTTTCTCCCGGTCAAATTCCTCGATAAAAAAGCGACGGCTGATAGAAAACATTTTATAAAAATCGCCCAAAAGCCTGAACTTTTTTTTCAAATAGACATGATGCTTTCCCGCCAACAGATATTCGACACCTTCTTCGTCACATACCTCACAGATACGCTCGACTTTTTCCTTTGCGAGTGCCTGCTGATGAATAATGCGGTCCTGCAACATGACGACAGCACCGTTCATCAGTATATAGCCATCAAAACCAAAATCCAGCAGCTCCGGATCCAGAAACGCATACGGACGCCCCGTGGCTATAAAGGTATAGTGCCCGGCCTGCTGGACCCTGCGGATTGCTTCCCGCGTCGCCGCACGCATATGGGGCATGCCATGTGCTCCATCTATCAGAGTTCCATCTATATCAAAAAAAATTGCTTTTTTCATTTTTCGCAACGATTCCTTTTCTGGTATTCAATATAGAGGCGCCCGCCTAAAAGGACAACCCATATCGCCACACAAACCACATAGGCTTTATCCACAAAGTTCATATTGCCATAATCCATTGTACTGAACAAGACAATCGCTACCACAATCATTAACCAGTCTACCATTTTTATTGGCTTAAAAAAATTCATCTTTTCCTGCCTCTCTTTATTTAAGGAAACACTTATGAATCCAATAGATTCATTTAAGCAGTCTTTCCTTAAGAAAATTTATGCATCACAAGTTCTATACTAATATAGATCCGGTTTCTGTTCAAGTCCTGCATGGTACAAAATATGAAAAATACCCTGTTAAAAAAGTCAGGGAACCCGCCCTAAGGCTTCTTCCCTGACTTTTGTATAATTCTTTATTTTATTCTATTTTTTTCTGTTTGCTTTCGTGTCCGGCAATTTCTTCGGTTTGACGGTGCATAGTTTTTTTGGCGAGCTCCAGTTGCAGCTCTACCTGCTCATAGGATGTGCCGCCGAGAGAATTGCGGTTCTTTACACAGGTCTCCGGCAGTATGGCTTCCTTGACGTCTGCCTCAAAGAGCGGGGAAAGTTTTTTGAACTCATCCATCGTCATATCCTCAAGCCATTTTTTCTGCTCAATGCAGGAATGCACAGCCTGTCCGGATACCGCATGCGCCTGCCGAAAGGGCATTCCCTTTTTAACCAGATAATCCGCGAGATCCGTAGCGTTGGAAAAATCCTCCGTAACAGCCCGGTGCATAACCTCACGATTGACCTTCATGCCGCGCAGCAGCTGCGCATAGACCGCAAGACTGAATTTGACCGTATCAATAGCGTCAAAAACGCCTTCCTTATCCTCCTGCAAATCCTTATTATAGGCCAGGGGCAGGCCTTTGACCGTTGCGAGCATGGCCATAAGATGTCCCATAACGCGTCCTGTCTTACCGCGGACAAGCTCCGAAACATCCGGATTCTTCTTCTGCGGCATCATACTGGAACCTGTGCAATGGGCATCATCAAGCTCGATAAAAGAAAATTCACGCGAGCACCAGAGCACGGTTTCCTCACTAAGCCTTGAAAGATGTACCATGAGCAGCGAAGCCGCGGACAAAAATTCCATGATATAATCCCGGTCGCTTACAGCATCCATGCTGTTCATATAAATCTTGTCAAATGCGAGCTGACTGGCTACGAACTCCCTGTCAATTGGGAAGGTCGTACCCGCGAGGGCTCCGGCCCCGAGCGGCATGATGTCCGCACGCTCATAAGCACCGCTGAAGCGATCATAATCGCGGCACAGCATGGAAAAATATGCCAGCATATGGTGCGCGAAAAGGATGGGCTGCGCCCGCTGCAAATGCGTATACCCAGGCATGATGACATCACTGTATTTTTCCGCCGTCTCAACAAGAGCCTTTTGCAAATCGAGAATAAGCCTCTGTACTTCTACAACCTGGCGCCGTACATACATATGTGTGTCAAGCGCAACCTGATCATTGCGGCTGCGCGCCGTATGCAGACGGCCGCCTGCCTCGCCGATGGCTTCGGTAAGACGCTTCTCAATATTCATATGGATATCTTCCAGCGCTACTTCAAAGGAAAACTCTCCTTTTTCGATTTTCGCGAGAATGTCACGGAGTCCACGGACGATGTCCTGCTTATCCTGCTCTGAAATAATACCGCATTTAGCCAGCATCGACGCATGTGCGATACTGCCGGCGATGTCCTCATGATACATGCGCTTATCAAAGGAAATAGACGCCTGGAATTCATTGATCATTTCATCCGTAGTCTTGGAAAATCTGCCGCCCCAAAGCTGCTCGCTCATTTATTAAGGCCCGCCTTTTCCTGCATAAGCGCACGGACCTTAAGCGGTAAGCCAAAGAGATTGATAAAGCCTGTACCGTCAGCCTGATTGTATACCTCATCACGCTCAAAGGTAACGAATTCTTTACTATAAAGAGAATAGGGAGATTTTGCGCCCGCAGAAATAATATTTCCCTTGTAGAGCTTGAGCTTTACCGTACCTGTAACCGTCTGCTGTGTGCTGTCCACAAAGGCTTCTAGCGCTTCACGAAGCTGGCTGAACCACATGCCATCATATACGAGTTCAGCATAACGGATTGCCATTCCTTCTTTATAATGAAGCGTCGTGCGATCGAGGCAGAGATACTCAAGCTCACGATGTGCATAATAAAGAATAGCTCCAGCAGGATTCTCATAAACACCGCGCGATTTCATACCAACAAGGCGGTTTTCACAGATATCGGTAATACCAACGCCATTGGCTGCACCAATCGCATTGAGCTTTGTTACGAGCGTAACAGCATCCATTTTCTCACCATTTACAGAAACCGGAATGCCCTTGGCAAAATCAATCGTCACATATTCAGCCTTATCAGGTGCATTCTCCGGTGCTTTGGAAATCAGGAACATCTCGTTTTTCGGAGCGTTCCATGGATCCTCCAGATCGGATCCTTCGTGGCTCAGGTGCCAGATATTGCGGTCCATGCTGTAGGTCTTGTTTTCCGTCGCGATAGGAATATTATGCTTCTTGGCATATTCGATCTCCTCTTCGCGGGAACCGAGCGTCCATTCACGCCAGGGAGCGATGATCGTGATATTCGGTGCCAGGGCCTTGACCGTAAGCTCAAAACGCACCTGATCGTTGCCCTTGCCGGTCGCACCGTGCGCAATAGCATCCGCACCCTCGCGTTTGGCAATCTCGACAAGTTTCTTGGCGATAAGCGGACGGGCAAAGGACGTTCCCAACAGATATTTTCCCTCATAAACCGCACCAGACTTGAGCGTCGGCCATACATACTCTTCCAGAAATTCCTTGGTAAGATCCTCGATGAAAACCTTGGACGCACCAGACTTGAGCGCCTTGTCATGGACGACATCCAGTTCATCGCCCTGTCCAATATCAGCACAAACAGCGATGACCTCGCAGCCATCATAGTTCTCCTTCAGCCAGGGAATAATAACGGAGGTATCAAGACCACCGGAATATGCCAGAACTACTTTTTTTACTTTAGCCATAAAAAAACATCTCCTCAAAAATATAAATTTAAATACTTATAACCACAAAAGTCTTAATCCGCCATAGTCAGTGCCATAATGGCCTTCTGTGTATGGAGGCGGTTCTCTGCTTCATCAAAAATGACCTGCGCATTTGCCTCAAACACATCCGCGGTGATTTCCTCTCCGCGGTGCGCCGGCAGACAGTGCATAACGATAGCGTGCTTGTCTGCAACCTCTAAAAGCGCCTGATTGATCTGGTAGCCCGCAAAGATTTTCTTTCTCTCCTCGCGTTCATTTTCCTGCCCCATACTGGCCCAGACATCGGTGCAAATCACATCTGCATCCTTTGCCGCCTCAAAAACATCATGAACCAGCGTAATGGAACCGCCTGTCTCTTTGGCATCCGCCACAGCATTTTTCGTAACTTCAGCGTCCGGCTCATAGCCTTGGGGCGTTGCCGCCGCAAAATGGATTCCGGCCTTGGCACAGCCATACATATAGGAATTTGCCATATTATTGCCATCACCAATATAAGCGAGCTTAAGCCCCTTGAGATTCTGCCCCCGGTGCTCTTTGATAGTCAGCAGATCCGTCAGGACCTGGCACGGATGCAGAAGATCCGTCAGCGCATTGATAACTGGAACATCCGCATAGCGGGCAAGCTCCTCAACATCACTGTGTGCAAAAGTACGGATCATAATACCGTCAAGATAGCGTGAAAGCACACGAGCCGTATCTTTGATAGGTTCTCCCCTGCCGATCTGCAAATCGCGGCTTGATAAAAACAGTGCCTGCCCGCCAAGCTGATACATGCCAACCTCAAAGGATACACGCGTACGCGTGGACGATTTCTCAAAAATCATACCGAGCGTCTTCCCCGCCAGAATAGGATGTTCTACCCCAGCCTTCTGCATTGCCTTCAATTCTCCGGCAAAGTCAAGGATTTCCGCCACTTCATCCACCGAAAGGTCATGAATAGAAAGCAGGTCTTTGCCCTTTAACATCTATAAAACCCCCATATCATAAAATCACTGTTATCTATTATACTATACACATCAAAAAAAGAAAACATGCGTCCGGCAGCTCTTTAAGCCACGTATTTCGGCAAGACCTTCTCCAATACAACGCAGAGCTCATCTACATTTTCTTTCGTAAGGATAAGCGGTGGAACGAACCGCAGCACGTCACCGGCTGTGCAGTTGATGATGGCACCATCCGCCAGACAGGCATCCACGATATCACGTCCCGGCTTGGTCAGCTGCATGCCAAGCAGCAGGCCCATGCCGCGCACCTCCGTAATAAGTGACGGATATTGTTTCTGAAAGCCCTCCAGCTTATGTTTCAGGTAAGCACCCACTTCATTTACACGCTCGAGGATATGCTGGTGTTCAATCGTATCGAGCACCACATTGGCAGCAGCGCAGGCCAGTGGATTGCCGCCAAAGGTCGTACCATGATCTCCCGCATGGAACGCCCTTGCCACTTCATCGGTTACGATGAAGGAACCTATGGGCACGCCGCCCGCAAGTCCCTTGGCAAGCGTCACGACATCCGGCTTCACGTCAAACTGCTCAAAAGCAAAAAATTTGCCGCTGCGGCCCATGCCGCACTGGATCTCATCAAAGATAAGCAGCGCATGATATTTATCGCAAAGCGCACGCACCTTCTTGAGATAACCGTCTTTGGGTACATGCACGCCGCCTTCACCCTGTATCGGTTCCAGCATGACTGCGCAGGTCTTCTCGCTCATGAGCTTCTCCAGCGCCCCGATATCATTGAATGGTACATAATCGAATCCTGCCGGCAGCGGGCCGAAGCCCTCCTGGTATTTAGGCTGTCCGGTTGCCGTAAGCGTGGCAATGGTACGTCCATGGAAACTGTGTATGGCCGTGATGATCTGGGATTTAGCCGGATCTGTCATATGCGCATATTTCCGGGCAATCTTAATGGCACCCTCATTGGCCTCAGCACCGGAATTACCAAAAAACACCTTGCCAAGCCCGCTGAGATTTTTGAGTTTTTCCGCCGCATCCGCCTGAACCTGCGTATAGTACAGATTCGAGCAATGTATCATTTTGCCGGCTTGTGCGGCAATCGCCTGCACCAGCGCCGGATAAGCATGCCCAAGCACATTCACCGCAATGCCGCCCAGATAATCAATATATTTTTTGCCGTTTGTATCATATACATAGACACCGTCTCCATGATCCAGCACGATTTTATATCTTGCAAAGACTGGCAAATAATCATCCTTGTCTTTCTGATAGATCTGTTCATCCGTCTCTTTCATAAAACAATCCTCTCCTTCTATCTCACAACTTGTGTACCAATGCCTTGTGAAGTAAAAATCTCCAAAATCAGTGCATGGTCCAGACGTCCATCAATGATATGCGTTTTCCCCGCACCCGTACGAAGTGCGCACAGGCAGGCCTCAACCTTGGGAATCATACCGCCGGTAATCGTACCATTCTTGATATATTCCTTTGCCTGTTCCTGCGTAAGCGTCGATATAAACGTATCCTTGTCATGATAATCCTGGTAAATTCCCTCGATATCCGTGAGCAGCAGCAGCTTCTCTGCATGCAGCGCCCCGGCTATCTCTGCGGCAACATAATCCGCATTGATATTATAGCTCGCACCATCAGCTCCTACACCGATCGGCGCAATAATCGGGATGTAATCCTGCTCCAGCAGATCTTCCAGAATAGCTGTATTGACTTTCGCGACTTCACCCACATAACCAATATCGACTTGTTTTACTTTATCGCCCTCATATACATCGGCGAGCTTTTTCTTTGCCTCAATAAGTCCCGCATCCTTGCCGCTGAGACCGACTGCACGCACACCACGGCGGTTCAGCAGCGTAACGATTTCTGAATTTACCTTGCCGTCGAGAACCATCTCGGCTATCTCCACAGTTTCCGCATCGGTCACGCGCAGCCCACTCACGAACTCCGACTTTTTCCCGACCCTTTTCAGAAATCCTGTAATATCGGGACCGCCGCCATGCACAATAACCGGGCGGATACCCACGTATTTCATGAGTGTAATATCCTGCATGACCTTTTCCTTCAGGGCATCATTGAGCATGGCATTCCCGCCATATTTGATTACGATTGTCTTGCCGTAGAATTCCTGAATATATGGCAAAGCCTCTATGAGGATTGCCGCTTTATCTTGCTCCGAAAACATATCCGCTCCTCCCATCAGGTGTGATACTCTCCGTTGATCTTTACATATTCATATGAGAAATCGCAGGTCCATACCGTTGCCTTTTCTTCTCCCAGACCCATATGGATATCAATGACAATATCATGCTCAGCCATAACCTGGCGCAGGGCTTCCTCATCAAATGCAGCCCCAAGACCATGGGAATAGACCGTTATATCGCCAAACTTCACCGTGGTCTTTTCCGGCTCCATAGGAACGCCTGCATAACCGACCGCACAGATCACACGTCCCCAGTTTGGATCCTCGCCAAAGAATGCCGTCTTGACAAGCGGAGATTTTGCCACGCTCATCGCGATTGTCTTCGCATCTGCAAAGGATTTTGTGCCTGTCACATTGACGGTAAGGAATTTCGTGGCGCCCTCGCCGTCCGAAGCAATGCGCCGCGAAAGTCCCTGGCATATTTCCCTGAGTGTATGGCAGAACACCTCATAATCCGCACCCTTCGCCATGATTTTCGCATTGCCGGCCGCACCGTTGGCCAATACGACAGCCATATCGTTCGTACTCATGTCACCATCTACAGAAATCATGTTAAAGGATACCTCAACAATATCCGAAAGCGCCTGCTGCAAAAGCTTTGCGTCAATCGCCGCATCCGTCGTAATAAAGCAAAGCATGGTTGCCATATTCGGCTGAATCATCCCGGACCCCTTGGCAATAGCACCAAAGCGTACCTTCTTGCCGCCAATCTCAACCTCTGTCGCGCAGGCCTTGGAATACGTATCCGTGGTAATGATAGCATTGCCCGCATTGACACTTCCATCCTCTGAAAGCTCTGCTGCTGCCTGCCTGAGACCTTTTTCCATTTTGTCCATAGGCAGGTCTGCACCAATGACACCCGTTGAGGCCACCAGTACATCCTCGGCCTGGCATCCGAGCTCCGCTGCCGTAATTTCCGCCATCTTCCTCGCATTCGCCATACCTTTCGCACCAGTACAGGCATTCGCACAACCTGCATTTGCCGCTATCGCATGTGCCAAACCGCGTTTTACAACCTCCCGCGATACATAGACCGGTGCTGCTGCCACCGCGTTCTGCGTAAAGGTTCCGGCTACCGCCGCTTCTTGCTCCGTGTAGATAACCGCTACATCCAGATTACCGCTTTTCTTGATGCCAGCCTTCACTCCGGCTGCCTTAAACCCTCTGGGGAAGGTGACACCCGCTTTTGCATTTTTTTCGCTGAACATTTACATCCGCCTCCTATGTTTCATCTTGCAAAGTCTCTATCCATGCCGTTCATCTATATCAAGGATACATCGGCACCATATCGATTCCGAGTTTCTCATCAAAACCGCAGGCAATATTAAAATTCTGTACAGCCTGTCCCGCGGCGCCCTTGACCAGATTATCGATTGCTGAAAGCGCGATTACACGCCCCGTGCGCATATCGATATGCCAGCCAATATCACAAAAATTCGAGCCGCGGACTTCCTTGGTGGCAGGATATCCGCCCCGGCCCAGCAGACGGATGAAATATTCGCCGCCATACATGGAAGTATACGCTGCATCCACCTGCTCCGCAGTCACTCCCGGTTTCAGACGAGCATAGCAGGTACTCAGTATGCCTCTGGACATCGGTACAAGATGCGGCGTGAAACTGAGTACACAGGGCTCTCCCGAAAGCGCAGCAACGGCCTGCTCTATTTCCGGCGTATGTCGGTGCCCGCCTACATTATACGCCTTGAAATTATCGTACATCTCAGGGAAATGATTCCCCAGCTTCGCCGAACGCCCGGCACCTGACACACCGGATTTCGCATCAACTACAATCGTATTTATATCAATAAGATGGTTCTTGGCCAGCGGCGCAAGCGCCAAAATACTCGCCGTCGTATAGCAGCCCGCATTGCCGATGATCTTCGCCTCACGAATCTGTGCGCGGCAGAGCTCTGCCAGCCCGTAAACGCGTTTGGCATTCTTATGCGTGTGCTTTACTTTATACCATTTCTCATACACATCCGTATCACTGAAACGATAATCCGCACCAAGATCTATTATGCGTACCGGCGTATCCTCCAAAGCCAGGCCAACCTTCATTGCATGTCCTGCTGGAAGACCAATGAATACAAAATCACTATCCGCAGAAATCTTATCCATGTCCTTCATACTCATAAGATGCTGCATATAAATTCCTCGCAAATGTGGATATATGGAAGCGATATCCTCGCCTGTGTGACTTTCCGATGTCAAATGCATAACCTGCACTTGTGGATGGTTGTGCAATATACGCAGCAGCTCGGCTCCTGCATATCCCGTCGCGCCAATGATACTAACCTTCATGGGAATTCTCCTCTCCATATCTTACAGCTATGTTGATAATTATACATCTTTATTGCATAAAATTTCAATACCCCGCGTAAATTTTTACATAAAAAAAACCGGAAATATCTTTTCTCCTTTGAAAACAAACGTTCGAAATGGTATAATAAATACAGCTATTATCTAGTAAAGGAGCCATTATGAAATTTTTTCGTTTCTTATTCTTTCTGGGCATCGTGTTTTTCCTGTCCTTTTTCTTTTCGGGAGGCACCAGCCTTTTCCAGTCAGAAACCATCAACCATATACATCAAACGGCTTCTTCTTTCCTGGACAATCCGGCGGATGCCGCAACACGCGAAGCAGCCAGCGACGACACCCATGAAATCTCTGCATTTGAGCGTCTGAAACGCACCATCTTCCTCAAAAAAGCTGTCCAGAGCAAAATCCGCACAGACCATTATATGACTGTAGCCGACCTTCCTCCTTCACTTTGTCAGTCTGTCGTAGCCGTTGAGGATAGCCGTTTCTATTCACATTATGGCTTTGACCCTGAGGCTATCATGCGCGCATCCCTGGTGAATTTACAGCATGGGCAAATTGAAGAAGGTGCCAGCACCATCACCCAACAACTTGTCAAGAATCTCTTCCTGTCACATGAGCGCTCCTTTGGACGCAAGGCCGAAGAATTCATTCTGGCACTCGATATGGAGATGAACTATTCCAAGGATGAAATCCTCGCGCTTTATCTCAACACCATCTATTTTGGTTCTAATTATTACGGTATCTATGATGCCTCGATGGGATACTTCGGCAAACAGCCAAAGGACCTTGCCCTGCCGGAGGCTGCTATGCTCGCAGGCCTCCCGAATGCGCCTTCGCTCTATTCCCCTTACGTTGATTTCCTCATGGCAAAAAAACGGCAGTTCGTCGTACTCGATGCCATGGTCCGCAACAACTATATCAGCCAGACGATAGCGGAGGACGCCAAAATTAAGCCGATTTATCTCGCACATTAAAAAAAGCAGGTATCGCCCATATGCGATACCTGCTTTGCTTTTGTCTTACTTTTTCGCAACCTTTTCATTTTTCTTCTGCTGCGCCTGCGCAGAGCTCTCAAAGTTCTTGTAGAACTCCTTCGCCGCTGCTGTATAGTTCAGGATATTAGCCGGATCATCTGCAACGACCTGGTAGGTATAGAGCAGCGCATTGGTGCCGGCCTGATATACATCAAAAAAGAATACCGTATGATGATTATTGGCGACAGTCGCTACTACATATGCATCCACATATTTACCAATATTTTCATTAAACGCTTTAGCAGCCTGCCGCGAATCCAACGCTTTTATATCAATATTTGAATCCTGCTTGATATTTTGTGCAGCCATATCATAGGACATTACATAACTGCGTGCTACCTTGCTGGCGTCATAAATAAGCTGTGTAACCTCAGCCCGTGTCGGCGTCCCCTTGATTTCCACATAAAGCGGCGCAGCGACAGCGAGCCGGTGAACAGCTGTAAGATCGGCCCCCTCCGGTATAGTAGCTTTATCTGCATTCGCAAAAACGAGCTGCGTGCTCATCAATACCATACATACCACCACGAGCATCTGCATTAATCTTTTCATCCAAACATCCTCCTAAAATTAAAATTGACAAATTTAACATTATATATAATTCTTGCTTTCGCCCCTCAAATCCTTCCTGGCAGTGAATAAAATATATAAATTCCCGGCAGGAAAAAAAGGATTCTTACAGAATTCCCTATATAAAAGCTATCAGGAGGATTGATTCTTATGTTTCATGAACTGGTCAGAAAAAATCGCAGCTATCGTCGTTTTGACGAAGATACACCGATACAGGAAGAATTGCTCAAAAAGCTCGTTGACCTTACCAGGTATACGGCTTCGGGTGCCAACCGCCAGGCTCTGCGCTATGTAGTTTCCGCTACGGCGGAGATGAACGATAAGATTTTCCCGCAGCTCGCCTGGGCCGGATATTTCAAAGACTGGGCCGGACCTTCCGAGGGTGAGCGCCCTACAGGATATATCATCATCGCCCAGCAGGAAAGCTGCAAGGCAAATCCCTACGATGTCGGCATAGCCGCACAGACTATACTGCTTGGAGCTGTGGAAGCAGGCTTCGGTGGCTGCATGCTGCAGAATATCCAGTATGAGAAGCTCCAGATCATCTTAAAATTGCCGGCAGATATCCATGTACTTCTGGTCATTGCGCTGGGAAAGCCAAAAGAAGAAGTTGTGTTGGAAGAAATGCACGAGGGCAGCAATGACATCAAGTATTACCGCGATGAAAACGCCGTTCACCATGTGCCCAAGCGCAGTCTCAGAGATATCCTGCTTGGCTGAACACGTCTCCATATAAAAACATATGCAGCAATCCTAACAGCATACTGCGCCGCCGCGCAGCAGCTCTTAGGATTGCTGCATTTTTATTTCCGTACTTAGCTCTTTTTCCCGTAAAGCCGTTCCTCTATACGCTTAGCCGTTGCCGTCACAGCCAGGCCGCCTTCCGAAGTCTCGCGAAGCGACCGCGGCAAGGCACGGCCAATCCGGTTCATCGCCTCAATGACCTCATCTACTGGAATCACAGATTTGACTCCGGCAAGTGCCATGTCGGCTGCTACCATAGCATGCACGGCCGCAAAACCGTTACGTTTCACGCAGGGAACCTCTACGAGCCCGGCTACAGGGTCACAGGCAAGTCCTAAAAGGTTCTTGATGGCCAAAGCCACGCCCTGTCCAACCATCTCCGGCGTGCCGCCTGCCAACTCAACAAGCGCTCCGGCAGCCATGCCGGCTGCCGAGCCGCATTCGGCCTGACAGCCGCCTGCAGCTCCGGCAATCGAAGCGTTCTGCTCGATTACCATGCCTATACCCGCCGCCGTAAAAAGTGCTTCTACGATTTGCTCCTCCGCAGCTTTCTTTTGGGATGCGGCCGCAAAGAGCACAGCTGGTACAATACCACAGGAACCCGCCGTGGGGCAGGCCACGATTTTTCCCATGACCGCATTGACCTCACTGATTCCTACGGCATAAGCAGCGGCCTCCATAGCCGCCGAACCCGCATAGCTCGTATTGCGCTGCGCATAAATTCGCCTTGCATCACCGCCCGTAAGTCCGCTGATTGAATGCTCTTCGTTCTGGATGCCTCTTTGTATGGACTCCTTCATTACCTGCCAGTTCCGCTGCATTTCCTCCACGAGTGCCTCGCGCGAACGCTGCGAGGTATGCATTTCCCGCGCAATGACAAACGCATGCACAGGCAGGTTTTTCTCCTCCGCCAGAGCAATGAGCTCCGCTATGGAATTGAAATTTATCATTTATACTCTCACCCCTATATAGCCGGTATATGGAAAGCGTTCTCCACCTCATAAACCTGGCGGCACTCTTCAACAACATCTTCCGGCAACACGTCATCAAGCTCTATAATCATCATGGCAGTCTCCCCGCGATTCTGGCGCGATACATGCATAAACGCGATATTCATCTCATATCTGGACAGAATATTCGTTACCTGGGTGATTACACCCGGCTTGTCCCTATGGATCGTAATAAGTGCAGGATACTGTCCCGTAAGCTCAACCTCATAGCCATTGATATTGGAAATAAGGATATTGCCGCCACCGATAGAAGCTCCCCGTATCCGCGCCACACGACCCGTAACACCGATGAGATAAATCACTGCCGTATTCGGATGTGCCCCGTCAAGGTTTACCGGCTGAAAACTATAGTCCAGCCCCTCACGCTTCGCTAGTATAAGCGCATCCCGTATACGTTCATCATCTGGCAGGAAGCCTAATACCCCGGCGATGATTGCCTTATCCGTACCATGGCCGCGATAGGTCTGCGCAAAGGATCCATGCAGGTTAATCTCTGCCTTTACCGCTTTTTCCCCCAGGATTTTTCCTGCCATGAGTCCCAGCCGCACGGCTCCAGCCGTATGTGAGCTCGACGGGCCGATCATGACAGGCCCTACAATATCAAAAACGCCACGCATAGCAAATTCCCCATTCCGTCCAAAATAAAAAAGAGGCCTGCGCAGAAAACACTGCCCGGGTCTCTCTCCATAACTCAGATATCAGCTTTCCATAAGCCATGCAAATTGCAATATGCATAAGCAGCTACCGCTGTGTCATCCTCCGCAACGAAGAACACGGCCTCAGGTGCTTCCCCTGCTGCCATCACATGGCGCTGTCCGCCTTTTTTCGTTTCCAGATAAATCCACTGGATAAGGTGCTCTGCTGTCATCGGATGTGCTACACTTCCAACCTTGACTGTGAGCTTATGCCCATCACGGGTAACGACCGGTACGTGCTTTTCCTGTGCCGCATCCGTCGTATTCGGTACCAGCTCTGTCATTGGCTGTCCGCAGCATGATAGCGTTCCGCCGCCCTCATGAATCAGCCCCACAATATTACCGCACAGCTTACAAACATAAAACTTTTTTTCTGCCATTGAAATTCCTCCTTATATAAAAATTTCAAACGAGCCTACCTTTATTTTACAAGTTGTACGAATATTTTGCAACTGTTTTCGAAAAATAAAAGAGGGATGCCACTTCGCAGTAACATTCCTCTTTAATCTGCTTACTTCAACAAACCGCGTTCCCGCATAGCCTGCCTGAGCCGTTCCAGATGTGCCTCTTCCATATCGCAGAGAGGCAGCCGCAGCGGACCTGCCGCATAGCCCATAAGGCGCATAGCCGTCTTGATAGGAATGGGGTTCACCTCACAGAAGAGGGCATCTATAAGCTCTGAATACGCAATCTGCATATCCGAAGCTTCCTTTACCTTCCCATCGAAATACAGCTGGCACATCGCATGCGTTTCCCGTGGTGCAATATTAGAAAGCACAGAAATGACACCCTGCCCGCCCAGAGAAAGGATTGGCACAATCTGGTCATCATTGCCGGAATAAACCGCCAGTTCATCACCACAAGCACGGCGAATCCGCAGGATAGCCGAGAGATCTCCGCTGGCTTCCTTGACGGCCACGATATTCGGATGCTTGGCAAGCTTTGCATAAGTATCTATTTGAATACATACACCCGTGCGGGACGGCACATTATACATAATGATCGGAATATGCACACGATCTGCTATAGCTGTAAAATGCTGAATCAGACCCCTCTGGGTACACTTATTATAATAAGGAGTCACAACCAGCAAAGCATCCGCACCGACTTCTTCTGCATACTGCGAAAGCTGTACTGCATACGCCGTCTCGTTTGAGCCTGTGCCTGCAATAACCGGGACACGCCCATGGACCTTCTCCACAGCGAACTTAATCGCCGCTTTATGCTCCTCATCCGACATCGTTGCCGACTCACCACTGGTACCCGTGATGACAACAGCATCCGTACCTTTGGCAATCTGATCCTCAATAATCTTGGCAAGTTCAGGAAAATTGACCCCGTCTTCTGTAAAAGGCGTGATGATGGCAACGCCAGCGCCCCTGAATATTAGCTTCTTCAACTGTAATCCCCCTTGTAAATTCTTTATGTAAATTATTACATGTACCCTGCATAAAGTCAATCCATGATGGACACGAGTTTAGCGAAAAGTTCCGCATTCTGTTTGAGCTTTTCTTCACCGCCAAAAACACAGAGAATATCCTGCTGCATGCAGGCATCTACGACTTCGGCCAACGCACGGATATCCTGCTGGCGCGTTGCGAGGATTTCATTGCGTGTCTGCTGACGATCCTGCTGCGTGATTTTCCGCAGCCAGCAGGCAGCCGCCCGGCTTCCCTTCATCTGCGGTGTAAGCGGCATATCCACGCCGCTCATCGTGCCGATGACATATTTATCCATCTCACGCTCCGAAACATCGAACTGGCGCAGATAAGCCGCCGTACCATCAAAAACATCCAATGTTTCCTTGAGATTTGGATCCCGGTACGAACCAAAAAGCATCACGCCGCTGCGGTTGAACTGTGTAAACGCTCCATAAGCGCCTCCCTGTACCCGGATGCGGGTCCAAAAATAATCATACCGCAGAATCGTCTCCAGCACATGCATGCTCCCCGTAAAATGATGCCCCAGCGCAAGGAAATTTGCCCCCTTGCCCACATACTGCACCCGGCTTGCCGAGGAAAATCCCTCATTGGCCTTAGAAAGCTCCCAATGGTAAACGGCTGGTGCATATTTCTCTGCACCCAAGGCCTTAACAAACGGCCGGAAGTTTTGCTCGAAATCTCCATACGACGGTGCATCTGCCGTAACACTCACCAGCAGGCCATTATGATTGAACAGCATCGGCACAAGCTGCGCAAACGCCCTCTTGATCTCCTCATAATGCTGCTCGAACTGTTCGGAAAGTTCCTTGATGAATGCATAAAATGGGATCTCCCCCTGCTCATTATATGCACCGGCCTCGCTCATATACGACACCAGGCGGGAAGACATCGCCTGATGCGAATTATTCAGGAAATCCATTTCCAGAGAAACGCGTGTCTGTTGGATGAGTTCCTTAAGCCGTTTCTTATCATCAAAAGAACTTGTGAGCAGGATTTCCTGCAGCAGTGCCGCGAGCTGCGGCAGCTTCTGCACCAACGCTCTGGCTTTTACCTTGAACTTTGGTATGCAGGAATGCGGCTGCCCATTTTCTGAATAAGCCAGAAGCGCATAGGAAATGCCTCCGGTATTGAGATTTATAAGATTTGTAAGCTCTGCATAGGAATGCTTGGCCGTATCCACCGCTCCGATGACTTCCGCCAGCAAATAACCATATGGCAAAAGCTCCTGGGGCACAACTGCCGCATCGAAATAAAACTCAAAATAAGCAATCCCATTGGTCGGAGCATCGCTGAAAAGCACTTTGGTATCCATAAGGCTGCGTTCCTCCAAAGGAAGCGCCTCCGCCTGCTCTTTGATATCCGACAGCTGCAAAAGCGGAATAGCTGCCAACGCTTCCGGCGTTTCCTCGCTCTGCTGACGTTCCTTCAGGCGGGCAGTCATGCCGATGATGTCCCGGATTCCATTCTCCGTCATAGCCGCTTTCTTTTCCGCCAGCCGCGCGTCAATTTCTGCCTCGCGCTTTGCCGCCAGCGTAGTGCTCGGTTCGAGAATCAGCTCTATCTTATGCGTATTCTGCAGGATATGCTCTTGCAGCACCCTTTCAAAATAGCCGTTATCCAGACCATCCTTCATGCGCTGGATCATCTCTTCATAGTACAGGAACGTCGTCGGCTCACCATCATACAGCCAGCTGTTCATGATATTTATGCCATACATGAGCCCCTTGGGATATTGCCCAAAGTCCGCCTCACGCAGCTTGAACTCGATAATATTGATGGATGCCTCCAGCAGCGTCCGATCGAGTCCATTTTTGACATAGCCCTGCAGTGTCTCCTTGACAACGCCGCAGAACTTCTCCATGCGGTCCGCTTCCGAATTTGCCGCGACAATGCTGAAAAACGGCTGCAAAACCGATGGCTCAAAATTTGAAAATATATCCTTGCCAATATTCGCATCAATCAGCGCCTGACGCAGTGGCGCCGCCTGTGTCTTCAGCAGGGCATGATCCAGTATAGTAAGTGCCAGGATAAGCTCGGCATCCGTCGCCTCTCCTGCCAGCATACTCAGGCTCAGATACGTTTTTTCCTTGGTACTCTCATCCGCACCGATGGGATATTCCTCCGTCATCTGCCTTATTTCCCGGAACAAAGGCTGGCGCTCAATCATCGAAGGCACTGGTATCGCTGCAAACTGTGACAAATACGACGCATCCAGAAAAGCCAGCTTCTGCTCGATATCCATATCGCCATAGAGATAGATGTAACTGTTGGACGGATGATAATATTTCTTATGAAAATCCAAAAACATCTCCTGTGTCAGAGACGGAACCGCATCCGGATCACCGCCCGATTCATAGCCATAGCTCGTATCCGGATACAAGGCACGCATCGTCTTGCTCTCAAGGAGTCCCTCTGGCGAAGACAGTGCCCCCTTCATCTCGTTATATACGACCCCACTATAGCGTAGCGGCTCGGCAGGATCCTCAATCTCATAGTGCCAGCCCTCCTGCATGAGAATTTCCGGTGTAGTATACATAGCCGGATAAAAAACCGCGTCCAGATAAACATCCATAAGATTCTGGAAGTCCTTGTCATTCCGGCTGGCCACCGGATACATGGTTTTATCCGGAAAAGTCATCGCATTGAGAAAAGTATTGAGTGAACCCTTTACAAGCTCGACAAACGGCTCCTTTAAAGGAAATTTGCGTGAGCCGCAGAGCGTTGAGTGCTCAACAATATGCGCTACCCCTGTATCATCCGTCGGCGGTGTACGAAAGGTTATCGAAAACACCTTGTTATCATCTGCGTTCTGCAAAAAAAGCAGGCGCGCACCGCTCTTTTCATGTCTGAACTCATAGGCAGTGGAAGCCGCCTCTTTTATCTTCGTTGTCTTCAAAAGACGAAAACCATGGATTATATCATTTATCTGCATAAAATACTTCCCCTTTATATCGTTTTCTGCTCTATTATATCATAATCCCGGAACTTCACCCAAGAGAAACTCACAGAAAACCATAGTTTTGGGCAAAAATAAAGAGAAAACCCTTTTTGTCAAGGCTATGCCATATCGGCAGTCCGCTGACAAGAAAAGTTTCTCTTTTCATTTTCTTATGTATAGAGGCAGATTGCAAACAGCAATGACATACCTCTATAAAGCAAAACATTTTTCTTCTTTAGAAACGCATTTAAATCTTCCCGGAACTTTTTTCCACGCTTGATTGACAAATTCAGAACTGCCCCATTTGACAAAGTTACTTCTTTCTTATAAATTTGCACCACATGTACCAGATTCACTAAGCTGGCCCGATGGCAAAAGCTGAAATCCGTATGCAGCATATCCGCAAGCTCAAGCAAAGTATACATGACCGTATAACAACGCCCTACCGTCACCGCTTCAACCCTGCGATTCGTAAAAGAAAAATATAATATGTCTTCCTGTAAGATATCCATGAATTTGCCAGGTATACGCAGCCGCAGCAAATGATTCTGCGCATTCAAATCACGCAGCTGTTTCAGATAAAGAAATGCGTCATCCAACGCCAAAAACAGCTTGTCCTTGCTGACCGGCTTCCTGATAAAAGAATACGCATGGAGCTCCTGAACCGGGACACGATACTTTTCATGACTTGCAATATAGATGAATAAGGCAAAGGGATACTTCTTACGAAAAAACGGCACGATGCCAAACACATCAGCATCGCCAATAATGACGTCCAGCAATATAATATCCAAACTTTCCTCAGATTCTTTTAAAGCCGCAACCGTATTATAAGTAAAAACCTTGCAATTATGATTTCTGCCTTCTATCCATTTTAATAGCAACTCGTTTAAATGTTGCTGAGCCCTCAAACGATCTTCCAAAATCCCAATGGTAATCATCTGATACCCCCTTGGTCAATTTACCTAATCCTTAGTATTATCCTGCATCATCAACAGGATCGCAAAAGCAAACCATACACAGCCTGTAAAGCCGTGTACATTAGAATTTCATTCGCGTTTAAGCAATAAATTTTTCCTTGTGATGCCTTCTGCCCATTTTTCATCCCATAAGAATTTAGGAAATATTTCCTAAATTTTATTTTCCATATAAAAATCCCCCTATCTTTTCTCATAAAAATAATATCCCAAAACTATAAAAAAAACAATGTTTCCTGTACATATGACAATTTTTGCTGTACAAAAGACAATATGCAGCAAAACGCGTATTGCTTTTTTATTTGAAGGTAATTTGAACCTTTTTTCTATTTAGTCTATACTACCTATATATCATAAAACAAAGATCAAACAAATTCCATTCTTTTTCCCTTGGATACTAAAAAATTAAATTCTATCTTCCATATTTGAAAATCCTCTTAGAATTTCTCCTTACTTTTCAGGGAGTGATTTTCATGGAAGATATGATTTACCAATTAGTCTCAACCTCTGCATATAACAATCCCAGCGCAGTTATGCGTCTCATCGAAATATTTTCACCCAAATTGAATCTATGCCGTTCTGCTATAGATGGTGACGATATGCGGCAGGAACTGGAAGTCTTTTTGATCGATTTAATAAAAAAACCTTCTTTCAAAAACATTTCCATTAAAACCGATGCTGCCATCATAGCCTATATAGCCAAAAGCTTGAAAAACCACTATTTTTTTCTCTTGAAAAACAAGTATACAATCCACAACCCCAAAGCCTGTCCACTGCCGGCAGATATTCCGTATACAGTTCCATACGCGGAGCACTTGAGCTTGAAAGCTTCTTTGAAAAAGCTCACCCAAAAAGAATATAGCACGATTATCCTGCTATATTTTTATGGCTACAGCGTAAAGGAAGTCGCTGCCCGTGCCCATACCTCTGTGCAGGCAGTTTACCAAGCCAGGCAGCGCATATTACGCAAACTCAGAAATCTCATGGCCAGCTGACAGCTGCACCACACAAAAGCCGGAATCCAATGAATGGACTCCGGCTTTTGCTATATCCATATATACTTATGCTTCTTCCTGCCGCAGCATCGCCAGCGCCTCCTGCTCCTCCTCCACAAAACGCCGATACAGACCGATCCGACAGCTCTCAACCGTCCATTCCTCCGTGCGGCACACACGCATATAAACCGCCTCAATCATAGCTGCATCATACGCCGCACTGTCTACATAGGGAAGGTTCGGATATCCCAGAGCCTTCACCGCCGCCTCGAACATCTCGACGATGAGCCCGGCCCCATACTTTACGGTACGCGACCACACGACCTCCTGCATGACCGCATGGTGCTGTTCTACATGGTACATAGCTGTCGCCAGAAATTCCACAGCCGGGCAGTAATAATGCTCCTCAATATACTGATGCTGCTGTCTCAGGAAGGTCTCCCCATCCAGCTCTGCAATCTCATGCCATTTGGCATCAAACATCTCAGTCGCCAGCCCGCAGACCGCCAAAGCCTCTCCATACTGCCGGGTAACTGCATCCTCTGCCTCACACATCCAGGCAACAAAAGTCTCCAAAGAACCCACATTCAAAGAAAGCTGATACGCCCCATAGCTCTTCCCGCCCGGATCGCCCGTTCCATCACTCACACTCCCCGGGTCCCCACTGCTCTCATATTTTGCACTTAAATCTCCTAACATATCAATCACCTCTACTAAAAAAAAGCTGATTGGCTCCGCATTTTAAACATAGCTTATAAAAAATATTATCAAAGAGACCTGCTGGATACACAACGAAATTTTTCCTACATATATAAGTTCTCTGCAGATGTACACAGCAACGCGCAATAACAAAATAACGGCACTCGATGTTCACATACATGTTTAAAATCCGATGAGGCAGTACTCTGTAATAAGTGTACGGAAAAGCGAACAAGGTTTTTCAGGGCCCGTCAAACCGCGTTCTTTTCCGAAAAAAATAAAAAGGGTGATAAAAATGGATTTTAACATGAAAATTGTCCTGCCAGCAGAAGATGTGCTTCTGAAGGAAAAAGCCACATCCCCGCTTATGAGCAAAACCGATGTACAGAATCTCGTCTCGGTGCAGCGCAAAAATGCACTTTTTACTGACAAGGATATAAGCGTATCGACGGACAGCAACAAGGATACGGCCAAAGCCGACAATACGAACAGCAAGATGCTTTCAGCACCGAATGCGGCCATTGTAGACCTGGCGACAGTGGAAGATAAAAAACTGCTCACCCAAAAACCTATGGCAACACTTTTGGAACTCAGGCAAAACATCCAGCCGCAACTGCAGCCGAGACAGCTGAACCGGGAAACAGCCAACCAAACGGTGCCTATCAGATCAATATGGAGACAATGTACAGAGATGCGATTTCCGGCAAAGGACAGCGGCGCTGGTATTTCTTCCAGACAACGGCCAAGAAAAAAATCACCGTTTATATGTCTCCGGTCGCCGATGCCTCAATCGATAACGATCTGGCTCTCTATAAACTCGATACCAGTAACGGCCAGCTTACCTGCGTGGCGCAGTCGCAGAATCCGGCAGCCAGGTATGAGCTGTTAAGCTATGTCGCGGATGCAGGTATCTACATGGTCTGTGTCGCCGAATACGCTGGCGATAAGAGCAATGAATTCTCTCTGCTGACCCGCCTCTCCGATAGCTGGGACAGCTATGAAGGCGATGACAGCGTGCTGCTGGCCAAAGAGCAGCCGATTAATACCACGACCCAGCGTACCCTGGACAACACCATCGATGAGGACTATTCCATTTGGAATGTACGCACGGCCGGCAACTATGCCGTAGCCCTGTTCGGAGCTCCTGAGAACTGCAACTATCAGCTCCAAATTCTGAATCCGGCTATGCAGGTGCTGGGAACCGTGGCGCAAAACAGCCGGACCACATTTACAAATGTCGCTGTTGGCAGCCTGATTCTGCGGGTTTTCTCCGCCGACCAAAAAGTCGACCCCACTGCAACCTATTCACTGCTGGTTACATCAATCCCCAGTGTGATTGATGTAACGGATTCTCGTCGTTACTCTTCCTGGTTAAGTGCTGATAACAAGCATGTGATCGAAGCCATGAGCATTCAGCCTGTAACGCCTGGAGCCGATGTTGTAGTTGGTGTTAGTGTTGATGGTACACCACTCAATGTCACAGATATTGATTTCAAAACTACCAGATACAACACAAACTACAACTCCTCAGAATGCTCCCTGTCAACTTCAAATGATACACATATTTTAGGCGTTGCCAGCTGCACCTACATGGGCTCCCAGGAACGCCGGGCCATAAATCTTAAAAATCCACTAGTTTTATGTCTAGATGTTGCAACATATGCAGAATCACACTCGCAGGTCACGACTACCCAACGTAAAAATTGGGCAAATGCCGTAACCCAACACAAATGCGAATTAATTTTCAATCTGGATACGATGGCACCAGCAGATATTTATACTCCCAACTGGTATTTCGGCGATCCAGGACTCACTACATATCCGCCCTATGGTTCACCAGAAGTCCCAGGCTTATCACCGACCCATGTATATAACTATATTTTTGTTCGTAAATAAAATTCACAAGTGTACAAAAAACAGCCGCATACCAGTTTATGGTATGCGGTTCTTCTTTGTATATTTTATTTACCATGCTTATTTTTAATAATATTTTTCCAATCTGACTGGAAAACCTGTTTTTGCACTACATCTTTATGCGCGGACTTATCTCCTACTACCGCGGAAGCGGCCGGCGACTTTGCCGTATCAGGAGCTGTTTGCTTCAAAGCGCGCAAACCTGTTTTTAGCGGTGGCACCGCCGCTGTATCTGATGCTGTCCCTTTTTCAATATCGCCAACGGATGCATCCCTCACATCCTTGTCCGTGCTGTCCTGACTGCCCAGCATCTTATCCATAAGTTCTTTTGTTTCCCGTGTTTTGATTTTACTGACCTCTGCTAACGCGCCATCATCACTAAAGTTTTTTTGAATTTGTTTCTTCTTGTTCTTTAACGACTTTGTCGAATCTGCCTGTACATCAGAGAAATAACCATCGATTGCTTTCGTTACCGATTTGTCGAATTTTTCATCTTTTACTATCTTTTTCCCACCTTGCACCTGCTGCACCATGCTGCGAATTTGATCTACGAGCTGATTCTCTCCGGGATTCGCGAGTTGATTGAGCTGCTGTGTCAAATCCTCAAAAAAACCATCCTGATTACCAAAATTCTCTAAATACCCGTTCAATCCTTGTCTCAAATATTCCATATCATCAGCTATAAATCCCTTAGCAAATAATTTGTATTTATCATTATCAGCAAGCTCAAAAATTCCACCAATTGTATCTGAAATGCCATAGTGTATAAGTGTCTCTCGATACAACTCCTTATTAGCAGCTTCCTGCTCAGTCTTTTCAGCTTCAGTCATCTCGTGCAGTTCCGTCGTATTAGAGCTGTCTCCCACAGAACTTGTTTTTTTGGATATCTGATACTTCTCAATTCCTTCATCGCTGATATGGAGCTTGTACGCGGCAGAAATCTGTACAGCATTTTTATCTGCTGCTGCCTTGATATCCTCCGTTTTCCATTCAGACAAGGTTTTCAGCCCGATTGTCTTACCTTTCGTGACTGCATTCGCCGCTGTCTGTCCATCCTGCCTGGCTGGAAGTTTTACAAAGCTTGGACTCACGCCTTCTGTTTTCCCGATCATCATTGCCAATTTCACCACTCCTTTGATTTGCCAGCGCATCCCATACACAGAATACTCAATTTATATTTACATTCTATACACATTCCACCACAAAAACAATGTTTCTTGTACAGAAGACATTTTCTCCTGCACAAAAGGCAATTTCGCGATTATAAACCATCAGACGCCTGTCTGATGGTTTATATATTTTTCAATATCCACATTTTTCTCTGATTGCTTCCACTCATAGCCAAGCGCATAATCTTTTTTCTTATTTTCTGCTGCTTTGGTGGTTTTACTTGCATCTCCCCTCATTTCCGTTGTTGCTTCACCCTGATCCGTTTTATGGACATTCATTTTATTTTTTGCACCTGTTTTATCCAAATGTCGTAAATTCGTATGAAAGACCGTATCTGTCATCACAGATGCTTCATTTCCCATTATATTACCAATGGTTTCGGCATCATTATCTTCTTTATCTTCTTGTGTCCCAAGCATTTTATTTAACAAATCCTTCTTTTCACGAGCTTGTACATGCAGATAATCGTTATAAGCTGTAGTATCATTAAAGGCTTTTTGGACTCGCGGCTTAAATGCTTTAGTTGTATTCGCTGCATCCGGATTTGTGGCTAATACACTGTAATAGCCCTCAACGGCTCTTCGATTCCCCCTGCCAAAGTTATCACTCTGCGTATCTATTTTATGTCCGGAACGAACCTCTTCTACCATACTTTTTATCCGGTCCAATATCTGATTCTCTCCCGTCGGCGCTAACTGCTCCAATCGAGTACTCAAATCATCAAAATATCCATCCTTATTGCCAAAATATTCAAAATAATTATTAATTGTATTAGCTAAATCCCCAAAAAGCCCATTGTTATCCAACCCAAATTCACACAAATTAAAAATTGCTTCATCTTTATTCTTATAACTACTCGATAAAATTTCACCAATACCTCTACTTATATCTGCTATATCGGTTCTTTGAATGAGTTCACGATCCCCATTAGGATCAGTTGCATCGATTTTCTGTGTAGCTACTTCCAATGTTGTTGGCAGAGCAGCACTCTCCATTAAATTTGCCTGTGCCTTAGTGGCTTGATATTTTTCAGTACCTTCATCGCTGATAGCAAGCCTATATGCTGACGAATTTTGTGCATCAGGTTCTTTCTTCTTAGCCTCAGCTATCTTGCGTTCCTCCAGTGTCTTTATGCCAATCGTTTTCCCCTTGCTGACCGCCGCACTGATATTTTGCCTATCCTGAGTTGTTGTTTTCTCTGTGCCAAAATTCATAAAATTTGAACTCGCGCCTTCTGGTTTCCCGATCATCATTGCCAATTTTACCACTCCTTTGATTGTGCAAGCGCATCCAATACGCAGAATACTCAATTTATATGTAGACCCTTTGTATGGGGTTATTTACCATGCTTATTTTTAATAATATTTTTCCAATCTGACTGGAAAACCTGTTTTTGCGCTACATCTTTATGCGCGGACTCATCTCCTACTACTGCGGAAGCGGCCGGCGACTTTTCCGTATCAGTAGCTGTTTGCTTCAAAGCGCGCAAACCTGTTTTTAGCGGTGGCACCGCCGCTGTATCCGATGCGGTCCCTTTTTCGATATCGCCAACAGATGCATCCCTCGCATCCTTGTCCGTGCTGTCCTGACTGCCCAGCATCTTATCCATAAGTTCTTTTGTTTCCCGTGTTTTGATTTTGCGGAACTCTGCAACCGCGCCATCATCACTAAAGTTTTTTTGGATTTGTTTTTTCTTGCTCTTTAACGACTTTGTCGGATCTGCCTGTACATCAGAAAAATAACCTTCGATTGCCTTCGTTACCGATTTGTCGAAGTTTTCATCTTTTGCTATCTTTTTCCCACCTTGCACCTGCTGCACCATGCTGCGAATTTGATCTACGAGCTGATTCTCTCCGGGATTCGCCAGTTGATCGAGCTGTTGTGTCAAATCCCCGAAAAATCCATCCTGATTGCCATAGTTCCCTAAATACTGATTTAAGTCCTCTCTCAAATCATCCATATCCTGCGCTATAAATCCCTTAGCAAATAATTTGTATTTATCATTATTAGCAAACTCAAACATTCCACCAATGACACCATAAATACATTCCATATCAATCGCTTGCACATGGTTAATCTCTCGATCTCCCGTTTTATCAACACCCTCTTGTGCAACCTTGCCCACTCCATTCATATCAATCAGTTGATTTGTATTAGAACTCATCTCCACAGAACTTGTTTTTTTCGATACCTGATACTTCTCAATTCCTTCATCGCTGATATAGAGCTTGTACGCGGCAGAAATCTGTACAGCATTTTTATCTGCTGCTGCCTTGATATCCTCCGTTTTCCGTTCAGACAAGGTTTTCAGCCCGATTGTCTTACCTTTCGTGACTGCATTCGTCGCTGTCTGTCCATCCTGTCTGGCTGGAAGTTTTACAAAGCTTGGACTCACGCCGTCTGTTTTCCCGATCATCATTGCCAATTTCACCACTCCTTTGATTTGCCAGCGCATCCAATACGCAGAATACTCAATTTATATTTACATTCTATACACATTCCACCACAAAAACAATGTTTCTTGTACAGAAGACATTTTCTCCTGCACAAAAGGCAATTTCGCGATTATAAACCATCAGACGCATAAATATCCGTTCATGATAAAAACGCTCAGGCCACATTGGTCTAAGCGTTTTTTCACAGGACAGCATCGTCTGCACGGCCTCAAGAATTCTTTTTGTCAAACATCCGTTTTAGATAATACATTCCTAGCGGCAGCGCTATTGATACAACAACTACAGCTACAATCACGCAGAATAACAGAAACGCATTATCGGTCTTGCTTACAATTGTTGTCAGGATTTCACCCATAATTTCCATTGCCTTCACCACCTAAAATTTTATCATGCATGTTTAAAATTCTCCTGTGCTCCTCTCCTTTACCAATAAAGGAGGAATTCTCATGTATGATAATCTTTATGATGCAATTACAGCAGCAATAAATAATGATTCCGAAGCCATGTCTGAGCTGATTGCTTTATTCTCAGCCCAGCTTGATTCTTACAGCCGCCGATTGGAGGGAGCGTGGACCACTGTATTCTTGAAAGCTCTCTGTCCAGACTGAATTCCCCTGAACAGCAGCTGATTCTCCTGCTGTATTTCCAAGGGTATTCTATAAAAGATATTGCAGCGGCAAAAAACGTTTCGGTTCAGGCACTCAACCAAAAAAAGCTGCGCATTTTAAAAAAATTGCGCAGCTTTTTGAGTGAGTGATGCTTGCCGGCACCTTTTCTCCTATCGTACGTTTGCATAATCTCTGCATACATTATATAATTTGCATAAATACAAGTATTGGAGGAGGGATACCAGTATCATGGACATTGCTATCGTAACGGGAGCTTCCAGCGGCATCGGCCGGGAATTCGTATATCTTCTGGACGAAGAGGGGCTGGATGAGATCTGGGTTATCGCACGCCGCGAGGAGCGGTTGCAGACACTGCAAAATGAGACTTGTACACGGCTGCGCATACTTGCCTGTGATCTCAGGGAACGCGAGGTTTTTGACGGCATCTCCCATCTTCTGGATACTGAAAAACCACACGTATGCTACCTGATCAATTCTGCCGGATTTGGCAAAATTGGCAGCTTCGCCGACATTCCCCTCGATGACCTGCTGGATATGATTGACCTCAACTGCCGCGCTGCTGTTGCACTGACACAAGTATCGATTCCCTTTATGCCGCGCGGCAGCCATATCCTGGAGATTTGCTCCAGTGCTGCTTTCCAGCCGCTGCCCTATCTCAACGTTTACGCGGCTACCAAAGCCTTGCTCTATCGCTACAGCCGCGCCCTGCGGGTAGAACTTGCCCCCCAGGGCATCGTAGTTACGGCGGTTTGTCCATATTGGATACGGGATACGGAATTCATCCATGTAGCACAAAAAACAAAAAACAGCTCCTATATCCATGCTTTTCCCTGGGCTTCTACGCAGAGAACCGTAGCCCTGCGTTCACTGCGTGCGGCAAAAAACAACGTTGCCGTCGTAACGCCGGGGCTGATTCCCTTTTTGCACCGCATAATCACAAGCCTGCTGCCGCATAGCTTCATGATGGCTGCAAGCAGGATTTTCCACAAGTTATAAAAAAAGCCGGCATCCGAAGAGGTTCTGTCTATCCTCTCCGAATGCCGGTTTTTCGTATTTGCTCAGTGAAGGCGTTCCAAGGCCCGATGCGCAATATCCTTACGATAATGTGCCTGGGAAAAATGTATCTTCGCAACGCCCGCATAGGCTTTAGCAACGGCAGCCCTGATATCAGAGCCTTTGGCTACGACGCCAAGCACGCGCCCGCCAGCTGTGACAATGCTGCCGTCCCTCGCGGCTGTCCCCGCATGGAACACGAGATCACCCACAGACTCGGCCTCATGCAGGCCTGTAATCACATCGCCTTTATGATAGGCTTTCGGATATCCGCCTGCGGCCATAACCACGCAGACTGCGGCCTCCTTGCTCCATTGAACCTCAACATCCTTGAGTCTTCCCTCCACACAGGCCAGCATGACCTCGACGAGGTCGCTTTCCAAAAGCGGCAGAACTACCTGGGTCTCCGGGTCTCCAAAACGTGCATTGAATTCAATGACCTTTGGCCCTTCTGTCGTTATCATGAGGCCAGCGTAGAGACAACCCTGATACCGGCGGCCTTCCTGCTGCATAGCCGCAATCACTGGTTCAAGGACTTCTTTCTGTACGCGCGCCAGAATATCGGGCGTAACTACAGGTGCCGGGGCATAGGTTCCCATCCCGCCGGTATTTGGCCCCTCGTCGCCATCAAAAGCACGTTTATGATCCTGAGAAGACACCATCGGTACAATGGCAGTGCCATCTGTAAAGGCCAGCAGCGACGCTTCCTCTCCTATAAGACATTCTTCAATGACCACGCGACTTCCGGCACTGCCAAAAGCCTTATCGCACATGATTTCATCAATAGCAGCAAGCGCCTCTTCCAGCGTCATGGCAACAATAACACCCTTGCCCGCAGCCAGTCCGTCCGCTTTGATGACAATCGGCGCACCTTCCTGTTCGACATAGCTGCGCGCCGCATCGGCGTCTGTAAAGATTTCGTACCTGGCTGTAGGAATTCCGTATTTCTTCATGAGATCCTTGGAAAAGGCTTTGGAGCCTTCGATCTCTGCCGCCAGCTTTGTCGGTCCGAAGGCCTTGATCCCAACCTTCGTAAATGCATCGACAGCACCATTGGTAAGCGGCACTTCAGGGCCAACGACGACGAGGCCGATCTTTTTTTCCAGAGCAAAACTCACCAAAGCATCGTTATCAGAAATTGAAATTTCAGAAACACATTCCGCAATTTCCGCCATACCGGGATTCCCCGGAATCGCATAAAGCTTATCCGTCTGAGTGCTCTGGCTGAGTTTCCATGCCAGGGTATGCTCACGGCCGCCGCCGCCGATTACTAATATATTCATGACCAGTCCTCGCTTATTTATTGATTTGTTCCTTGAGATAGTTCTCGATACAGGCATCGTACTCTGCCGTATGCTGGAAAGCCTCCTGTGCCAGCTGCATGCGGAGCATCCCGCCTACACAGCCAGCCTTGACAACCGCACTGGCAATTTCATCATAGCGCGACGGGTTCGTGACAACCGTAACGAACCTGAAGTTCTTGGCTGCTGCACGAATCATCGCCGGGCCGCCGATATCAATATTTTCGATAGCTTCGGCCAAGGTAACATCTGGTTTTTCAATTGTCTCCCGGAAAGGATAGAGATTGACAACAACCATATCAATTGGCGTAATCTTGTGTTCCTTCATCGCCTGCACATGCGCCGGATTATCACGCACGGCCAGAATACCGCCATGGATATACGGATTGAGCGTCTTGACCCGGCCATCCATGATTTCCGGAAAACCCGTAACGTCGCTTACATACATGACAGGTATCCCGGCTTCCCGGATTTCCTTCATCGTACCGCCGGTAGAAACGATTTCTACGCCTGCTTCATGAAGTTTTCCGGCAAATTCAACTATGCCGGTTTTATCCGACACACTGATCAGAGCACGTTTGATTTTCATTTGAACCTCCACCTTTTCCCTTAATTTTTTATTTTTACACGACGGCCCTGAATCTCCAATTGTCCATTCAGATAGAGTTCGATGGCTCTCGGATAAAGGATGTGCTCTTTTACAAGCACGCGGGCCGCCAGCGTATCTTCCATATCATCATCCAACACTGGCACAGTATCCTGCAATATAATCGGACCACTATCCATTCCCTCGTCGACAAAGTGAATCGTGCAGCCGGAGACTTTTACACCGTAGGCCAGAACGTCACGATGCGCATGCGCCCCACCAAATGCCGGCAACAGCGACGGATGGATATTCATGATATGCTCCTTGAAAGCGCGTACGAAGTAAGGACTTAGTATGCGCATGAAGCCCGCAAGTATCACGAGCGTTACACCCGCTTTTTTCAGCTCCGCCACGAGTTTTTCTTCAAATTCCTGCTTGGCGGCACAAGCTCTGCGATCGATACAGCATGTGGGTATACCAGCTGCAGCGGCACGTTCCAGGGCTTTGGCTTCGGGTTTATCTGTGATTACAATACCTATCCTGGCTGGTATCTGCCCGCTCTCCACCGCTGCTATGATAGACTGCAGATTCGTACCACGCCCGGAGCAGAGAACTCCCAATATTGGCTCATGCATGGAACACGCCGCCTTTTATGGTTACATCATGAGCTCCGGAGACAACCTTGCCGATCTCATAGCAGGCCTCGCCCACAGAGGCAAGATGCTGCTTTATTTTTTCTGCTTCCTCTGCCGAGACGATGAGCACCATACCGATACCCATATTGAAGGTACGATACATTTCCTTCCAGTCCACATTGCCCCACTCCTGCAAGAGCCTGAAGATCATGGGCATACGCCATGTCGCAGCGTCAATGCTTGCCGACATACCCTCCGGCAAAGCACGCGGGATATTCTCATAAAAACCACCGCCCGTGATATGCACCATGCCGTGAATATCGAATTTCTCAATAAGCGGCAGGCAGACATGGGGATACAGACGCGTCGGTATCAAAAGCTCATCCCCGATGGTCCGGCCGAGCTTCTCGATATATTCGTCACCCTTGAAGCCCTTATGTTCAAAGCAGATTTTGCGCACCAGTGAATACCCATTGGAATGCACACCCGAGGACGGCAGTCCCAAAAGTACATCGTCTGCCTTGACGCGCTCACTGGTGATGATTTTAGACTTTTCCACAACGCCGACCGCAAAGCCGGCAATATCATATTCACCCACCGGATAAAAACCGTTCATTTCTGCGGTCTCGCCGCCGATAAGCGCACAGCCGGATTCCCTGCAGGCATGCGCTACGCCCTGCACAACCGCGGCTACCTGCTCCGGGTCAAGCTTGCCTACTGCCAGGTAGTCGAGAAAAAAAAGCGGCTCAGCGCCCTGTACAAGGATATCATTTACGCACATAGCCACAGCATCCTGCCCTACCGTATCATGCTTATTGAGCATGAATGCCAGACGCAGCTTCGTGCCTACGCCATCCGTTCCGGATACGAGCACCGGCTCTTTATATTTGGCACTCTGCAGCGCAAACAGACCACCAAAACCGCCAAGGTCTCCCAGAACCTCAGGCCGGTAAGTTGCCTTGACACTGTCCTTGATAAGGGATACGGAGTAGTTGCCCGCATCGATATCTACGCCGGCATCACGGTATGTGAGTTTCTTTTCCATTTTGTCCTCCAATTTTCGCAAATAGTTTATAGATGACATTATCCATAACAAAAATGTTATGGATAATGCCATCAGTTTTTATTGAATTAACATTTTTTACGCTGTTCAAACACGTACTTATCGGGGCCTTCCGCTGTTTCCTGTTGCTGCTCAATCGGATATGCACTGTTAAAGCATGCATAGCACATATCGTCAGCATTGACAGCCGGCACACTTTTTTTGAGTCCCTCCAATGAAAGGAAATGCAGAGAATCCGCACCAATAAACGCACGAATTTCCTCAACACTCTTGGTAGCCGCTATAAGATCCTTGCGCACGGATGTATCAATCCCGTAGTAGCAGGGATACCCTATCGGCGGCGAACTCACACACATGTGCACCTCTTTGGCTCCGGCATTCCGCAGCATACGAACGATTTTGCCGCTCGTCGTGCCGCGTACGATGGAATCATCCACCATGACGACGGACTTTCCTTCGACAGCGGAGCGAATGGCATTGAGTTTAAGTTTTACTGCCGTATCGCGTTTTTTCTGCGTTGGCTGTATAAAGGTCCGTCCGATGTAACGGTTCTTGATGAGCCCTTCGGTGAAAGGTATCCCCGACTCGAATGCATAGCCCGTAGCAGCCGCAGTACCCGAATCCGGAACCGAAATGACTATATCAGCCTGGCGGCCGCTCTCACGCGCCAGCATACGGCCCATCATAAAACGCGCATCATGCACGCTCTGCCCGTCAATCACAGAATCCGGACGAGCAAAATAGATATACTCAAAAATACAGGAGGCCCGCTTTTCATCTACAGCAAACCTATAGGATTGAAAACCATCTGCGCTGATGACAACCATTTCACCCGGTTCGACATCGCGTACAAATTCTGCCCCCACGACATCCAGGCCACAGCTCTCCGAAGACAATATCCATGTATCATCCAGCCTGCCAATACAGAGCGGGCGGAACCCCTGCGGATCCCGTACACCGATCAGCTTTTCCTCCGTCATGATGGTGAGGCAGTATGCCCCTTTGATCTGGCGCAGGCTTTCGATGATTTTCTCCTCAATGGAGGTTTTGCGCGAACGCGCAATAAGATTCACAAACACCTCGGAATCAATCGAGGTCTGGAAAATCGTCCCTTCCTGCTCAAGGCGATGGCGTATTTCCGCAGCATTCGTAAGATTGCCGTTATGCGCCAGGCTCATCTTACCGCCTGCATAATTCACAATGAGCGGCTGCGTATTCGCAAGCAGACTGGAACCTGTAGTCGAATAGCGGACATGGCCAATCGCGATGCACTGATTGTCCATGTGCGGTACCTGATGGCGGAATACCTCATTAACGAGGCCCATCCCGCGCGTCACATCCATCCACGCCCCATCCGTAATGGCGATGCCGGCACTCTCCTGTCCCCTGTGCTGCAAGGCATAGAGACCAAGATAGGTCATTTCCGATACATCGTCTTCATGCGAATAAACGCCGTAGACGCCGCATTCTTCCTTCCATTTGTTTGCTTCGATTTCTATCATTTATCTTACTTCTCCCGTCAGGCGACGCAGGATCTCCTTATAAGCATCCTCGACGTTGCCCAGATCCCTGCGGAATCTGTCCTTATCAAGCTTCTCATGCGTCATGCTGTCCCAGAAGCGGCAGTTGTCCGGAGAGATTTCGTCACCAAGAATGACCTCGCCATTTTTGTCACGGCCAAATTCCAGCTTGAAATCAATGAGATCAATATTCTTCGTTGCAAGATATTTGGTGAGGATATCATTTATCTTCAGCCCCAGAGTTTCAATCTGATTGATTTCATCCTGTGTAGCAAGTTTCAGGGCTTTGATATGATAATGGTTGATCATTGGATCGCCAAGCTCATCACTCTTATAGTAAAGCTCAACAATCGGCACCGACATCTTCGTTCCCTCTTCAACCCCAAGACGCTTTGCCAGACTGCCCGCAGCAACATTGCGCAGAACAACCTCCAGCGGAATGATATCGAGCTTTTTAACAAGCATCTCACGATCGCTCGGCATGCTGATATAATGATGTTTTATGCCTTTCTTAGCGAGCATATCAAAAAAGAATGCCGTAATTTTATTGTTCATGATGCCCTTTTCCATAATCGTGCCTTTTTTGGCGCCATTACCAGCCGTAGCATCATCCTTGTAATAAACGAGAAGCTCATCCGGCTTATCCGTCGTATACATAATTTTTGCTTTGCCTTCATACAGTGCTTTCTTTTCCATGTTGTCAAACATCTCCCAATTTTTATTTCATATTTAAAGAAGCAGCCTTGATGTCACAGTTGCGCTGCGACATGGGCTGCTTTCTTCTCCACATCCTGAACCATTTTGGCGCGATAATCCGCCAGTTTCTCCTGCAGGGCCTTATCCGACACCGCAAAAATCTGCACAGCAAAAATAGCCGCATTCTTGGCACCATTGATTGCCATAGTGGCAACCGGAATTCCCGATGGCATTTGAACCGTGCTTAAAAGCGCATCCATGCCGTTAAGCGGCGTGGCGTTGATAGGCACACCAATAACAGGCAAAGTCGTATAGCTTGCAATGACACCACCCAGATGTGCTGCCGCACCAGCCGCGGAAATGAACACACCAATGCCCCGTTCTGGCGCAGAAGTAACAAAATCGCGCACCTTTGCCGGTGTGCGATGCGCAGAGGCAACCACAACTTCTGACTCAATGCCGAACTGCCTCAAAAGCTCGACTGCCGGCTTCAGAATCGGCCAGTCGGAATCGCTTCCCATAACTATGGCCACTTTCATGGAAAAATCATCTCCCAATTCTTAATGATTAGTTTACCACTACATCATAACAGAAAGAACAAAAAGCTGTCAACGCAAAACGATGCTTTTTTCCACCATTTACGCCAACAGCTTCTATATTATTTTTTCAAAAGACGTACAATTTCAGCACCGATCTCATCCGTTTTTGCCTTACCGCCGAGATCAGGCGTAAGCACTCTTTTCTCAAGCAGCATATGTCCAATTGCCGAAAGGACGCTTTGTGCCCATTCCTTCTGCCCCCAGAATTCCAGCATCTGGCTCACGGACCAGATAGCCGCCAGTGGATTGGCCAGCCCCTGGCCCGCGATATCCGGTGCCGAACCATGGATTGGTTCAAACATAGAGGGGAACTTCTTTTCGGGATTGAGGTTCGCACCGGCCGCAAGCCCCATGCCGCCTGCAATAGCCGCGCCCAGATCTGTGAGGATATCGCCAAAAAGGTTGCTCGTCACGACAATCTGAAAACGCTGCGGATCTTTGACGAAAAACATGCTTGCCGCGTCAACAAGATAGGAATGCGTCACAACCTCCGGATATTCTGCACCAATTTCCTTGAATATCTCATCCCAGAACACCATGGAATACGCCAGTGCATTGCCCTTGCTGATGCTCGTAAGCGTCTTGTGCTCACGTCTGGCCAGCTCATAAGCATAGCGGATCACCCGTTCCGTACCCTTGCGCGAAAAAACACCTGTCTGCAGTGCGACTTCCTGCGGTGTGCCCGGGTAAAGGCGCGCACCTACATTGGCATACTCACCTTCACTGTTCTCCCGCACTACCAGCATATCGATATCCTCAGGCTTGATGTCTTTCAAGGGACAGGGTGCCCCCGCCAGAAGCTTTACGGGCCGCAGGTTGATATATTGATCAAAGCCGCGCCGAATCTTCAAAAGCAGCCCGCCCAGCGAAATATTGTCCGGCACTCCCGGATAGCCTACCGCACCAAGATAAATTGAATCAAATGCCGCAAGCTTTTGCAGGCCATCCTGCGGCATCATTTCCCCATGCTGCAGATAATATTGGCATCCCCAGGGGAACTCCGTAAACTCGACCGAAAAAGAACCATCTATTTCTGCGACGCTTTTCAGTACCTTTATACCCTCTGCCAACACCTCCGGTCCTATACCATCACCGGCAATCACCGCTACCTTATAGTTTTCCATACCATCTTCCCCTTCTCTGTTAATAGTATAAAACTTCGCTAAAAAAAAAGAATTCCCTTGTACGGGGAATCCTTATTTCAACATTTTCAATTTTTTCAGGTAAGGCTCCCGGCGTTTCAACAGGCCAGCGATTCCACCTGCCTGTCAAGGCTTTCCATGCGGCGGCAGAATGCATCGGTAACATGTGCCTCAAACGAATCCACCTTGCCCGCAAGTTCCTGCAGACGGCTATATGCCTGACTGCCCCGTGCTTTCAATATCGCCTTTGCACAGGCCGCACGTCCGTCCGTATGCACCGCGTACGCAGCAATAAGGATATCTTCGACAGTAACTGCGGTCTCCTGTCCATGCATAGTAAAAGCACGCAGAGACGGCTTACCCTCCGTATCCATTATAAGAACACGATCCGCACCGACACCCAGTCTCCGGTTTGCGAGCAGTTCTATCCCTGCCATTCCCGGCACATATCCGGCTTTTGTATCGCACACCATATATTCAACGTCCTGAAACGTAAAATTCCTGACTATCAACATAACGCATCGCCTCCGTTTTTCATTGCCTTTAGTATAACAAGCATAAGATACAAAGAAAAGGGAGAAAATGCTTTTTACCTTGCAAAAAATGCTCTATAATAGAATTATATCTGAGGAATTATGGAGGCTGAATATGATCGAATACGAAAAGAAAGGGTATCTTGTGCAGGACTTCAAGGTTTTCCGTCTAAAAGATACCGCATTATCCCCGATTCCCTTTCATTATCATGAATTCCACAAAATCATTCTTTTTTTAAGCGGCAAAGCCAACTATATTATTGAAGGCAAAAATTATCCGTTAGTACCCCGCGATATCCTGTTTATAAGTGCCGGCGAAATCCATCGGCCAGTACCAGATCCAAAAGTTCCTTACGAACGCATCGTAATCTATACGGCACCCGGTTTCCTGCAGCGTTACGCGCGCGGCAGCGAGAATCTTGCCGCCTGTTTCCATTTTGCGCGTGAGCATTCAAGCGTTATGCACCTGGCCCCGGGCAAGAGCCATGACCTGCTTTATCATATGAAGAAACTGGAAGCCACCACGCGCCAGCAGGATTTCGCCAACGAACTCTACACGGAAATCCTTTTTGTCGAATTCATGATACTGCTGAACCGTTCTCTGCTCGACCATGAGCTGGAAGAATTCCATACCGCTGCCTACGATAAAAAAATTCTTCCCCTTCTGAAATACATCAATGAGCATCTGTTTGATGAGCTTACGGTCGACAAACTGGCTGGAGAATTTTATATGAGCAAGTTCCACATGATGCGCAAATTCAAAGCCGAAACAGGCTACAGCCTGCATCAATACATCACGAACAAACGCTTGCTGCAGGCTCGTTCCATGCTCACGGGCGGTATACCGCTTACCAAGCTCTGCTTTGACTGCGGATTCCGCGATTATTCCACCTTTTCACGTGCCTTCAAAGAGCTGTTTCACCAGACACCAAAGGATTATCGGCAGCAGAACCGCTGACTGTACTTATACGCATAGCACGCATAGCATTGAGTACTGCTAAAAAAGCCACACCCACATCGGCGAAAACCGCTGCCCAAAGGGAAGCATAGCCCAGAGCGCCCAAAAGCATAATCATGACCTTAATACCGATAGCAAATACAATATTTTCCCGTGCTATGCACATCGTCTGGCGCGCAATGCGTATTGCAACAGCAATCTTTGCCGGCTCGTCCGTCATGAGTACTACATCCGCTGCCTCGATTGCCGCATCCGATCCCAGTCCTCCCATAGCGATGCCAACGTCTGCCCGCATGAGTACAGGTGCATCATTAATGCCATCGCCGACAAAGGCCAGCATGCCTTTTGCACTTTTCTCCTGCAAAAGCCGCTCTACATGTTCCACCTTATCTGCCGGCAACAGCTCTGTATAAACTTCGTTAATAGCAAGCGCACGAGCTGCAGCCCTGCCAGCTGCATCCGAATCTCCTGTGAGCATGACCGTCTTTTTGATACCGCATTCCTGCAGGGAACGGATAGCCAGCACCGCATCTTTCTTGAGCTCATCCCGGATGACAACGGCACCGGCATATTGCCCATCTGCCGCCACATAAACGACCGTTCCCTTTTCCTGCAAGGCCTCAAAGGTTATTTTGCCGTTCTGCATGAGCCGGCTATTTCCCGCCAGGATTTTTTTCCCATCCACAACCGCACATACACCATTTCCGGCAAGCTCTTCGGCATCCTTTACACTCTCCATATCCAGTGCATCGCCATAAGCCTTACGAATGGATTCTGCGATAGGATGATTTGAATATGCTTCCGCATGTGCCGCAAGCCGTAAAATTTCCCGCTCTGCCATCCCAACCGCATGAATGCTGCGAACGGCAAATTCGCCTTGCGTAAGCGTACCGGTCTTATCAAAAACAACAACCTCGGTTTTGGACAGTGCCTCCAGATAATTGCTGCCCTTTACCAGTATTCCCTGCCGGGAAGCCCCGCCAATCCCGCTGAAAAAGCTTAACGGAACGGAGAGAACCAACGCACAGGGGCAGGAAATGACGAGGAATGTAAGTGCCCGATAAAACCAGGTAGCAAAAGGCTGCCCCATGAAAACAGGCGGCAGTACCGCCAACAGGACGGCTCCCGCAACGACAAGCGGAGTATAGTACCGGGCAAAGCGTGTAATAAAGTTTTCTATATGGGCTTTTTTCTGTTGGGATTGTTCAACCAGGGCGAGAATCTTTTCAACCGTCGAATCGGCAAATACTCTGGTAGTTGCAACCGTAAGCATACCGGTTTTATTGATGCATCCGCTCAGAACCTCAGCACCGACCCTCACCTCGCGCGGAACGGATTCTCCGGTAAGCGCGGAGGTATCGAGCAGAGAATGGCCCTGCAGGACTTTGCCATCCAGTGGGACGCGTTCTCCTGATTTCACCACTATGGTGTCCCCTATCTGCACTTCCGCCGGAGATATCTGCACCAGAGCACCATCGCGCTCCACATTCGCATAATCCGGACGAATATCCATGAGACTGGTGATGGAACGGCGGGATTTTCCTACCGCATAGCCTTCGAACCATTCACCAATACGAAAAAACAGCATAACCGCCACACCTTCTGAGTAAGCCCCCAAGGCAAAAGCTCCCACGGTAGCCAGCGTCATGAGGAAACACTCATCCAACGCCCTGCCGTGCAGCAAGTTCTTCAACGCTTCCCAGACAATATCCCAGCCAACCAACACATAACAAAACAGAAATATACCGAAAGCTGCCGTACTCTCCTCCGGCACAAGAAATCCGCATGCAAATACCAGCAGGCCTGCCGCAATACGCTGAAGCCCCTTCTTTTGTTCCTTTGACATAAGTCCCTGCCCTCTTTCTCTCCTTGTATTTACGTTTCATATGAACGAATGCTCACTTGTTTATATATAGTATAAACAAACCTTCTTAGGCTGTCAAGAAATTTTATATGCTTCATAAAAACATTTTACAAAGCAAAAGGAGACTCGCATGAGTCTCCTTAAGGCCGAACATATTTTCTTTACACAGCATCTCTGATGTGCATGGCTGCAGAATTCTATTTGGATGCGGTACGATTATCTTCCGGCCTCATCCTCCAGCTTTTGCCAGATGGATTTCGCCAGAGTCTCCATATATTTCTCCTGTTCCAAATAACGCAGTTCGGCTTCTCTTTGAGAAACCAGTGAAAAATGGATCTGCGTGTCGAAAACCATCTGTCCGACACGCGGCAAATCAGCCAGAATGACTTGGGCAATCTTGGGATAGCCGCCTGTCGTCTGCCGGTCTGCCAGCAGGAGGATTGGATTGCCATCTGCCACCTGCACAGCCCCAAAGGCAATTGGTTCAGAAATCATCTCACGTGGTTCCCTGAGCGCGAGCCTGGCCCCCTCTAAACGGTACCCCATGCGATCAGACTGCATCGTAACCAGAAAGCCTTCCGAAAAAAAATCCCGGCAGCTTTGTTCCGTGAACCAGTCATACTGCATCCCTTTCATCGCCCGTATGGAAGCCGATTCAAAAATAAATGCTGTATCTACAAACCACGGTACGGCAACGAACGGTTCTTCCGAAGCTCGCAATGCCATCCGCTGACGGATCAGCGCCATACTTTCACTGCATATTCCGGTATGGATCGTGTCACCTGCTTGAAGTGCCCTGCCTTCATATCCGCCAATCGCCGCACGCAGATAAGTGCTTTTGCTTCCCATGACAACCGGTACATCGAATCCCCCGGCCACTGCCAGATAGCCACGGCAGCCGCGACGATATCCCCCAAAGTGCAGGATACAATCCTTCATAACAAATACCGGACGAAGCATAGGCACGGCTTTTCCCTTGATGGTTGGTGCAAGATCCGCCCCGGACAGCGCAAATATCGTTCCCGCTGCAAGCAAAAGCTCCGGACCCTGCAATGTCATCTCCATGGCAGCCTCTCCCGGTGCATTATCAACAAGCAGATTGGCAAGACGCAAAGAAAATGTATCCATCGCGCCGTTCACCAGCACGCCAAACTTCTGGTATCCCGTCCGGCCTAAATCCTGCAGACTCGTCAAAAGCCCGCTTTTTACTATGCGGATACTCATGGTCTTGGCACGCTCCCTTCGTTCTCCATAGCTTCATATTCCTGCTGCGTTATTTCATAAAATTCCAGTCGGTCTCCCGCACGCAGCAGACTCGGATTTTCCTGATCCTCTGGACGAAACAAAGCAAGCGGCGTACGTCCGATCAGCTGCCAGCCACCAGGCGTTTCCAACGGATATACCCCCGTCTGTGAACCCGCAATGCCTACTGAGCCTTTCGGTATTGCCAACCGCGGCGATTTGCGCCGCGGTGTCGCGATGCACGCAGGCAAACCTCCCACATAAGGAAACCCTGGTGCAAAGCCAATCATGTACACCAGATACGCACCACCCGCATGCAGGTGGATCACTTCCTGTGCCGTCATCCCATGATATTCGGCGACCGCTTCGAGATCCGGGCCATAAGCACCACCATAACATACAGGAATGCGCACACAGCGCGGCTCATCTTGTGCGGCAATTTCAATTCCACTTAAAAGCTTTTGCAGGTACCGCACCACTGCCTGATAAGAATACGCCTGCTCGGGATCCGGCTGCAAAAGGCCCTCTCCACAAATCTTCGCCGGATCATAAAATACCGTAACGCCGGTAAAAGCTTCAACATATTCTGTCATCCCCTTGAAGGGATGCTGCTCCAGACATGCCGCAAATGCCCGTACCGCCTGATGGACTACCGGGTCTATTTTTGTATCAAAGGATACAAGTACAGCGGCTTCTCCGACAGGCAAGAGTTTCGCGTTCCGCAATTTTTCCCTTATATCATCCAAAATATCACCTTCCCTTGTTACAAAACACCAAATTTTTCCTCTTTCATATCTGTTATGAACATATACCCTGGTGCATGCGTGATCATAAGCTCCGGTCTGACCTGCATAGCTGCCGCCTGCGGCGTAACACCGCAAGCCCAGAACACCGGAATCTCGCCTTCTTTAATTGTGACGGCATCTCCAAAATCCGGTTTAAAAATATCCTTTATCCCTATAGCGGCCGGATTGCCAATATGCACCGGCGCACCATGGACTGCAGGAAAGCGCGAGGTTACCTGCACCGTGCGTACAAGATCTTTTTCTGGTATTGGCCGCATGCTCACAACCAGCGGTCCCGCAAAACGACCAGCCGGAATGCAGGGAATAATGGTCTTGAACATCGGTACATTGCATTTTTCCTCAATATGGCGTACCGGAATGTCATTTTTCATAAGTGGGAATTCAAAAGTAAAACTACAGCCGAGCAAAAAAGCAACCATATCATCTTCCCAATACGCTTTTATATCCGTGACCTCATCCTCCAGATTACCATGGCGGTAAATCCTGTATTTCGGAATATCCGTACGGATATCGGCTTCCGGTGCAACCATACCCGGTACCGGGGAACCAGGCTCCGTCACATCCAAAACCGGACAGGGTTTCGGATTTCGCTGGCAAAAAAGCAGAAAATCAAATGCCAGATCCTTCTTCAATATGGCCAGATTCGCCTGCGTAAACCCGCTGGCAATCCCGGCTGTAGGTTTGAGCCACTCATTCCTGCGGAACATCATTCTCGCCTCTTGCGGCGTCAGTTTTTCCAAGTCTCTCTGCATATATCTTTCCTCCTGTGTGAAAAAAATCCATCATAAAATATGGTATGCCAACAGACAGCCCTTACATCAAAAACTGCGTGATAAAAGTACGGATACTCATCCAGCCCATTACAACAACAACTAAAAATCCCGCAACTGTCATCCATACAGGATGCCTGTATTCCCCTATGATTTTTTTGTTATAGGCACCGACCAGTATCGAAGCTAAGGAAAGCGGCAGAATAAAACCGTTGATTGTGCCCACAACGACAAGAACCTTGACTGGCTGCCCGACAATAACAAAGACCAAAGTAGAAAAAATGATAAAGCCAATAATAATTTTGCTGTAATATTCGTCAATTTTCGAACTGAAGGATTTCAAAAAGGATACGGAGGTATAGGCGCAGCCGATTACGGAAGTTGTACCGGCAGACCATATGACGATGCCGAAAAGCTTATAACCGATATCGCCGGCAGCTGCCTGAAATACGGAGGCAGCCGGATTGCCCGGATCAATGTAATAGCCGTGTGTAATAACGCCAAGTGCCCCCAGAAAAAGCACAATCCGCATGACTCCTGTAATCAAAATTCCGCTGACCGCACTGCGTGTGGCTTGTGAAATGAATTTTATGCCGCTTACACCGGAATCGAGCAGGCGATGCCCTCCTGAAAAAGTAATATAGCCGCCAACGCTTCCTCCTACCAGTGTAATCAAAGCAACGATATCGATCTGGTCCGGCATGACCGTTTTGATAACAGCTTCGCCTACCGGCGGTAAGGCCGCTACGGCTACAAATACAGCCAGCAGAATCCGGATGATGCCAAATGTGCTTACAAATTTATCCATAATCTCACCGACACGCTCAAAGCAGAAAATCGATAACGCAATTGCGCCGCAGATTACGGCGGCAATCTGTGTCGGTATGCCAAAAAGTACATTCAGTCCCAAAGAGGCACCGGCAATATTGCCGATATTAAAGCACAGCCCACCCAGGACAATCAGTATAGAAATAAAATATCCCAGTCCCGGCAATACCATGTTGCCGATTTCCTGCCCCCGTTTTCCTGAGGCGACAATGATACGCCATACATTGATCTGTACCACGATATCGATGATAACACAGGCCATAATTACAAAGCCAAAATTGGCACCGGTCTTTTGCGTAAATATCGTTGTCTGCATTAAAAATCCCGGACCAATTGCGGTAATTGCCATCAGAAATATTGCCCCGAGGTAAGATTGCATCTTCGTTTTCACTTGGAAGCGCTCTGCCTCTTTTTTCTGCTTATCTACTGTTGCCATTTTCTACACTCCTCATACACATGAACTTTCACTTTTTCCTTTTGTGCGAAAACAGCTGCTGACTGTTCCGCCTTGCTTTCATAGGGGGTGCCTTTACGGGACTTTTCCTGAAAACTCTTTTGATTTCACAGGCAAATCAGAATATATTGTTTTTACGGCCAAGTTTGCTATATCTGCTTTGTTCTGGCAGCTACCGGATGAAACTTCCAGAAGCGGCAATCTCGATATTGTTTTCCTGCAAAGCCGCCCGGATCTTCTGCGCAAACAGCAATGCCTTTTCACCGTCACCATGAATACACAATGTATCCGCCTTAACTGCAATTACCTTTCCGCTCAGTGTCGTAACTTTGTGCTCCCTGACCATGGAAAGTACCTGACTGATAGCCTTTTCCTCATCCGTAATCATAGCACCTGCCTGACTGCGTGGTGTAAGTGAACCGTCCTCCTGATAGCTGCGGTCAGCAAAGACCTCAGAAGCGGTACGCAGGCCAACATGCTCGCCTGCCTTGATGCTTTCGCTTCCTGACAGCCCATAGAGTATCAGCGAACTATCGACATCATAGACTGCGTTCGCAATGGCTTCTGCCAGCTTTGCATCACGCGCCGCCATATTGAAAAGTGCGCCATGCGGCTTCACATGCTGGAGCCTGCCTCCGGCAGCCTTGGCAAAAGCGGCCAGGGCTCCCACCTGATAAATAATCATGGCATAGGCATCCGCAGGTGAAACATCCATTTTTCTTCTGCCAAAACCCACAAGATCCGGAAAGCCAGGGTGTGCACCAAGCGCTGTCCCGCTTTCCAGAGCCTGCCTGACGGTGTTCTTCATCACCGCGGGATCGCCTGCATGGAAGCCACAGGCAATATTAGCCGACGTTACCAGCGGAATCACCCTGCTGTCCATTCCCAAGGTATAATTTCCGAAACTTTCCCCTAAATCAGAATTTAAATCCACTTTCATACTCTTCTCCTCCTTATAAATTCCAGAAGAACAAATAAAAATGCCCTGCGACCCTGATGCAAAACCCATCACTCCGTTAAGAGCAACTCACATGCCAGCCGCAAGGCGTCATTGCCAAGCTTATTCAATCTTCTTTCTATATTCTCATATTATACTTATTATTTTCAGAAAGTAAAATTAAAAAAACCAATATCGCAGTTCAATATTTTTGAACTACGATATTGGTTGCTATTATATGCTATGTTTTTCCGGTCTAAGCAACATAGCCAAAGCTTTAAATATCTCATGCTGACCGCGGAATCTTTTTACAGCTTCTGCATTGCAGACGGCTATAAACTCTATTTTATCTCCCGGAGCAGCTTGTGCTATCTTATAAAAATCCGCCTGGATAATGTAGCCTATCTTAGAAAAGCCTCGGGTCGTACCATGATCCGGAGTTACTATGAATGGATGCCCTCCCTCGGAAATCTCAACCGCGCCCCACCCCGAGGCCTCCGACACCGATTCATGCTCCGATACCACCAGCGGCGGTCCTGCCAATTCATAATCCATGCGGCCGGCCATATCTGACACAATATATCCGTTCCTAAAAAACTTTTGCTGTTCAGCTTCACTAAAATATCCAGTCTGCGGACCAAGAACCATAGAAAGCTCCCAGGGACTTCTATATCCTGGTACCCATTTCTCTGGCATACTGTACGGCGGCTGTCGGCAAGCAGCAGCATCACCGATTGACAACGAATCGCCCGTCAAAAGGGCTCTGCCTTCCAAACCACCTATGCCGGCAGCCGTATAGGTGGAACGGCTGCCCATGACAGGCACAGAAGCAATGCCTCCCTGTACTGCAAAATAGGCACGCCGCCCTTTCAGAGCTCTGCCAAAGCGAAGCACCGCGCCTGCCGGTATAATGAAGGAGCTCCAGTTTGGCAGTTTCCGATCATCAATCACAGCTTGCATATCTGCTCCCGCAATAGCCGCAAATGCTGATTCATCGAAATGGAACATGCCTCCCTCTTGCGTCATTTCCAGCACTGCCGCCCCCTTCTGATTCCCGGCCAGCAGATTGGCAGCCGCATATGCGTAAGGGTCCATAGCCCCGGATATGGGAAGTCCCCAGGCCTGATATCCCCAGCGCCCGCTGTCCTGTATCGTGGTAAAGCTTCCCGGACGTATCACATTGATCATGGTAGCACCTCTTCCACGGCGACCACTGGCGCGTATATGCCATTCTCCACCATCTCGCGTAAAGCAAAATACTTTTCAATATCTATAGTCTCAAATTGCACATAATCACCCGCTGACAATAAAAAAGGCAGCTGCCGTGATGCGTCAAAAATCCGCAAAGGCGTACGCCCAATGAGCCACCATTCACCCGGCCCCTCTATAGTATAAATTCCCGTCTGACTGGCACCGATTCCCACAGAGCCGGGTGGTACCATCCGACGTAGTATTTTACGCCGGGGAATACTGAAGGGGAGTTCACCCATATACGGAAAACCGGGAGTAAATCCCGTCATATAAACGAAAAAAGGACTGGCTGTATGTAAAGCCACAAGCTCTGTACGCTTAAGACCTGTCGCCCGCAATACATAATCCATATCCGGAGCCATGACACCTTCATAGCATACGGGAACATGCAGGACACGGCTGGCTTGCTGCCGCTCCGGCCGTGCCTCATAGAAAGCCTGCCTGGCAGCCTGCCGCACCTCATCTACTGTTGTTTCCAATACATCGAAATAAATCATGACAGAACAATAAGACGGCACGATTTCACGGATACCCACAGGCTGAATCGTCTGAAAGGCACGCACAAAGCCACGTATCCGCCCATACAGTTCTCTGGTGATTTTTGTACCGAATACAACCACCATACCGCCATCCCCTGCGAACCTGAACTCCGGCTCTGCAATCTGCTGCATTTTTCCTTCCTCCTCATACCTTCGGCATGCGCTCATGCACAAGCTTCATAAAGAGCTTCATGGGCAAAGAAAGCCATTTTTCCTTATGGTGTACCATATAGGCATGCATATTCCATTCCCTACCGCCCCAGGAAAGCCTGCAAAGCTGCCCCGCCTTAATTTCCCTGCAGACAGCTGCCAGAGGCAGCACCGCTACCCCCATGCCCTCACAGGCAAAATGCCTGACAAATTTCAAGCGCTCCATTTCAAGAATACGCGTGAGCTCAACGCCTTTTTTCCCCAGCATATCTTCCAGTACCGAAGGATAGCTGCTATTCGAATCTGTCAATATAAGCGTCTGCTGCGCAAAGTCCTGTTCTCGGAGATTTTGCCGGCCGGCAAGCACATGTGACGGAGCACTCACCAATACAATCGGCTCCGTCCAAAGCTCATGTGCCGTGAGATCCTCATCCCTGACCTTTTCTTCCAGATAGAACGCCAGATCTATCATATTTTTGCGCAAAAGGCTCTGGAAGGAACGGCTGCTGCCCAGCTGCAGCCGCAGGGTAACCTTGGGATACAGCCGGGCATATTCGAGCAGCACCTTATCCAGGTGGTATTCGGCAATTGTTTCCGACATACCAATTGACAAGCTGCCGACTGGTTCCTGATGTTTCCCCAATACAGCATGTGCTTCATCGTCCATGCGAACCATGCGTTCCGCATAGGTGTAAAGGCGTTCCCCATCCGCGGTAAGCATCAGGGAATGCCCCATACGTTCGAATAATGCAGTTCCAAGTTCCTTTTCCAAAAGCTGTATATGCGAAGTAACACTCGACTGCGTATAACCCAGCTGTCGTGCTGCCTCAGAAAAGCTGCCCAGCTTGACAATACTCATCAAAGTCCTTAGTTGCCGAATTTCCACCAGATTTTCCCTCCCCGCGTAAAAAAGCCGCGTACCAGGCTTGCACCCAGCACACGGCTTAACCACTCTGCCTTATTTCATTTTATTACTTTGCCATAAGCTTAGCAACCTTATTGGCAAAATCAATTGGATTCTGCGGCAGGATTCCCTCAATGAGCAGTGCCTGCGTATAGAGCAAATCACAGTAGTCCTTGAAATCTTGTGAATCCTTGCCTGCTTCATGCAAGGACTGCAGACGGGCAAACAAATCATGATGCGGATTAATTTCGAGAATATGCTTTGCTTTGAACATTGGATTGTCCATTTCAGAAAAGGCCTGTTCCATAGAAAGGCTTGGCCCCTGCGCATCTGACACAATACACACCGCACTCGACTTCAGACGCGTACTTACCTTGACCTCAGCTACCTTATTCCCCAGAATATCCTTAATGTCCTTCATAAGATCTTCATTTTTCTTGGCAATATCTTCAGTTTCCTTTTTGACTTCCTGCGATTCCACATCATCCAGTTCCAACTCTCCGCGGCTGATGGAATGGAACTGCTTACCGTCATACTCACGAATTGTCTCTATAGCGAATTCATCGACAGGATCAAGCAGGAACAATACCTCCAGGCCCTTTTCACGCAAAAGCTCCATTTGCGGCAGTTTTTCAATATTTTCCTTGTCCCTGCCAGTCGCATAGTAAATCTTCTTTTGGCTCTCTGGCATACGATCTACATATTCTCTGAGGGATACAAGTTTCCCTTCCTGGGAAGTCGTGAAGAGCAGCAGATTCTTAAGCTTATCTACCGTATCTGTACCAGAATAAACACTATTATATATGCCAATCTTCAGGGATTTGCCAAATTCTGCCCAAAACTTTTCATATTTCTCGCGATCATTCTTGAGTGTCCTCTCGAGTGTTTTCAATATGCTCTTCTCAAGGTTCTTGCCGATAACTTTAAGTTCACGGCTCTGCTGCAGAAGTTCACGGGAAATATTCAGCGAAAGATCCGGGGAATCCACAAGGCCCTTCACAAAACGCAGATAATCCGGCAGCAGATCCTTACATTTATCCATGATAAATACATGACGCGAATAAAGCTGAAGACCCGGTTCAAAATCCGTATGATAAAGATTGAACGGCGCATGTGACGGAATAAAGAGCAAGGATGTATATTCTACCGTTCCTTCTGCCTTGTTGTGGAAAATTTCCATCGGCTCTTCCCACTCATGGAATAGATTCTTAAAGAATTCATTATACTCTTCCGGCTTTATTTCTGATTTATTCCTTGTCCAAAGCGGCTGCATGGAATTCAAAGTACGCATCTCGTCGCGTTTAATCTTCTCAGCTCCCTCAATGGGCTTGCCGTCTTTGTCTTTCGGAGTTTCCTCGATGACGAAGTTCATCCGGATCGGGTAGCGTACATAATCAGAGTATTTCTTTACAAGACTCTCGAGCTTATAGGTATCCGAGAAGTCTTCTTCTGCCTTCTCACCATAAAATTCCTTGGCAAGATAAAGTGTGATGGTCGTACCACGTTTCTCTTTATCACATTCTTCAATGCTGTAAGAGCCATCACCGGTAGATTCCCAGCGTACTGCCTGCTTCTCGCCTGCCTTGCGCGAAACGATTGCCACTTTTTCTGCAACCATGAAAGCCGAATAGAAACCTACACCGAACTGGCCGATCATTTCCTTATCTGTAACCGCTGCATTTGATTCCTTGGCTTCCTTGAGCTTATCCAGAAAAGCACGCGTGCCGGATTTGGCAATCGTACCAATATTGTCAACGATCTCCTCACGATTCATGCCAATACCGTTATCGGAAATCGTCAGTGTATGCGAGGCAGCATCCGGAACAAGATAAATCTCGAAATTTTCGTCCCCCTCTAAGAGGTCACGATTTGTCAACGACTCAAAATGAATCTTATCGATAGCATCGGAAGCATTCGATACAAGCTCCCGCAAAAAAATCTCGTGATTCGTATAAATGGAATGGACCATGAGGTCAAGTAATTGTTTGGTTTCCGCCTGGAACTCGTGCATTTCTTTTGCCATTATATCTGTCACCCTTCATTTGAAAAATTTAGAACTGAATTGCATATTGTTAGCACTCGTTCTTTATGAGTGCTAAAATCTATAAATAATAGTACATCACAAAAAGCAAAAAGTCAAACATTTCTTCCCTGCTTCCCCTAAAAAAAACAGCTTCTCTTTTCAGTACTTGGATACAGCAGGACCATTCGCATAAAAAAACAAAGCCGATACCTTCAATAATCAAGAGGTATCGGCTCCATCCAACATACGCAGATTGTCCCTGTACTATTTTTTCTTACCCTGCTTTATTGGGGCCTTCTTTACATTCTGTCCATTCAAATGCTTGGTCGGCCACTCCTGAAAAGTTAGCACCCCTGCTTCATAGTCGGCAATACCATCCTTCGTAAGTTCCGGATTGTCGATGAGCTCTACTGCAAAATGCCCGCCGTATTTGCCTTTAAAAAAGATCTTTATCATTTGTGTATCCGCCGTAGCCGTAGCCGTCGGCTTGCCATCAGCACCCGTCACTTCAACGACCTTCGCAGTTACAGCGTAGATTCCCTTCGTGCCGTTGATATCAGCAATGCGCACAAATTCATAGCCACTTTTTGTTTCCAAACGCCCGATAAAAGCTTTTTGTTCTGCTTCCGGCATCTGCCCCAGATTGTCGGGAATCTCCTGGTCTGTAAAAGCATCCGGAAGGATTACCCAGGCACGCTGAATATTATAGCCATCATTTGCAAAGATAAGCACTTCGCCCTTTTCACCTTCCGATAAAGCACTTACCGGAATTACGCCTACAGGCTTTTGCGGACAGATGATGGAATAGCCGTATTGAGCACTTGTATATGTATAGGCCTGCTTACCCGCAGCTGCAGGAGCCGCTGCCACAGCCGTGTTGGCCGCCGCAGCCGTATCATTCTCTGCAGCTTCAGCTGCTGCAGGAAACGCCACACTACTACACATTGCTGCAAATAACACCAGAAAAGATACTACTCCGACATATTTTTTCAAATGCATACCAAAATCCCCCTTAAACTCTGCTGGTTTTCTTGCTTTCTACTAAATTTCCCTGCATGTCATGAACCAGAATTTGCTTTACCGATTGCCTTTTTTCGCTGGTTCCACATTAATGCGGTATCCCTTGACTGTATTGCGGTGCATCACGGAAAGGACCTTCTCTGCAATATCTTCGGGTACCTCTACAAAGGTAAAACGTTCATATATATTGATGACGCCGATGACATTGCCAGAAATATCTGCCTCACTCGCAAAAGCGCGTACTATATCCTCCGGACGAATTTTTTGGCTGCGTCCGATATTGATGAACAGACGTACCATTCCCGGAGCTGCACCTGTATTTTTGAAGCGGCCCTCTGACTCCTCTTCCTCTTTGTCTTTAAACCCTTCGACGGAAAGCTTCAGGGCTGCAGCAGCAATGTCCATGACATCATAGCCGCCATCCGCTGCCACATCAGAAATAATCGTATGATAATCCGCATATTTATTTTTTTCCAATGTCTTTATAAGACGCTCTTTGACAACATCACGCTGACGCTCCAGTATATCTGCCGAAGATGGAAGCTGACGACGTACAATCTTTGTCTTGGCCAGACGTTCAATAAGTCTGAGCTGACGATATTCCCTTGGTTCAACAAGCGTGATAGCTACACCCTTCTTGCCGGCACGCCCTGTACGTCCAATACGATGTACATACGCTTCATGATCCTGCGGGATATCATAGTTTATGACATGTGTAATATCATCGACATCAAGGCCACGGGCAGCAACATCGGTCGCAATGAGAATATCAATGCGTCCTTCGCGGAACTTCTTCATGACGCGATCGCGCTGTATCTGGCTCAAATCACCATGAAGGCCTGCTGCCAAATATCCGCGTGTCTCCAGTGAAGAGGTTAAATCATCGACGCCTCTCTTGGTACGGCAGAAAATGATGATCTTCCCTGTATCCTCTGTATCGAGTATACGACTAAGTCCCTCAAGCTTCTCCCGTGTCTCATAATAAAACTGATCTATGAGAGGCACCGTCAGGTTCTCCTTGCTGATTGTGATCATCTGTGGATCATTCATATAACGTCCGGCAAGCTTCCTGATAGGAGCAGGCATCGTAGCCGAGAACAGCAGCATTTGGCGATTATCTGGCGGCAAATTTGAAAGAATAGCATCAATATCGTCTACAAATCCCATATCAAGCATTTCATCTGCTTCATCCAATATAAGCGTATGTACTGCACCAAACTTTATAGTACCGCGGTGGATATGATCCAACAGACGTCCCGGCGTCCCAACTACAATCTGTACCCCATTCCGCAGGGCACGTATCTGCCGGTCAATTGGTTGCCCGCCATAAATTGGCAAAGTCTTTACGTGCTTATATTTGCCAATTTTATTGAGTTCCTCAGCTACCTGAATAGCCAGTTCACGCGTTGGCGTGAGTACCAGCGCCTGAATATGGCGGCTTGTGTCTATGATCTTTTCAATCGTCGGAATACCGAATGCCGCTGTCTTTCCTGTGCCTGTCTGCGCCTGTCCAATGACATCGTGCCCTTCGAGCATCAATGGAATGGTCTGCGCCTGGATTGGTGATGGCTCCTCAAAGCCCATATCACTGACTGCCATAAGCAGCTTACGGCTGAGTTCAATATTACCAAAGGTCGTCATTTCTTTTTTCAAATGTAAAAATCCTCCTAAAATCTTTCTTTATCAAATTTTTTTCAGATAGCACCTGACCATGTCAAGCGCTGTTTGTGTTGTCTGGTATTTAACCTGTTTACGTGTGCCTGTAAAAATATTCTTTGTCGATTCCGTTCCCCTGTCTCCGCTGACAGCGATATATACAAGTCCCACAGGCTTGTCAGCTGAACCGCCATCAGGACCGGCAATCCCAGTAATCCCCACACCGACATCTGTACGAATACGGGAGCGGACCCCTTCAGCCATCTGGCGTGCCACTTCATCACTTACAGCCCCCCGGGCTGCCAGCACCTCACGGTTGACTCCAAGCACATCCGCCTTAACTTCATCCGTATAAGAAACGACCGAGCCTGAAACATAGGCAGAGCTGCCCGGCACATCCGTGAGCCGGCTTGTAAGCAGACCTCCCGTACAGGATTCCGCACAAGCAATGGTAAGCCCCTTCTCCTTAAGTCCGGCGCCAACAACATTCTCCATATCGGCATCATCCACAGCATAAATATACGTTCCTACGCGTGCGCGGATTTCCTGTTCCATATCGGCAATGAGGCCTTGTGCCTCTTCGCGGGTCTTCGCTTTCGCGGTAATGCGGATAATGACTCCACTGGGGCGTACCAGTAAAGCCAGTGTGGGATTGCTTTGTGCAAGGATGAGATCCTGAATCTGCATCTCCAAAGAGGACTCACCTATGCCAAAGGTATTCAGCACGCGGGAAATGATAACGGCCGAAAAACCATATTTCTTTTCAAGAAAAGGCTTGAGGCTGCGTTCAAACATATCCTTCATTTCCGTCGGCGGTCCCGGAAGGTTCACCAGCAGCTTGCCTTCCTGTCCGATTGCAATACCCGGCGCAGTCCCTGCATGGTTGACAAATATATGCGCACCTTCCGGTATCATGGCCTGCCGCAGATTATTCTCCGCCATTTCGCGGTGCAGTCTTGCAAAATAATCCTTGAGACGCTGTACGCAATCCTCATCAAGGCGCAGGGAACGCCCGAAGATCGCCGCACAGACTTCCTTTGTAATATCACCCTGCGTCGGCCCCAGCCCTCCGGATGTGATAACAATATCCGCACGCGTCAGTGCATGCATAATAGCCTCACGCATGCGCTCACGATTATCCCCCACGGTCGTCTGATAAATAACATCAAAGCCAATCTTATTCAGACCCTCAGCCATATAGGCCGAATTCGTATTGATAATCTGTCCGAGAAGCAGTTCACTTCCCGTTGTTACAAGCTCTACTACCATAACTCCCGTTACTCCCTTTCACCGTCTCAGTCCTTATCCGCATGCTCGCCCACAAGGTCATAGGTAAAGCCCTGCAGGATACGTACCTTGACCATATCACCCGGGCGGCTGTGCGTATCACCCTCGATGAAAATCTGCCCATCCACCTCAGGAGCGGCCCGATATGAACGTCCATAGGCAATCGTAGGCTGTTCCTCATCGCGTCCTTCGACAAGCACCTCGACAACCTGTCCCTCCAGTGCCTTGTTATTCTCTTCTGAAATCTGGCACTGCAGACTCATAAGATCATGATACCTTTCCTGCATGATATCTTCTGGTATCTGATTGGGCATATTGCCGGCAGGTGTTCCCTCCTCGCGGGAATATGTAAAGACGCCAACCTTGTCAAACCGCTGCTCTGCGACAAAGCTGCGCAGCGCATGGTACTGTGCATCCGTCTCTCCTGGAAACCCTACGATGAAGGTCGAACGAATCGTGACTTGGGGAATGCGCGCCCGAATTTTTGTAAGCAAAGCTTCAACGCTTTCACGCGTATCTGGACGATGCATGCTTTTAAGTACAGAATTGTGCGCATGCTGCAACGGCAAATCCACGTATTTGCAGATTTTTTCTTCCGTAGCAATCGTTTCGATGAGCTCATCCGTAAAAAAGCGGGGGTAGCAATAAAGAGACCGTATCCAACGAACGCCTTCTATTTTTACAAGTTCCCGCAACAATCTCGACAGGCTTGGCTGTCCGTAGAGATCATGCCCGTAGTTCGTGGTATCCTGTGCGATAAGGTTGATTTCCTTCACGCCACGCTCCACAAGATCTTTGACCTCTGCGCAAATATCCTCAATTGTACGACTGCGATAGGCACCGCGAACCATCGGTATCGCACAAAATGCACAGTTGTTGTTGCATCCCTCGGCAATCTTGACATAGGCATAATAAGACGGTGTCGTTATAATGCGCGGCATTTTCTCGTCATAAATAATTTCCGATTCTCCGGCTATCACTACACGATTCCCTGCAAGCGTCTGCTCAACAGCCTCCATGATGCGGTTCCACGCCCCCGTGCCTATAATGGCATCCGCTTCCGGAAGTTCATCAAGCAGCTCCTGTCCATACCGCTGTCCCAGACATCCGGCGATAATAAGCGACTTGCAGCATCCATTCTTTTTATATTCTGCCATATTCAGAATAGTCGTGATGGATTCTTCCTTAGCTGATTCAATAAAGCAGCATGTATTCACAATGAGGATATCTGCCTCTGCCGGCTCGGGCGTAAGCTCAATATCATGCTCTCTGAGAATTCCCAGCATTACCTCTGTATCAACTAAGTTCTTGGCACAACCAAGACTGATAAAACCTGCTTTCACTATCGTTCCTCCCAATTCCAAAAATACATATAGAGGAGCTATAGAAGCCCCTCTATACCACTTATTACTTTAACCGTATGTTTTTTACCCAGCTGTCCAGCAGCATCTGCCGCTGCTGCGCAGAAAAGTCTGTTCTCTTCTCAAATAATTTGATATTTTTACCCGCAAATGTCTTATACGCAAGCGTAGCCGGATTCACAGGCACAAAGAAAAATCCGTTTTTTTGTAATACAAGTTGTGCCTCATCGCCAAGCAGCCAGTCCGCAAAAGCCCCGGCTGCCGCCTTATGCGCTGCATTCTGCGGTATCGCCGTGCCCGTAAGAGTGTAGGCCGTGCCGTCTTCTGGATAAATAATCTTCAAAGGATAGCCATCATTGATATACCGGAGCGTCTCGCTCTGCACCGCAATGGATATATCGACTTCACCCATACCAGCCATACGCACCGGTGTAGAAAGATACTTCGAATACTGTACAACTCTGGGATGGAGCTGACGCAGCATATCGAATACTTCCTGCTCGCCATATTGCGAAATCAAGGCAAAAAAGAGATCAGCCGATGCCCTCGCCGCCAAAAAATCCGTAAGGCCAATACGCACATTATAAAGTCCGGCCAGTTCTTTCCATGTCTGTGGAATATGAGGCAGCAGGCGCAAATAATCACGATTAACACAAAAAACATATGGATCATACCATATACCTGTCCAACATCCAGCTGCATCCTTAAACGTATCTGCTACAGAATCCGCCTGCTCGGAAACATATGGCACGATATATTGATACTGTGCTGCCAACCGTAAAACACTGCTGTCAGCCAATACAAGATCTGCTGGTGCCTTACCTGGCTCAGCAGCCTGCTCTTTCAAGCGCTGCAAAAGCTCGTCTTTATCCAACGGCACAAAATCCACACGCACTTTATTCGCTTTCTCATATTCCTGGGCAAGAAGCGCTGCATGTTCTGCTGGTAATGTTGTATAAACCGTGATGCTCTGCCTCACCTTGTGATCATCTGTCTTATCTGCGTAGCCAGCGAGATAAACGGAGCCGGCCACAACAAACAGCACCAGCGTAAAGGCCGTCAACAAAAGCGACGTATACCGTCTCATCGGAAATTCCTCCAAAGTCAGGGAACACACTGTCCCTAAAACATACTCATACTCATTATAAACAATTCATAGCTTTTACACAACCTTTTACAGAACAAAACTTTTTCACTCTGTATAGGAAAAAAAGAGCTGTCCCCGAAGGACAGCTCTCCTCATTCATCCAATCATCCTCATTTTTCAATCGCTGCTTTTCCGCATCCATACAGGAATATCAATATTATTCATCTTGAATATGTCCTTCGGCGGCTGAGGAATCTTCTGTTCCGGCACTCCTTGCGATTTAGCTGTACGTGGTGCCCTGGCAGTACCCTGATCTTCATCAAAGCCTGTAGCAATCACTGTGACACGCACGGTATCTCCCATCGAATCATCCAGAGCAGCACCAAAAATAATATTTGCATCAACATTCGCTGCTTCCTGAATTGTCACCGAAGCCTCATTGACTTCAAACATGCTCAATGCTTCCGCTGCACCCGTAATATTTAAAAGTACACCGCGGGCTCCTTGAATAGAAGTCTCCAACAGCGGTGAATCAATAGCAGCCTTCGCTGCCAGTACAGCCGCATTTTCACCTTTACCCTCACCAATGCCCATGAGTGCCGAGCCGGCATTGCTCATAATGGATTTAACATCAGCAAAATCCAGATTGATGAGTCCCGGAACAGCAATAAGATCCGAAATACCTTGTACGCCCTGACGCAGCACATCATCTGCAATGCGGAAAGCTTCTGTTATAGGCGTCTTTTTATCTACAACCTGCAGCAAACGGTCATTAGGAATTGTAATTATAGTATCTACATGTTCCTTGAGATTCATTATACCAGAATCGGCTTTTTTGGAACGATTGCGCCCTTCAAACCCAAAAGGCTTCGTCACAACACCCACAGTAAGTGCACCAACCTCCCGGGCACATTCGGCGACAATCGGAGCCGCTCCCGTTCCTGTACCGCCGCCCATGCCGGCTGTGATAAATACCATATCCGCTCCACTCAGTGCTTCAAGTATCTCATCGCGGCTTTCCTGTGCGGCTTTTTCACCAATTTCCGGACGCGCACCTGCTCCGAGACCACGCGTGAGCTTTTCCCCAATCTGCATGCGCTTGGGTGCCATAGAATGCAATAGTGCCTGTGCATCGGTATTTACAGCGATGAATTCCACGCCTTTAAGGCCGGCAGAAATCATCCGGTTTATTGCATTGCTACCGCCGCCGCCTACACCAATAACTTTTATTTTAGCAAACTGATCCAAACCAATATCGTCCAACTCAATCACTGTCAATAACCCCCATGACATTTTGTATTTAATACACATCTAAGCAGCAAAACTCATTTGCAGCCACAGAAGCCCCTCATCTCACTATATCCTCTTAATTTTATCATCTATCCGGCATTTATTCCATAAGAAATTACAAAAAGGACAGAATTTTTTCTTATTTCAATAAGAAAGAGCTTAATGTTTCTTGAGGAGATTCCAGCGGATGATAGCAAGGTTTTGAAAAATTCTCAACCCAAATGCCAGTAAAGCAACATAATAGAGATCTATTCCCAGCCGATCTCCTACATAAACCAGAAAGGCTGCCAGCAATGCATTCGTGAAAAATCCCGAAATAAAAATCGCATTATCGAACTTATCCTCTATTCCTGCACGAATTCCACCAAAAGACGAATCCAGTGAAGCGAGCAGTGCCACCGAAAATAATTTTGCATACGCGACCGGTATGCTGACCGGACAGAACAGTCCGAGCAGTATGCCAACAGCAAATCCTCCTATAGCTAAAATCATGGTGTTGCCTCCTGATCAACCGTCCTGGCATATTTGAACTGCACCGGCCCTTTATAAGCGGGAATCTGCAGGTTATCGCTTGCTTTAATATCAAGCTGTATGCCCCACACTTTAAGTGTCTCTGCCACACCGCCACGCATTCTGAGGGCATTCTCAAGTGTCTGTGGGTCGCCGATGGCGCGTATCTCATATGGCGGCGCTGAACGGACATTATTCACCGAAAGCGTAGGTCCCGCACAACGTATCTCAGAAGTTGCCAGAATTCGCTGCCCGTTGATAGAAAGTGCCTCCGTTCCCGCTGCCCTGAGCTCATTAATAACCCTGAGTAAATCATCGTCATGGATAATATATAAGTTCTGATTTTCTCCAGCCTTAGAAGCTATCTTGCTATCGTCAATACTCACTATGACACCAGGACCCTCAAGAATCGTAACCCCGGAACGCATGCGCAGTTCTTGTACAGCCTGGACCGCTTTGAGGGAATGTTCATCTGAATTTTTGAGAGTCTCCACCTCTTCCTGCAGCGCATTCCTTTGCTTCTCTGTCTGTAAAAGACGCGCTGACAGCTCTTCTACGCGCTGGTATGGCAAGGAAGCTTTCATATCCTGCGTCGATCTGAACTGCACGGCCAGCATGAAACCTAAAACCATACAGACAAGAGCAATAGACGCCCGCCCCTGCTTGATTGAAAACATATGCTCATATCCTTTTTATTTAGACTTCAAATCATAAATATCCACAAAAACTGCACTTTTCCTCATAATATCAGAACTGGCACTCGTTTTAAACTGTTTTTATACAAAATGCTACTATTTGACTAGAAATACTTTGCAATAAAACTGCCCCATGGAGAAAAAGCTGCATCCCCATACCTGCACAAAGGATACAGCCTTGCCCCCCTTACCTGAATTTTATGAATGGCGACGTAAAATTCAAATCTATGTACTCAATCGGGTGCTTGGCAGTTTTAAGTTCTGCCAGAAAATCCTGGGTAAGCCTGACTTTTTCATCCAATCGTTCAAGTTTTCCTATGCGGATCTCTACCGAGCCAACGACATAAGCCGTAGCATACCCATCAGAATCAATGGATACCTTATCCAATCGTGTTCTTTGCTCTGTATCAAGCTGTGCCAGATAATAAAGGAGTCCTTTCAGCTCATCATCCTGCAAGACATCCCCTATATATAAATCATGATATTCCCGACCGGCAATGAATGGCACATCCTGTGTCTTCCATATACGTCCGGCAGAAACCACCCGGCCCTCCTCATCGATACCAAGATAGCCATAGTCACAGGCAACCACAGCAACCGGTACACGCTCTCTGAGCTGTACGACCAGACCTGCAGGGAATACACGCTGCACAGATGCCTGCGCAATGCGCAGGTCCTGCATAAGCAGCCGGGCTGATTCATCGGGCTGTATCAATACGAGGGATTCGCCACGATAAACCCCCATAATACGAAAAATCTCATCTTCCGTCAGTGAAGTCTGACCCTTTATCTCAACCTGCTTCAGCGCAAACATCGGGGACCAGACGATTGCAGCCAGCACAACGAGAGTGAGGAGGACTGCCACAAAAAAATTTCTTTTTTTATGGGAAGTCCTGCTATTATTGAATTCTTCCCGGCCAGCCTGCCTATTCTCCTTATTGTCCATTCTGGTCCTCCAAACAATCACGAATCTGCTTATCTTATTTTTTAAATCCTGCCATTTCCAGCATATGTTCGCAGAGCTCCGGGAACTGAATGCCCATGGCTCTCCCAGCATCCGGCACGAGTGAAAGCTCTGTCATTCCCGGCATGGAATTCACTTCTATGACATAAGGTATTCCATCGTCACTCAGCATCAAGTCTACACGAGCTATACCCCGGCAGCCACAGGCAGTAAACGTCCGGATTGCCAGCTCCTGCACGTTTTCCGTAAGCTCCGCTGAAATACGTGCCGGAATAATATGCGTGGAAGCACCCTTCGTATACTTGCTCTTATAATCATATAGCCCGGAAGTTGTTGTGATTTCTATGATTGGAAAAGCTTCCTTTTTTTCCTCGTTGCCCCATACAGCAACCGTCAGTTCCTTCCCCTTGATGAATTCTTCAACCAGCACCTCTTCATCATATTTAAAAGCTTCCTGCAAAGCCTCATCAAGCTCTGCTCTTTGTTCAACTATGACGACCCCGACACTTGAGCCTTGTGAAGCAGCCTTGACCACGACCGGAAATGAGAATTTCTCCTGGATTTCCGCAGCCAGCCCACGCGGTATTTCATATCGGTGATAAGTTACAGAACGTGGGGTAGAAATCCCCTCTGCCATGAATATGCGTTTGGACGCTGCCTTATCCATGGTAAGCGCTGACGCCAGCACACCCGAACCCGTATATGGAATACCAAGCATCTCAAGTGTCCCCTGCAATATGCCATCCTCGCCGAATTTTCCATGGAGTGCATTGAACACAATTGCACAGCCACTTTTTTTAATCTGGTCAGCAAAATTAGGTGGATCGAGTTCCATACCTTCCACATTATAGCCCTTAGATTGAAGCGCATGCAAAATGGCCGTACCCGTTTGCCGTGATACCGCAACTTCCGTAGATGGCCCGCCCATTACTACTACAATCTTTTTGAGTCTGGCTACGAGCTCTTCACTGGTTTTATAGATATCTCCCGCTCCCATAGTCATGATAAGGTCTCCCTCCTGCGCGATAGATTTCAAATAATCCGCTATTTTTTCCCGTTCCGGGATATAAACCGGCTTTTGTCCCGTCTGACTTATTACCTCATCTACAATCGTCTGCCCGCTGATGCCTTCAATCGGAGTCTCTCCCGCCGCATAGACATCCGTAAGAACAAGTATATCCGCGGTCTGAAATGCTTTGCCAAAATCCTTGTGCAAAAGCTGCGTACGCGTATAACGATGCGGTTGAAATACACAGATGAGGCGCTGCGGTTTTGTTTGCTTCGCCGCCCTGAGTGTTGTAGCAATCTCTGTAGGATGATGCGCATAATCATCCACGACCCAGATTCCATTTTCACGGCCCTTGGTCTGAAAACGGCGCTTTGCGCCATAGAAACAGGCAAGTCCTGCTGCCATCTGCTGTACGGTCAGGCCGATAAAAATCCCTGTCACGACTGCCGCCATAGCATCGAGCACGTTATGCCTTCCGGGAATATTTAAAATTATACGTCCAAGATTCTTTTGCCCATGCAGGACGTCAAAAGAAATCCCCGCTCCATTCGTTTCGATATTCGCAGCCTGATAATCAGCCGGCTGTTCAATGGCGTAGGAAATATATTTACACTCTATATGCTTCGCGATATTGCGAATATTTTCATTTTCGAAGCAAAGAACTGCTACTCCCGCCTCTTTATCTACATTATCAATGAACTGTGTAAAAGCCTGGCGGATATGATCCATAGTCCCATAATGGTCCATATGATCATTTTCTACATTCGTTACAACCGCAATATGCGGCTTGAGTTTCAAAAAAGAACCGTCGCTTTCATCTGCCTCAGAAACAAGGTACTCGCCTCTGCCGAGCTTCGCATTGCTGCCAAGGTAATCCACCTCACCGCCAATAATGATTGTAGGCTCAATACCTGCATGGTCCAGAGCCACGCCAAGCATAGAGGTAGTCGTCGTCTTGCCATGCGCTCCTGCTACGGCAATCCCTTTTACAGCATTTAGCAGCGCCGCGTTAATGTCAGAACGATGCAGCTTCGGGATCCCCAGCTCGCGAGCCGCCACAACTTCGGGATTATCATCGTGAATCGCGGTGGATACGACGATAGCATCCACTCCCTGTACATTTTCCCTGGACTGTCCACAAAAAATCTTTGCACCCAGTTTTTTCAGGTTTTCAACAAGTTCCGAATCCTGCAGATCAGAACCAGATACCTCGTAGCCTTTTTCAACCAATATTTTTGCCAGAGCGCTCATACCGGCTCCGCCAATTCCCACAAAATGGATTTTATGTATATCATTCAGCAATGCTGTTTCCTCCTCTTTTTAACACCCTTTTTTCCCTGCAAGCTGCAAGACTATATCGGCAATCGTATCCGCAGCCTTTGGCATGCCTAACAGCTTGCTTGCCATAGACATCCGTGCCAGCTTTTCATCTGAAGACAATATCCCGTCCAGTACCGCAATAATCTTATCCGGCGTAAGCTCACGATTGAGTATCATGCAAGCTGCTCCCGCGTTTTCAAGCTCTTTGGCATTGAATTCCTGATGATTCTCCGCTGCATAGGGGTACGGTACAAGCAAAGAGGGTATTCCCTTGGCCGTAAGCTCTGCGATGCCGACAGCCCCTGCGCGAAATACTGCAAAATCAGCTATAGCCATAGCCTGTGGCATATTATAAAGATACGGCCGCACAACGAGATTCTTCGACTGTGTGATATCTATGCCTGCCTTTTTGATACGCTGCAGTACATCCTCATATTCACTTTTGCCTGTTACATGCAATATCTGCATATCTGCATGCCCTGCATAATGCCTGAGCACCTCCACCATAGCCCGATTGATTGTACGCGCACCGCGGCTGCCGCCGGAAACGAGCACCGTCATCTTTCCCGGATCAAGCCCAAATACCGCGTATCCATCCTCCCTCTTTGCCGAAAGAACCTCTGCACGGATAGGATTTCCGGTAAAAAAGACCTTATCTGTCGGAAAATGTTTGGCAGCACCCTTCGCCCCGACTGCAATCCTGGTCACAAATCTCGACAATATCTTATTGGTAATGCCGGGAATGACATTTTGTTCCTGAATAAGCGTCGGTACATGCAGGAGACTTGCTGCGAGCAAAATTGGGCCGCATACATAACCACCTGTACCTATAACAACATCGGGACAGAAGCTTTTCACAATATGCGCAGCCTTGACAACACCACATAGTGCCTTACCCGCTCTGACAATATTGACCGCTGTAAGCCTGCGCTCGAATCCTCGGATATCCACCGTAGCGAATGACAGATGCTCCTTAGGGATGATATCAGCCTCAAGACCAGCCTTCGTTCCTACATAAAGGAATTCAACATCCTCAACTTTTGCCTGTATAGCTCTTATAAGCGTAAGTGCAGGATAAATATGCCCACCCGTACCGCCGCCTGATACAATGATTTTCAACAAAAAAACTCCCCTGCTCCTTACTGCAGCTCCATAACGAGCTTCTTGAATACACGTCCCCGATCCTCATAACTGTCAAACATATCAAAGCTTGCACAAGCCGGTGACAGCAAGACAATCTGCGGCGCCCGCGCAACCGCTTGCGCGATGCCCACAGCCTTCTCCATCGAATACCCAGCTTCATGGATATGCGCAGCGAGAAACCCATTGGCCAGTGCTGCGGTTCTGAACCGCTCTGCAGCATTGCCAACCAGCACGAGCTCATCTACACGTTCTGCAACCAGCTTCATAAAGGCTGTAAGGTCAGTAAGCTTATCATCGCCGCCAGCAATCAGCACGATATGTCCCGTGAAGGTTTCCAAAGCCTTGATAGCCGAATCCGTATTCGTGGCTTTGGAATCGTTATAGTAGCAAACGCCGTTCCTCTCTGTGACCAGCTCAATACGATGCTCTACACCGCCAAAACTTTCGAGCACAGCCGTTATCTTTACCGGATCCGCACCCGCAAGGAAAGCAACCGCCGCTGCCGCCAGCGCATTTTCTACATTATGTCCGCCTTTAATACCAAGTTCTGCAACCGTGCAAAGTCTGTATTTTTTCCCCTGCCAGCAAATAACGAGACAGTCCTCCTCAAGGAAAGCCCCTTCCTGCAGTTTTTCCTGCCGACTAAAAAAACATATCGTGCTTTTCGCACGTTCAGCCATAGACCGCGTATGGGCATCATCATAGTTTAATACAAGGTAATCTTGCTTGGTATGATGCGCAAAGATTTTTTCCTTGCACTGCTGGTAAACTTCAAAAGAACCATGTCGCACAATGTGATCCGGCGTAACGTTCAGGACCGCTGCAATATGCGGATGAAAACCTACCGAAGCCTCCAGCTGATAGCTTGATATCTCCGCCACAGTGCACCCTTCACTGCCTACGCGCAGAACCTCATCGCAAAGCGGTGTGCCAATATTCCCTCCCACACCGACCTTTGCATAAAGTGTTTTCATCAGAAGCCCCAGCAGTGTTACTGTCGTCGTTTTGCCATTCGTTCCTGTGACGGCATATATAGGTGCCTCAGCCAGCTGTCCGGCCATCTCTACCTCACTCATAACCTCAATGCCACGCTTTTGCGCCTCCTGCACCAGAGGTATCCGCATGGGAACAACGGGTGACAGCAAAACAATATCCACACCATCAAGGAGTCCTGTCTCCTGCCTGCCTGTCACGACTTGAATGTCCAACCGACGCAGTTCCTCCAGATCGAACTTGATATCCTTTTCGGCCTTCGTATCACTGAGTGTAACCACCGCACCCAGTTTTTTTGCTACCCTGGCAGCAGAAATTCCACTGATGCCCGCCCCTACAACAAGCATTTTCTTATTGGCAAAATCCATTTTTATTCCTCCCATATTCAGCTGAACTTCAGTATAGACAAAGCAAGCAGGCTGAACAAGATGCCCACCGACCAAAAAACACCGACGACCTTGTTCTCCGACCATCCCTTAAGTTCAAAATGATGATGAATGGGACTCATGAGAAATACACGTTTGCCACGCGTCTGAAAAGATATTACCTGAATAATTACAGAAAGCGCCTCTATGACGAACACGCCGCCAATAAGAATCAAAAGCACTTCCGTTTTGGTGAGGATAGCCACGGCCGCAAGTGCACCGCCCAGTGCCAGTGAACCTGTATCACCCATAAACACCTTTGCCGGATGTGCATTGAAACGCAAAAAAGCTATGCAGGCCGCGGTCACAGCAGCGCAAAAAACAGCCAGATCTGCCTTGCCAAAAGAAAGGCAGACAAATAAATAAGCCAGCGATGCAACCGCCACAGTGCCTGCCGCCAATCCATCAAGTCCGTCTGTAAGATTCACCGCATTCGTTGTCCCTACCAGTACAAAGAAAATTAAAATATAATATAAGAACCCAAGGTCCACATTGCCGCCAAACGGAATCCACAAATCGGTCCGAAGTCCCAGATTATGAACGCCAAAATACGTAACGACAACCGCCATAAGGATCTGCCCTAAAAGCTTTTGTCTCGCCTTGAGTCCAAGATTGCGCTTCATTACAACTTTAATATAATCGTCAATGAAACCAATGACAAAATGCCCCAGCATCACAAAAAGTGCCAGGACAATCTCCGTATTGAGAGGTGCCGCGCAAAGCGTCGCAATCGTGATTGCCATGATAATCATGATGCCGCCCATCGTCGGCGTACCACTTTTTGCCTGATGACTCTTAGGCCCCTCCGTACGGATGCTTTGCCCAAATTTCAATTTGTGAAGTTCCGGAATAAAAAAAGGACCTGAAAGAAGCACCAGCCCCGCCGATACAATGACTGCAATCAATAACGTACTACTTGCCATGTAAATAAGTCCTCCTAAACCTTACAATAAATCGATAATTTTTTCCATCTGCATGCCCCGTGATCCCTTGAAGAGAATCGTATCACCCGGCTGCAGCACCTTATGCAGGACAACGCCTGCCTCTTCGTGCGACGCACAGCGGTATACAGCATTCAGGCCGCTTGCTTCCGCACCTTCGGCAATATAGTTCCCCATTTTACCACGTGTCACAAGCACAGTTACCTGATTTTCTACAAGCTCACGACCAACCTTTCTGTGTGCTTCAACAGATACGCTGCCAAGTTCAAGCATGTCCCCGAGTACAGCTACCTTACGGCCCGGTGCCACCTCTGCCAGCGTATGGATTGCGGCGGTCATCGACATGGGGCTTGCATTATAGGCATCATTGATAACTGTATAGTCGCCGATTTTTTTATACTCGAAGCGCATTTTTGTCACCTCGAGATTATCGAGCCCCTGCTGCATTTCCTCTGCTGTAAATCCCAACGCATATCCCACGCTAAGCGCTGCCAGAGCATTATAGACATTATGCACACCAACCATCGAAAAAGAAAACAAATGCTCTGTTCCATCGAAGGTACAGGAAAACCGTGTTACACGCCCCTCGGTATGTACACTGCCACCCCGCAGCATTGCTTCTGTCTGCATGCCAAAGGTAATGACCCTTACACCCGGTTTTGCTTTGCCTGCCATAGCTGCCACATATGCATTATCCTGATTCAAAATCACGGTACCACCGGGCAGAATAGACTCTACCAGTTCGCTCTTCGCTTTGGCGATATTCGCAATAGATCCCAGAAGCTCCATATGCGTTTCACCGACATTGGTCACAATACCAATATTCGGCATAGCCAGAGGTGCCATGGCTGCAATCTGCCCAAAGCCCCGCATGCCGATTTCCACGACGGCTGCCTCATGGCTGTCTGTAAGCTGCAACAGGGTAAACGGCAAACCTATTTCGTTATTGAAATTTGCCTGCGTCTTAAGTACATTCCAACGCGCAGAAAGCACTGCGGCAGTAAGGTCCTTGGTTGTAGTTTTACCATTTGATCCTGTAATCGCAATAACAGGAAGCTGATGTTTGCTGCGCCAAAAGCGTGCGAGCTGCTGGTACGCCGACAGCGTATCCCCCACACGTAGTACAGTGGTCTTTTCCATACCCGTAAGCTTTGTCTCCGGGCATTCCATACGCACCATAACCCCTGCAGCGCCCTTATCTACAGCCTCAGCGGCAAAGTCCTCACCATTAAAGCGCTCGCCCTGCAGCGCTATAAACAGAACCCCCGGCTCTATTTTCCTCGTATCCGTAACCACATCGATAAATTTGGTCTGAGCTCTCGTACGAATTTCAGCACCTGTCGCATCTAATACCTCACGCAACGTAAATGTCGGCATTATTGCTTCCCCCTAATCGCTTCGCGCGCAACCTCTTTATCGTCGAAATGGATCGTTTTATCCTGCAAAATTTGATAATTTTCATGTCCCTTGCCTGCAATAACGACAATATCCCCGGATTCCGCCAAAGTGACCGCTCGAAAAATCGCCGTACGGCGATCCGTAATTTTTTCATGCTGCTTGCTGCCAAGCTTCTCTTTGACACCCTCTTCAACCTGTGTAAGGATGCTCTCGGGATCCTCCGTACGCGGATTGTCTGAAGTTGCTATAATGACATCCGAAAGCTCTGCCGCTATGCGTCCCATGATGGGTCGCTTGGTACGGTCGCGGTCACCGCCGCAGCCAAACACGGTAATAATACGCTTTTGCGCAATCTGACGAGCTGTTTTCAAAATATTTTCCAGACCATCCGGTGTATGTGCATAATCGACAATAACAGAAAAATCCTGGCCTTCGTCAACCAGCTCAAACCGTCCCGGGACGCTCCTGAATGCGCGCAGTGTCTTTTCAATGCAGGCGGTATCAATGTTTTCCGCTAAAGCAGCTCCGACAGCAGACATTACATTATACACATTGAAAATACCCGTAATATGCAGCTTGAGTGCCATACGGCCGAAACTTCCCTCAATGGCAAAATTTGCGCCATTGGCCAGCACATTAATATCTACGGCATGTAAATCGGCGGCCTTATGAATTGCATAGGTCATATGTCTGCATTTTGCATGTGCAAGCATGACACTGCCCGCTGCATCATCAAGATTTACTACAGCTGTCTTGCCCTGTTTTGCACCCTCCTGCCCTACGAGATCAAACAGTTTAGCCTTCGCCAGCATATAATTTTCCAATGTCTTATGATAATCCAAATGATCCTGTGTGAGATTCGTGAATACAGCCGTATCAAATTCGCAGCCAGCTATACGATTCTGTGCCAACGCATGCGAGGAAACCTCCATAACAACATAATCCATGCCGCGCTGCCGCATAAAATCGAGCGTACTTTGCAGTTCTACGACATCGGGTGTCGTATTATGAATTGGCAACACTTCATCCTCTATCATAATCTGGATGGTTCCTATAAGTCCGACCTTGTATCCGGCATTCCGCAGAATTGCCCGTGTTATGTAACTTGTCGTTGTTTTGCCATTCGTACCGGTAATGCCAATGATACGCATTGTCCGTGCAGGATAATCATAAAAATAAGGCACAATGATGTCTAACGCCGCATCAAGTTCCGGAACCTTGAATACTGCAACACCGTAAGGTACCTCAATGTCATTCTCCGTAAGGACTGCAACCGCACCATTTTCTACCGCCTGCGGAATGAATTTATGTCCATCCACATGAACGCCCTGTATGCAGACAAAGAGCATACCCGGCTCCACTTTGCGCGAGTCATGGGTTATCCCACCAATAAGCAATCTTTTATCTCCTGTGGTTTCTGCACCCTTTACCAATTTTGCCAGGGCCCCCAGTGTCTTTTGCATATACAATTACCTCCTTCAGCTCTGCCTTCATATACAGAAGCTAAACCGTACTATATTATAAACCGTCTCGTTAAAATTTTACAGAGTAAAAACAAAAAAAATAAAACAAAACTTTGTTTTATTTATAAAAAATAGAGGGGAGCCAGGTCCTGGCTGTACACCCCTCATTGTTAGCCGAAAATTTATTTATGCCGCTCCGATGCGAAATACACAGTTTCTGGTACAACCATACCCAGCTTTTGTGTAGCTATCGCCTTAATGCGCTGTGGAGATTTCATATGTGCAATATCGATTTTCAACCGCTCATTTTCCTTTTCCAGACGTACAGCCTCCTGCTGTATTTGCACAAGTTCATAACCACGGCTCGCACTTATGCTATTCCTTACCGTAACAACCATTGCCATTATAGAAAGCACAATAAGGAGCATGCAACAGCGGGAGCGTAGATGCCAGTTCAACAGCAGCGATGGTTTTTTTATACGATATGGCACATTTTTTTGTGGCTGCTGTTCTTCGTAATAATAGTCTTCCCTACGTCTGGCCAGCATCTGCTTTCCCTCCCCCGGCTAATTTTTCAGCAATACGCAATTTAGCGCTCTTTGCACGCGAATTTCCTGCCAGCTCCTGCGGAGCTGCCACAATCGGCTTACCTAGGAGCCGGATTTCCGGTTTATGATGACATACACATATAGGAAGCTGCGGCGGACATATACATCCCCGCGCCATTTCCCGAAGTGTATTCTTAGCAATGCGATCCTCCAAGGAATGAAATGTAATAATAGCTATGCGTCCACCGGGCTTCAGATATTCTACAGCTGTACGAAATGATTTTTCTAATATGCCAAGCTCATTATTTACCTCAATACGTATGGCCTGGAATACCCGTTTAGCGGGGTGTCCCCCCGCACCATGCCTTACAGCAGCCGGGACTGCGCGGCAGATAATATCTACCAGTTCACCTGTAGTTTCAACAGGTTTTTGGCTGCGTGTTTCTAAAATAAAGGCGGCAATACGCTTTGCCCATCGTTCCTCGCCATATTCCTTAAAAATACGTGCAAGAGCCTCTTCCTCATATGTATTCACGACTACATAGGCTGAAAGCGCCGCTTCCGGATCCATCCGCATATCCAAAGGTGCATCCTGCATATAAGAAAAACCTCTTTCCGGAGTATCAATCTGATAGGAGGATACCCCCAAATCAAAAAGCACGCCATCCACCTTAGCAACCTTCTGTTCCTGTAATATAGCCCCAAGGTTGCGAAAGTTATCACGAACAATGTCAATCCGACAGCCCGCGTCCTTCAGATACTCTGACGCTGCCGAAATCGCGGCAGCATCCTGGTCTATGCCGATGATACGGCCCGAAGTATCCAGCACAGACGCTATGCGCCCGGAATGTCCTCCGCCGCCAAGCGTACAATCGACATAAATGCCAGCTTTATTTGTTATCAATCCCTTGATAGTTTCTTCAGGCAATACGCTTATATGATGAAACACCTTTTTCTATTCCCCTCATATGCCCAATTCTGCCAGCGTTTCCGCAATTCCCACGACAGACGGACTAATTTCGTCATTATATTTTGTCCACTCAGCCTTGCTCCAAACCTCAATACGGTTTGAAACACCGATGAGTACAACATCCTTTTCCAGCATGGCATAACTTCTGAGATTCCCCGGCACAAGGAAACGTCCCTGCCTGTCACATTCAAGCATACGTGCTCCTGAAAAGAAGAATCGGACAAAGGCTCTGGCCTCCGATTTAGCAAGTGGAAGCTGTTTTAATTTCGTGGACAACACATTCCACTCATCCTGTCCATAAACAAACAGGCAATTATCAAGCCCTTTGGTAATAACAAACGCCTCTCCCAACTCCGCGCGAAAATCAACAGGCAGGATCACTCGCCCTTTTGCGTCAATTGTATGTACATATTCTCCCATGAGCATCGCAATCCACCACCCGAACTTCTTTTCAACCACAATCAACCACAATTCACCACTTCTACATCTTTTTCTAATTCTTTTAAAAAAATGAAACTCCTGCTTTAGAATATGGTTTTTTTATCCGACAAACAGCATCCTGCGAGGAGTATAAAAAAAATAGGACCGCTATCCCAATCGTATCATCACCACAAATATGCCCCATCGCCTGTAAAATCGCACAAAATATGCAACTCAAACCGAAAGTAGTATATATGTTGGTAAAAAACGCTTAGTTTAGCAGCCCTTTCTGGGTACAACGATTTATTTTTAACTTTTTATCCAGCCTAGACGTTCAAAGATAGGCACATACTGTATCCGCTCCAAAAACGATTTGAAGGTATTTTCTGTATGGAAGACTGGTACACGCTCTAATGCATACATATTGCTTGCCTTATCCACGTTGCCATATTTAATTGTAAACGCCCCCTTATAACCTGCTTCTTTGACAATTTGCGCAATATGAAGGTTATAGGTACCTGTTGGATAAGCCAGGAACTCCACCTGTTTATTAAGTTTTTCCTCTATTGTTTTTTTTGAATTCACCAGCTCAGCCCTTAACTGGTCATCCGACAGCTCCGTCAACGATTTGTGCGTTACTGTATGGGATTCTATACTTATGCCATGTGCTTCCATCTCACGTGCCTGTTCCCATGTAAGATAATTCTTCTGTGTACCCATAAAACTCGTAATGACGAAAATTGTTCCCTTAAAATCATATTTTTGCAATATAGGATAGGCATATATATAATTATCCGCATATCCGTCATCAAAGGTTATGAGCACCGGTTTATCCGGCAGCTCTGTTCCTTCTGTAAGGCTTGCATAAAGCTCCCCCGGAGAAATCGTATGATAACCATTTTCCTTCAGATACGCCATCTGCGCGTCAAAGTCCTTCGGCAGGACGGATAAGGAAATATTCATATTATCAACTTTATGGTAATTCAATATAAGAATTTTAGCTCCGTTCGCACTATCCTGCAGCATTTTGGCCGTCATGCTGTGCGGACTTGACAACATAAACGGCAATATACAAAGCAAACATGCTAATAGTATCTTTTTCTTCCAACCCAGTCTTTTATATGGCATAATCTTAATCGCTCCTTACAATCTGCTATTTCCAATGAAAATACGTCCGGCGCCGGCGCCGGACAAAAAATCCCACACATACAAGAGCCAGCATAGCGGATAGAATCTGCCCTGTATGAAAAGCAATCATGGGGATTGTGGACAAATAAAAGAACCCGCAAACAAAACGCACCAGGGCCAGCAAAAAGACTCCCAGCAGAAAAACACAGCCATCTCGCCAAAAAAATAGGTTTTGAGACTGTCGGTATGCTGTAATGCACACAAACATAAAAATCAAAAACTGACATCCTGCCTGATAAAGTGCTATTGGTTTGAAATATTCGTAATTTTCAAAACCAGATGGACGATAACTGTATTCAATATATTCAGCCAAACTATGATCATTTGGCAATCCTGGCGGCAACGGAAGCCCTACCGTCATCTGCATAAAAAAAATCCCTAACTGATGAATTGCCAGACCACACACGATCGCCGGCATCAGGATATCCAGCCAATACCAAAGGCTTAAATCATGCTTTCGGCAATATACCCATATGCCAAGCAGAAATCCCATAGCTGCACCATAAAGTGAGAGCCCTCCATACCAAAGGCACAGAATGTCATACGGGTTGCGTACATAGAGCGTCCAATGTGTCAAAACATAGCCCATCCTCGACAAAAGCAATCCTACGGGCAGACCCCAAAGCATCATATCTACCACCGGAGCAAAAGATTCCCCGTACAGCCGCACATAAACCCACGTAACTAAAAGTCCCATAAAAATTGCTATTACTAAAAGAATACCATATAAATAAAGCGATATATCCCCAACTGAAAAAGCAATAAGCCCCATAGCGCGCCTTCTTTCCTAAATGCTAATACATGCTTTTTATTTTACCGCGATTCATAAGAAAAAACCAGTTCTAAACTGGAGAAAACGATGAAAAACCCAAAGAAATATGATATAATGGCTCTGTTAGTCGAGACATTATCACTAGGAGGTTTATTTACGATGAAGATTACCAAAGACATGAGCATCATGGAGGTCGTGCAAAAATATCCGGATACCGTTGAGGTATTCATGAATTCCGGCATGGGATGCCTTGGCTGCGCAGCCGCACACTTCGAGAATATCGAACAAGGTGCCCTGGCACACGGAATCGATGTTGACGCCCTCATGGAAGGGCTCAATAAAGCTGTTGGCTCCGCCGAATAATTTGTGACAAAAGCTGCCGCCTGAAAACCGGCAGCTTTTTGTTATATTTTAATCATGCCTTCATTTTCTTTTCTTATCATAGAGAAAGAGTATCAGACAGCAAGGAGGAACGGTCTATGAAACTGCTGATTGTCGAAGATGAGAAAAATCTCAATAAAATTATCGCGAAACGTCTGAAAATTGAGGGTTATTCCACAGATTCCGCATTCGATGGCATAGAAGCACTTGAATGTCTTTCCATTACAGAATATGACGCTATACTGCTCGATATCATGCTACCGCATCTCGATGGCCTTTCCGTACTCCAGCGCCTTCGTTCCGCCGGCAACAGGACACCGGTTCTTTTTCTAACAGCCAAGGATACAATTGTGGATAAGGTTACGGGGCTTGACAGCGGTGCGGATGACTACCTGGTAAAACCCTTTGAGTTTGATGAACTGCTGGCACGTCTCCGCGTGATGCTGCGCCGCGACCATAGCTCTGCCAGCAACATCCTCACCCTTGGTGACCTCCATCTCGATCTCAAGACACATGAGGTTACCCGCAGTGCGTGCACTATCAGCCTCACCGCCAAGGAATACGAGATTTTGGAATACATGCTGCAAAATGCCGGCTGCGTACTAAGCCGACAGCAAATTCAGGAACATGTCTGGGATTTCTCTTATGAAGGCTCCTCTAATATGATTGATGTTTACATCAATACTCTGCGGAAAAAAATTGACAAAGAATACGATAATAAACTCCTGCATACGATTCGAGGTGCCGGCTATGTTCTTAAAATTGAAACAGAAGCTTGACTCTCTGCCTGTTTCTCTAAAGGTAACCCTCTGGTATACAATGCTTATGACCATTGTATTTATTCTCATTATGGGTTTTATGCTTAAATTCATGGACCGTCTGCGAATCAGCAAAGAGAAAATCATTTTGCAAAAACATGTAGTTAATACAGCCAAGCATGTAACCGGCTTTGAAGAATTTCATAACGGAATTTATATGCTCCTCTATGATAAAGATGGTGCTCTTCTTGATGGAAAATATCCGGAAGAATTCCCTGAAGATATTCCTTTCGATATACAGGATGTACAAACCGTACAAAGCCAGAACCACAGTTACTTTTATTATGATATGCATCTTGCTGTCCGTGGTTCTCACGGACAATGGATTCGCGGTATTATCTCCGTTGATCGTATTTACGAAAATCTACAACTCATGCTCCAGTCTGTCCTGTTTGCATTGCCCCTTTTTTTCTGTATTGCAATCCTTATCGGTTACCGTATCGTAAAACAAGGCTTCCGGCCGGTTGAAACCATCAGTTCTACCGTCCGCAGCATCGGTGAAGAACGTGACCTTTCCAAGCGTATCATCCTGAACGAAGGCGGAGATGAAATTCACCAAATGGCCCACACATTCAATGAGATGCTGGATAAAATCGAAGATTCCGTCAAGCGGGAAAAACGTTTTTCTGCTGACGTATCCCATGAACTGCGCACTCCCGTTTCCGTTATCATGTCTGAAAGCGAATATGGCAAAGATTTTACAGACTCTATCGAAGAAGCCAAGGAAAGCTTCGCCACTATTTTTAAACAGGCACAGCATATGTCCAGGCTTATCAATGAACTTTTGGAACTGGCACGCATCGAAAATCCGGCAAATACACCTTTGGAAACACTTGATTATTCTCTTTTGCTTAACGAGTTAGCTGAAAGCTATGAGGAAAAAGCCCTTGCACTGGGCTTCAATTTCAGTTTTCATATTGAAGCCCAACTCACTGTCCTGGGAAATCAGCCTCTGCTTTATCTGGCGATTACGAACCTGCTGGATAATGCTTTCAAGTTTGCCAAAAATAATATTCAGCTTTACCTTACGCGCAATGGCACCCACGCCCTGCTGCGCATCTGTGATGATGGCATCGGCATGACCGCAGATGAGCTCTCGCAGAGCTGGGACCGCCTGTATCAGGCAGATACCAACCGCAATACCAAAGGTGTAGGCCTCGGTCTTGCCCTTGTGAAGCTCATCACACGTATTCACAAGGGGCGTGTCTGGGCCGAAAGTGAAAAAGAAAACGGCAGCACTTTCTTTCTCGAAATCTGACATGTCAAAACGCCCGCTGAAACTTCAGGATGAGCCTGGAGTTTCAGCGGGCATTATAATTTAGAGCTTTGTCAACAGCGCTATTACTTTCTCAAGATAAACATCCTTGGTATAGTTCAAAGTCTCGCCTGTACGCCGTACCCTGACCTCTATCTGATTATCCTCAACAGACTTTGGCCCGACCGTAATACGCAAAGGATAGCCTATAAGATCCGCATCCTTAAACTTAACTCCTGCACGTTCCTTGCGATCATCAAGCATAACATCAATTCCCGCTTGCTTAAGACTGGTATAAATTTCCTCAGCCAGACTCAACTGCTCTGCAACTTTCGCGTTCACCGGTACGACGATAACCTCGTACGGTGCAATGGCTCGCGGCCAGATAATACCATGCTCATCGTTGTTCTGCTCAATCGATGCGGCCATCGTGCGGCTCACGCCAATGCCATAGCAACCCATGACGAGTGGCTTTTCCCGGCCATTCTCATCCAGAAAAGTAGCATGCAAGGCCTCGCTGTATTTCGTGCCCAGGGTAAATACCTGTCCTGCTTCAATACCACGCGTCATCTTTACCCGCTGACCGCAGTGCGGACAAGGATCTCCCTCTTGGATAAGACGTATATCCGTAACGATTGCATCCTGAAAATCACGTTTCGGATTCACGTTCCTATAGTGCACATCCTGTTCATTCGCCCCCGCAACAGCATTGTACATTTCCATAACCGTGGCATCCACGACGACAGTTGTTCCTTTTTTCAAACCGATAGGGCTCATGAAGCCAGGTATACCTCCGACAGCAAGAATTGCCTGCTCATCTGCCATACGAAGCTCGATAGAACCTGCAGCATTCTGCAACTTCACCTCATTGACATCGTGGTCTCCACGCACGAATGCAAGCACCACTTCACCCTTTTCATTCTGGAAGGCCACTGCTTTGATCGTTTTTTCCACCGAAATCTTAAGGTACTCTGCTACCTTTTCAATTGTCCTGCAATCCGGCGTCGCCGTTTTCTCGAGTGGCAGCATTTCCTCTGCTGGTGCCTTTATCACCCTGAGCTCGGCCTTTTCATTGCTGGCAGCATAATCACAGGAACTGCAATACGCTATCTCAGACTCGCCAGCATCCGCAAGCACGGTAAATTCATGGGAATGCCCGCCACCAATAGCGCCGTTATCAGCTTCCACGGGACGAAACTGCAATCCGCAGCGCGTGAAGATATTCGTATAAGCATCATACATTTTCTTATAAGAAATATTCATGCCTTCTTCATCCTTATCAAAGGAATAAAGATCCTTCATAATGAATTCACGCCCACGCATAAGGCCGAAACGTGGTCGTATCTCATCGCGGTATTTATTCTGTATCTGATAAAGCATAAGTGGCAGCTGCTTATAAGAACGTACCTCATCACGTACCAAAGAGGTAATCATCTCTTCATGTGTCGGCCCAAGGCAGAACTCACGTCCGTGCCGGTCATGCAGGCGAAACATTTCCTCACCATAAACCTCCCAGCGGCCGGATTCTTTCCAAAGCTCCGAAGGCTGCATGATTGGCATAGACAGTTCCTGCCCTCCAGCCGCATCTGTTTCTTCCCGTACAATCTCCTCTATCTTACGGAGCACCCGCCAGGCAAGCGGCAGATAGGTATATACACCACCAGCAGCTTTCCTTATCATTCCCGCACGCAGCATAAGCTGATGACTTATAACCTCTGCCTCGGCAGGTGTTTCTCTGAGTGTTGGTGCATAAAGCTGTGTAGTACGCAATTACGTTTCCTCCCTTAGTATAGCATCTATTTCTTTGAATAATTCTTCTACTAATAAATTTTCTGGTACCTTTCGGACAATCTCACCTCGGCGGAATAGCAGCCCTTCGCCCTTGCCGCCAGCAATCCCGACATCGGCATCACGAGCTTCTCCCGGGCCATTTACCACACAGCCCATGACAGCTACCTGTATCGGCTTTGTCATACCATCCAGCTTGTTCTCCACCTGCGCCGCAATAGACGGTAAATCAATATTGCAGCGGCCGCAGGTCGGACAAGATATGAGCGTCGGCCCGTATTCCCTGAGACCTAAGGACTTCAGTATCTCATTGGCTACACGCACCTCGACGACAGGATCTCCTGTAAGGGAAATTCGAAAGGTATCACCAATACCTTCAGCCAAAAGCGCGCCAATTCCTACGGCGGATTTGATCATGCCTGTACGTGCTGTGCCGGCCTCCGTAATACCAAGATGCAAAGGATAGTCAACCGTTTCCGACATAAGGCGGTAAGCGGCTATCGTTAAAGGCACATCATGTGCCTTAAGTGAAATCTTTAAATCATAAAAATCCTCAGCCTCCAAAATACGGACATGCTGCAGAGCAGACTCTACCAGGGCCTCTGCCGTAACTTTACCATATTTTGTAAGGAGCATCTTATCAAGCGAACCTGCATTCACACCGATACGTATCGGAATATGATTTTTTTTTGCTTCCCTCACCACCGCACGCACATTTTCCCGGCCACCGATATTTCCCGGATTCAGGCGCAGCGCTGCAATGCCCTGTTTGATTGCCTCCAGGGCAAGCCGATAGTCAAAGTGGATATCGGCCACAAGCGGGATATCCACCGCCCGGATTATATTCCCGAGATTGGCGGCCGACTCCATATCCGGTACAGCCAGCCGCACAATATCGCAGCCTGCCTTGGCAAGCGCATGAATCTGCGCAACCGTTGCCCCTGTATCCGTAGTCTTCGTATTCGTCATAGACTGCACAGAAATAGGCGCCCCACCGCCGATAGCCACCGGACCTATATGGATCTGGCGCGTTAGCCTGCGTTCACTCATAGTATCACCCGTCCTGTCCATATTCTTTTAATTACCTAAAAAAACCCGCACAATATCATTTTTCGTAGCAAAAAGCATCAAGGCCAGTAGCAGTGCAAACCCTACAGACTGCGCATAACGCAGTGCCTTGGCAGAAAGAGGCTTTCCTCGTATGGCCTCAACAACCAGTGTCATGAAATGGCCGCCATCCAGTGCCGGTATCGGAAAAAGATTAATGATCCCAAGGTTCAGGCTTAAAAGTGCCGCAAAATTCAAAAGCGGCACAAAACCAATCTGTGCCACCTCGCCGGCCATTTGGGCTACGCCTAAAGGTCCTGCGAGTTCCGCAGCAGACTCTCCCGTAAATATCTGGACAAGTCCATCCATCATACGATAAAGGATATATCCCGTCTTCTGTACTGCCAGCGAAGCAGATTCTGCAAGCCCGGGCTGCATTGTATCCACTGAGCTCATAACCCCAACCATGGCACGCTTGGAACTGCTGTCATAAACTGGAATGAGAGTAGTAGCCATGTCCACATCTCCACGTTTGAACTCAATCTTGAATACCTTGCCATCACCGTCCCGTATCGTATCCACAAAAGCTACCCAGGAATCAATATCCTGCCCATCTATACGTACGATGCGGTCACCAGCCCTGAGTCCTGCCTCTGCTGCCGGCTTGTGCTCAATTACAGTCCCCAGCACCGGTTCCATAGATGGCGTGCTTACCCCTGCAAAGAAAAAAATACCAAAAAACAGCAACAGCGGCAAAAGAAAATTCATGAATGAGCCTGCCAGAATCACCACCATGCGTGCCCTCACAGATTTCGCTGAATAGCCCCGCTCACCGGCATTATTATCCTCCGGATCCATCCCAGCAATATTATTGAAACCACCTAAAGGTATACTGCGAACCGAGTATACTGTCTCACCATATTTATAACTCAAAATTTTTGGTCCAAAACCAATAGCGAACTCATCCACGCGCATATCCGTAAGCTTAGCCGTTATAAAATGTCCAAGCTCATGAACAAGGACCAACAAACCAAATACAAAAATTGCTGCTATAATTGTAAGAATCATTCTATCACCTTCATCCTATCTCCTCAAAAGCTTCCGTGCATAATCACGCGCCCATGCATCCTCGGCAAAGAAAAGCTCCAGTGTTGGTTTATTCTGGCTTTGCCTTGCCTCCATGGTACGCTCAATGATATCGTAAATATCAAGAAAACCTATTCCACCTGCCAGGAAAGCCTCTACTGCAACCTCATTTGCCGCATTCATCACGCAGGGCATCGTCCCCCCTATGCGTCCAGCCTCATACGCAAGTGCAAGGCCTCGAAAGGTATCGATATCCGGCTTTGCAAAAGTAAGTGGCTGCATGTCCCAGAAATCCAACCGCCGGAATACAGAAGGCTGCCTGTCTGGATATGTCAAGGCATATTGAATAGGAAGCCGCATGTCTGTAGAACCAAGTTGCGCCACAACAGCACCGTCCTGATATTGCACCATGGAATGTACTATACTCTGCGGATGCACAACTACCTGAATTTGCTCATAGTCCGCATGATAAAGCCATTTTGCCTCAATGACTTCAAGTCCTTTATTTACCAGTGTTGCCGAATCTATCGTGATTTTTTTCCCCATAGACCAGGTGGGATGGTTCAGACAATCTTTAACTGAAACCCGCGCCAACTCTTCTTTGCGCTTTCCCCGAAATGGTCCCCCGGAACAGGTAAGAATGAGTTTTTCCATACTTTCCCGTTTTTCTCCTTGCAAACACTGAAATAATGCACAGTGCTCACTGTCAACCGGCAGAATAGCAACTCCCTTTTCTCTTGCACGTGCCATGACCAATTCGCCTGCGACCACCAATGTCTCCTTATTAGCCAAAGCAATGTTCTTACCGGCATCAAGTGCAGCCATCGTAGGCTCCAGACCGGCAAACCCCATCATAGAGGTTACAACTATATCCGCTGTGCTATATGCTGCAGCTTCCAGAAGGCCCTGCCTTCCACTGATTATTTTCGTTTTTCCTATATAACGTGACCGCAGCTTCGCCGCCGCAGCATCATCCACGAGCACTGCCAACTCCGGGGAAAATTCTTGTATCTGCTTTTCCAGCAATGCATCACTACGATTCGCCGCAAGCACTGAAACATGAAATCTGTCCCGATTTGCACGCACAACATCGAGTGTCTGTGTACCTATGGAGCCTGTAGAACCCAATAAGGCAATATTCTTCATGAAACTCTCCTATCCCACCAACTTAAAAAACTGAATAAAATAATACATGAAAGGCATCGTAAACATCGTACTATCAAAACGATCCAGCACGCCGCCATGTCCCGGAATAAGTGACCCGGAATCTTTGATACCTGTATGGCGCTTTATTACAGACTCCACCAAGTCTCCCAAGGTCGCCACAAGCGCTATACAAATTCCTAACACCGCCATCTTTAAAAGCGGAAAAGAAAAAAACGCACCTATACCGGTTACAGTTACCACAGTCCCAATCACACCGCCTACAAATCCTTCGACAGTCTTTCCCGGGCTTATATCCGGACACAGCTTGTGGGCTCCGCACAGAGACCCCGTAAAGTAGGCACAGGTATCGCTTGCCCAGGTACCGAGAAGCGCACTCCAAATCAAGGCACACCCTATCTCCATACTGCCCGCAGGCGATGAAACCACTGCACCATCGCCCCATGAACGCAAGAGCATCAGATAAGAAAACGTCAGGCCTACATATAAAATACCTACCACTGAAATCATGGCTTCTTCAACAGAAAAGCTTTTATGCAGCAGCACACTCTGGGCCAATACGACCAGGAGCAGCAGTACTGTAACGGCCATCGTCTCTTCCGGTACACCAAAAACTGCACAACACCAAAACAGAGTCAGCGCCAACATGCCACTCAGATAAGCCAGATGCTGGTCTTTATGCGCAAAGGCCCGTGAAAATTCATGCCAGCCGATAATTGACAGCAAAAGTACAACCGCATTGAATATCATCCCGCCTGTCTGGATGATAAAAGCCGCTGCAGTCATGCCGATAACTCCTGTAATAATCCTCGTACCCAAAGCTTGCACCTCTGTCTATTTATTTTTTAATCCTCCAAAGCGTCGGTCACGGCGTCCAAAGTCTTCTAATGCCTGAACAAAGCATGCCGGCGTGAAATCCGGCCAATTTGTTTTTGTAAACCAAAATTCCGCATAGGCTGTCTGCCAAAGCAGAAAATTGCTGAGCCGCAAATCTCCGCTCGTACGAATAACAAGATCCACCGGCGGCAGACCGGCGGTATCCAGATGGTTCTCCAGTATCGTTTCATCAATGGAATCTGCCGCCAGCCTTCCATCTGCAACTTCTGCAGCTATGGAATGCATAGCGCGAATAAGCTCGTCCTGCCCTCCATAATTCATAGCCACATTAAAACGCACCCCTGTATTATGTTCCGTGCGCTTCTGCGCACTTTTCGCCTGTCGGCATAGTTCCGTCGACAGCTCATCAATGCGTCCGATAAACTGCAGCCGTACATTATCTTCATCCATTTCATTGATTTCCCGTTCAAGGTACTCCGAAAAAAGTTTCATAAGGAAATCTACCTCAGCATGCGGCCGTTTCCAGTTCTCTGTTGAAAACGCATACACCGTGAGCGCCTGAATTCGCAAGTCGATAGCCACCTTCAGCACTTGTTTTAAGGCATTCACGCCAGCCGTATGCCCGGCTGTGCGGATAAGACCTTTCCCCTTTGCCCATCTTCCGTTGCCATCCATAATAATGGCAACATGTCCAGGTAAACGGCCCGGGTCTATTCTATCATATAGCGGGGCCTGTACCCATGCCGTCTGCGGCACAGAACCTCCGAACATCTTCTTCCACATATTGATTCTCCTAAAAACAAGAAATAAGCCCCTCTCAGTAAATCCGAAGAGGGGCTCTTCATTACGGAGCTGAAATAGCTGACACTGGGCAACCAGCGGCACAAGCACCACACTCAACACACTTTTCAGGGTCAATTTCGTAATGTGATTCGCCTTCAGCAATAGCATCCGCTGGACAAGTTCCAGCACAAGAACCGCAAGAAATACAGTCATCACTAATTTTATAAGCCATCTTGAGACACCTCCTTTCGCAGCTTCGCAGCAAGCATCAGCTGCAAAATTCCATCACCTGTAAATCTTTGACGAACGACATACAGCTTTTGCTCGTCAATCTTGAAAAAATCACGTACAGGACGTGATCTCTTTAAGACATAATCTATATGTGCTGCCTGCAGCAGGCACTCGGCCTCCGCAAGGGGACGCCCCACAACATCAATCGTCACCATCAGATTTCCATAATCTCTTTTTCTTTGCCGGCCTTAATATCATCAATCGTCTTTATATACTTATCGACAATCTTCTGCATGTCCTCCTGGCCTTTCTTAGAGTCATCCTCCGTGATTTCCTTGGCTTTTTCACTTTTCTTCATGGCCTCGTTCGCATCACGACGAAGATTACGTACAGCAATCTTCGTTTCCTCAGCTTTTTTATTGATACTCTTGCCCAGTTCGGCACGGCGCTCCTGGGTAAGCTGTGGAATCGAAATACGAATCGCTGTACCATCTGAATTCGGTGTAAGCCCCAGATCAGACTTCATAATAGCCTTCTCAATATCGTGCAATACGGACTTTTCCCAAGGCTGTATCACAATCATACGCGGCTCAGGCACTGAAACCTTCGCCACCTGGTTCACAGGTGTCGGTGCCCCATAATATTCCACCATAACTCTGTCTAAAAGCGCAGGTGTAGCCCTGCCAGCACGCAGCGAAGCATATTCATGCTTCAGAGCCTCAAGGCATTTTTTCATGCGATCTTCATGCGATGCCAGTATATCTTTAACCATCTTTCCTTCCTCCTACAATCGTACCAATTGGCTCACCAAGAGCCGCCCGCAAGATATTTTCATGATGATCTATATTAAATACAACCAGCGGAATCTGGTTATCCATGCAGAGACTCGTAGCCGTAGAATCCATTACGGCCAGTCCACGCTGCAAGACTTCTCTATATTCCAGCGTATCGAACTTCTTAGCATCTGGATTATGATTTGGATCCGAATCATACACACCATCCGTATTTTTCTTCGCCATAAGAATAACGTCTGCTTCAATCTCAGCCGCCCGAAGCGCCGCTGTCGTATCCGTCGAAAAATATGGATTACCCGTACCTGCACCAAAGATGACTACGCGCCCCTTCTCCAAATGCCGTACGGCCTTACGTCGAATGTACGGTTCTGCGACCTGGCGCATCTCAATAGCACTCTGTACACGCGTGTCCACATTCATTTTTTCCAGAGCATCCTGCAATGCCAGGGAATTCATGACTGTAGCCATCATTCCCATATAATCTGCAGTAGCACGCTCCATGCCCCTGGCACTCCCTGCAAGGCCTCTCCAAATATTACCGCCGCCAACTACAACTGCTACATCTATACCATGCTCATGGACTGCCTTAACCTGCCGGGCAATAGACTCAACAACCTCCGTGTTAATCCCAAAGCCCTGATTTCCGGCAAGTGATTCCCCACTCAGCTTCAGGATAACGCGTTTATATTTCGTGTTTGTCAATGTAAGACCTCCATCCGAATTCATAACTAATCTGCTTTATATAAGTTCGACAAGTTTACCGATATTCCTTTACTTATTTTGAAAAAAGAGAACACGACGTGTTCTCTTTTTAGCTGATTTTATTATTTTACCGCAGCCCGGATTTCAGCAGCGAAATCTTCCTGCTTCTTTTCGATACCTTCACCAAGCTGATATCTTACAAAACGGCGAATTGAAATATTCTCCCCAATCTTTGCAATCTTAGCCTTTACAATATCTTCAATTGTCTGCTCCGGATCCTTTACAAAAGGCTGCTCCATAAGGCATACCTCTTTATAATATTTCTGAATGCGGCCTTCTACCATTTTTTCCACAATTTTTTCTGGTTTTCCTTCATTCAGAGCCTGTTCACGCAGAACCTCGCGCTCATGGTCCAGTTCTGTCTCATCGACTTCTTCCCGACGTACATAAGAAGGATTTGCCGCCGCAATCTGCATAGCAACATCATGTACAAACTCCTGGAACTCACCCGTCTGTGCCACAAAATCCGTCTCACAGTTAATCTCTACAAGTACACCGATACGTCCACCTGCATGGATGTAAGAAGAAACGAGTCCTTCTGCTGCAACACGTCCAGCCTTCTTGGCTGCCGCAGCGAGTCCTTTTTCACGCAGGAAATCAATTGCCTTTTCTTTATCTCCGTCCGTTGCCGCCAGTGCCTTCTTGCAATCCATCATGCCAGCACCTGTAGTCTCACGTAATTCTTTTACCATCGCAGCCGTAATATTCGCCATTTTTATCCTCCTAAATATAAAAGTAAAGAGTAAGGGATAAACTCCCTTACCCCATAACTTTGTTTGTTCTTATTTATTCAGCCGACGCGTCAGCAGCAGCTTTCTCAGCTTCTGCAGCTTCTGCTGCTTCAGCCTCTCCAGCCTGTCCCTGACGGCCTTCAATAACAGCATCTGCCATACGGCCTGTAAGGAGCTTTACAGCACGGATAGCATCGTCGTTGCCCGGAATAACATAATCGATTTCATCCGGATCGCAATTTGTATCAACAATAGCGACAATAGGAATGCTAAGTTTTCTGGCTTCCGCTACAGCGATTCTTTCCTTGCGCGGATCAACTATAAACAGAGCACCCGGCAGTTTCGTCATATTCTTTATACCGCCAAGGAATTTCTCGAGCTTCTCCATCTCATGACGGAGCGAAAGAACTTCTTTCTTAGTGAGGACCTCAAAGGTACCATCCTCTTCCATCACTTCAAGCTCCTTCAGGCGATTGACACGTTTCTGGATTGTCTGGAAATTCGTCATCATGCCGCCCAGCCATCTCTCGTTGACATAATACATATCAGCCTTGAGAGCTTCTTCCTTTACAGCTTCCTGTGCCTGCTTCTTTGTGCCTACAAAGAGTACAGACTTTCCCTCTTCTGCCACGCTTCTGAGGAAATTATATGCCTCATCCACTTTTCTGACGGTCTTCTGCAAATCAATGATATAAATACCATTACGTTCAGTGAAGATGTACTTCGCCATCTTCGGGTTCCAGCGTCTCGTCTGATGTCCGAAATGAACACCTGCTTCTAATAATTGTTTCATGGAAATAACTGCCATGTTGGTGCACCTCCTGTTTTTGATTACCTCCGCGTCCCTCATCTCCCCGTTTAACCCAAAGGGCACAGTACGGAAATCAGTCCGCGTGCGTTTTTACTACACCGCTAAGAATTATATCATAGATAGTTTTATAATACAATTTATTTTTTAGTTTTTTTCGCTGCTCTTTTGCATAATGGAGCAACTCTCCGGATGAATGCCCGAATGCACGACAATATCTATGCTAATATGAAGCTCCCTTGCGAGACTTTCCACAAGATGCAGTTCAGCGAGCGCAGCAGCAACCTGCTCATGAACTGCAACTTCATAACCATGCGGCGCATGCGCTTTAGACTCGATACGCCTGAGCTCGCGGCAAATCTTAATACTCACGGTCTCCGGCGATTCAATACGCCCGCGTCCATTGCAGTAAGGGCATTCACTATAAATAATGCTTTCAAAATTCTGGCGGGCCTTCTTCCTGGTTATTTCTACAAGCCCCAGTGAAGTAATATCCACAATATTCGTCTTCATCCGATCGTCCTTCACACGCGCACGCATAAATGTCAGCAATGTCTCCTTCTGCTCCTCTTTCTCCATATCGATGAAATCTATAAGAATAATCCCCCCGATATCACGCAGACGAATCTGCTTCATAATTTCTGCTGCCGCTTCCAAATTGATGCGATACACTGTATCCGCCAGGTTAGCCCTGCCGACGAATTTCCCAGTGTTGACATCAATGACCGTAAGTGCCTCCGTCTTATCTATGACGATAAAGCCTCCCGATGCAAGACTTACTTCACGATCACCAATGCGCTTCATTTCTTCATCCACATGATATGTACGAAAAATCGGTGTTTTGTCCCTATAGAGTTTTATCCTGTCTAATAATTCCGGAGAAGTATACCGCAGCAACTCGATAACCCGTTGGTAAGTCTCAGCATTGTCGATGAGCATCTCATCAATTTCCTCAGTAAAAGAATCCCTGACCATGCGAATCACAAGGTCTGCATCACGATAAAGAAGCGCTGGCGCTGTTGCCAGTTTATTACGCGCCTTCAGGGATTCCCAAAGCCGCGTAAGATAATTCACATCCTTTGTCAGTGCTTCCATACTCTGCCCTGCAGCCACTGTCCGTATAATAAGGCCCATGCCCGGCGGACAAATGTTTTCAGCAATTTTTCTAAGCCTCGTACGCTCCGATTCATCCTCAATTCGCCGTGATATACCGATATACGCTGCTGTCGGCATAAGAACAACGTTGCGTCCTGGAAGCGACAAATGTACGGTTGCACGCGGACCTTTACTACCAACAGAATCCTTTATAATCTGTATAGGCAGATTCTGCCCGATATGTATCTTTGCCTGCGGCGACAAAGTCTGGATTACCTCTCGCGGCATACCGTCCCCAATATAGAGAAAGGCATTCTTATCTCCGCCTATATCGACAAAAGCCGCCTGCATGCCCGGCAGCACATTCTGGACATGTCCCTTATAGACATTACCAACCAAATGTGAATGAGACGACCTTTCAACCTCGATAAACAAAAGTTTTTGATCCTCAACAACAGCGATACGCGTTTCCTCTGGAACAATATTCATAAGAATGGACTTCATTCTCTCATCTCCATAGCTTCCTTACTCTTCTATGAGCTCAATGAGCGGCTTGCCTTGTCCCCATAGTGCCCGGCGATAAATCAATGCCTGCTGTTCATCCACCGGCATACCAAAGCTCTCACGCAGCACGCGCAGCAGTTCTCCTGGCTTTATACTGCCAGACGGCTTTATGATGATAGCCATCGTCATAAAGAGGCCATCCTCTCTGGACGAAACCGTAATCGGCAGCTTCATATATTGCTTGACCTCAATTTCACGCTTTTTCTTCGGTGTTACGCGCTCATAGGTAAACTCCCGCACAGCATTGAAATCCTGTACCGCTCTTTGTGCTTCCAAAAAAGTTCCTGCCAGCGGTACAAAAATATCATACTTGGCAAGGTCGACCTCAGCCATCAAAGCTTTGTGCTTCCCGTCCAATGTACATAAACGCAAAAGTTCTACTCCAGGAGGAAGGGCCTCCCGTAAGCGTTCAAAGACTTCCGGCTGGCATAAAGGTTTTACAAGTTCAAAATCCATATATTCCGCATCGCTGGTCACACCTACTGCCAAGGCTGAGGCAAACGCCATCTTCATGCGGGGATTAAATCCTTCCGAATAGTTGACGGGCAGTTTTGAACGGCAAAAGGCACGTTCTATCAGTGCGGCATAATCGAGATGGGAAATATAACGTATTTCCTCTCCCTTCGTAATTTCTGCACGATATTTAAACATCTGCATCCCCCCAATCAACGACTCTGACTCCCAGATTCGGACACACCCCACAGGCACTGCACTTACCGTGTCTGCAGTCCTCCGTGCTCTCCTCCTTGAGTGCATGATGGTATTCCCGCAGCAAAAACTCCTTATTGACCCCTGGGGTCGTATGTTCCCAAGGCAGTGGTTCCGTAAGACTGCGTTCACGCTGATTATATTTTTCAGGCTCTATCCCACATTTGGCAAAAGCAGACATCCAAAATTCATAGTGAAACTGATCCGTCCAGCCATCAAATCGGGCACCCGCCTTCCATGCTTCATAAATCACATGATCTAAGCGACGATCTCCCCTGGCTATGACACCTTCCAAAAAGCTCACACGGGCATCATGATAATTAAACTGGATGGCCTTGTCCCGGATATTTTCCTTCAACAGTTGCTGCTTACGCCTGAACTCTTCCTGAGAATTCTGCCCAACCCATTGGAAAGGAGTAAACGGCTTCGGCACAAAGCATGCTACGCTGATGGTAACTTTTACTCCCCGCCGCCCCTTGATTGCAGTATAAAGATCAACAACCTTTTTTGCCAGATGTGCAATACCTATGATATCCTCGTCTGTTTCCGTCGGCAAACCCAGCATGAAATAAAGCTTTACAGATTTCCAGCCCTGCCGGTACGCTGCAGAAACTGCCGTAAGCAAATTTTCTTCCGTAACACCCTTATTGATAACATCCCGTAAGCGCTGTGTCCCTGCTTCCGGGGCAAAAGTCAGTCCGCTCTTCCGTACCTGCTGCATCTTATGTGCCAGCTCAATGGAAAAACTGTCAATACGCAGCGACGGCAACGAAAAGCTCACTTTTTCTTCATGGAAATCATGCAAAAGCTCATCGACAAGCCCGCTCAGGCATGAATAATCCGCTGAGCTCAGCGAAGTCAGAGACATCTCGTTATAGCCTGTTGCATCGACAAGCGTACGTGAAAGTTCCTTCAAACGCTCCTGCGTACGTTCACGTACAGGACGATAGCTGATACCCGCCTGACAAAAACGGCAACCTCGCGAGCAACCACGAAAAAGCTCGAGCATAATACGATTATGCACAATATCCAAATAAGGAACAACCGGCTTTTCCGTAAACCGTACTGTATCCATATCTTTAATAACACGCTTATAGATGACCGGCCTCGCCACCTCCTCCAGAGGGGCTATGGAGGAGAATTGTCCCGCCTCATCATAATGCACTTCATAAAAAGACGGCACATAGATTCCGTCGAGCTTGGCCGCCCGCAGTAAAAAGCCCCGCCGACCTCCTGGTCTCCCTGCGGTTTTCCAATGAATGAATACATCGACCAATTCCGAAATGACTTCTTCTCCCTCACCAATAATAAACAAATCAAAGAAAGCAGCTATCGGCTCTGTATTATAGACACATGGGCCGCCACCCACAATAAAGGGCATATTTTCATCACGTTCAGCAGCCCATACCGGTATGCCTGACAAATCAAGCATATTCAGTACATTGGTATAAATCATTTCGTATTGCAGGGAAAAGCCCAGGAAATCAAACTTCCCAATTTCCGTAAAGGTTTCCAGCGAAAAAAGCGGCAAATGAGCCTCCCGCATTTTTTCTTCCATATCCGTCCATGGTGCATAAACGCGTTCGGCTGCCGTATCACTGCGCTGATTCAAGACCTCATACAGAATCTTGAGTCCAAGATTGGACATACCGACCTCATAAACATCCGGCAAAGCAAGTGCGAAGGTGCAATCCACACAGGCATGCTCCTTGATGACAGCATTCCACTCATGGCCTGTATAACGGGCCGGCTTTTCAACTGCCTGTAAAATTTTTGGTTCGAGTTTTACCATATATACCTCCGATTACATTTCACTCATAGTGTTTTCTAAACATATACATAGAACAGGCTGCCGCACTGAGACTCCATCCCGGAGTCCGCCCAGCAGCCTTGGCCTGCCACCTAAAACAATAGTTTTTGTTTTCGCATATGTATATTCAATAATATCGCTATAGACATAATATTCGTTGTCAGTGAGCTTACACCATAGCTCATAAAAGGCAGTGGTATGCCCGTAACCGGCATAATTCCCGTTGTCATTCCCACGTTTACAAGCACATGAAATGCCCACATAGAAGTGATGCCGACTGCCAGCAAGCGTCCAAAAGTATCGCTTGCGTTACGTGCAATCATGATGCCGCGCCAAAGCAATACCAAGTATAAAAGCAACAAAAATGCCGCACCGATAAAGCCCAGTTCTTCTCCCACAACCGCAAAAATAAAATCTGTATGATTTTCCGGCAAAAAGTTCAACTGGCTCTGCGTCCCACCGAAGAGCCCCTTGCCAAGGAGCATCCCCGAACCGACAGCTATTTTGGATTGAATGATATGATAACCCGAGCCTAGTGGATCCACATTCGGATCCATAAATACCATAATGCGCATTTTTTGATAATCTTTCAAGAAATGCCACAGAATCGGCAGACAGGCAATGCCTACACCAAAGGCACCTCCCAAAAGCCGCAAATTCACACCGCAGGCAAAAATCATACCGACAAAAATAGCCATAAAAACAAGCGATGTCCCTAAATCCGGCTGCTTGAGTACCAGCAGAAAAGGCAGTCCCACGTAAAGAGCCACCGGAATAAGGTCATGCAGGTTATTAAGCTTACCAACTTTATCCTCCAAAATTGCCGCAAGAGAAATAATCATAATAAGTTTGGAAAACTCAGATGGCTGCAAAGTAATCGGGCCCAGCTGTATCCAGCGCTGCGCCCCCAACGCCGAATGTCCCAGGAACATGACGGCCAGCAGCATGAGCAGATTCAATATGTACAAACGATTCCCATACCGCTGTAACGCCTTATAATCGAAATTCATAAGAAAAATTGCTACCGCACCATTCAGTATGGCAAATATTCCCTGTCGCTGTACGAACCAGTATCTCTCCTGTGTCGCCGCATTAATATGTGTTGCACTTCCTATAATAATCAGACTCATTATAATGATTGCTACTGTCGCAGCAACCAGGTTGAAGTCTGTACGTCTCAACCATCTCTTACTCATACCTACCCTATTATCCCCCTGATGTATCCTTCAATTATACACTTTATTATCATATCACGACAACAGGCAAAGAACAATCTCCTGCCTGCAAAAAGAAAAGCCGGCAACAGGACGCCGACTCATGCATGGATTTCCTAATTATCTGTCTTGGATGAATGTTTCATTTTCTGTACAGGAATATTGGCCACCAACGCTACTGAATCTTCGTCATTTGCCAGGGATATTTCCATATCCTGCTGGTTGATTTCCATATAATTAGAAATCACCTTAATGATATCATCACGAAGATGCTCCATAACCTCGGGAGAAACATTCGCCCGATCATGGATAAGCACGACCTTCAGCCGGTCACGCGCAATTTCCCTAGACGATCTTTCTGTTTTGCCAAAAATCTTCATTAATGCATCGAGCATCATCTACATGTCCCTCCTTAATGACCGAATACACGCTTAAGTTTGGTAAAGAATCCCTCCTCTGGAAATTCCATAAAGGGGATGTCCTCACCACAAATGCGGCCTACAATATTACGATAGGCCTGTCCAGCCTGTGAACCTTCATTCGATACTACAGGTTCGCCCCGGTTTGTCGAGGTTACAACCATCTCATCATCCGGCACCTGTCCTATGCATTTAATTGAAAGAATATCATTGATATCATCCATATCCAGCATATCGCCCTTCTTTACCATCTGGGGTCGGATTCGATTCACAACAAGCTTGATATTTTCCTTCTCTGCGCGTCCCAGTTCCCCAATAATTTTGTCAGCATCCCTTACAGCGGAAATCTCCGGCATCGTCACAACAATCGCGCAATCCGCCCCTGCTATAGCAGTCTTAAATCCCTGTTCTATACCGGCAGGGCAATCAATAAGGATGTAATCATATTCCTCACGCATTTCTTCACAAAGCTTCACCAGCTGTTCCGGATTCACAGCCATCTTATCCCTCACCTGTGAAGTTGGCAGCAAAAACAACGACTCATATTTCTTATGTCGTACAAGGGCTTTCTTATAAAGGACACGTCCTTCAGTGACATCAATAAGATCGTACATTATACGATTTTCCAAACCCAAAAGCAAATCAAGATTCCGAAGTCCCGTATCCGTATCAATCAAAACGACCTTCTTGCCGCGCATAGCCAGACCAACGCCAAGATTAGCCGTCGTTGTTGTCTTTCCAACGCCACCTTTACCCGATGTAATTACAATTACCTCACTCATCTATCTACATCTACCTTTCTATCGGTTCTATGACAATCTGACCACTTTTAATAAAAGCCTTCTCCGCCCGACTGGATTTCTCCACATTGTCTGGTGACCTTGCAATAAGACCTGCTATACGAATCTGCATAGGCATAAGATGGTCCGCTATGATAAAAGCCTTTGTATCTCCATAAGCACCTGCATGCACAATGCCACGACAGGTCCCGCGAATATCAATGCTGCCTCCGGCAATAATCTGTGCGCCTGGATTCACATTGCCGCAGATAAGCACCGAACCCTTGCTCGTAATCTCCTGCCCGCCACGCACAGTACGATCCACCACCGTCATTTCTTGTACAGTAGGCTGCATCGGCACCTGTATCTCCGGTTTTTCTGCTGCTACAGATTCTTCAAGGCTCTTCCCCTCTATCGTCGTATGCAATATTACACCATACTGACGGAAAAGCTTTGCCAGCGTTTCCTTCTCTGTCTGCTGTAATCGCCCCGGAAGAGTTTGTATAATCGTGCCACGACAGAAAAAATTCGACCCGGATTCCAATTTTTCCTTTATTTCCTGTTCTATGGCAGGGAAATCTGCCGTGTCATCAAAAACAAGCTGCAAGCCAGATCTACTGCCTTTAATCTTCACAACATCCTCACTCATGACTACCCCGCTTCATTTTTACATATTTATCTACAGTTCTTTTAAAGTTCTCCCTGCAGGCAAAAAAATCCTGCCAGAGAAAAACAAAACTGTTCATTTATTGCTGAGCAGATTGTGTCTGCGCCTGAGCCTGTGCATCTGCCGTTTCTTTTTCCTTTTTCTTTTCTGCTTCCTCTTTGGCAGTATCCTCCGGATCCGGGATATCAAATGCTGCCTCGATTATCTTCTTGCCGATAGGCACGGCAGATTGTGCACCATATCCACCCTGCTCAACGACAACCGCCACGACAATATTGGGATTCACAAAGGGCCCATAAGCTACGAACCAGCCGTGGTCCTTACCTTGCGAATTTTCCGCCGTACCGGTCTTGCCTGCAATATCTACGGGAAACTCCGGCCCGAAGATTGAAGCTGCCGTACCAAATTTCGTAACATCACGCAGTCCCTGCTGCACCAGCCGGATGATATCCGGTTGGACATCAAGTTTGCTCAGAAGTACAGGCTCAAACTGCTTGACCACACTGCCACTCGGCGCGACAATCCGCTGTACGAGATACGGCTTATATCGCTTACCATCCGCCGCAATCTCACCCATGACCATGGCAGCCTGCAACGGTGTCACAAGATTGAATCCCTGCCCAATAGCAGCATCGAAGGTTTCCGACAGATACCAGTCATCGCCAAAAACCTTTTCCTTGTAACGGCGATTCGCCACCAAACCCTCGGATTCATAGGGAAGATTAATGCCCGTCTTTTCACCCAGTCCAAACATACGCGCATATCTTTCCAACGCATCAATTCCCAGACGGTTTCCCATCTCGTAGAAGTAAACATTATCCGAGTGCGCCATTGCTTCCACAAAATTGATCCATCCCAAAGCCTCTCCATCCGCATTGCCCTTGGGAATAATCCAATGATGTCCTGAGTCAAAAATCTTTTCTTCCGGCGTGACCTTTCCTTCGGAAAGTGCTGCCGTACCCGTAACAATCTTAAAGGTCGAACCTGGCGGATACTCACCTACAACCGCTTTGTTATCCATCGGGAAATTCGGATTATCATTGATGACTTTCCAATCTTTGCTGGAAATACCGTGGGCAAAAAGATTTGGATCATAAGCAGGCCGGCTCACAAGCGCAAGTACCTCACCTGTCTGCGGATTCATTACAACCGCTGCAGCTGCCTTCGCTCCTATTTTTACCAGTTGTTCATCAACGGCCTTCTCTGCCGCAGCCTGTATTTTTTGATCTATCGTAAGTACAAGATCACAGCCTGGCACAGGATTCTTTCTTCCCAGTATCTGCACAGGCTTGCCTGTAACATCGACTTCTACCTGTTCACCGCCATTTGTTCCTCTGAGCTCGGGATCATAAAGTTTTTCCAGTCCGGCCTTGCCGATAATATCTCCTGTTTTATATCCTTCATCCTTACGCTTTTCCAATTCTTCGTCACTTATCTCACTTACATAACCAAAAATATGCGCACCCTGTTCCTTATAAGGATAATCCCGAATCGATTGTACCTCGATGATGACCCCTGGGTAAGCAGTTTTCTGTTCTTCAATGATTGTGAGAATCTCCGGGCCTACATCATTCTTTATGCGTATGGGATCAAAGCCACTATGTGCTTTGATTTTCTTTTGTATTTCCTCTACCGGCACATTCAAAAGAGCCGATAACCTTGCTATCACATCATCGGATATAGGGGCTGTAAGCGGTAACAAGGACACCGTAAATCCGGGCCGATTCGTTACCAGCATCTGTCCATTCCTGTCATAGAAGGTCCCTCTAGGTGCCATAGAGGGAATCAACCGTATGCGGTTGCCATCCGCTAATCCGGCATAATACTCACCATCATAAATCTGCAAATACCCAATACGGGCAATCAACACAGCAATGACTAATACTATAAGTGCGCCCAGCACCTTCAAGCGCCCGTCAAAATCATTCACGACCACCAAAATCTCTCCCACTAACAATGGAAGGCACCTGTAGAGGTGCCCTGCATACTAAGCTATTTCTTTTCCGTCAACCGTTCACACATTACAGAAACAAACCGATGCATAGGAACAGCCAGCAACACATTATACCAAACCATCGGAAGCAGCACAGATTGTAAATGTGCTGCCAGATTGAAGCGATATCCCAGCAAAACCATAATCAGCAATATAACAAAATAATTTATCATGCTGGCCAGTATCGACGCAAAAAGCGGCAAAAAAGCCTGCTCTTTGAATACACGGTTCGAAAAGACACCGCTGGCATAGCCTAGGAGCATTTTGCTGAAAATATTCACACCAAAGAAGCTGCCTGTAACCAAATCCTGCAACAGCCCTACTAAAAAACCAATAAACACACCTAAGCGTCTGCCTTGTAAAAATCCCAAGGATACCACAAGTAAAAGCAATAAATCCGGACTTATTCCATTATAAGCAACTAAAGGCAATAGAGAGGATTGTATGATATATGTACCGCATATAAAGGCCAGCCAGCTAAGAAACAGCCTCATTTCCCAGCACCTGCCGATACTTCCTCCTGCGGATCCGTCTCCGTCCCCGGAGTCTGTGGAGGAGGTGTAAGCGGCACCGGAGGCGCCTCACGCGAAGCCACAATAACAGCTACATCTTCCAGTTTCTGAAAATCAACTGCCGGCTCAAGCACCGCATACTTCAAAAGGCCTCCATCATCATTCTTTACCTCACGCACCCTGCCCACAATAAGCCCTTTGGGATAAATACCACCAAAACCCGATGTCACAATAGTATCACCCTCGACAATATCCGCATTGCGCGGTATGTTCACCATATGCGGAACCATAGGATCTGTGGTATCTCCCTGTACAATGCCCGCCACACGAGACTCTGGACGCTGTACCAGTGTACCAACAGCTGAACGTGGATCGAGCAGGAGTTCAACCTTGGCGGAATTTGGAGAAACCTCCACGACATTACCTACCAGGCCCTGATATGTAACAACAGCCATTTCCGGCTGCACACCATCCATCGTACCACGATCAATAACTATGACCCGTGTCCATGTCGCAGCCTCTCTGCCAATCACTCGTCCCACGACAAGATCAAACTGCGGTGTTGTCTGCTTATAGCCTAAAAGTGCATGCAACCGGGCATTTTCCGCAGCATATTCATCGGCCTTCAAATTTTGCTCACGAAGCTGTATTACTTCATTCTTCAACATCTTATTCTGCTCATGTACTGTAACGATTTCCCATATATTCGACGTCACGTACTGCAGCTGACCACCTACCCACGAGACTGCCTCCTGGAATGGCGCAAGCACAGTCGTTGCAGCCCGACTGCTAAAAGGGACTGTAAATCTGCCGCGCGCTGCAAAAAAAATAATACAAAAGATGCTTACCGCGACAAACAACAGAATCCATATCTTACGACCGGAATTCCGATCCCTTCTGACTTTACTCATTGTCTCAGCTTCTTCGTGGTCATTACAACACGCTTAAGAAGTTCAATATTTTCAAGAGATCTCCCTGTACCCTCACCAACACAAGATAAAGCATCCTCTGCCACGAGCACAGGCATGCCGGTTTCATGGCTCAGGAGCTTATCGAGATTTGTAAGCAGCGCACCACCGCCTGTCATCATGATACCATGGTCCATGACATCCGCTGCAAGCTCCGGTGGTGTCTTTTCCAAAGTCCCTTTAACAGCATCAATAATTTTTACGATGGGTTCGCCCAACGCCTCACGAATCTCACTGGCTTTAATGGTAAGTGTCTTCGGCAGCCCACTCACCAGATCACGCCCACGAATATCCATGGTAGCATCTGCATCGGGTGTCACGATAGCCGAGCCAATACGAATTTTGATATCTTCTGCTGTACGTTCGCCAATCATAAGATTATACATACGCTTGATATACTGTACGATTGACAAGTCCATCTCATCGCCACCAATGCGGATAGAACGGCTTGTAACGATTCCGCCTAGCGAGATAACTGCAATTTCCGTAGTACCGCCGCCGATATCGACAACCATACTGCCAGTAGCTTCCTCAACCGGAAGACCGGCTCCGATAGCTGCTGCCATCGGTTCCTCGATGAGATATGCCTCACGGGCGCCTGCCTGCTGCGCCGCCTCAACAACCGCACGCTTTTCCACCTCAGTAACCCCGGATGGAACCCCCACTACAACACGTGGACGTACAAAAGACTTCGTATTCATAGCTTTGCGAATAAAGTACTTCAGCATAGCCTGTGTTACATCAAAATCTGCAATGACCCCATCTTTCATCGGCCGGATAGCCACGATGGAACCAGGCGTACGTCCAATCATCCTCTTAGCCTCTTCACCTACAGCCAGTACCTCACCATTGTCACTTTTTATTGCTACTACGGACGGCTCACGCAGCACGATACCCTTCCCCTTTACATGGACAAGTGTGTTTGCCGTTCCTAAATCAATTCCCATATCACGCGATAAACCACCAAAAAGACTCCACATTTTTCTATAAAACTCCCTTCATATAAACAACACAGGACAACTCATGTATTATACCCTACAACGCTTTATTTTACCATACCTTTTTCCTTTAGGGAAATAAATTTATTATCCCCAATAATAATATGATCCAAAACTGGAATATCCATGATTTTTCCTGTTTTTACGAGGCGCTCCGTCACCGCAATATCCTCTCTGCTTGGTGACGGGTCACCACTTGGATGGGGTTTGTTAACATAAAATTCCTCACTGCCATATTACATAATGTGTACTGCACAAATCCCAA
>DCFU01000022.1 GCA_002319795.1 Megamonas sp. UBA1796
ACGACCTGGGAGATTAGGTAGTTGCTGGTTTAAAAAAAAGCACTTGCTGTTATAGCAGGTGCTTTTTGTGTATTCCTATCTTTGATAGTATTATGGCATTGAATTCTTTTTCTTGATGCTTATAATGCTAATACTTTAGTATGTCATCCTATACTTCACCTGCTGTGCCGCAGGAATATCCTCACTGTAATCTGTAATGTACTGTCTCTTCAATATATTCGCTGTATGCGCTTCAGAGGGCAGGCATATTATACTTACATGTTTCTTCCTTTAGTATTCGCAGATGTTGAGTAACTCTTGTAGTCGATAGGCTGTTTTTCACGCAAGGATTCTTTGTATCAATATTTTATTATCTATACAATGATACCTGACATCATAGAACGTATAGCTTCCATGATTATATGCGCGCATGTTCCTTTCTATGACAATTATAATACTATCAAAAGACAATGGATTTTTACTTTGTCTTTTGATAGTAAACGGATAGCCAATACATAAAGTTATATAGAGTTATAAAAAGGAGCTGCTTAATATGAGGAATATACCCCGTATTAAGCAGCTCCTTTTAGAAAATTATAAGATTACATTCTTCCTTTTGCCTTGAAGAATTCTTCGGCAACCTGTGGGAAAAGTGCATAGGAAAGAATATCTTCTTCTGATACGTTCGAATAGCCTTTTCCTGTAAGTTCTTCTTTAAATTGAGCCATCGTTGCGGCTTTTGCATCTTCGACAGCACAATCCGTAATAATTTCTTCGTCTTTAACACCAATGGAATGGAGGAAAGCTTTGTCGACTTCAAGTGGTGCATGACCAAATTTGCCGCGTGCCAAATCCTTGAATTCCTTTGGAACCATCTTATAACGCTGTCCCATCATAACATTCATAGTTGCCATGGTACCGACAATCTGACTGGATGGGGTAACAAGCGGCGGATAGCCAACATCTTTACGTACACGAGGCATTTCGTCAAGAAGATCCTGATATTTATCTTCCATGCCATTTTCCTTAAGTTGGTTAGCAAGGTTGGAAAGCATGCCACCAGGTATCTGGAAATCGAGGACACTTGGATTTACATCGAAATAACCTTTAAGGTTGAATTCTTTAATGATTCGTTTCTTGACTTCGGTAAAATGCTTGGAGATAGGAATCAGATCCTGACGCGAAAGACCCGTATCATATACTGTACCTTCAAGTGTAGCAATCATTGTTTCAGTACAAGGCTGGGAAGTATCACAGGCAAATGGGGCCAGGGCACAGTCAATAATATCAACACCAGCTTCAATTGCTTTTAAATAAGTCATAGAGCCAAACCCACTGGTATAATGTGTATGAAGTTCAATTGGAACTTTAACAGCAGCCTTGAGCTTCTTCACAAGGTCCTCAGCCACGTAAGGCTTTAAAAGACCGGACATATCTTTAATGCAGACAGAATGAACTCCCATTTTCTCAAGCTTTTTAGCCAATTCAACAAATGTCTCATTTGTATGATACGGACTGATTGTATAAACGAGACAACCCTGGACATGGGGTTTTTCTTTGCATTCCAAAGCAGCTTTGATTGCTACTGTCAGATTCTGTACATCATTGAGCGCATCAAAGATACGGAAAACGCCGACACCATGTTCAGAAGCTTTTTTTACAAAAGCCTTTACAACATCATTGGAATAATGGTTGTAGCCTAAAAGATTCTGCCCACGAAGCAACATCTGGATTGGAGTCTTAAGATGTGCCTTAAGTTTATCGAGACGTTCCCATGGATCTTCGCCGAGAAAACGAAGGCAGGTATCAAACGTTGCGCCACCCCATGCTTCAAGTGCGTTGTAACCAATCTTGTCCAAAGCCTCCAATTGAGGCTCCATATCTTCGTAACGCATACGAGTCGCTACAAGAGACTGATGCGCATCACGCAGAATGGTCTCGGTAATCTTTACAGGTTTTTTCGCCATAATAAAACACTCTCCCCTTGGTTTATTGTAACATAAGTCCGGAGTGTAACCAGACTGTATAAATTTGAATGATACCGTCATACTTCATGGCAACATAAATTTATATCACAAATACAGTATAGGTACTAAGCTGAACCTTGTCAATGAAAAACGTGATTTTTTTAACATAATTCCTTAAATATTTATAATTTGCATTTATAATATAATTTATGTATATAGTAGTGACTTTATTCTTGACAAAATTATTTTTTTGCAGATATAAAAAATGGAGTATATATTGCGATAAGGGCAGCGAGAAACATTGGTATGACAATCAGAAGCAATGCGGCAGCAAGGCCAATATAGTCAGCTAAAGCTGCTGTGACAGCAGTTCCGGCACTGCCTATGCCAAAGGCAAGTCCCATCATCATCCCTGACGCCATACCTGCGTTGTTCGGCAGTAATTTTTGCGCCCATATTAGAGAACTTGGCTGTGGTGCTTGAAGGCTCGCACCGCAGAAAAATAAGGCAATCATTGCAGTTAACTGATTGCTTGTATGGGAAAAAAAGTACCATGTTGGAAATAATCCAATGAGTAGAGAAATAACGATTAATCTTTTGTGCCCAATGTGATCGCCAACGTATCCGCCTAAAAGGCCGCCTAAGGCAGCACCCACAAGGAAAATAGTCAATAAACCACCGGATGTCATAGCTGAATAACCAGCACTGATAAGAAGTAAGGGTAAAAATGTTGCGACAGCTGTATGAGCCCAAGCCCGCATACCCATTGAAAGATTGAGTGACAAGACCGATCTTTGGGAGAGCAAATGGGTAAGACACAGGTCTGATTTGTTTGCTGTAAGACCGGTTTGTACTGTAGAAATTCGCGGAAGTTTGGAGAAAAAGTAAGTAATCGCAATAAGCAGACCAGGAAAAATGAGTATAGGAAGATATTCGAGAGGATAGTTTTGTGTAAAGGATACGATAACCAGCGGTGCACAAGCAAATCCAATATTTCCGCCGGCGACATAAAAAGACATGGATGTTCCCAGGAATCTATGTTCGGCAGTCTTACTTACCAAAGAGGATCCTAAGGGATGAAAAGTAGAGATAGAAAGACCGGTGAGGGCAATAAGCAGAAAAAGCATATATTTATTGTCTATATAACCTATACTGCAAATACAGATTGCACCAAAAGGAACTGAGGGGATGAGAAAACGGCATAGGTTTTTTTTGTCCATGATGTATCCAAAAACTGGCTGTAAAACATTTGAGGTAATAGACATAACCATTACCAAGAGGCCACTGAGTGTTAAAGAAAGATCCAGCCGCGGCATTATAATTGGCAGCAGAACTGGAAGAAAATTACAATAAAAATCGTTTAAAGCATGTCCTGCCGATAGAAGTATTACAGAATAAAATTGTTTCAATATGTTCATATAGCAATCCTTTATTTGTCAGATATTTTATTTTTAATAGCATTCCTTTTTTACAAGTACATGGTATGCCTGTAGCAATTTTTGTGTTACTTTGCCAGGCGTGCCCTTGCCAATCGTTGTACCTTCCAAAGAAATAATGGGTGTAACTTCCATACTGGTGCTAGTAACGAACATTTCATCAGCAGAAAGGGCAAACTGTGGAGAGAAAGCTTTTTCAACGACAGGCAATCCAAGCTGTGGGGCACATTCTTCAAGTAAGATCGAACGTGTTACCCCTTTAAGGATGAAATTATTGATTGGATGTGTCCATAATACCTCATCCTTTACAATAAAGAGATTGCTGCTGGATCCTTCGGTTATGAGATTTGTTTCTTTACGAAATAATACAGCCTCTTGCGCGTCTTTTTCATGTGCATGTTGCTTTGCGAGTACATTGCCCAGAAGATTGATGGTTTTAATGTCACAACGAAGCCAGCGAATATCCTCAGATAAAACAGCATGTATACCGGTTTCCTGCCAATCGGAATGAATGTCAGACTGACGCATGGTCATACTGAGATGTGGAATTACTTTTTCGGGGAAATAATGCACTCTGGGGGCTGTGCAACGTGTAATCTGAAAGTAAATAGAGCCATCTTTTATTTGACTTTTTTGAATAATATCTTCATGGATTGCGCGCAACTCTTCATCCATATAAGTAATTGGGATTCTCAGTTCGCGCATAGAACGGCGGCAGCGTTTTAAATGCCGCTCCAAAGCAAAACATTTTCCATTATACACATGCGTAGCTTCATAAATACCATCACCAAATTGATAACCACGATCTTCAATACATACCTTTTTTTCATTTGTCTGTATGAATGTGCCATCAAAAAAACTTAGTTCTTTCAATTGAAAAACCTCCTGATATATTACGAGTACTTTCTTTCATCTTATTATTATAGAAGAAAAGGAAGTAAAATAACAGTCTCAAATAGGAATATATAAAAAAGAAAACTTTCATGGCACGCACTATTGGTTTTTAATAGAATCACTGTTATAATAAACTATGCTAATTTGTTTGCAGGAGTTAGTATTGAATTTACATTATTGGTCAAAATTTGATTTAACAAGGAGAATGTGTAAATGAAAATTGTAGTAACGATTGTGGGGCAGGACCGTGTAGGTATAATTGCAATGGTCAGTAATATTTTGGCTGAAAATAACGTTAATATATTGAATATCAATCAGAATATTATTGATGGTTTTTTTAATATGGTTATGATTGCTGAAATGAGTGAGAGCAAAATTAAATTGGTGGAATTGCAGAAAATATTGTGTGATAAAGGACAGGATATTAATTTGGAAATAAGGGCACAGCATCAGGATATATTTAATGTCATGCATAGAATTTAACAGGGGTGGAGGATTGCTCAGTGATAACAATAGATGACGTACTAGAGACCAATCGGATGATTACGGAAAATAAACTGGATGTCCGCACGATTACCATGGGGATTTCTCTCCGTGATTGTGCGCATCCCAATATTACGAAATTCTGTGAGAACATTTATGATAAAATCACTTCATCGGCAGAGTTCCTTGTGAAGACAGGGGAAGATATTGAAGCGGAATATGGTATTCCCATTATTCATAAGAGGGTGTCTGTAACACCAATCGCTATTGTCGCGGAAGCCTGCAAGACAGATACCTATGTCCCTATAGCTGAGGCTATGGATAAGGCGGCTAAAGAAGTCGGTGTTAACTTCATCGGAGGTTTTTCTGCTTTGGTTGAAAAAGGATATACGCAGGGAGATCACATACTTATTAAGTCGATTCCGCAGGCATTGGCAACGACAGAACTCGTTTGTTCGTCGGTGAATCTTGGTTCTACTAAGGCCGGCATTAACATGGACTGTGTGCGGGAAATGGGAGAAATTATCAAACGTACGGCTGAGCTCACGCGTGACCGAGAGGCCATAGGCTGTGCGAAGTTGGTGGTATTTTCCAATGCACCGGGAGACAACCCTTTTATGGCAGGCGCTTTCCATGGCGTAAGCGAAGCCGAAAAGGTCGTAAGTGTCGGTGTCAGCGGTCCGGGGGTCGTCAAGCATGCGCTTGAAGGACTTAAAGGGGCCGATTTTACAGAAGTTGCGGAAACTATCAAGAAAACGGCTTTTAAGATTACCCGCGTCGGCCAGCTGGTGGCCAAGGAGGCTTCCAGACGTTTGGGAGTACCATTCGGTATCATAGATCTTTCTTTAGCGCCCACACCAGCTGTTGGTGACAGTGTAGCACATATCATCGAGGAAATGGGCATTGAAAGCTGCGGCGCTCCAGGTACCACAGCTGCGTTGGCGTTACTTAATGATGCTGTGAAGAAGGGTGGTCTTATGGCATCTTCCCATGTAGGTGGCCTGAGCGGTGCATTCATTCCGGTGAGTGAGGATGCTGGGATGATTGATGCTGTGGCTTGTGGGAGCCTCTCTATAGAGAAGCTGGAGGCAATGACCTGTGTCTGCTCTGTGGGTCTTGATATGATTGCTATCGAAGGAGATACTTCGGCTGCGACAATCTCGGGTATTATTGCTGACGAAGCAGCTATTGGAATGATTAACAACAAGACGACTGCCGTGCGTGTTATTCCTGTACCTGGCAAAAAAGTGGGAGATACAGTAGAATTTGGAGGCTTGCTTGGCTATTGCCCAATTCTTCCCGTCCACAATCAGTATAGTTCAGAAGCCTTTATTGCCAGAGGCGGGCGTATTCCGGCTCCGGTTCGCAGCCTTACAAATTGATGTATACGACAAAAAATGGGAGCTGCTTTGGCAGCTCCCTGTTATTTTGAGGTGTTTTTATGCGCGTTACAAAGAAGATAAAGGAACAAATGGTTCATATTTTGGAGGAGACGTACCATGATACAAAGCCCGCACTTATTTTTCGAAATCCTTTTGAACTGCTGATTGCTGTAATATTGTCAGCGCAGTGTACGGATAAGAGAGTAAATGTGACAACCGCACGTTTGTTTGCCAAGGCGTCTACTCCACAGAATATTGTTGATATGGGAATATTTACGTTAGAAGAAGAGATACGCGATTGTGGCCTTTTTCGCAATAAGGCCAAAAATATTATGGCAACCTGTCGTGTCCTTTGCGAAGAATTCTCCGGTGAGGTACCAGAGGATTTTGATACACTTCTGAAATTGCCGGGAGTAGGCCGTAAGACGGCAAACGTAGTGACGAGCATTGCCTTCCATCGGGCGGCTATTGCTGTTGATACGCATGTATTTCGTGTAGCAAACCGCTTAAAGCTGGCAACAGGAGAAACCCCGCTGGAGGTGGAACAGGGACTGCAAAAAGCTATTCCAAAAGATAAATGGTCACAGGCACATCATTGGCTTATATGGCATGGCCGTCGTGTGTGTAAGTCGAGGAATCCACATTGTACTGAATGTCCTTTATCAGAACTTTGCCCTAGTAAAATTTAATTTTATAAAAGCTATTTTGGCTTGAGATTTGGCGAATTTTTTTGCTATAGAGCTGTGTTCATACAGTGGGTTTTTATTTCAGACTGGTTTATGGTATAATTTCTTTAGATTAAAATAGGGAGAGGTTTTATGTTTCGACGAATAACAGAGTCTCCGTCAGAAACCGCTGCATTAGCAGCTTTGTTTGGCGCAAGAATAAAAGATGGTGTAGTGATTTGTCTGGAGGGAGATCTTGGCGCAGGCAAGACATGTTTTGTACAGGGGCTGGCCGGCGGATTAGATGTAAAAAGTGAAGTGACGAGTCCAACATATAATCTTATGAATATTTATGAAGGACGTTTTCCTATATATCATTTTGATCTTTATCGCTTGGAAACGGAAGAAGAATTGGAAGAAATCGGGTTTTATGAATATGCAAACGCAACAGGGAGCGTTATTCTTATCGAATGGCCGGATAGATTTACTGACGCTTTGCCGGATGATTATATTCATGTAAAGATAGAACGTACATTAAACGGTGACAATGAACGGTGTATTATCTTGTCTTTGGCGGGTTTAAGGTATGAAGCATTATTTAAGGAGTTGAATCAGTTTTGCTGATTTTATCATTGGATACATCGACAATGGCATCAAGTGTGGCAATCGTTTCTGAAACGAGACTATTAGCTGAGTTAACCGTGCAGACACGACTTACGCATTCGGAAACCTTGCTGCCGCACATTGAGCAGGTACTCAAGTTGGCGGGAGTGAGCAAAGAAGAACTTGCCGGAATTGCCGTAAGTATTGGGCCGGGTTCTTTCACGGGCCTGCGTATCGGTCTGGCAACGGCGAAAGGGATGGCCTATGCTTTGCATGTGCCAATCATAGGATGCTCGACACTGGAGGCGCTGGCGTACCATTACCCTGTACCTGGTATTTACATAGCGGCTTTGCTTGATGCACAGAAGGGGAATGCTTATGCTGCGTTTTATTGTTGGGAGAATGAAAAACTTAAAGTAAAAGAATCCGTCCGGATCTTATCGGTTGATGAAGTTTTAGAAGCCGCGTCACGGCTTGATGGTCCGGTGATACTGTCGGGTGATATTGTGCAGAAGCAATTGGCTGATCGGCAAGTTTTGCCGCAGAATGTTCATCTCGCGTTGCCACATTTATGCATGCCTCGTGCAGCTAATACAGGTATGCTTGGGATATCGCGTTTGAAACAAGGAGAAGCCGGCAATGTAATGGATATGGAACCGGTTTATATCCGGCGTTCTGAAGCAGAAGTGCTTTGGGAAGCGCGTCATAGGAAGGCAGATTTATGATTCGTTTCCGCAGAATGAAACAGGAAGATGCTGCCGGAGTCGAGGTCGTTGAAAAGGCTTCTTTTGCGATACCTTGGTCCAGGCAATCTTTTTGGGAAGAAGTTGCAAATGATAAAACCTACTATTTGCTTGCTTTGGACAATGACAAAATAATTGGTTATGTGGGCGCATGGTTATTGCTCGATGAAGCACATATTACGAATGTTGCTATCATGCCGGAATATCGGGGCAGAGGAATCGGCACGCAAATGATGGTGGAATTCATACGTATAGTAAAGGAAAGAGGCATTACAGCCATGACGCTGGAGGTGCGGCCGTCTAATAAGGTTGCGTTGGTATTGTATGATAGGCTTGGGTTCAAAAGTGTGGGACTGCGCAAGGGATATTATCAGGATAATGGCGAGTCAGCAATGATTATGTGGAATACAAAGCTTCAAATGAATGGATAAATGGGGGTCTCATATTGAAGGACGAAAATTGTTTGACACTGGCTATTGAGTCCAGCTGTGATGAAACATCAGCAGCTGTTCTGCGGGGCGGCCGTGAGCTTTTATCAAATATCATTTCAACACAAATTCCGGTGCATCAGAAATTTGGTGGTGTTGTACCTGAGATTGCTTCAAGAAAACATATTGTAAATATTATGCCGGTTATTGATGAGGCTCTGCGTGAGGCTTCCGTGACGTTACAGGAAATCAATCAGATTGCTGTTACCTATGGGCCGGGGCTGGTAGGAGCTTTGCTGGTAGGCGTGTCTGCAGCGAAGGCACTGGCTTTTTCTTTAGGTGTGCCACTTGTGGGCGTGAATCATCTCGAAGGACATATTTTTGCGAATTTTTTAAGTTCACCGGAACTGAAGCCGCCTTTTATGGCGCTTGTCGTTTCTGGCGGGCATACATCTCTTGTTCATGTCAAGGGGTATAATCATTTTGCTCTCATGGGACAAACGCGTGATGATGCAGCTGGAGAAGCTTTTGATAAAATTGCGCGTGTTATGGGCTTGCCTTATCCTGGTGGTCCTCAAATCGACAAGCTGGCGAGAGAGGGAAATCCAGATGCTATTGATTTTCCGCGAGCTTTGCAGGAAAAAGGCAATTATGAGTTTAGCTTCAGTGGCTTGAAATCAGCTGTATTGAATTATTTGAATAGCTCGGCACAAAAAGGATGCCCGGTCCCTAAAGCTGACGTGGCAGCTTCTTTTCAAAAATCTGTCATTGAAGTTCTTGTTTCTAAGGCAATGGAGGCAGTCAAGGAAACAGGCATGGATACCTTGGTCTTGGCTGGAGGTGTAGCGGCGAATAGTTCTTTAGAGCAACGATTGCTGGATGTAACTGCTTTGCATGGCTATAAATTTTATTACCCAAGCCGTGTGCTTTGCACGGATAATGCAGCGATGATTGCCTGTCGCGCGTTTTATCAATCCAGGGCGGGTTTTTATTCCAATTTGTATTTGAATGCTGTCCCTGGGCTTGCTTTGACGGATATAGAAAATTGAAGTTTCGAAACATCATTCAATGGAGAATGGATGCTATAAAGATCGTATGGCGAACGATTTTTTAGCATGTATTCTCCATTGCTTTTTTGTATACAATATTTTTATGAAATTTCTTTAGGCAAAAAAGGAGTTTGCGGAGATAGGAGGAAAATAATAAGCTTATGGGGGATGTGAATATGAGAAGCTGCGTAGAAAATTGCAGGAAATATTCTGTATTAACTGCCATGCAAGGAGAACTGCTAAAGCATATGAGTGTATGTTTTCCTTTTATTGCTGATCTTACGCATGCACATGTAAGTGTATATGTAAAGTCAAATCAACGAGGAAAATTTTTAGTATTAACACATGAAAAACCTCATACAATTTTTAATCCGGCAGATCTGGCAGTTGCGGGAAGTTTTGTAGCTGTTATAGAGGAACCGCTTGTCGACTATACGATGCGTACGGGGAAACCAATCAAGGGAAAAAGAGAGTGGATATGGGGCAGCAGCCTCGACATGTATACTTTTGCTATACATGATGGGCTGGATCCGATTGCTGTGGTAACTTTTGAAACAAATAGTGAAGAATTCAGTATAGAAGGCTATACACAACTACTGAAAACCGCTTGTGTTATTCTAGTCAATGCACGTAAAGCTTTGGATAAGGAGATGTACCGTCCGATGTCATCGAGTGACGGTCTGATCATTACGGATAAATATAATCGAATTGTGTTTGCCAATGTTGCTGCTGTACGTATTTATAAGGTTTTAGGTGTAGGAAATTTGATTGGGTGTCATCTTTTTGACCGTCAGCTTACTATGCATGTATCAAAAGAAAGTGTAGCTGTTAACCGGCCTTATGAAAAAGAACTTGAGGCTGGAGAATTAATTCTTGTGCAGCGGAACATTCCAATTATTGAAGGCGGTAATCTGCAGCAACGTGTCGTCATTGTATCAGATATTACTGAAGTGCGCAAAAAGGACAAAGAAATTCTCATTAAGTCTGCGGTTATACAGGAAATTCATCACCGTGTAAAGAATAATCTGCAAACCATAGCAAGTTTATTACGTTTACAATCTCGTCGTACAAAATCACAGGAGGTCAAAGAGGCTCTTAAGGAAAGTGTGAATCGAATTCTGAGCATATCAGTCGTACACGAATTTTTATCACAACAAGATGCAGAACGTATTGATGTTGTTGAGGTGACACGTAATATTTTAAAGCTTGTGGCTCAAAATATGCTGGATTCTGAATTCGAGCTTGAGACTCGTTTTACGGGACCAACCATTATTTTACCATCAGAACAAGCGAGCAATTTAGCTCTTATTGTCAATGAACTTATATTAAATTCCATTGAGCATGCGTTTGAAAACCAAAAAAAAGGCCTGATTGGTTTGGATATCAAAAAGACACAGCAGGAATATGTCCTGGATCTTTATGATAATGGTTCTGGCTTGCCCGATAATTTTGATATCAGTAAGACAAAATCATTGGGACTGCAAATAGTTCGTACACTTATTGAAGATGATATGGGCGGGAATTTTCAATTGATTAATCAAGCTGGTACACATGCCTGGATCACCATTCCGCGAAAAACAGAGGGGGACGTTGAATCATGAAATCGTTGAAAATTGTCATTGCAGATAATGAATCTATTATCCGTATGGATTTGAGGGAAATACTTGAGGAAGCGGGACATGAGGTTGTTGGCGAAGCCATAGATGGATACCATGCAGTTGAGCTTGCGAGGAAGTACCATCCGGACCTTGTCATTTTGGACATTAAAATGCCGGAAATGGATGGTATTGCGGCTTCAAAAATCATATCAGATGAAAAAATTGCACCTGTTCTGCTGCTTACAGCTTTCAGCCAGCAGGAGATTGTGGACAGGGCTAAGGAGTCAGGCGTATTGGCTTATCTGGTTAAGCCAGTAAAAGAAAGCAATCTCTTTCCTGCCATGGAAATTGCGTTGTCCCGTTTCCAGGAAATGCAGCAATTGGAAAATGAATTAGATAAGGTAAAAAACTCGCTTGAAATGCGCAAAACATTAGACCGGGCAAAGGGAATTCTAATGGATGCATATAATTTGTCTGAATCGGATGCATATCGGCGTATACAGCAATATAGTATGGCAAAACGAAAAACAATCAAAGAAGTGGCAGAGTCGCTTATACGCGCTGCTTTAAAAAATAAAGATTGATGAATAAAAAAGTAGCGGATGACAAGTCAAGAGACTGCCATCCGTTTTTACCATGAATAAAAAATAAAAGTTTGTTTTTTTGACTTTTTTTCGAAAAACACTTGATTTTTTCCCGAAAAGTCTATATTATAAGAAATGTAGTTAGCACTCATCTTGATTGAGTGCTAACAAACAGATTTACATATACAGGAGGAAGATAAATATGATTAAGCCATTGGGCGACAGAGTTGTCATTGAGGTTTCAGAAGGCGATGCAAAGACTGCAAGCGGTATTGTATTACCGGATACAGCTAAGGAAAAGCCACAGAAGGGTAAAGTTGTTGCTGTAGGCGCTGGTAAAGTTCTTGAGAATGGACAAATGGCTCCGATGGAAGTCAAAGCCGGCGACAACATTATTTTCTCCAAGTATTCCGGGACAGAAGTAAAAGTTGATGGCAAAGACTATTTGATTGTTCGCCAGAGTGATATTCTCGCTGTTGCTGAATGATTTATGTGAACATAAGATAATTTATAATTGGAGGCTTTTAAAAAATGGCAAAACAGATTTTGTTTGATGAAGAAGCACGCCGTGCATTAGGTAAAGGCGTTGATGCATTAGCAAATGCAGTAAAGGTTACACTTGGACCAAAAGGCAGAAATGTTGTTCTTGATAAGAAATTTGGTGCTCCTACAATTACAAATGATGGTGTTACGATTGCTCGTGATATTGAACTTGAGGATCCGTTTGAAAACATGGGTGCACAGCTTGTAAAGGAAGTTGCTACGAAAACGAATGATATCGCCGGTGATGGTACGACAACGGCCACGCTGCTGGCACAGGCTATGATTCATGAGGGCATGCGTAATGTTGCGGCTGGTGCGAACCCGATGATTTTGAAGAAGGGGATCGAAGCAGCTGTTAAGGCCCTTGTTGAGGAAATTAAGACGAAGTCCAAAAAAGTTGAAGGCAAGGCTGCTATTGCGCAGGTTGCGGCAATTTCTTCTTCGGATGAAGAGACTGGCGAACTCATTGCAGATGCTATGGAGAAGGTCGGTAAAGATGGCGTAATTACCGTTGAGGAATCCAAGAGCATGAACACAGATCTTAAGGTTGTCGAGGGCATGCAGTTTGATCGTGGTTTTATTTCCCCGTATATGGTAACGGATACGGATAAAATGGAAGCAGTACTGAATGATCCGTATATTCTTATTACAGATCGTAAGATTTCTGCCATTGCGGATATCCTGCCAATCTTGGAGCAAGTTGTAAAGCAGGGTAAAGAACTGATGATTCTTTCTGAAGATCTGGATGGAGAGGCTTTGGCGACTATCGTAGTCAATAAGCTCCGTGGTACATTCAAGGCTTTGGCTGTTAAAGCACCTGGTTTCGGCGATCGTCGTAAGGCTATGCTGGAAGACATTGCTGTTCTTACAGGCGGTCAGGTTATTACGGAAGAGCTCGGACGTAAGCTTGACAGTGTTACGATTGAAGACCTCGGCCATGCTCGTCAGGTTCGTGCTTCGAAAGAGAATACGACGATTGTTGATGGTGCTGGCGATAAGGCACAGATTTCTGCTCGTGTTGAGCAAATCAAGAAGCAGATTGCAGAAACAACTTCTGATTTTGATAAAGAGAAGCTCCAGGAGCGTCTTGCAAAACTCGCAGGCGGCGTAGCTGTCATTGAGATCGGTGCTGCAACGGAAGTTGAATTGAAAGATAAGAAGCTTCGTATCGAAGATGCACTCAACGCAACACGTGCTGCTGTAGAAGAAGGTATTGTAGCAGGCGGCGGTACGACCTTCATTGATATTTTGCCGTGTCTTGATAAGCTTTCAGCAGAAGGCGATGTACAGACTGGCATTAATATTGTAAAACGTGCAATTGAGGAACCAGTTCGCCAGATTGCTAATAATGCAGGTCTGGAAGGCTCTGTAGTTGTAGAAAAAGTTAAACATGCAGGTGTAGGCATTGGTTTCAATGCTCTGAGCGGTGAATATATTGATATGATTGGTGCAGGCATTGTTGATCCGGCTAAGGTTACGCGTTCTGCTCTGCAGAATGCAGCCAGCATTGCAGCTATGGTACTTACAACTGAGACTTTGGTTGCTGACAAGCCGGAAAAGGCGGATGCATCCGCTGCAGGCGCACCGGGAATGGGCGGCGGCATGGGCATGCCGGGCATGATGTAATAAACACTTAAGGGTTCCGTGTTTATGCGGGGTGCGTTATAAAAATCTTGTCATGAAAAAATTGTACAAAGATTTTTAGTCCGGATTTTTGTTTGGGATGATTACTGGAAGTATAAAAGGCTGGGGATTTTATTAGTCCTCGGCCTTTTTATTTGTCATGAAATGTTTTTAGAGCAAAATTTTTTTTGACGAAGTTGGTATTTTTTTCGGTAATATGTAAATATCCTTATCCGTGCAATTGTCTAAGGTTTTTAGTTTCAGGATGCTGAGGAGGTATCAATAGTGTATAAGGCATTGGTTCTACTATATTTCATCTGGGGATTTAATTGGGTTATAATGAAAGAGGCCAATCAGTTCTTTCCACCAGTAGTGTTTGTAACATATCGTTTTGCCTTGGGTGCTATAGTTTTGCTTCTTGTAAATCTTTGGTTGAAGTGTTCTATACCACCGCGACAATATTGGAAATGGATTACGATAAGTGGTGTCTTGCAAATTGCCGCCAATAATGTTGCTGCTCAAATTGGTATGCAGTCTTTAGGTGCAGGCTTTGTAGCAATTCTGAATTATAGCATGCCACTTTGGGTAGCTTTATTAGCGCATTTCTTTTTAAATGAAAAATTAACGAAACATAGGATTTTTGGTATTATCTTAAGCATGACTGGATTGTTTGTATTATTGCAGGTTGATACCTATGGCAGTGTTCCTGCCATTCTGCTTACGCTGGCAGGAGCATTTGCCTGGGCAGTCTCCGGGATTATTATTAAGGCAAAGCTGCAGGGCTGCAATATGCTACAATATACCACATGGCAAATGGTAATGGGAGAAATATTTCTTTTGATATATACAGGAACCGCTGCCCAAAATGATGTGCAGTGGACCTGGGCTGCAGTGGGATGCCTGCTATATAATGGGATACTTGCTTCGGCAGTTGCTTTTTTTCTATGGAGTTATATTTTGTCGCATATGGAGGTGGGAAAAGCTTCTATTTCATTATTGGCAGTTCCTGTTATCGGTGTATTTGCCGGGATGGTCTTTCTGGATGAAACGCTTCATTGGAATACAGCTGTGGGTATGCTGTTGATTTTGGCGGGAATTGCTATTGTTGTAATGCAAAAAGCAACTGACCACAAGAAATGCACCGTAATGCGGTAACGTACCAGCAATAAGGAAATACGGATGTATGCATGCTGCCTTCTTGACAGATATTTTCCTCAGGGTTTGTTTCCTGGTAAGCTGAAACACTTTCGCAGGTTCACCGCATTTGAGTTTTCTTAGGTATATACATGATAATATTTGCAGAATGCCAAAGGGGCTTTTCTTGGTATGGTCTGTAGGACAGCCTGTGTGAATTCTTAAACTTCACACAGGCGATGTGTCGTTCCTAAATTCATTCAATAAAAAACAGAAAAATCACATTTTTTCGTAAAGATAGTATTTTTATTATGGGTAGATTTTTTTTGGAGGTTGTCGTATAATAACATAAATGAATTAATACAATAACTTAAAAGAATTGATGCATAAGTTTGACATTAATTCATTGGAATTATAAATTTTATATGATCAAAAAGGAGGGCATGTGATTTGAACAGGACAATTTTTAAGTCGTTACATTTTCAGGTCTTATTATCAATTTTCATAGGTATTTTAGTTGGGTACCTTTACCCATCCTTTGGCGAAGCCATGAAGCCATTAGGTGATGCATTTATTAAATTGATTAAGATGATTATTGGACCAATTATTTTCTGTACGATTGTTTGTGGTATTGCAGGCATGGGGGACATGAAAAAAGTAGGACGTGTCGGAGGAAAGGCACTTCTGTATTTTGAGGTGGTAACAACATTTTCTTTATTTTTCGGAATTTTTCTTGTCACAGTATTAAAACCGGGACTTGGAATGAATATTGATGTTGCCTCGTTGGATGCATCTTCTGTATCTGCCTATGCACAGGCTGCACAGACACATACGATGGGTGAGTTTTTTATGAATATCATTCCAAATACAGTGGTGGATGCTTTTGCTAAAGGTGAAATCCTGCAGGTTTTGCTGTTTTCTATTCTTTTTGGGGCAGCCTTGTCAAAGTTTGGAGAAAAAGGCAAACCAGTTTTAAATTTCATTAATGATATTTCACATGTGTTTTTTAAAATTGTTGATATTATTATGAAATTTGCTCCACTTGGCACCTTTGGTGCTATGGCTTTTACTATTGGCAAATATGGAATAGGATCACTTGGTCCCCTTATGAAGCTTTTGGGGACATTCTATCTGGCATGCTTTTTATTCCTGTGCTTGGTTATTTGGCCAATTGCTAAATGGGCTGGCATCAATTTTTTACATTATCTTGCCTATTTTAAGGATGAAATTCTCATTGTTTTTGGTACGGCATCATCGGAAAGTGTATTGCCCCGTATGATGGAAAAACTAGAAAAGTTGGGCTGTTCAAAGTCTATTGTAGGACTTGTGATTCCTACAGGCTATTCTTTTAATTTGGACGGGACATCCATTTATCTTACGATTGCTGCGATTTTTTTAGCTCAAGCAACGAATACTGATCTGACCTTTGTACAAGAGGCAACAATCATAGCAGTACTTCTTTTGACTTCGAAGGGAGCTTCCGGAGTTACGGGCAGCGGATTTATTGTTCTGGCTGCTACGCTGGCAAGTATTCCGGCGATTCCTGTGGGTGCCCTGGCACTTATTTTCGGCGTGGACCGTTTCATGACACAGGGAAGGGCCTTGACAAATCTCATTGGTAACGGAATAGCAACTTTTGTGGTTGCAAAATGGGAAAATGAGCTTGATCGCGAGAAAATGAGTCAGGTACTTTATAATAGAAAAGAAAATGAAAGGCCTGCATTTGAAGAGGGAAAAATTTGATTAACATATTATGAAAAGGCTGGTTTTTCTAATCGGATGTATGCATTGTTCTTTGTATGAAAAATCTTTCGGGAATCAAAAAATTTCCGGAAGATTTTTTTTATGATTGACAAAGAAGCTATGATTGTACTAAACTGTAATACAATATCCCGGAGTAATCCTACCCTTGTATGGATTTTCTTCTTCGGTTTCGAAAATAAAAAGAAAAGAAGGGGTTATGTTGGCATTTTATTTTAAAGAAGCATCGCATACATTTGGAGAGTATTTGTTGGTGCCAGGCTATTCTTCCAGTCAGTGCATTCCAGCAAACGTTTCTTTGGAAACACCGTTAGTTAAATTCAAGAAGGGTGAACAGCCAAAGATTAAAATGAATATACCGATGACCTCGGCAATCATGCAGGCTGTTTCTGATGATAAGATGGCTATCGCACTTGCGAAGGAGGGCGGGGTATCTTTTGTTTACGGTTCTCAGCCAATTGAAGAAGAAGCCGCCATGGTGACTCGTGTAAAAAATTACAAATCGGGTTTTGTAAGCAGTGATTCTAATATAAGACCAACGACAACTTTAGGTGAAATCCTAGAGTTAAAAGATCAGACAGCGCATTCTACGATGGCTGTTACTGAGGATGGTACACCGACAGGTAAACTTCTTGGCATTGTGACCAGCCGGGATTATCGTGTGACACGTATGCCGATGGATACGCAAGCAAGTAATTTTATGACACCATTCTCAAAGCTGGTTTATGCAGATGCTGATACGACACTTTCACAGGCAAATGATCTTATCTGGGAGCATAAGCTGAATATGTTACCGCTGATTGATGCAAATCAACGCTTGCGTTATATGGTATTCCGTAAGGACTATACAGATAATAAGGAAAACGAACTTGAACTTATTGATGGGAATAAACGTTATGTAGTCGGTGCTGGTATAAATACGCGTGATTATGCAAAACGTGTGCCAGTGCTTTTGAAGGCTGGGGCTGATGCTTTTTGTATAGATTCTTCAGAAGGGTTTTCGGATTGGCAGCGGATTACACTTCAATATATTCATGAAAATTTTGGGGAGGATGTCAAGGTCGGTGCCGGAAATGTTGTAGACAGGGAAGGCTTTCGTTTCCTGGCGGAAGCGGGCGCCGATTTTGTCAAGGTTGGCATAGGCGGCGGTTCTATCTGTATTACACGTGAGACGAAAGGTATCGGGCGTGGTCAGGCAACAGCGCTTATTGATGTATGTAAAGCGCGTGACGAATACTATGAAGAGACAGGGTTTTATATTCCTGTATGCTCGGATGGTGGTATTGTTCACGATTATCATATGACGCTGGCCTTGGCAATGGGGGCTGATTTCATGATGTTGGGCCGATACTTCTCGCGTTTTGATGAGAGTCCGACAGATAAGGTTAAGGTGAATGGGACCTACTATAAGGAATATTGGGGTGAAGGTTCAAATCGTGCACGTAACTGGCAGCGATATGATCTTGGGGGAGACCGCAAGCTTTCCTTTGAGGAGGGGGTCGATTCGTACGTGCCGTATGCTGGTTCGTTAAAGGATAATGTCCATATCACGCTCAGCAAGATTCGTTCGACTATGTGCAACTGCGGAGCACTCACTATTAAAGAATTGCAGAAACAAGCGAAGATTACACTCGTTTCCTCGACCAGTATTGTTGAGGGCGGTTCACATGATGTTATACTTAAAGATAAATTTTCCCGTGACTGATAGTTATAATAAAAGCCCGAAATCCATGTTCAATCAGGATTTCGGGCTTTTATTATGGATGAAGATTATTTGCCATGCTTCAATCAGCATATCCATATGCCAGCGAGCGTTTGCAGGACTCGTCGAAGGCATAGGCAAAAAGCGGATGGATTCGTTTTTAAGCAAAGGTTTGTTATATTTTTTAAACGTTTGATAAGATTTTGCTCCATTGAAACAAACCGTATGGATATGTGGATATGCAGTGAAAAATTTTGCAAAATCATTCGCAGCTTCATGGTGAATTGAAGTATCAAGGCTACCTGTGCGCTCACAGGTATTGATGGAATCCCATAGAGCAATATGGTGGTGCAGCAGCATGGCAAGGCGTTCTTCGTATTTTTCGGGAGGTTGCTTTTTGTGTTCCAATAAATACGCCATAAGCGGCCAGAAACGATTTTGTGGATGTGCGTAATACTGCTGTTTTTCCAAGGATGTTATGCCCGGCATAGAACCGAGGATAAGGATAGTACAATTTTTATCTGTGCTGGGTGAAAATCCAATGCAATTCGGTTTGTTGTTTGTCATAAAAATCACCTCTGCATTACTATAAACGAATTTCAGTCGATTTTCAATATACATACCTATACTAATAAGAAGCTTATGATATAATTAAGTAGGAAGCTTTTATTCGCAATATTAGGAGGAGAAGGCTCATGCGTGTACTTTTAGCAGAAGACGATAAGCGGTTAGGAAAACTTATCAAATATATGTTAGAGCAGAATGATATTACGGTAGAATGGGTAACCAGCGGTGACGCGATCTATGAATATGCAATGTATGATGAATATGATATTCTTGTACTTGATTGGATGATGCCGGTGGAAACCGGAGTAAATGCGTGCAAGCGTCTAAGAGAGAATGGCTACGAAAGAGCAATTTTAATCCTCACAGCTAAGGACTGTGTGGAAGATCGGGTTACAGGACTGGATGCTGGTGCGGATGATTATTTGGTAAAGCCTTTTGAATTTGCTGAACTATTAGCCCGGTTGCGTGCACTTGCCCGTAGGAGCAGCCAAAAAATACAGCAGGATGTTGTCCGGGTAGGGGAATTTACTTTGAACCGTACAGCGAAGGTCTTGAAAAAGCAGGAACAAGTGATACAGCTTTCCCCGCGTGAATTTCAGATTTTTGATCTTTTGGCCCAAAATATGGGGATTGTAGTACCGCGCGATATCATCTTAGATCGTATTTGGGGTCTTGAATCGGAGGTAAGTTCGAATAATATAGATTCTTATGTGAAGCTGATCCGCAAAAAGTTAGATGTCGGTGATGGGAAAACGATTATTCATACCATTCGTGGTGTTGGTTATAAATTGGAGGCAGAGTGATTGTGTCAGTGAATGTTTTTCGCCGGAGCAGACGGAGACTTACACTATTTTATTCGCTTACGATGTTTTGTTTCCTGTTTGTATTGCTTTTTGGCGTCCATAAGAGCATGGAATGGGCGGTCGCATCGGAACAGGCACGTGAGCTTATGGACACAGCAAATGATGTCGCGTATGCACAAGCCTTTCTTATTCAACATAGGGAACTGCTTTTCGATGATGGTTCTGTTTATACTGGAAGTCGGGACCGTTTGTTTTTTTATGTTTTTGATACAGATGGCCGAATGTTGAACTTTTCGCGATCCTCTTTTTTTATTGAACCATTCATTTTGGATACGATTGCTGGCTGGAAGGTAGCTGCCGGCGATGTTGCGGTATTCAATAAAAAAAGCGATAACGGGCAGGAAACAAATATTATGATGACGGCGCATCCGATTATCGTGAACGGTGAATTGCAGGGCATGGTTTATGTAGGAAAAGATGTTACGGCTATGTATAACGGCTTGAAAAAAGCAACTTATGCGGTTGCATTTTTAGCGTTCTTTGCGCTGGCTATTGCGACGATGGCCGGCCATATCATGTCAGGCAAGGCGATTGTTCCTATGCGTGAAGCTTATGAAAAACAGCGGCAATTTGCCGCAGATGCATCCCATGAGCTTCGTACCCCACTCAGTGTTGTTATGGCTTCAGCAGATCTTTTAGAAAATGACCCTTCTATTACATCACCATTTTTAAAGCAGGTTATTGCAGATGTAAGGGATGAAGTTAAGAAAATGACCAAGCTGGTCAGCGATCTTTTGGTAGTAGCACGTAGTGACAATCAGGCGTTGAAGCTGAAAATGCAAAAAATTAATATGGCGGCAGTAATTAAGCAGACCTTACGCCTTATGCAGCCATTAGCAGAAAAGAAGAATATCTGTTTTCATAGTGAGGGGCTGCAGGCAGCGGATATACATGCAGATGAGCAGAAAATAAAACAGCTTGTGCTTATATTGGTAGATAATGCAGTGAAATATACACCGGAAAATGGCAGCGTTACGGTGACTTTGGATGCAGTACATGATAAAGATAAAATCAAATTGTCTATTAGGGACACAGGCATAGGAATTCCCAAAGAGGATCAGGAGCGTATCTTTGATCGTTTTTATCGTGTGGATAAAGCGCGATCACGTGAAATGGGAGGCAATGGCTTGGGCCTTGCTATCGCGCAGGAAATTGTCAATCTCCATCAGGGAAAGATTTTTGTTGCGAGTGAACCAGGCAAGGGTACAATTTTTACTGTAGTACTAAAGAAAAAATAGTCATAGAAATATTAGTCAAAAAGTCAAAAAATAATTTGACTTTTTGACTTTTTGCTGTATAATAAAAATCAAGAAGCTGGATTGTGCTTCTTAACTGAGTTTTGAAAATTTATAAAGCAGGTTGGGAGGAAACTTTATGGGAGAAGAAAAATATACAGCAAAAACTATGGCAGCGTTACAAACGGCGCAACAGGTAGCGGCATTGCATTATCATCAGGAGATTACATCTGCACATGTGCTTTTGGCACTTGTACAGGAGCCTGAAGGGCTGCTCTATACGATTTTTCAGGAAGCAAAGACGGATTTGCCAATGCTCAAAGTTTGCCTTGAGAAACTTTTGAATAAGATTCCCAGTGTTAAAGGACAGGATCGTCTGAGCATGGGAATGGATATGGTCCGTGTGCTTGCTAAAGCTGAAGAACTTGCCAAAAGTATGAAGGATGATTATATCAGTACAGAACATTTGCTAGTATCAGTAGTTACAGATGGCAATGCCGAAGTACAAGAAATTTGCGGACAGTTTGGACTTACGAAAAGTAAGATTATGTCTTCTATAAAAAAGAATCGCAAGCAAAATGTTACAAGTGATAATCCTGAGGATGGATATAAATCCTTAGAGAAATATGGCCGCGACCTTACAGATGCGGCACGGCAGGGTAAGCTTGATCCGGTTATCGGGCGTGATGAGGAAATTCGTCGCACGATAGAGATACTCTCTCGTCGTACGAAAAATAATCCAGTACTGATTGGTGAACCGGGTGTTGGTAAAACAGCTATTGTGGAGGGTCTCGCACGCCGCATTGTAGCAGGTGATGTACCGGAATCACTTAAAAATAAGACATTGTACTCCCTCGATATGGGGTCACTTGTCGCCGGGGCAAAATTTCGCGGAGAGTTTGAGGAGCGATTAAAAGGCGTTTTGAATGAAATCGTTAAATCGGATGGACAGATACTTCTATTCATTGATGAAGTCCATACTGTGGTTGGTGCTGGTGCAGCCGAAGGAGCAATGGATGCGGGCAATCTGCTGAAACCTATGCTGGCACGCGGTGAATTGCGGTGCATAGGTGCGACAACACTGAATGAGTATCGTAAATATATTGAAAAGGACACGGCTCTCGAAAGACGTTTTCAACCTGTTATGGTTGGTGAACCTACCGTAGAGGATACAATTTCAATTTTACGTGGTCTTAAAGATCGTTATGAAGTCCACCATGGTGTACGTATTCGCGATAATGCGCTTGTATCGGCGGCTGTACTATCTGATAGGTATATTGCTGACCGTTTTCTGCCGGATAAGGCAATTGATCTTGTCGATGAAGCGGCTGCCAAGCTGCGTACGGAAATCGAATCTATGCCGGCACCTTTAGATGAGGTGCGTCGTAAAATCATGCAGCTTGAAATAGAAGAGCAGGCTCTTAAGAAGGAAACGGATGCTGCTTCAGTGGAAAAGCTGACGGGAATAATAGAAGAAAAAGAAAAATTGCAAAAGGAACAGGAAGAACTTCGGCGTAAATGGGAGAGTGAAAAGCAGGATATCTTACGTGTGCGTGCTGTCAAGAAGAAGATAGATGTCGTTCACAGCGAGATGGAAACTGCAGAGCGGGCGTATGATCTTAATCGGCTTTCTGAGCTTAAATATGGCAAATTGCCAGAACTGGAGAAAAAGCTTAAGGAAGAAGAAAATATCATAGCAGGAAAATCTCAGGATACGCGGTTGTTAAAGGAAGAAGTAGGGGAAGAAGATATTGCAAAGGTAGTGAGTCGCTGGACCGGGATACCAGTTACGAAAATGCTTACAGGTGAGCGCGAGAAACTGGTACATCTGGAGGATGTCTTGCATGAACGTGTTGTTGGACAGGATGAGGCTGTACGTGTTGTAAGTGAAGCTATCCTGCGGGCCAGAGCAGGTATAAAGGATCCAAATCGTCCAATCGGTTCGTTTATCTTCCTGGGGCCTACGGGTGTCGGTAAAACGGAGTTGGCCAAGACTTTGGCGGATGCGTTGTTTGATGATGAGCGTAGTATGATACGTGTTGATATGAGCGAGTATATGGAAAAGCATTCCGTAGCAAGACTCATAGGCGCGCCTCCGGGCTACGTAGGCTACGATGAAGGCGGTCAGCTTACAGAAGCGGTACGTCGCCGTCCATATTGCGTTATTTTACTTGATGAGATAGAAAAGGCGCATCGGGATGTGTTCAATGTTTTGTTGCAGATTCTGGATGATGGCCGTCTTACGGATGGCAAGGGCCGTGTTGTCAATTTCAAGAATACGGTTATCATTATGACATCGAATCTTGGTTCACATGAGATACTCAATAAAGGTTTTGAAGAAGCTGATAAATCAGTGCGGGAAATTCTTAAGGAATATTTCCGTCCGGAATTTTTGAACCGCGTAGATGATATCGTTGTATTTAGAGCTTTGGAAAAGGAACAGGTAAAGAAAATTGCTGAGATTCTGTTGTCAAAACTCAGTGAACGCCTGATGCGGCAGGTAAAGATTTCACTTAAATGGTCAGATGAAGTTTTAACTGTGCTTTCTGAACAAGGTTTTGACCCGAATTTTGGTGCGCGTCCACTTCGACGTTTGTTATCCCATACGATAGAAACAGCCTTATCTAAGGAAATCATCAAGGGGAATATCAAAGAAGGCGATACCATTCGGATTGCGATTGAGAATGGAGTTTTTGTATTTAAATCTGCATAATTGTGATTTTGATATCCCGGATTCCGTATCCATGGTATTCGGGATATCATTCTATATATCATAGTTTGGCGGTTTAAGAAACTATATTATTTTCTGGCGATTTTGGCATGCTGTGGAAAATAATGCTTTATGTGGTGAACGGATGGTTTTGTATATAAAAAAATAAATCCTTCCATACATACTATACATTTTTCGCATTTCCCTTTAAACTAATAGAGTAAAGTGCAACTGAAACTACAAGAATGCTTTTTAAAGGAGAGAACCGTTGTATGCTGGAATTGAAACATGTATCTTTTAGTGTGGAGGATGATCAGGGGCCCCGAGAAATCCTGACAGATATGAATTTGCGAATCGATGATAAAAAGTTTGTTGTTATCACTGGCCCAAATGGTGGTGGTAAATCAACACTTGCAAAGCTTATTGCGGGTATTGAAAAACCTACAAGTGGAAACATTTTTTTTGATGGAAAAGATATCACAGACTGGAGCATAACAGAACGTGCCAGAGCTGGTATAAGCTATGCGTTCCAGCAGCCAGTCAGATTTAAGGGCATTACAGTCAATGATCTCATGCGCATCGCTGCTGGCAATGAGGCACTCAGCACCAATGGGGTATGTCAATATTTATCGGAGGTTGGGCTATGTGCGGCTGATTATGTGCAACGGGAAGTTGATGCATCTCTTTCCGGCGGAGAGCTTAAGCGTATCGAGATTGCTACGCTTATTGCGCGTAAAGCAACTAAAATGGCTTTATTTGATGAACCCGAAGCAGGAATTGATCTCTGGAGTTTCCATAAGCTTATTCATGTGTTTGAAAAGATGCATAAGCAGCAACGCTCTATTCTTATTATTTCCCATCAGGAGCGTATTTTAAATATTGCGGACGAAATTATATTGATTGCGGATGGAAGGCTTCGGCAAACAGGCACGAAAGAGTCGATACTACCAGGGCTTATGGAGGTTGCCGGCAAATGTGACCTTTTTAAGGAGGCTGAAAAGTAATGGATGATATTCAAAAGAACTTATTGGAAACAATTGCTGATTTGCATGGCATTCCCGCAGGGGCCTATAATATCCGTTCCAACAGCAAGCCTTTGGCGAGGGCTTCTACTGCCAATATTGAGATTACTCCAAAAACGGATAAAGATGGGATTGATATACGGATTAAACCTGGGACACAAAATGAATCGGTTCATATTCCGGTTATTATGAGTGTGGCTGGACTCAAGGAATTGGTGTATAATGATTTTTATATTGGTGAGGGCGCAGACGTAGTTATTGTAGCAGGCTGTGGTATCCACTGTGGAGGAAATGATGACTCACAGCACGATGGAATTCATACTTTTTATGTGGGGAAAAATGCAAGAGTCAAATATATTGAGAAGCACTATGGTGAAGGCGACGGGATGGGGGAGCGTATTATGAATCCAACAACCGTTGTTGAGCTGTCAGAAGGTGCTTCTATGGAAATGGAAACAACGCAGATCAAGGGGATTGATTCCACAAAACGTATAACGCAGGCAAAGCTTGCGGATAATGCGACATTTATTGTGCACGAAAAGCTTATGACGCATGGGCAGCAATATGCTGAAACAGGATTTGAAGTTGACCTTGATGGTGAGAATTCCAGCACGAATGTAATATCACGCGCCGTGGCGCGTGATACATCGAGACAGCTTTTTTTAGCGAAGATTCGTGGAAATAATAAATGCCATGGGCATTCTGAGTGCGATGCTATTATCATGGATAGTGCAAGAATCTCGGCAATTCCAGAAATTACGGCAAACCATCCTGAAGCCAATCTTATCCATGAGGCAGCTATCGGTAAGATTGCGGGAGAACAACTTGTTAAACTCATGACGCTTGGATTGACAGAAAAAGAAGCTGAAACCCAGATTGTAAACGGTTTTCTTAAATAATTCTGCTGTGTACAAAAAACTTGTATTAAAAAGTTTTTTGTGGTATCATGCTTTGTATGGCGTATTAGGATTGCGGCTATAATGAGTAGTCATAAACAAGGTTCAGACAAGCCGGAATAAAATACAGAAAGAATAAACAGGAGGTCATTTTTTATAATGAAGGTTACTGCAGAAAAGATAGACAACCAACAGGTCGTTCTGACGGTAGAGGTGCCAGCAGGAGAGCTTGATAAGGCTTCGGACAAGGCTTTTAAGAGAATAGCAGGAAAGGTGAACATCCCGGGTTTTCGTAAGGGCAAGGCTCCGCGCAAGATTGTAGAACAGCAGGTTGGCAAGCAGGCTATTTTGGATGAGGCTTTCGATATTGTTGCACAAAAATCATTTGAGGATGCGCTTGATGAACAGAAGATTGAGCCAGTAGCTCGTCCAAAAATTGACGTTGTAACTCTTGAGGAAGGGAAAGATCTTGTATTTAAGGCTACAGTGACACCAAAACCGGAAATTGTACTGGGCGAATATAAGGGCTTGAAAATTGAAAAAAAAGTAGTAGAAGTTAAAGACGAGGATGTTGATAAGCAGGTTGAACAGCTTCGTAATCATCAGTCCAAGATGATTGATGCTCCTGAAGGTGCCGAGGTTGCTGATGGAGATTTTACTACACTTGATTTCAAAGGATTTATTGATGGCGAAGCTTTTAAGGGTGGAGAAGGTAAGGATTACCCTCTGCAAATTGGATCTAACAGTTTTATCCCGGGATTCGAGGCGCAGCTTATCGGTGCCAAGCTCAATGAAGAGCGTGATGTGAAGGTAACTTTCCCTGAAGACTATCAGGCTAAGGAACTCGCTGGAAAAGAAGCTGTATTTAAATGTACGGTTCATAGTATCAAGCATAAGGAACTTCCTGAGCTTGATGATGCATTCGCTAAACAGGCAAGTACTTTTCAGACGCTGGATGAGCTGAAAAAAGATATTCGTGCGAAGTTGGAAAAGAATGCTGAAATGAAAACAGAGAATGACCGAAAGACGGCGGCTATTCAAGAGGCAACTGAGAATGCTAAGGTTGACATTCCACAGATTATGATTGATAATCGTGTTACGACTATGATTCAGGAAATGTCGATGCGTCTTGAACAACAGGGTATGAAACTGGAGCAGTACTTGCAGTATGCCGGTACGGATATTGCTAAGGTACGTGAGGAATATCGTGAGACAGCTGAAAAGAACGTGAAGACGGATCTCATGCTTGAAGCGGTGGCAAAAGCAGAGAATATACAGGTAGAAGCAGATGATATAAGTACAGAGGTTGCTGCTATGGCACAAACTTATGGTGCAACGCCTGTACAGGTCCAAAAAATTATTAAGGAACAGGGGCGGCTCGGTGATCTTGCCGCTACGATTCTGCGCCGGAAAACAGCACAATATATTGTTGATGGCCTGGCAGAATAAGCCTTGCTCTATTATGGGGTGATTTTATGAATTATGTACCAATGGTCGTGGAGACATCGAACCGTGGTGAACGCGCGTATGATATATATTCACGTCTTTTGAAAGATCGTATTGTATTCCTGGGAGGACCTATTGATGATGCGGTAGCGAATGTTGTCGTTGCACAGCTTTTATTCTTGGAGTCAGAGGATCCGGATAAGGATATACATCTTTATATCAATAGCCCAGGTGGTGTTGTAACTGCCGGGCTTGCCATTTATGATACGATGCAGTATATTAAGCCGGATGTATCGACAATCTGTATTGGACAGGCAGCTAGTATGGGATCCTTACTGCTGACAGCTGGTGCAAAAGGGAAGCGTTATGCATTGCCGCTGGCTCGCATTATGATTCATCAGCCATTAGGCGGAGCACAGGGACAGTCGACGGATATTCAGATTCAGGCAAAGGAAATCCTTCGTTTGCGTGAAGTCGGCAATGATATATTGATGAAACATACAGGACAGCTCCGTGAGAAAGTTCTTGCGGATACAGAACGTGATAATTTTATGAGTGCTGCAGAAGCTAAAGACTATGGACTCATCGATGAGGTGATTGTCCGTCCAATTACGAAACCGGGAGCCAAGGACTGAGAGGTGATACCATGTTGAAGTTTGGGGATGAAAAAGGTCAGTTGAAGTGTTCGTTCTGTGGGAAATCACAGGAACAGGTCAGAAAGCTGGTTGCGGGTCCGGGCGTATATATCTGTGATGAATGTATTGAACTTTGTAATGAAATCATAGAAGAAGAATTTAGTGAAGATGTTGAGATTGAATTGAAGGATGTACCAAAACCTAAGGATATTCGTGCTATTCTGGATCAGTATGTAATTGGACAGGGTGAGGCTAAGAAGTCTTTGGCAGTAGCGGTATACAATCATTATAAGAGAATCAACATGGGAACTAAAGCCGATGATGTTGAATTGCAGAAATCAAATATTCTTATGCTGGGGCCGACGGGCAGTGGCAAAACTTTATTGGCACAGACTTTGGCACGTATACTCAATGTTCCGTTTGCTATTGCAGATGCTACTTCGCTTACGGAAGCTGGTTATGTAGGTGAAGATGTCGAAAATATCCTTTTAAAGCTGATTCAATCAGCAGATTATGACGTGGAAAAAGCCGAAAAGGGTATTATCTACATTGATGAAATTGACAAGATTGCACGTAAGTCAGAGAATCCTTCTATAACACGTGATGTGTCTGGTGAAGGGGTGCAGCAGGCTCTGTTGAAAATTCTGGAGGGAACTGTTGCTTCAGTACCACCGCAGGGTGGCCGTAAACATCCGCATCAGGAGCTTATCCAGATTGACACCACTAATATTCTTTTTATTTGTGGTGGTGCCTTTGATGGTATTGAGAAAATTATTGAATCGCGCCTTGGAAGAAAGAATCTCGGATTTGGTGCTGTCATTGAGTCTAAGATAGAACGTAATATAGGAGAAATTCTTCAGCATGTCTTGCCGGAGGATCTTTTGAAGAACGGGCTTATTCCTGAGTTTGTTGGCAGATTACCAATCGTTGTGACTCTTGATGCACTGAATGAAGCTGCGTTGGTGAGTATTCTTACTGAGCCAAAGAACGCATTAGTCAAGCAGTATCAAAAGCTTCTTGAGCTTGACGGGGTGAAGCTTTCCTTTGAAGATGAAGCTTTGCGGCTTATTGCAAAAGAAGCATTGAAACGTAAAACGGGGGCACGTGGATTGAGATCCATTATTGAGTCTATTATGCGTAATGTTATGTATGAGGTGCCTTCTGTTGATGCTGTTTCCGTATGCAGAGTTACCAGGGAAGTTGTTGCAGAAAAGAAAGATCCTGTGCTTACGATTGATAAAAAAAAGTCGAAGAAGGTTATCAATCAGGAAGCATCGGCATAAATACAACTTGAAAAGACGCTGCCGTATTGCAGCGTCTTTTTTTACGAATGCGGCCTTCTCGGTTTAGAGGACACGAAATAGGACAGAAAAAACGACTAAAATATAGAATAGCATAATCTTATGCAGCCGGATGAGAAATTGTTTTTTCAAAGGCGTTTGGAGCGATCCAGCCAATCCCACTGTGAG
>DCFU01000035.1 GCA_002319795.1 Megamonas sp. UBA1796
CTGGGAGATTAGGTAGTTGCCGGTTAAAAAAAAAGCACTTGCTGTTATAGCAGGTGCTTTTTTCTGTGCCGCTTCTGTGCTGCTGTGGTGTGTTTGCTAATATCGGCTATCAATTATTTGAGCCGTATAATGACAAAAGGCTGCCGGAAAATTTCCGGCGGCCTTTTGTTATATGGAGATATTATTTTTATCGCTTCGGATAGTATTCTTTATTGTAACAAATAAGTGCTTCGGTAGAAACATTCTCTTATTTAGCAATATATTGGAAATAACAAATGACGAGAAAAAGAGCAATCGAAGCGGATATACTGAAGAAACTCAGGCGTTCCATCCAAATAAGAACCTTCTCTTCGAACTGGCCATGCTTGTGTGTGTAAACCAAACCAAGGGAGAGAAGCAACAGAACATACATTGCGCGATTTAAGAGGTCAAGGTTCTGCCAGCCAAAGAGGAGAACAAAAGCGACAAATCCAATAACAATAAGGAGGAAAATATCTTTGCCGGGTTTTTGTGCTTTTGCCGATCCTTGTTTTTGCGGTGCAATTTTGTGGAGAATCCGTTTATATTGTCTTGCCATGAATGAATCACCAATCTTTCGTTTAGGTAAATTGTTGTTTTTATTATAACATACTTCAAGTATTATAGCATATTTGCGGGAGCTTCAAAAGAAAATTGCAGGTGGGAAGCGCCATAACAGGCTGTTAATGAGAAGAACAACTTTTTTGTGTAAGCTGAAAGTGAGTTTTTTGTAAAGTTTTTACTGGAAGGAATTGCAGGAGACGGCAAGGCTTGGTACAATGTATAGTAGTGCGTGACAGTGTAAGCAAAGGGTGGAGCCTTTGCAAATAAGTATAGGAGATGTATTTGATTATGATTAGAGAACACCGAAGCAGGGAAAAGCTTCAGAGCTATTATGCTAAGTTCGTCGACAGCGGCATGATGGATCCCAATGTGCATCCCTGGGTGGCAGATTCCTGGCAGAAAAGCCGGACATTTGGGGTCAGGACGGAAAATATGTATACGGGAAACCATGTATCCAAAGAGGAACTGGAGAAGCTGCAGAAAAAACATAAGCTGGCTGTTGATTACTTGGAAAAGCTTAGTGAAGAAATCCGGGAATTTTTTCAGAAGTACAATTTAAGCTTGCTGCTCATTGATTCGGATTGTGTGGTTCTTAAAAGTTATTCACTGCCATATTATCAGATGACGCCGGGCGAAATCGAAGGTGTGCGTGTAGGCATAGAGGAGGTCGGGACCTCAAGTATTAGTATTGCTTATGAACACAAGGCTCCTTTCTGGCTTTTTGGGCCGGAAATGTGGGTAAAGGAATGTCAGATGGGAGATGCCTGTTCGGCACCAATTTTCATAGGTGGTGAATTTTGCTATGTGATTACTTTGGTTGCGGTAGAACAGTCCGAGATTCCGCAGGATGCTATGATAGCCATGCTGCTCACGATGAAGCATGCGCTGGAATCCCATTTGGAGCAGGCACTCAGGATTAAGGCACAGGAGGCTATCCTGGATGCTACACCATTTGCTGTTTATCATGTCATGCCGGGCGGTGAAGTTGCCTATGCCAATAAGCTCGGCCTTACGCGTTTGGAGGGCATTGGTGCGAAGCATGGAGAGGGTCATGCTCCGAACTTGAACGACGTAGTCATGAATTATCGCCACACACCAATTTATAAAGGTTTTCGCGGTATACCTTCATATAATAAGGAAGTCACCTGGATTACCCAGGCCAAGACGTATGAAGATATCACGACGGTGGTTCCGCTGGAGCGGGATATGGATCAGGAGGTCATCAGCGTAGTAGCAGTTTCTATGCCTATAGAGGATTTGCGCATGCTGGTAGCACATGCTGCCGGTTATACGGCCAAGTACAGCTTGAATTCTATGGTTGGCGAAGGCTCGACCTTTGCAACTATGAAGGACAAGGCTGGTCGCGTAGCACGTAATAAGCATCATGTGCTTATCCAGGGAGAGGCTGGCACTGGCAAGCAGCGCATGGCGCATGGTATTCATCAGGCCAGTGCCCGTGCCGCAGGACCGCTTATTTCCCTGCGCTGCGGTGATGCAACGCCGGAACTTCTGGAACAGGAAATCTTTGGCGTCGCTTTTGATCCGGAGGTCAGTCACCAGGGAAAGCTGGAACTTGCCTCTGGCGGCACACTTTTTATGGATGAAATCGAAAAGCTGCCCAAGACCATTGCTGTTATGCTGGCCAAAGCGCTTACGGAGGGGAATACGTGCCGCATAGGTGAAAAGGTCGAACGGCCGCTGGATGTGCGTATCATTGCGGCTTGCGACAGCGATCTCAAACGACTCGTAGAACGAGGGCTTTTTGAAAAAAGCCTGTATGAGCTTGTATCGAAAAGCGTAATCCGGGTACCAGCCCTCCGGAGCCGCAGGGAAGATATTCCGAGGCTGGTGGAGCATATTATTTCGGAACTTGCGGCACAGCACCAGATGGAAACGAAAGTTGTACAACCAGAGACGGTTGAGATTCTCAGAAAATATGATTGGCCAGGCAATGTAAAGCAGTTGCAGAGCGTACTGGAATATGCATTCTTCAATACGAAGGGGAACATCATCGGCCCGCAGGATATCAACCTTATGGGAGATATCAAGCCGGACAGCAAATGGAAGGAAGACCGTGAGGTATTCGTGAAGGCTTGGCAGGCTGCAGGTGGAAATGTGAGCCGCCTGGCAAATTTGCTGAATGTGAGCCGTGTAACCTTATATCGTTATCTCAAAAAATATGGGCTGGAAAAGTCGTAAAAGGGGTATTTTATTTTGCGTTTAAGAAAAAAGCCATGGGTAGATGAGGCAATCCATGAATTTGGTGCGTTAGTTCTTTCCAAGGATAATCCACCGAGTGAAAAACAAAAAGGCAATTGGTGCCGTGAGATATTTGGTCGGGAGGCTGAGCTTTGTGTAGAATTGGGCACAGGCAAGGGGGGGTTCCTCAGCCAGCTTGCGGAACGTTGCCCAGATAAGAATTTTATTGGAATAGAGCTGGAACAGGATGTGCTCTATTCTGCGGCAAAAAAGGTATGGGAGAAGGAAATTGGCAATGTGCGGTTGCTGGTGTTTGACATTCATGATATCGAAGAAATATTTGCTCCGGGAGAAATACAATGTTTCTATTTGAATTTTTGCGATCCCTGGCCCAAGGCGCGCCATGCAAAGCGGCGTCTTACACATATAAGTTTTTTGGAGAAATACAGGAGGCTGCTGGGAAGCGGTGGAAAGCTGTTCTTTAAGACAGATAACCGCCCGTTATTTGATTTTTCTTTGGAGCAATTCAAAGAAGCCGGGCTTATAATAGCGGATATCTCCTATGATTTGCATGCTGAGGTACGCTCGAATAATATTATGACGGAATATGAGCGTAAGTTCAGCGGTGTTGGAGAAAAAATAAATTATTGCGAGGTTTTATTTTCTTGACTATGTGTAAAGGGGACTGCGGGAAATGGTAAAGAAGCGTTTTTGGCAAAATGATGTAGAGGCAGTCAAGATCCTTATTCTTGTGTTCCTGATTATAGGTACAATCAATGTCTTCAGCTCAAGCTTTATTCTGTCCGAGATGTCATTCCATACGCCTTATTATTTTCTTCAGCACCATATGGTCAATATGGCAGTTGGTGTACTTGGTTTTCTTTTGGGATATAAGCTCGATTACCATAGATGGCATCTGTTTACACGCATTGTCGTGCTTGTGGCCGTTGTCCTGCTCGCTTATGTACTTCTAGGAGGTACGGTAATTAACGGCTCGCGCCGGTGGATACAATTCCTAGGGATGCAGATACAACCGGCAGAAATCGCAAAATTGGCGGGCATCATGCTGGGGGCATCCTATTTGTCATCCCGGCTGAACCGTGGACGGGAGATCAATATCATTTCTGTGGAAATGATGATTATCCTTTTTATGGGCGTATTGGTTGAAATGGAACCAGATATGGGAACGATGTGCATTGTGGTCGGTGTGCCGTTTTTCATGCTGGTTATTGCCGGGTTGCGTCGCTGGAAGCTTTTTTTGCTTTTAGGCATTTCAGTTACAGCTTTTACGGGGCTTTGTATCCTGCAACCCTATCGTTTGGCACGTATCCGGGTTCTTTTGGATCCTTGGGCGGATGCTCAGAATTATGGTTATCAGATTGTCCAATCTCTCGCAGCTATTGGCTCTGGTGGCTTTTGGGGTATGGGACTTGGTATGGGCATCAGTAAATACGATTATTTACCGGAGGCGCATACGGATTTCGCTTTTGCGGTGTTTTCTCAGGAGAATGGTTTTATTGGTGTCATAATTATTTTTCTGCTGTTTGCGGCATTTACCTTTTATAGTGCGCGTATTGCGAGTAAAGCTCAGGATGCCTTCGGACAGATGCTGGCCACGGGTATTTTGGTGCTGATTATCGGACAGGCTGTTGCTAATCTTGCGATGGTCGTGGGTCTGCTGCCAGTAGTCGGGGTTCCGCTGCCTTTTATCAGCTATGGGGGGACATCCCTACTGGTGAGCATGACAAGTGTAGGAATTTTGCTCAATATAGGAAAGCAATCATTGAAGGCAATGCAGGATAAGGAAGTTGCCGAAGGAGTGGGAGCTTCGGCAGGATCGTTGCGTTTAATAAAGCATAATTAAGAACATGTAATGCTTTTATCAATTTGTTACGTTTTTAAGAAAACTTAAGGCAAATATTTTACTTATAAGGCGAAACAGTGTAGAATATAAATATGGTGTGGCACTGGTTGTTTTGTAGTGCTATAGAGCGGTTCTCGCAAAGAGGGCTGTTGAAGATAGATTATGTTTTATTTATATGAATTTAAGAAATAGGTGGGATGTAAGCAATGTTAAAGAAGACCAAAATTGTCTGCACGATGGGGCCGACAACAGAAAAAGAGGGAATCCTCGACGCTTTGATTGCGAATGGAATGAATTGTGCAAGGTTTAATTTTTCACATGGGGATCATGCGGAGCACCTGCAGCGTATTCAGGCCGTGAAGGCAGCGGCTAAAAAAGCCGATAAAATTATTTCTCTGGTGCTCGATACAAAGGGACCGGAAATGCGTCTGGGCGAAATCGCAGACAGTCCGGTTATGCTGGAGAAGGGGAAGCAGTTTGTCCTCACATATAGTGATGTGCCGGGCGATGCTTCCAGAGCTCCAATCAGCCATAAAACGCTTTATCAGGAAGTAAAGTCAGGGGATACCATATTGCTTTCTGATGGGCTTGTTGGCCTGCGGGTTGAGGAAATACACGGCAAAGATATTGTGACAACAATATTGAATAGTGGTAAGATGAGCACGCGTAAGCGTGTAGCAGCACCGGGCGTATCTGTGAAGCTGCCGCCTATTTCCGAGCAGGATGAGAAAGATATTATTTTCGGCATCAAGCAGGATATGGATTTTGTAGCGGCTTCTTTTATACAGCGTGCTGACGATGTAAGAGAGATACGCAAGCTCATAACCCAGAATGGCGGTCATATGGAAATCATCCCGAAAATAGAAAATCTTGAGGGTGTAAGGAATATCGATGAAATCATCGAGGCAGCCGATGGCATTATGGTTGCACGTGGAGATCTGGGTGTAGAAATCCCGGCAGAGGATGTACCTCTGGTGCAGAAAGAAATCATTGATAAATGCAACGCTGTTGGCAAACCGGTTATTGTGGCTACACAAATGCTGGAAACGATGACTACGAATCCGCGTCCAACGCGTGCAGAGGCCTCGGATGTCGCGAATGCTATATTGGATGGAACGGATGCCATCATGTTGAGCGGTGAAACGGCGAATGGTGATTATCCGGTTGAGGCTGTGCAGACGATGAATAAGATTGCCCAGCGCATTGAATCTTCGCTGCATTATCGTAAGATGTTTGTAAAGAAGGGTGTAGAGCGCAAAGATTCCACAACGGATGCTATCGCGCATGCAACGGTCCAGCTTGCTTATGAGCTCAAGGCTGGGGCTATTATCACCCCGACGGAAAGCGGCTATACGACGAAAATTGTTTCCAAATATCGTCCAGAGGCAGCTATTGTGGCTTATGCACCGAATGAGAAGGTTGCCCGTCATTTGAACCTGCGTTGGGGCGTGTACTCTGTACAGGGCCGCGCCTGGACTGACGTTCAGGAGATGATCAGTACAGCCACATCTTCGGCAGTACGCTATGGTTATGTAAAGCGCGGAGATCTTACCATCATTACTTCCGGTATCAAATTTGGCGAAGGCAATACAAGTTCCATACGTGTCCACAGGATTTGAATTCATTTAAAATTTAGTATGACAAAATAAGGAGCTATGGAATGAATAAGAAAGCTGAAAAATTCAATGAGATGCTTGATAAGGCAAAGATTCAGGCTTTCCAGATGGAAGAAAGAGAAGATCAGTTCCATACGGTGCTTTATCGTTCTAATATGCAGGTCAGTGAGAAGGATTTGCCGTTTGTACTTATACTGGATGACAGCATCTATGCGGTTTGCCGTGTTTGGGTAGGTGTTGGCGCCGTAACGGAGCAGAACCATGATGCTGTGGCCAAATATTTGAATGATATGAACCAGCATTATAAGGTTTTCAAATATTATATGACAGATGAGAACGATGTGGTGCTCGATTGCTGCATAACGGCACATGAAGACTTTTTTGACCCGGAGCTTATCCGTACGATATTGGATGTAGTGCTCCATCACTTAGAGGAAAATCATGCCGAACTTATGAAACTCATTTCACCAGAAGCATAAAAAATTTAAAAGGCGCGCTCCTCTTTGGGGCGCAGCCTTTTTTTGAAAAATCAAGGGAGGATTTCCATGCAAATTGGTATACGTCTGCATGATATGAAGCAGGGAACTTTGGAGGAGCGTTTGCCATTGGCGCATAAGCAGGGGTTTTCCTGCGCCCAGCTCGCACTTTCGAAAACGGTCAGGGAATATTCTGTAGAAAATGCCGCGCTTACGCCAGGCTTGGCGATGTATCTTAAAAAGCTTTTTGCGAAAAATGAAATTGATATAGCAGTACTTGGCTGTTATAAGAATCTGGCACATCCGGATGCTGTTGAGCTTGCGGCTATTCAGGATACTTATTACGCCCATATCCGCCTAGCCTCTCTTTTGGGCTGCAGCGTCGTGGGAACAGAGACTGGTGCACCAAATGCGGTTTATAAATATGAGCCGGCGTGTCATACGGAGGAAGCGTTGCAGTTCTTTATCCGCAATCTACGCTCGGTGGTAGCTTGTGCAGAAAAATTTGGGGTAATTTTTGCCATTGAACCTGTATGGAATCATATTGTATATAACTCAAAATGTGCGATACAAGTGCTCCAGGCAATCAATTCTCCGAATCTGCGGATTATACTGGATCCTGTGAATCTACTGTCGATGGAAAATTATGAGCAGCGCGACGTGGTTATCCGTGAGGCTATCAGGGATTTAGGAGATTATACTGCCGTTATGCATTTGAAAGATTTCTGTATCGAGGAGGGCAAGCTCGTTTCTGTGGCAGCTGGCACAGGATTGATGGACTATCAGCCAATCCTGCGTTTTATGAAGGAAAAGAAACCCTTTGTGCAGGCTACACTCGAAGATACAGAACCGGGGAATGCAGAAGCGGCCCGGCGGTTCCTGGAAGAGAGCTATGAAAAGGCTTGAGCTTCTTTTCGCTTGCTATTTCTTGTGTTTTTGTGATATGATAAAATATGATTTATAGACGATAGAGGAGGCTCGGCATTGCTTATAATTTTGATGGTTTGTGATGCACTTGTTGCGATTATACTGATTGCTTCCATTCTTGGACAGGAAGCGAAGTCTGCTGGCATGGGCGGTATTGGTGGTGGCTCGGATACTGTGTTCAGTGGCAAGGCAAGAGGAATGGATGCGCTTTTGGCGCGTGTCACTGTAGTATTTGCAGTTCTATTTGCAGTTATTACCTTAGTTATAGCAAAGATGACAATGTAATTGTGCGACGAAAGCGTTCTCAATCTCCAGGGGGAAAGAGAGCGTTTTTTTGTTTTATAGTTTTGCTTGGAATAGGAAGTGAAGGCCGTGATTTTAAAAGGAGCCGAACCCTTCCTGCTGCCGGGTGGGCCGCAAGGTGTGCTGCTGATCCATGGCTTTACGGGTTCTCCAGCGGAAATGCTCCTGTTAGGAAAATTTTTGCATGATCAGGGTTTTACCGTACTGGGTGTACGCTTGGCTGGGCATGGTACGACGCCTGAGGATCTTGCACATATGAGGGGCCGCGATTGGCTGCATTCCGTGTTGGACGGATATGCCATGCTCAAAGGATGCTGCAGGACGATTTCTGTTGTGGGACTTTCTATGGGTGCACTGTTGGCGATGCTTTTGAGCCTGCGCTGCCATGTAGAAAAAATTGTATCCTGTTCGGCGCCTGTATTTGTAGCAGCGGAGAAGAATCTGCATCTTTTACCATCGCGCAAAGAGTCAGCAGGCCAGTATATTCCTAAGCAGAAACGGCGGCTTAAGGGAATACCGGAATGTTGCAATGTATATTATCATAAAATGCCTTTGGCATCGGTGCATGAGCTTCTGGCAGTTATTGAGCGAATGAAGGAAGAACTGCCGCAGGTCACGCAGCCGCTGCTTATTGTGCAGGGTCGTGAGGATCATACGGTACAGCCACAGAGTGCGGAATATATTTATGAACGTGTGGGAACTGAATACCCAGAGGTGTTCTGGCTGGAAAAATCCGGACATATTGTGACACTGGATTGTGAGCATGAGAAGCTGTTTACGAAAATTGCAGCTTTTTTATTGGAATGAAGAAAGGGGATTATATGGAACAAAAAGAAAAAGTCCGTGAGGACTACTGCTTTGCCTGTGGCAAAGCAAATCCTGTCGGGCTGCATTTGGAATTTTGCATAGAGAATGGAAAATTTATTACGGAAAAAATATTGCCGCGTGAATATCAGAGCTACACAGGAGTCGTACATGGCGGCATTGTGACGACTATGCTGGATGAGGCTATGGGCGGTTACCTCTATGAGCTGGGGGAAAAAGCTGTGACAGCGCGGATTGAGGTTCGCTATCGAAAACCTACACCGGTAGGAGAAAAACTTACGATTACAGGATGGGTTGCGTCACGGCGCCGGAATTTTGTGGAAATGCAGGCGACGATTGCTCTTGCAGATGGTACGATAACAGCGGAAGGAACAGCCAAGATGGCTGTGGTGGATTGATATGGAGCTTAAGGATAGAATTCTGGAATATATGCGTAAGGATACGTACCGGCCTCTAACGGAAGAGGAACTTGCTGAAAAACTTCGTTTTACGGATGAAGAGCTCGTGGGTTTTTGGCCTGCCTTAGAGGAGCTTGAGCAGAGTGCGGCTATTTTTCAGAATCACAGCGGCCTCTATGGCTTGCCGGAGCGCATGAACCTTGTCGTAGGGCGTCTGAGTATGACGGCCAAGGGCTTTGGCTTTATCATTCCTGAAAATAAGCAGGAAACAGATACGGATGTTTTCGTACCGGGTGCGATGCTCGCGAGCGCGATGAATGGTGACAGGGTCATTGCACGGGTAAGTATTTCAGAAATCTCTGGCCGCTCGCGGGAAGGAGAAATCATTCGTGTTGTAGAAAGACTCAATAAAAAGATTGTTGGTACTTTTGAAAGCAGTAAGAGCTTTGGTTTTGTAACGCCGGATGATAGAAAGCTCCATCAGGATATTTTTATTCCTAAAAAATATTTTGGCGGAGCAAAAATTGGCATGAAGGTTGTTGTTGAAATCACGAAATGGCCGGATACCCGCCGAAGTGCTGAGGGACGTGTCGTAGAGGTAATTGGAAAAGTCGGTGAGCCAGGTGTGGATGTGCTTTCTGTCATGCGCCAATACGAATTGTCGGAGGAATTTCCTGCTGATGTGCAGCAGGCGGCTGACAAAACGGAAAGTGAGGTCGATCCGACAGAATATCGTGGGCGTAAGGATCGGCGGGATTTTCATATTGTCACCATTGATGGAGAGGATGCCAGGGATCTTGACGATGGGGTATATGTAGAAAAGCGCGGCAGAAGCTGGTTCCTGGGTGTCTATATTGCCGATGTGAGCTGGTATGTGCGTGAGAATGCGCCAATGGATCGTGAGGCTCTGGCACGTGGGACGAGCGTATATCTTGTTGATCGAGTTATACCTATGCTGCCCAAGAAGCTTTCCAACGGCATTTGCAGTCTTAATGCAGGAGTAGACCGGCTTGCCATGGCCTGTGAAATGGAAATCAATGCAGAAGGCAGAGTCACGCATTATGATATTCTGCCAACCGTTATTCACGTATACCGTCGGTTGACGTATAATATCGTCAATAAGGTTCTGGTGGATAAGGAAACTTCATTTGTCGATGACAATGCAGATATTCTGCCTATGCTGGAAAATATGGCGGCTCTGCGTCAGGTATTGAAGGCGCGTCGCCGCGTGCGTGGTTCTATTGACTTCGAACTCCCTGAGGTTAAGGTGAAACTCGATAGCGAAGGTCACGCGGTAGCACTTATCAAGCGTACAGGCTCTTTGGCGGAATCCATGATTGAGGAATGTATGCTGGTGGCCAATGAAACGGTTGCCGAGCATATGGACAAGAAGAAATTGCCGTTTATCTATCGTGTACATGAGCAGCCGGATACTGAAAAAATAGATCGGCTTAATAATTTACTCGCGGCTTTTGGACTTTTTGTGCATAGTGATGGGGTCGATGGAAGTATTTGCCCTATGGATATCCAGAAGGTTCTGACCGAGGTTGCCGGGAAGCCTGAGGAACGGCTCATCAGCTCGGTTTCGCTGCGGTCTATGCAGCAGGCGCGTTATGCCGCGGAAAGTTTGGGACATTTTGGTCTCGCAGCACGCTATTATACGCATTTTACTTCGCCAATCCGGCGTTATCCGGATCTTATCGTACATCGCCTGCTCAGGGAAACTTTCCAGACAGGGAGCATAGCTGTGCCGCGTCAGGAAAAATTGCGTTCCTTATTGCCAGATATAGCGCAGCAAGCTTCCGTGCGTGAGCGTATAGCGACAGAAGCAGAACGTGCGACTACCGATATGAAAAAAATCGAATATATGGCACAGTTCGTCGGAGATACCTTTGATGGCATCATTAGTGGTGTTACCGCTTTTGGTATTTTTGTTGAACTTGATAACGGGGTAGAAGGGCTTGTACGTGTGTCGAGTATGACAAAGGATTACTACGCATATATCGAAAGTCAGTATGCACTGGTGGGAGAGCGAACGCATGGAACTTATCGGCTCGGAGATTCAGTAGAGGTCATTCTGGCGCGTGCCAACGTTGAGGAACGAAATATAGATTTTGTACTTAAGGACAATGGCATCTATGTGCCGGAGGGCCGTTCCGGCACATCGTCTGCGACGAAAACGGCGCATAATGTGGCGGGAAAGACGGGGCCTGGTGCAAAGAAGAAGAGCAGGCCAGGCAAGAAAACCTCCGTTGCGGAAAAGCCATCTTTAAAAAAGGCACAGCCAGGAGAGACGAAAATCGGGGAAGTTATTTGGCCCGATGCGCCGAAATATAAGACAAAGCAAGGCAAGCCGACAGGATCGGCTAAACCGAAGGGAAAAAGCACAGGACAGAAGCATTCACTTTTGCATCGTAAAACGGAGCAGGCGTCGCAAAGGAATAAGAAATAAAGCCAGGTGATAAAATGGGAAGAAAAAATGATGCAGTCAAAATTGCTTGTGAAAACAGGAAAGCACGCCATGAGTATTTCATTCATGAGGTGTTTGAAGCAGGGCTTGTACTGCAGGGAACAGAAGTGAAATCGTTGCGTGCAGGCAAAGCTAATTTAAAGGACAGCTATGCTGAAATCAAGGGGCAGGAGGTCTTTGTGCAGCATATGCATATCAGTCCTTATGAGCAGGGGAATATATTTAATCATGACCCGCTTCGTCCGCGCAAGCTGCTCATGCATAAGGTGGAAATTCTAAAGCTTTTTGGGAAAACCAGGGAAAAGGGATTTACGCTTATTCCCTTGAAGATCTATTTCAAGAGGGGTAAAGCAAAGCTAGCGTTGGCACTTGCGAGTGGTAAACATACGTATGACAAGCGGCAGGATCTTGCTAAAAAAGCGGCTCAGCGCGATATAGACCGTGCAATGAAGGAGCGGCAGAAGTACTAAGGAGAGGTAGGCCATGGGAATCTTCAGGAAATATCTCGAAGCTTATCGTTTGCTGAGGAAGTACAGGGAAGGCAGTTACGCAGCGGATTTTGCCAAAAACAATCTTCGCAATATAATATTCATATTGATGTTTATGGCCTGTATTCTTTTTGTAAATGTGATGATTTTCTTTTTGGCAGGCAGTGATGCGGTGCCGCAGTATCAATATCTCGATATGCTCGTAGTATTTATGGCATTTTTCCTTGGACTTCTGGTTGTTGGTTACTATATGCGCCGGCCGTTTACGGAGAAAAATCGGAAGCATCTTCGCAACATATTTTTTACGGCAACCTTGCTGATGGCATTTTCGCTGATTCATAATGAGTTGTTTTATCGGGGAACCTTGTATAATTATATCATTTTGCTTTTTGGCATAGCTGCCGTACCTAATTTTACAGTAGCCGAAGCTTTGCTGCTTGTATTGTTTACGGATGCAAGCGTTCTTTTATTCCTTGGAGCAGGCGGGATGCGTTCCATAGGGGAGGCTTCTTTTTGGGATATTGTCCGCATCGTATTTTTGGCAACAACATTTTATATTGGCTTAGCAGTACGCAATCATGTGGATTATCTTATCTTTATGAGGGAACGCAGTCGCTTGAAAAGGTCCAGTGAGCTCGATCCCCTTACAGGCTTGCTGAACCGTCGCGGCATGGAAGCCTATATATATCGTCGCAAATACCATTGGCAAATCGTTGCCTGTATCATAGATGTGGATGATTTTAAATCCTACAATGATACCTATGGGCATGAGGCGGGCAATCGCTGCCTGCGGGAAGTAGCGGACAGTCTTGTGGTGACAGTACAACAGAGTGATGCCATAGCGGTTCGCTATGGTGGTGAAGAGTTCGTTTTGCTGTTCTTCATGAATGATCTGGTACAGGCATATCGACTGGTGCGGAATTGTGCACAGCTTATTGAACATAAGAAGCTTGCTGCCGGTAAGCTGGCACAACATCCGTATGTTACCATCAGTGGAGGCATGGTGATTTCGCCTGAGGGACCAAAATGTGACATCGAGAAGTATTATGAAATAATCAACGAGGCAGACCGCAAATTGTATGTTGCCAAGGTTTGTGGCAAGAATCAGATTATAAAATAACACCGGATGCATTTTCGCATCCGGTGTTATTTTATAATCTGCATTTCTTACCTGGCGATATGTTATGCATAAGCATAGAGATATGTGCCATGCCGGGAGTCTTCTTCGTACAGGGAACGGCAGAGTTGGAGCGTTGCTGTATCCCTGAGCCCGTAAAGTTTGAAGACCATGGGGAGATTCATACCGCACAATATGAGTGATTGCTTGCGTAATCCCATTTTCTCAAGCAGGATGGCCGTTTCGATAAAGGCGGTGCTGCCAAAGGTATCACATAGAACGAGAATGGGCTCTTGCCGATTTTGCCGCACGACAGCCTTCAGTTCCAAAGCAACCTCCTGCCGCGCTTTGTCCCAATGTTGTTGTTCAAAGCAGATTGCTGTAAGCTCAGGCTGGGAGAAATAATTTTTCATAGATTCGAGCATAGCGCTGGCCAGCGATCCATTGGAAACAAGCAGTATTTTCATAATATAACATCTCCTTGCGTTTCATAGAGGGGAAAATCCTTTTATTGTTTGTATTGTATAAAAATACGCATAGGTTAGCAAGAAAAAAATGTTGGTTTTTTGTTAAAAATAGTAATAATTCTTGATTTTTGTTAAAAATATGTGTTATATTTGTTTTAAATACAAGTAGCATAACATTTATCAGAAAATTGGTGATAATGTGCAGGCAAGAAGCAGAAGACATAAGATACTGGAGGAACTGGAACAGAAGAAGCAGGTCCATATTGGTGAACTTGCGGAACGGCTGCAGGTATCGTCGATGACGATACGGCGCGATCTAAACCGCTTTGCAGAGCAAGGCATCGTGACACTGGTACATGGCGGCGCTGTATTCAATGAAGGCGCGGCGGCACTTCCCTCAGTAGGAGCGCGTGAGCAGCGTAATGAGAGAGAAAAGAATACGATTGCAACCTTTTGTGCCGGACTTATAAAGGAAGGTAATTCGGTATATATCGATGCGGGTTCAACGGCCAAGGCGATTGCTGAAGCTATTGCGGAACGCCGCAACATTGCGGTGCTTACCCATTCGCTGCCTGCGGTCAATGTGTTGGCGAATGCACATGGGCTGCAGCTCATTTCTGTACCGGGCATCTATCAGTACGATCAGAAAGCGTTCTTTGGTGAAATGACAGTGCGGACAATTCGTGAATTTCGTGTGGATATTGTGTTTTTGGGAGCAAGTGCTATTGATGTCCGGCTTGGCATGATGTCACCCAACCTTTATGATCAGGGAGTGAAGCTGGCATTACTGGAAATGGCACGAAAAAAAATATTGGCGGTGGATCATACGAAAATTGGTTTGATATCGTTTGTGCGGGCTTGTGATATAACGGCTCTTGATATGATTGTTACGGATAAACTTGCCGACCCTGAATTTGTTGCGCAGGTCCGGCGTATGGGTGTAGAGGTTGTCCAGGTGTGAGAGGCTTTGCAGGATACAGATATATTGCTATAATAAAGGAAATATAAGAAAGGGAGGTGGATTTTGTGCGCAAGTTTTTTCTTTTGCTTTCAGGAATATTTTTTTGTTTGGTGATGGTTTCACCGGTTTGGGCGGCACCACCTGAGAAATCACAGCTGGAGCAGGCGCAGCTGGAGATGTTCTGCGCCTGGACGGATCTGGCTTCGTATGATGACAGTATGGGACTTCTGGCGCGTTCACAGCTTGCGGCAAGCGGCTGGGAAGTACAGGGATTTAATGAAGTTACGGCAGCCGCTGATGCGAGATTTTATGCCATTAGCCGATTATCGCCGTCTACCGGGAAAAAAATCTACATTTTGGCAATCACCGGTACGGAAACCCAAAAAGATATCCAGGTAGATTTGAAACTGGGCAAGGTGTATTTTGGCGGTACGTCACGGCAGGAATTTGCCGAGGCAGCACAACGGCAGAATCTTACAGCTGTGGATCCTATGGTGCATAAGGGCTTTGACGATTATACGCGCACGGCTTTTTTTACACGTGAATACGATGGGGGTACCTTTGGTGAGCATGTCCGCGATCTTTTGCTGGCTGCCCCGGATAGCAAACTCTATATCACGGGGCATAGCCTGGGAGGTGCAGTGGCCACGCTGTTTTCTGCGCGTCTTGCGGCTATGGGCGTGCCGGAAAAGCAGCTGGAGGTTATCTCCTTTGGTGCGCCCGCTGTAGGGAATGCAGCATTTGCCCGTGTTTATGGGGATAAGATGCAGCTTGACCGCGTGGTTATTGAGGGCGATCTTGTCAAGAGCTTATTGCAGTCGCTGCCCAATGGTTATGCGCAGTTTGGGAACAAAAACGAATGGCGCCGTAATCGGAACTCAGAACGGTTTCATCACGATATGGTTCTTTATGCAGATGCAGCTGTACGGAATTTTTATGATTTGCAGCAAAGCCTGCGGGCGTCGCGCGCCGATACGCCGCTCTTTCGCGATCTTTCCGTAATGCAGGCAGCTGTGTATGTAGCTCCCTGCCGTTTTGCACTGGATGATAAAATAGCGGGTGATGAACCTTATATGAAGCATGTATTGCAGGACCGGTTGGCGGATCGCATTCAGGGTGTTGTATTTGACAGCAGCGGGACAAAGACACTTACGAAGCTTTGTGCGCTCGCCAGAGCAGCAGGCTGCAAGTATGTACTTATAGACCGTGTTTACGGTGAACGCATCCGGGATGTTCCATACAGCTTCCGTATGAGTTTGGAAGAAGAACTTTATAATACGGACGGAAAAATGTTATTTGTGCAGAGCAGTACAACCAATACAGATAATATGACGCCGCTGGGGGCGTTGTTCTATGTACAGGCATCGGTGCAGCAGGGACGGGAGCAGGCGTTGCTGTCTGATAAAAAGGAAGAGGGTGCTTCACGTTGAAGCGCATAGAAAGGATTTATGCATATATCCGTGAAAAATCAGCTGGGTATAAGCTGGATATGCTGCAGGGACGGGTGGGCATAGATGCCGGAGAAATCGCTGACGCGCTTGACATTATGCGGAATAATGTGAGCATGGAACTTAATAAGTTACATCGTCAGGACCGTATCGTAAAGATATGCGGGCGTCCAGTACTTTATTTTGATAAGGCGGCACTGGAAGGGCTTTGTGGTGAATCCCTGGGACGAGGACCCTGCGAATACAATTCGCTTGAGGAATGTGTGAAGGATACAGGTGCAGTCAATAAAGGGCCCTTTGACCGCCTTATTGGCGCAGATAAGAGCCTGAAAAAACAAGTAGAACAGGCTAAGGCGGCTATACTTTATCCACCGGATGGCCTGCATACGCTCATTGTAGGCCAGACAGGTGCAGGCAAAACACTTTTTGCGCATATGATGTTCGAATATGGGAAGTCTATGCATCGCTTTGCCGGAGATGCGCCGTTTGTGACCTTTAATTGCGCGGATTACTATAATAATCCACAGTTACTGATATCGCATGTTTTTGGACACATAAAGGGAGCCTTTACAGGTGCAGACATTGCAAAGGCTGGGCTGGTTGAGGCTGCAGACAATGGCGTGCTTTTTCTTGATGAGATTCATCGTTTACCACCGGAAGGTCAGGAAATGATTTTTTATTTCATCGACACGGGGACCTTTAACCGATTAGGCGAAACAGCGCGAAGCCGTCATGCGAATGTGCTTATTATCGGGGCAACCACGGAAGATCCTAATTCCGTTCTTACCAAGACCTTTATGCGCCGCATACCGAATATCATTGCACTGCCTACGCTTTCCGAACGTTCGCTTGAAGAAAAGCTCGATATGATAAAACTATTGCTTACCGAAGAGGCACAGCGCATAAACAAGCCGGTACGTATCGGCGTTGAGTGCGTCAAAGCGCTCATTGGCAGCATAGGTGCTGGCAATGTAGGGCAGCTTAAATCGAATGTAAAACTATTGTGTGCCAGGGCGTTTTTAAATAGTATCGATAATCCGCAATATATAGAAATTGATTTTAAGTTTCTGCCTACAGTAATAAAAAACGGCCTGCTCACATTGAGTGCCAATCGGAAGGCACTTGCTGAGCTCACGAAATACATAAATGAGCCGCTGCGTATCATGCCGACGGGCGAGAAAAATGCTCTTATGCATGTAGATGAAAACGAGAAGGAATCATTCAATCTTTATGAAGTTGTTGAGGACAAGGTGAGGCTGCTGAAGGGCGGCGGCATTCGTGATGAGCTCATCAAACAGATTGTAGCTACGGATGTCAACGTCTATATTAAATCCTTCTACAATAAGCATAGGACATCGATGTCAGCACGGGAACGCCTGCTCAAAATCGTAGATAAATCGCTGCTCGATTTTAGCGAGGAAATCGCTCTCTATGTGCAAAAAAGGATGAACCGGGGCTACCGTGAGAGATTTCTGTATGCCTTCAGTCTGCACTTAAGCGCTTTTCTCAAGCGCATAAAGGCGAAGGATGAGGTTCCATATACGGAGATTGAGGGTGCAATCCCGCGGGACTCTATTGCTTTTCAGGTAGCTTTGGAAATAAAAGCGATGATTGAGGAACATTATCATATCGAGATGCCACGCACGGAAATCGAGTATTTTGCCTTGTTGCTGGAATCCGTCGAGGATGAAGGCCTCGATGACAAGGTGATTATCCTCGTGGCGACGCATGGCAAGAGTACAGCGAGCTCCATGGTCGAGGTGGCGCAGAAATTGTTCAATACGAATGATACGAATGTCGTGGCTATTGATATGCCGTTGGAGGTTCGGCCGCAGGAGATACTCGAAAAGACGGTGGCAAAGCTAAGGGGACTCAACTATCAGCAGGGTGTGCTCATACTGGCAGATATGGGCTCACTATGCAATTTGGGAACGACGATTGCGGAACGCCTTAAGACATTAGTACGCACCCTTGATATGGTTTCTACGCCGCTCATTTTAGAAGCTATGCGTAAGGCTGATATCACGGGGATGGATCTTAATAACATCTATGAGTCTTTGCTGAACTTCAAAGGCTATGAGAGTGTTGATTTTATCGAAACGGCAGAAACGGTCCGGGGTGGGGAGGCTATTGTCACGATATGTGCTTCCGGGCAGGGCGCTGCGGTTAAGCTCAAGGAAATCGTCGAGGAAATACTGCAGCGTATAACGAAGAACCATGTGGAGGTTATTCCGGTCGGGATGGAGCGCATGCAGGAGACTATCAGAGAGCTCATGCAGACATATAAGGTCCTGGCAGCTGTAGGTACGGCCAAGCCGGATGCCGCCATTCCCTTTATCCCGCTGGAAAAGCTTATCGAGGGTGAGGGCGAGAGAATGCTGGCAGGACTTTTCCGCACAGAGGCGCGGCTGGCTCCGCGCGAACAAAAGAATGTTGTTGTACAGAAGCTGTGTGAGGAATCCCTGCAAAAATTCCTTACGTATCTCAATCCGGCTAAGGTCATGGGTGTATTAATGGAATTTGACAGCGTATTGGAACGAAAGCTCGGGAAGATATTCAGCAATCCCATCCGTATTCGTCTGATTGTGCATTGTGGCTGTGCCTTAGAAAGAATTGTCACTGGCAGCCCGCTGGTCTATAAAGGTGATAAGGAAAAAATTGATGTACAAAAGATCGAAGCACTGAAAGAAGCGGCGGGTGTATTTGAAAAAAGCCTGAACTTCAGGCTGAATGAAGACGAATTTTATTATATGGCAGATATGATTTAAAAGCGTCACAGAGTCCAATGTTTTTATCAAAATAAACGTATCCTATGGGCAAACAGAAATTGCAGTGAAATTTATCTTCAATATTTTTCTTAGTTTGTTTTAGCAGCTTCCTTCAGAAAAAATGTTTAATCTATATATAATATTTATAGATAAGTATAAGATTTCTTTAGATAATATATGGAATAGGCAGGATTTTATGGGAATAACACGAAAAAAGATAAATGGTAAAACAAATATTCGGAAAAATATATAAAGGGGGATAAAAATGCAGTGGATGTCAAATATACGCATGGCGTATAAAATTTTTTGTTTAGTTTTGGTTGCGGCAATCGGGATGGGGGTTATTTCTTATACAGGCTATTTCTATCTAGCGAAGTCGTCGCAGAATATGGATGTTATGGTGCATGAAAAAATGCCGGCCAAGGAATATCTGAGCAATGAAAATGTTGAAGTACGCAAGGTTCAGGCCAGCATGCTGGAGGCAATTTCTGCGAAGGACCTGGCAAGGCGGGCAAAAATGAAAAATGATCTGGAACAGGTTTATGCCGTAGAATATAATACTATCTGGCAGCAGTATCTGGCGGTATCGCAGAATGTTCCGGAAGCGATGCAGCTTGTACCGGAGGCAGAAGCTGGCTGGAAGGCATATCAAAAAACAGCGGCAGAGGTAATTGATCTTACGATACAGGGAAACATTGAGCAGGCAATCGTATTATATAGTACAGTCGGTATTAAAAATTTAAATAGCTTAAAAAATACACTGGCGTATCTGAAAGAAATTTGTGATAACAACGTAACAGAAATGGATGGACAAACAAAAAATGATAGCAGTGCAGCAAATAAAACAATGCTTTTAATCACTGGCATAGCATTTTTGCTGCTGCTGGGTGCCGCGGCATTTATTGTCAGAGAAATCAGCCATACACTGCGGTCCATGACGCTTGCCTGTAATGAATTACAACAGGGAAATTTCCGGGAGCAGGAGCGTACCTTGCTCCGTGGTGATGAATTTGGTGAAATGGCAGATTCCTTAGTAAAAGTAAGAACGGATCTGCGAAATTTATTGCGGAATATACATAGTTCGGCAGAACAGCTGGCGGCATCGTCTGAACAGCTTACGGCAAGTTCCGGCCAGGCAGCCAGTGCGGCGACACAAGCCGCGGGAGCGGTGACACAGGCAGCAGATGCCGCAGTACGTCAACAGGAAGCGGTGGATACCAGTACACAGGCTGTAGAAAAAGTAAATCATACGGTAAAGGAAATCGAAACCAATGCGCAACAAGTTGCACAAAATTCAGAGGCTGCGGCGGCGAAAGCCGAACAGGGAAATACTTCCGTTGATGAAGTGGTCGGAAAGATGAAGGCTGCAGAAACTACGGTGCAGAGCTCTGCAGCCTTAGTGGAACGCCTGGGAGAACGTTCACAGGAAATTGGGCAGATTGTCGATACGATTTCAGGAATTGCCGGACAAACGAATCTTTTAGCCTTGAATGCGGCAATTGAAGCAGCCAGAGCTGGCGAACTTGGTCGTGGATTTGCGGTGGTTGCAGAGGAAGTAAGAAAATTAGCGGAACAGTCACAGGAAGCCGCACAAAAAATTTCCGAACTGATTATGACGATTCAGCAGGATACCGCTGAAGCGGTGGATTCTATGCGACAGGGACGAAATGGTGTAGTGAGCGGAGCGAAATCCGTGGAAGGTCTGCGAATACAATTTGCTGAAATTGCCGGACTGGTCAATGGAGTTTCAGCAGAAATAAAAGGCATAGCCTCAGCTATGCAGGGAGCAGCAGCAGATGCCGGACAGATTACTACGGCGGTGCAGAAGATTGATCGTCACAGCCATACGGTAGCAAAGGAAATGCAAACGGTATCATCAACGACAGAGGAAGAATCGGCGTCGGCAGAAGAAATTGCGTCAGCAAGTGAAGCTTTGTCTAAATTGGCGCAGGAACTGCAAAATTCGGTAAAAATTTTTAAGATATGATTTTAATATATATGCGTGTTGTTACATGATAAGTGTATTAATTCATTTCCGCAGTGTATTGAAAGAACGTATGGAAAAACGTGTAGTAATTCCATACGTATCCGGTGCCTGGCAGCTTTGAATCTGCAGGGATTATAACTGACAGTCCAGTTGCTCTAAAAACAACAAGAGAAAAACCATACACAAAAGCCTGTAAGACGAAAGAAAACGGGCAGATTTATGCGAAAAGGAGTTTGCATTTCAAATGATATTAGGGCGGAGTTCATTCTACTGTTGATAGAACTTGAATAATCAGGAATACACTATGGCACGTTTTGCTATAGTGTATTTTTTATGCAATTTTTCAGATAATTTTATAGAGTATTAAGATTATCAATAAACCGTATCACTTTCACTATAAGTGTATTAAAAAACGAAAAAACTATTGGTATATAGGCCAAAAATAAGGGGTTGCTTTTGATACACAAAGTTGGCACATGTTTTGCATTATATATGGATGTAAGCTGATTCAATAAGGAGGATAATGAAATGTTCGCTATAATAGTTGGCACACACGGAAAATTTTCAGAAGAACTTATAAAAACCTGCGAAATGATCTGTGGAGCAACAAAGAATGTCAAGACGGTGACGCTGATTCCTGGTGAGGGGCCGGATGATATCGTCGGGAAATATAAGGACGCAATTGCGCATATGGATACAGATGGACGGGTGCTTTTCCTGAATGATTTATTCGGGGGAAGTCCCTATAATGCGGCCTGCCGTCTGGTGATTGAGAATGAACAATATGGAATCGTGACGGGTGTGAATCTGCCGATGCTCATCGAGATGGTAAGTGTGCAGATGACAGATGAGGAAACGGACATCAAGGGACTTATGGAAAAGGCTATCAAAGCCGGACAGGCTGGGATACAGACATTTCATGCGAGTGCAATCGCAGAGGAAGCGGAGGATGATTTATAATGAACATTGTATTAGCAAGAATCGATGACCGTCTTATTCACGGTCAGGTAGCAACGGTATGGTCCAAGAGCACGGGGTGCCAGCGCATTATTGTCTGCGATGATGAAGTTGCGGCCGACAGTATTCGCTCGACATTACTCAAGCAGGTAGCGCCTCCGGGCATCAAATCCCACGTTGTCGATGTAGATAAGGCCGTGCGCGTTTACAACAACCCGAAATACGCAGAGGATAAATGCATGTTGCTCTTTACGAACCCGACCAGTGTATTGCGCCTGGTTAATGCGGGCGTACCTATCACCAGCATCAATATCGGCGGTATGAGCTTCAAGGAGGGCAAGCATCAGATCACGGGTGCGGTTTCTGTCAATGATGAGGACATCGCGGCCTTTAAGTCCCTGAATGAAAAGGGCATTGAGCTCGAGATACGCAAAGTGGATTCGGATAAAAAGGTCATGCTCATGGATGTTTTGAAATAAGTTGGTTACAGACTCCTGGTCTCTGTCAGGGGACTGAAAAATCATAATTTTTTAAAATGGAGGGAAATAATATGGAACTTAGTAGCATGCAAATTATCGCTATTTTTATCATAGCGAGTGTGGCTGGTATGGGGAGCGTTTTGGATGAGTTTCAGACGCACAGGCCTCTTATCGCCTGCACGGTCACAGGTCTTATTCTTGGAGATATGACAACTGGTATTATCATTGGCGGTACTCTTGAGATGATTGCCCTTGGCTGGATGAATATCGGTGCAGCGATGGCACCGGATGCGGCGCTTGCTTCTGTCATATCGACCATACTTGTTGTCGCGGGCCATCAAAGCATCGGAGCCGGCATTGCTATTGCTATGCCGCTGGCAGCCGCGGGGCAGGTGCTCACGATCCTTTGCAGGACGCTTACCGTTGTATTCCAGCACAGAGCCGATAGCTATGCCGAGGAGGGCAGCCTCATCGGTATTGATATCTGCCATTTAGGTGCGCTCCTTATTCAGGCACTGCGTGTAGCCATTCCTTCGACACTTGTTGCAATGTATATTGGCACAGGTGCCGTACAGGCGATGCTTGATGCGATTCCGGCAGTCATTACGGGCGGTTTGCAGGTAGCTGGTGGATTTATCGTTGTTGTAGGTTATGCCATGGTCATCAATATGATGGGTGTGAAGTATCTGATGTGTTTCTTCTTCCTGGGTTTTGTTGTAGCCGCCTTCACGAATTTCAATCTGGTGGCTCTTGGTGTTATTGGCCTTGTATGCGCAATTGTGTATATACAGCTTAATCCGAAATACCAGGTGGCAGCAGCTGCGCCGGGCAATATGTCCTCGAGTGCTGCAGATGATGAGCTTGATTGATTCGGTTTATTCGGAAAATAAAAGGAGGATATTATAAATGGAAAAGAAACTTACATCCAGTGATTTTTTCTGGGCATTTGTCCGTTCAAACTTTTTACAGGGCTCATGGAACATGGAAAGAATGCAGGCTTTGGGATATTGCTTCGGTATGGTGCCAATCATAAAACGACTCTATGAAGGCGAAGACCGCAAGAAGGCATTGAAGCGCCACCTTGAGTTCTATAATACCCAGCCATTTGTTACGGCTCCGATTATCGGCATTACGGCGGCAATGGAGGAGCAGAGGGCCAATGGCAAGAATATACCGGATAGTGTTATCAACGGTATCAAGGTTGGCATGATGGGGCCATTGGCTGGTGTTGGTGACCCGATTTTCTGGGGTACGCTGCGTCCTATTACGGCGGCTCTCGGTGCCTCGTTTGCGCTCACGGGCAGTCTTGCGGGACCAATTCTGTTCTTTGTACTGTTCAATGCAGTTCGTCTGGCGATACGCTGGTATGGTATCAAATACGGCTATACCAAAGGCACGGACATCGTGTCGGATACCGGTGGCAACAAGCTGCAAAAGCTTACAGAGGGCTCTTCAATCCTCGGTCTTTTTGTTATGGGTGCTCTGGTGAATAAATGGACTTCGGTCAATATCCCGGTTGTCGTATCCCAAATTACGAATGCCAAGGGAGAGGTCGTAACGACTACGGTCCAGACTATCCTCGATCAGCTGATGCCAGGTCTTGTCCCGCTGCTTATGACTTTTGCCTGTATGTATCTAATGAAGCGGAATATCAATGCGATTTGGATTATTTTCGGTCTTTTTGCGATTGGTATCTTAGGCTTTGCAACTGGAATACTCAATGTAAAATAATGTGCTTTTCTGTGTTTTTGGGGTGTCGCCTGCTGGCGATGCCCCATTCTCTGTATAGAAAGCTTTTTTATTAAAAGACTTTACTTTTTGCCGGGAAATCCTTAGAATTAATATGTATAATGTTTGTTAAGGGCCTGGGAATGCTTTCAGGTTGATATAAAACTGAGTTTTCGTAAGGGACAGGAGAGATGTGAAATGTTGAAGTGTATAGCTGTTATGACTTCCGGCGGGGACAGTCCGGGCATGAATGCCGCGGCACGTGCGGTTGTTCGTACGGCAATTTCTGAAAATGTAAGGGTTTGGGGCATTAATAATGGTTACAAGGGCATGCTGGAAGATGATATGTGTGAACTTAATTCACATAGTGTAAGTGATCTTATACAGCGTGGCGGCACTTTCCTCGGTACGGCGCGCAGTGAGCAGTTCAAGACGACTGAGGGCCGGCAATTGGGGCTGGCCAATCTAAAGAAGCATGGAATCGATGGACTCGTGATCATTGGCGGCGATGGAAGCCTTCGGGGCGGCGCACTGCTTGCCCAGATGGGCATGCCGGTTGTAGGGCTGCCGGGTACGATTGACAATGATGTCTGGGGATCTGATTATACAATCGGTGCTGATACAGCAGCAAATACGATTGTGGAAGCCATAAATAAGCTGCGTGATACAGCGTCGGCACATCGGCGTATCATCCTCATTGAGGTCATGGGTCGTAAATCAGGCTGGCTGGCTATGATGTCGGGTATTGCGGGCGGTGCGGAGTATGTGCTCGTTCCAGAGGTCAAGTTTGATCTCGATGAGATTTGTACGGAAATAAAGGCATCTTATCTGACTGGCAAGCGCTACAGCATTATTGTCGTGGCGGAGGGTGTTGGTTCAGCGGTTGATATCGGTAAGATTGTAGCGGAAAAAACGGAAATTGATACGCGTGTATCTGTGCTGGGACATATTCAGCGCGGTGGGTCTCCATCTGTTGAGGACCGCATGAAGGCGAGCATGCTTGGTGAACGTGCGGCGCTTGCGCTTATATCGGGAACTTCAGACGTTGTGCTTGGCTTTGACTTGGGCAAGGTTGTAAGCATCAATCTGCATGATGCGGTGAATCATAAAAAAACACTGGATCCGGAACTTATCCGTCTCGCGCGTGTTTTGGCGTAAAAATATGGCAGGATGCTGCTTTAAGCATGGTATTGCTTGGAGCAGCGTTTTTTTATCAAAAAAGGGGCTGTGAAATAACTC
>DCFU01000001.1 GCA_002319795.1 Megamonas sp. UBA1796
GTCCATCAAATCGAGAAAGGGGGCAGAGTATCTCAACTATTACATATTAAAAGAAATAATTGACCGCACCAAGATGGCAGGGTTTAAGGAACAGTACAGCGCAGAGCGCATATGTGCCGCTGTGCTGAAAGATATCGCTGCCTGCGAGTATTCTCTCCATAGCCAATGTTCCGGGCAAATATTTGCTTTAGAGGCGCGTGAGACATTGGCCATGGCCAATGCATTACGACTTCATTTAAAGTGCAAGTACAAGACCATTCTGCAGTATGATGCGGATCATCCACTCACGGCAGCTGAAGATATACGAAATGGGCAGCAGATATGTAAGACCTTGCAGGCACAGGTATATTGCCGGGTTCTAACGGGCTATGCTGCCAAACTTTTGCAATATAGTGACCATAGACTGCCAATGGATCAGCAACAAAAAAGAGCGCTGGCTGACATAAAATCGCATTTCCATGCGACAGAAAAATTGTTGCAAGCTGAAAGCGTTAAGTATATTCCAGCCCCAAATCTTTCAAAAGAGTTTGAAGACATACTGACAGCCTATTATACAAAAGGAGGTCGCAATACATTTTTATCGAAATTCCAACATTTTGCTCTGGGAGAAATTCAATATGGACTTGGTATCAAGAAGGCTATCGCAGTAGAAAAGAATAAGCAGCCGTTTCACACTCGCTGAAACGATTGGATAAGGGGGAAAACATGGATTCTCTTATAAATACCTTCATACATTCGATTGCCTGGCACGCGGGAACCAGCTTCGCACATACGCTGGGTGTTCCTCTGATAATCGTGTTTGTGATTTTCACAGTACTTCGATTTTTTAGAAATTAGCCGAAGTGCAACGGGGGATTCGTTGCCATAGGTTCAGGTTTATAGTAAGATTAACTTAAATGCAGTAAAATATTGAGTACGTGATTGAGAAGCTGGAGATTATTGATTTAGGTGAAAAAAAGAGGTGGAGTCATATGGAATTAATAGATTTTACTAGATACGAACAGAATGAACGAATGTATGGTGGATTATCAGGCAATAAAGTCGGAATCTGTTATGAAGGGGAAAATTACATCTTAAAGTTTCCAGGAAATTTACGTGGACGGTCGATGCGGAATGTTGAAATGAGTTACTCGAATAGTCCGGTCTGTGAATACCTGGGTTCGCATATATATCAAAAGCTTGGTATTCCTACACATGATACATTATTAGGCATTCGAAATGGTAAGATTGTTGTGGCCTGTAAGGATTTTTTACAGCGTGGGGATCGTTTGAATGAATTCCGCGAAATTAAGACCACATATGAACCGCAGTTTTTGGATGTCAATGGTAATGCAACAAATGGTGAAGGCGCAGACTTGTCTGAGATTTTACAAACGATTGAGGAGCATCCTTTTTTGAAACGGATTCCTGGGATTAAAGAACGTTTTTGGGATATGTTTGTAATAGACGCTTATATTGGAAATGCAGACCGTAATAATGGAAACTGGGGGGTCATTGATCGTCTCGATGGAACGAAGGAGCTGGCGCCTGTCTATGATAATGGTGGCTGTTTGAACAATAAATGGGATGATGAAAAAATGGATAAAGTCTTCCATGATGCAGCAGCCTTTAAGGCACAGGCGTACAATGGTGTTATTTCAACCTTCACAACCAATGATAAAAAAATTAATCCATTTCACTTCATGCAGGAAATGAAAAATGCGGAATGCACTGCAGCGGTTACACGTATTGTGCCGCGTATATTGAAATGCGCAGCACAAATCCATAATATGTTTGCGGCAACACCTGGACTTTCGGATATGCAGCGTATTTTTTACCGTAGGATTCTGGATGAACGGATGGAAAAAGTACTGCAGCCTGTATATAAGCAAATCCGGATGAAAGAATCTAATAAACAGCGATAGGAGTGATGAAATTGTTCATTGACCCAGATATAGACATTCCCCCCAATATGCCAAAACCTTTATTGGAGGATCTAGAACGTCTGCAAAAGTATTATGATGCCGATGACTGGTCAAATTTTGAACTGGTCTTTGATAGTGTCGATAGCAGAATCAAGTCCTATAATCTGACTGGACGCATCAGCCGGAAGGACGCTGTACAACTTTTCCATCGCTATGGAATCATGATTTAAGTTGAAAGATGCTGTGTCTCGGATGCAGCATCTTTTTTTGCAAAAAAACAAGATTTTGAAACACATAGACCATGTTATGCTATCCCATGAGGTGATCGTTATGAAACCATTAGAAGAGCTGTTATCGATAGCAGCCGAAAAGCATGGTTCGGATTTACATATCATTACAGGAAGGAGTCCAGGCATTCGCATCAACGGGACAATCGAGGTATTGGAAGGAACGCCTATGTCGCCGGAGGAAACTACCTTATTATCGAGGAACGTCTTAAATGACATACAGCTTGCAAGATTAGAAGAAAAGGGAGATGCAGATACAGCTTACGCTTGCAAAAATATTTTTGATCATAGCCGTATGCTGCGGGCGAGAGTCAATGTATTCAAGGATTTTCAGGGAATTTCTTTTGTATTCCGACTCATACCGGAGAGGATACCCACGATGTGCGAACTTATGTTGCCACTGAGCCTGCGCAACCTAATAGATGCCGAACATGGCTTTATTATCATTACCGGACCAACAGGTTCTGGAAAGACGACCACATTGGCTTCTATGCTGGATGCTATAAACGCGAAACGCAGCGGAAATATTATTACCTTGGAAGATCCCATCGAGTATGTCTATCCGCAACGGAAGTCTTTCATATCGCAAAGAGAGATTGGGTAGCATTGCAGCAGTTTCTCTACGGGATTGCGGGCTGCTTTACGTGAAGCTCCCAATGTGATACTCATTGGAGAACTGCGTGACAAGGACACGATGGCAACCGCTCTGAATGCGGCCGAAACAGGTCATCTGGTCTTTGCGACGTTGCATACGGCGAACGTCATTGAGGCAATCGACCGGATTTTGCAATATTTTCCGGCAGAGCAACAGAAACAGGTGTGTACAAACTTTGCCAATTGCTTCCTGGGTGTAGTAGCGCAGAAGCTTATATGTAAATGTGGAGGAGGCCGTGTGGCCGCCTTTGAAATGCTTACGAAGACGGATGCCACAGTAAGCCTTATCCGCAATCAGGAATACTTTCGGCTAAGGGATTATATGTCGCCTGCAGCGGGGATGCTGACGATGGAGCAGTCCATCAAAGACTTGAAAAGCCGCCATTTTATTGAGTGAATCAAGCAGGAAAAATATTGGCTACATAAAATTGATGTGGTATGATATGTTTAAGAAGATGCGGAAGGAGGATGTACGATGCTTAATAATATTGAAAACAAGGCTTCTTTAGCTTGTCAGGTTCGGATGAATATTCGTTGTGGAACTGAAATGTCGTATCAAACACTTACTAAAATCTTACGTAATGAAATTCCATATGATGAGGAAGTACATCAGCGCTATATTTTTGGCTTTTTTGATGAATGCTATCCCTCATTGATGAAGAAATTTATGAAGGAACAGTCAATTTCTCGTGCATCCATCATAAATCTTTTTAACCAGTTGCCAGATCAAGGTGAAAAATATAACTTTGAAAGGGCATTAAAAAATGGAGAATTCTAAAAAGCTATTAGGGTATGCAATGGATATTTTATATGAGGGAGCTGTTCCTTCGCGCAATTGGTCTATTGGTGGAGGAACAATTTTAGCAAATACATATAATCATCGATTAAGCAAGGATATTGATATTTTTTTAGATGATGTACAATTATTAAGTAAATTGTCACCACGTTTCAATAATAAGAGTGAAGATGCTTTAGAATATGATGAAATGAGTCGGTACATTTCCTTGACCTTTCCTGAAGGAAAGGTCGATTTCATTGCCAGCCCACAAATTACGAAATTCTCAGCACGAAAACAACAGTTTTTAGAAAAAAATGTTCGACTCGATGATGTAGTTGAGATTGTCAGTAAAAAGTTATTCTTTCGCGGGTTTCAGGCTGTTCAGCGTGATATTTTTGATTTGGTTATTGTTTTTTCCAGTAAACGACGTCAGGATTTATTGGATGCAGTAGCAACTATGCCGGATAAGATGAAAAGCTTTTCTGATAAATTTGCTGAACAAATCCAAAATCCAAAATTCCGTCCGTATAGTGTTGTTTATGCCGATATGCTATTGCCAGGAGGAATACCATTCCAGAATAGGGAGTTTGAGATTTGCAAAGACTTTGTACAATGCGTGCAGAATGAACTATCAAAACCATTCCATAAAAACAGAGCTTGTAGTGTGAATGGCAAGCAAAAGCCGTTTGCCCGTTGACATCAATGAGTAAACGGTTTATAAGGGAAACAATTGAAAAGAAAGCCCATCTTAAGCCAGTTGCTTTAGATGGGCTTTCTTAATTTGTATTGACAAGCCTGTGCTATAGTAGGTGGGGTTTACTTAAAACTTTTTTGATATGCAAGCGTTAAACGCTTACCAAAGTCTGTATGCAAAATTATCATTCTGATGAATATTGATAACGCCATTTATTATATGCGTTTTGTTTTTTTTTAGCAACCTCAGCAGTATCAGTTTCCTGACAAAATGATTTTTGCTTGGCGGTGTACCACGAATTCAGAGCAAAATCAAAAGCTTTATTTGATAAGGAGTTATTGAATGTTAGTGTATATTGTTTGTTAATTCTATCTATAGAAAGACCTAAGATATTTTCCATGAAAAAGAAAGTATGCATCATATCATTCACGCTGGTTATTTCTATATCTGAAAGAGCAGCAGGAACCACGTCCAAGGCATTGATGATTTTTTGTCGTAGTTCTGGTTTTGGTTTACGAACATTGTTTTCATATTGTCTTATACGATCGCCCGAAAGACCAACCATTTTACCGAGTTCAGCTTGTGTATAACCTCTAAATAATGTCTACTGCATGAATGCCACTTTTTCATCTGGTTCATATATCAAACCGTCAAAAAGCACCTGCAAGAAGTTTAACAAGCAATTTATATTTTGAACGCACTGAAGCTTGCTCAGATTCGGTAGTGTAAAATAGTTTGTGCTT
>DCFU01000025.1 GCA_002319795.1 Megamonas sp. UBA1796
CATCATACAGCTGCAAAGCTATATGTTTCGGTTCTAATGAAAATTGCATCTAGATTTCCTCCATTAGAGTCCAACTTTTTGTCCGCATCCCCGTCTCTCGCCAGCAAATTGGCGATTCCTTTTTTTTACTTGTTGTACTTTTTTATTACTTCCATAGCTGCTTTAACTCTTCTTTCCGTTTCTGATACTGCTTTAACAGGCATTTTTGCTGCATATCCTATAGGATTTGGTAATTTAGTATTATCTGGCGAATTACTCCTATTATCCATGCGGTCATCCATTTGTTTTGATAAACTACTTTTTGCAGACTGAAATCCACATGTCATAGGATTCTGGAGATAGGCTAATTTCATGAGATTTGCCGCGGTTCCTCCCATTTGGCTCATTCTGTTTCCAGAACCTACCGAGCGCATAGCATTACCACCGCCTCTCATATTGCTTGCTGCACGCACAGCCCCAGCAGCTCCACCAGCAGCGGATAAGCCTGTTGCTGCCATTTGTACCATACCACCACCCAGAGAAGGATTCCCGGTCAGGTATCCTTGAACGAGATTTGGAATTCTCTTGGTCAGGAAGAAAATTACTAACGCAGCCAGTACGGTCTGCAGAATGATTCCAATCTGCGTAAACGGAGCACTTGTTGCGGCAATCTTATCCGCAAAGGATTTAAGCAACGGACACGCAATCGTACTGATAAAGGAAATGACCGCAACCTTGATCATGAGATTGAGCACAGCCCCAATGGCTTTTTCAGCTAAGAAACGTAATTGCTTGATCATGCCAAAAAAAGGCAGCAGCGGCAAGGCAATCAATGCCATGGTGTAAAATTCAATCCGCACCATGAACATTTCAATAGCTGTCAGGAACAGACATGCAATGATGCATACGATGCTGATTAGATTCACAAAAGATAGCCCGAGGCTTCCTATACTGAAATGAGCGCTATCCCATATCGCATGAAAAATAACAATAGCGTTGTTCACAATCGAATCCGGTTTCAACTCTGTATTAGCGCTTGCTCCACCTGCAAGTAATCCAATTTCCTGAAATCCTGCTTCAAAGGCATTCATGATATCAATACCATACAACCAGTTTGTGATGAGGAAAATATAGAGTCCTGCACGCAGACACACGGTGATGAGAAATTTTACTTTATCTCCACTGACAAGATCCAGCGATAGCTGCATAGTCGCATCGATAAGCGTCAGAATCCCTAAGAGCTTCAATATCGGCCCCTGTATAGCCATAGCACCCGGTACGATTACATTTTTCGTATAGTTATTCATGAACCCGGAAAGCAAATCCACAGCACCATCATTTTCGCCTTTTAAATCGAACTGATATTGGGTAATCTGTGCGGTCGTAACATCTCCATGGAAGTAAGTGCCAAACACGGAATAGAAAAAGCTGGCAAAGTTCAGGGCCAGTCCGATTCCCAGAATAATGCTCCATACGGTCTTTTTCCCTTCCTGAATACCGGAAGCTATCATCAACAAGGCAACGGTGGTCATGATACTTACAATTATTTTTCCTGCATTTACAAGGCTTCTGGCAATCGGTTTAAGCCCTGAATCAAACTTTGTCAGCCCAGTTCCTGCATCAATTGCACTGATATTATCTGCCGCAAACGCATGTGTCGGCATCCAGGCCAACCCGAACAACAAGAATGCTATTATAAGGTAAGGTAGATATTTTTTCATATTCCATGCCTCCTATCATTGTGTCCGGTCGCTCTGGCTGAAGTTCTGCACCCAGTTCGACATGTTCGATTTGGAATTCTCCTCCAATTGTAGATTCGTTGCACGTTCAACATTCTCTCTTTGATAGTTGGCAGCCTCCATAGCGGCCAGATTCGCCAATATGGCATTCCCCTGAATGGTTGCCTGCGCATGGGCAGCTTCAATAGTTGTTGCAGCCTGCACAGCCTCCAGATTGCCGTTCGCATTATTTGAAGCATCCAAGGCGGATGAAACCGTACTGGACAAGGCATCATTTTGTATCTGTACGGCTTTGGCATTATGCAGGACATCATAATTCGTTTTGTCCAAAGCCTTCAGGCCTTTCTGCGAAGAAGAGTAGAAATCCACTAAGGTCATATTCCCGTTCAGGACATCATCTACATTACCCATCTCTTCATTCCAAAACGTATTGACCGAACTATTTGAATTAAGTGCTCCTGTTTTCATCTGTTCTTCGTTCAATACTTCATTCTGCTGGGTTTGTTGGTTTTTATACCATGCAGCCAAAGTTTCCCCATCCAGTTTCTTCATGTTCAAAATCTGCAATGCCAGCTGTTTCTGCTCATTCGTTAACATGCTTGCAGTGTTGATAGCTGTTTTTATAGCTTCTGCTACATTCTGCGCATCATAGACCAGTACAATAGCAGAAGCATGTCTGGCATTAGGGAGCATGGCCAGAAAACTGACCGTTACCCCCATAAGCACACCCGTTCCGACTGCCGTCTTTTTTATCCAGGACATTTTCTATCCCTCCATTTTCCGATGACCATTATGGGCATCCTTACGTCAAGAACAATTTGCCAAAAGTGCATTATATGCATTGGATACTTTGATCACATAGTTGCGTGTTTCCCGATAAGGTGGAACCCCGCTGTATTGCTGGATGGCCCCGGAACCTGCATTATATGCAGCAACCGCATCCGTTACGGCATAGCTCCCCCAGCTGGCAAAGGAATCCAGCAGAGTCCTAAGATGTGCCACGCCTCCTAGGACATTTCCCAAAGGATCGTAGGGATTTACCCCGATGGAGGATGCCGTATCCGGCATGAGCTGCATAAGCCCGATAGCACCTGCACCAGACCCGGCACCTATATTGAAATGGCTTTCGGTCTCCATGACCGCAGTCACTAAAAGAGGATCTACACCATACTGCCCGGATGCATACAAAATAGCTGAGGTAATCCAGTCTGCCTGTGTAGCATCTCCATTCCAGGCACTTACATCGTTATAAATCACAGAATAGGCATCCGCTGCATGTGCAACCGGAGCCTGCGATAAAAAGCAGGTAATACACAGTCCGCATGTAGCTAATAACTTTGAAAACATCTTTCCATACATTGTCATTCCCAACTCCTTTACAATTCACATTCCAATAAGTTCCGCCATGATCATATCTTGTCGCATACATACCTCCCTCCATCTTGTTCTAATTCAAGCTTAATACAAAAAGGCTCTTTCAAAATCTTGTATATTTGCATATTTAAATTAAAATGATCTGTTCCTTTTCAACGAATTATAACCTCGTACAATAAAATTTCTTATGTGAGGTACCTCACTTAGTAACAATTACAATAAAAAAATGCTGTAGCTTCGATTTTCAAAGCCACAGCATTTTTTATAGAAATTAGGCAGTTATTCGTCCTGCTATATACCTTAGATTTTATGCATATTATCTGTATCCAAAAGCTGAATTTTATAGTTCAATATGAATATCCAGATCTTCTGCGCACTGCTTGTTTTTCTCTTCTTCATCATCTTTCACATCTTTTTTGATTAAGGCTAACAAGCCGACAGCAACTATAACTCCCACACCAACTGCGATAAATGCTCCTGGAAAAACACCAGTCATAACTGGAAAGGCTGCTATTCCCCCCATAGTGACAGGTGATTCAACTCCAAAGACCATTGCCAGACCACCGCTAATTCCTGCACCAATAACCGTACAAGGAATAACACGCAAAGGATCATTCAACAGGAATGGTAAACCGCCTTCCGTTACCTGAAACAGCCCAAGCAAAATTGCAGATTTTCCCGCAACAGCTTCTTGTTGCGTATATTTACGTTTATTTAAAAATACAGATGATATACCCAAAGCCAGCGGTGGTACCATGCAACAACATACTTTTGCTCCCTCTGGGCCAAAGATGCCATCTGCCATCAAACCGTTTGCAACCGTAGTGCCAATCTTGCCAATAGGACCGGCCATGTCAATACCAACCAAGCCTCCAAGAATGCTGCCAAATAGAAATCTAGATCCAACACCCATGGTTTTAAACAAATTTACCATTGCTTCCTGAAAGCCAGCCAAGGGTGGCCCGATTAAGACATTCATTAATAGAATGGCAAACAAGCCACCTGCTAATGGTATGATTAGCAAAGGCATCAAAGGCTTTACCGCACTATATACTTTTATATTATTTTTTATATAAGCGCAGAAATAGCCTACCAAATAACCTCCTATAATACCACCAATAAAACCAATTTTCATATTTACGGCTAAGACGCCTACCAAAAGACCTGGTGCTATTCCTGGACGATCGCAAATGGAATAGGCAATAAATGCAGCCAAAATCGGAACTACAAGGTTCATTGCTGCCTGGCCTGCCGTAAACAACATATAAGCAATGGTTCCTGGCTGCTGCAAGACCCCCGCTCCGCCAAGCATTGTTCCAAAAGATTGTAAAATACCTCCCATAGCAATTACCGGAATCATATAAGATACGCCTGTCATCATATGTGTAGATAGTGCCTTAAATGTTATTTTTTCTTTCATAAGACTGCCTCCTATTATTAAATTTCATATTCATCCTGTAAAGAATTCCATTACAACTACGTTGAGTTAAAATGCCTTTAAAAATTCAGAAAATGTTTTCGCTTTTTCAACTTGCTGGATTACATCTTTTCGAATCAATCTTCGTGCCAGCTCTGATAAAATCTGGATATGCATTGTATTCTCCGCTCCGCCATTCATAGGAATTGCCAATAAAAAAACATATTGAATGGGCTTATCATCCAGGCTCTCCCATGCAATCGGTTCATGCAAACGAACAAATGCTATGCTGGCTTGTTGTACACAAACATCTTTTCCATGTGGGATTGCAATACCATCACCAATCCCTGTTTCTGAAAGGCTTTCACGATAATACAGAGCTTCTATAAATTTTTCTCTGGAAGAAATAAGATCTGCTGAATACAGTTGATCTGTCAAATATGCAAAGACTTCGGCCTTAGAACCTAGTTTTTTATCAAAAGATGTGCATTCTTCTCTTATAACTTGTGTCAAATCCATGTAATCACCTATTCTGTTAAAATTCTCAAAATCTCTTCATACGTATTGCTCTGAAGCAATTGCGTATGACTTTTAGAAAAATATAATTTATAATACATATTTTTAAGAACATTCGGTACCCATGTTGCATCCTGTTTTGTTAAGGCAATAAAAATAATTAAATCCACCTCATCCGATCCCCACATAATGGCTTGATCAAGCGTTACCACTACCAATGTAGATTTTTGTACCGACTCAAACGCAGCATGGGGTAATGCCAATTTCATACCTACTGAAGTTGAGCTGATTTTTTCCCGTGCATAAATATTTTCATAAAAAGTAGACTTTACTAATCCATTTTTTTCTAGATTTGCCGAAACATTCCGAATCACCTCTTCTTGTGTTTTCCATCCTGGACGTAAAAAAGTTTCCAACTTCACACTATTGAAAATATTTCCTTTATCTAGAGAATGATTGTACAAAAAATCCTCTATTTTATTCATATCATTTCCATTCAATAAAGGCGAAACCAAAAGCAGCGGCAATTCAGTTTGCAAAGGAAATGTCGACAGTACCAAATCTGCCTTATTTGTATATGATTTTTTTTCAAAAGACGCTACGCTATCAATTGCAGTAATTCTTATTTGAGAATACCGTGCCTCCAACCGCGTGGCAATCAACTGTGCTACACCAATTCCGCTACTACAGACCACGACAACGCGCAGGCATTCTTTAGCCCCTTCAATCATGGATGCAATATGAACAGCAATAAAACCTGCTTCATCTTCTGATATTTCTTTTCCTATATAATATTTAAATATAGAATTTGTCATCCACGCGATACCATATGCCTCAGGGTATTCCCGTTTAATCATCTCTAACAGTGGATTTTCAAGCTTCATATTATATTCCAGACGATTAATCATGGGACGCAAATGCATTATCAGGTTATCAAAATATTTTTTTCGATCAATTTCAATCTGTTTTGTATTCTTGACCATCATAAAAACATATTCAGCAATTTTTTTAACAATCAAATCACCTTCTGTTTCCTCGATATCAAAAATCACGGGTGTTTTTTTTACTACTTTAGTTGAAATAATGTGTAAAAACAGAAAATAAATTTCATGGCCTGAAAACTTAATGTCATATGCCGTTCCAATCTTTTCCCCAACCTTTCGAGCTAAATCATATTCCTTTTGATATTCACCAATCGTTTCTCGGCTCGAAAAAGGCACGGAGTTACCATCCTTAATCCGACGGATGGCTATTGCAATATGAATGGCCAATGCATTAAATGCCTCATCGGCAAAAAGTCCACCAAAATCGGATTCATACTCCCGGATAGTTTTGAAAATATAAGCAGGATCAATTCCTAATTGTTCAAATATCTGTTGTTGCACCGAATCAGTGGCTGCTGTCTCTTTTACAAAAGTATCTTCTAAAGTAGTCATTTCAAATTCGTGACAAATGAATTCTTTCAGCGCGGTACGTATATTCTTCTCTATTCCTTCAATCTGAATAGTTTTTCCCGGCTTACGCAACAATCGCAATTCATATTTTTCCAACCATTTTTCAATTAGATTCAAATCCTGACTAATGGTAGATTCTGCAACTTTAAAGGCATGTGCATAATAGCTTAATTTTTCTAAATTCCGATTTTTTAAACAATCTGCTAAGATTTTTTTCCGACGTAAAGGAGTATCGATTCGTTTTTCATCAAACGTTCCCGAACGTAATAAGGATGTAATCTCCGAACGATCTCCGTCGATATAGAAGCCCTGATGTTTCAGATTAAAAATAGAAACTCCATAATGTTGCAGCATTATATTGATTTCTTTAATTTCTCGATAAAGCGTCCGTTCACTTACCCCTGTCTTTTCTGCCAAGACAGATAAGGGTAGTGGAACGTCGCTCTGCGTCATACTCTCTATGATTTTCTCTTTTCGCATCACTTTCTTCATTTTTTCCATTTGTCCAACCCACATTTCTCGATTCAGTTTTGGTTATTTATGGCCTCTAATGGATTGCTTTAAGCTTTTCTTCGATTTGTTGCAACAGTGCTTCTGGCTGACGAATCGCTACTGTTACACCAACGCGGACGATTGGTTTCCCTTTGAATCGATTTTCATCTTTAATATTAATATCTGCAGCAATAATAACTACATCTGCCTGTATTACATCATCCTCTGTAATGACATTTTCAGCACCGATACTTCCCTGGGTTTCCACCTTAATCTGATGCCCCATTTTTTCTGCTGCCTCAACCAGCTTATCTTGTGCAATAAAAGTATGAGCAACCCCCATAGTACAAGCTGATACCGCTACAATTTTCATAATGATGTACCTCCTTTATTTTCATTCATTTTCACGAGCGTTACAAATTTTCTAGAAACTGCTTCAATAGCGTCGTACCCATTTTTTTCTGCATTTGTAAAGGCACTGCCTACACAAACAACACGGGCACCTGCCTTCATCCATAATCCTATGGTTTCTTCATTCACCTTTCCACTAATCATAAAATCAGCTTGTGGAAAAGGTCCATGAAAATCTTTTATAATAGAAGGCGAAAATGCCGATGCCGGAAATAATTTTAAAATATGCAAGCCAAGTTTCAAGGCACGATGAATATCATTTGGATTTGATATGCCTGGGATATATAAAACATCATATAAATTACAAATCTCCGCTACAGCATTGTCTAAGACTGGTGCAACGATAAATTTTGCACCACAATTTATTGCCAATCGCGCACTAACCGGATCCAGCACCGTTCCGGCCCCAATCAAAACATCACTGTTTTTATATTCCGCTTGTAGATTTTTTATTAATTCCAAGGAATTTTCCATTGTTAAGGTTATTTCAATAACCTTAACTCCACCTTGTATAATATGTTCTACAATTTCTTTTACATGCGGGCTGTCTGTGCGTATTACTGCTACCAATTTATTTTCTAACATCTTGGGAACCAACATATTTTTATTCATAAACCTCCGTCCTTTCTTAAAAAGCATAGGCTCTTTATATATTTATTATATATTATGGAATCATAATTTCAACTTATTATACTTCTGTTTTGTCACACAAAAAATTGACAAAAACCAAAGGTGATGGAATTTGCCAATTTTCTATGCTTTATATTCAGGATTCGGTCGTTGTTGTTTCAGTGATCGTTTTTTTGACTAAGGTTCGCACGATATTTTGTTCCCTGCCCTCTTCATGGGATTCCGATGCGATTCTCTTTGCACGATGTACAATAAATTTCAAAACAAACGCGCACGCAATCTCTGCGTCAGAAAGTCATGACCTCCGGTAAACCGGAGTGCTCTAGCCCTGGAAGGGCATATTACTAACAT